>NZ_JBHZOT010000003.1:0-859753 GCF_042787735.1 Priestia sp. YIM B13490
CATTTGTCCTCTGTTTCCACATTTCCTCATGCAACCGACAGACTCGTTACCAAGAATGCCGTTTCGGATGGAGATCATCTCTGCGTCTAGATGAGTAGCGTTAGCTACACTGTAAGAAAGCGACTTCTTGTCGCACCATAAAACCATTTATCGGTAAAAATAAAAAGCAGACCTTTAATTAAAGATCTGCTTCTTTTCTTTAGCAAAGACTAAATATGTTCCCACTAAAAACATGATGCCCAAACCTATAAAGATTAACCAGTACGTTAAAGGGAAACTATAGGAAACTTTCATAACTCCAGTATTTCTATCTAATATTCTAACGGTGTAAGGAGTATATGCTGTCTTAATAGTTAAGTACGTTAATAAAGATTGAGCAATAAGAACTATCCCTATTGCACATTTCATTATATTGCCCCCAGACTCATACATGTTTCTGTGTACAGTTTAACACAAAGGGGCTTACTTAATATGCTAGTTACCATAATCACTCTTTCAGGAACATATGAAAAAGAGAACCTTTATGGGAATAAGGGTTCTAACAGAATGATTTTTATAAAATATAGACATCTTTATACATCCCTTATGTATCAATGTTTTTCTCTAGGCTAAATAATAATGGAGTGCATAAAAGTCTTATCTTATATACATTTATAAAAAATCCGAATAAAAATAACCCAGTAAATATTGAATATAGAGATTGAGTAAGCATGAACAAAGACTAAAAGAACAAATCAAATTCACCTACTTTAAAATAAATCCTTACGCATTTCCCGTGTTCTAACACCATCTTCAATTTTTTCTGCAATGTCCATTAACCTTTCAATGTCGGAAAAGGAATACATTCGGGTACCTGAAGAGTTTCGTTTTGGAAAAATAAGCTCTCGCTCTTCATAATAACGAACTTGTCTTTCTGATAAACCTGTCATTTCAGTAACGATTTTTATAGTCATAACTTTCTCATCTAAATATGGATGATTTTTAGTCAAGATTATCCTCTCCTATTTCCATTCTTTATCAGTATATATGTTATTAACTTTTGGTTTGTATATAGAAATGAAGTTTATTAAAAATACCACATTATAAACACTTCTTGATGAAAGGCGTTTGTAGTTATTGAGAGTGACATTAGGTTAACTAATTTCAAAAAGCAAGTTGAAAGAAGGATAATCACTTTGGTGATTCCATTATAATCCAATAATTATAGTGAATCATTAAAATATGGTTAAAAATAAATTAAAAGTAAATTAATTCATTAAAAGTATTAATTAACCTTTTGTTTGAGTTTCGTTAAAGCAATTTTATTAATTCCAATAAATTTTTTAACTTTATTCCTTTAGTGTTTGAATAAAGTTAAAAATTAGGAGTCCGTAAAAGTATATTTTTTCGAATGGGATAGCTGTTTTTTAAGTCATTTTTTTACAATCCCAAAAAGTGTACTTTTTAAGACTATCTATATTGGAAAAACTTAACCATAAATTAACTATACATAGTTAAGGGGATTCTGGTGCATAAGTGTTGAAATGTTGTACTGAGAAGCTATCAGAAGAAGATATTCTTTATTTCGCGGGTGATTGTCCACTCGTTCCAATTCTGAGCGTTTCTCATAATACTGTTTTTAGTGAAGAAAGGAAAAAAGCAATTATTTGCTATCAATATCTCTATGTGTTACACTATGTTTAACTTGTTTTTGTTCGGTATAAGATTGAGAGAAGAAAAAACCTTAAACAGAAGTTTTTATCTTGAAATAGTATGATTGGGCAAGAAAGGTAATACATTTGTGGAATATTCCACAGCAGGAGGCAACATTATGACACAAGGTACAGTAAAATGGTTTAATGCAGACAAAGGTTTCGGTTTCATTGAAATCGAAGGCGGAGACGATGTATTCGTTCATTTCAGTGCTATTCAAGGTGAAGGTTTCAAATCATTAGAAGAAGGTCAAAAAGTGACTTTTGATATCGAGCAAGGTCAACGTGGAGCACAAGCTGCTAACGTTCACAAAGCATAATCAAAAGTGATAACAAAAAGGACTCCTTATGAAGGAGTCCTTTTTTTATGGTCTTATAATTAGCAAACCATGATTTATCTACTATTAGTTCAATAGAAAACCCAGGCTTTTAAAAAAAGCCTGGGTTTTAGACAAGACGATCGATACAAGGTATAACTAGTTATAACATACATTAGAAATAGAAAGCAAATGCAAATAAATTAGCTATATTTTCAATTAAATAATATAGTAGTAATTTTTAATCTATGCGATAGCATTGGTACAAATTATCTTCGATGGGGATTAAGGGGGATTTTATTAATAAGCCGTTCTCCAGCTTCCATGTGATTTCCACACAAAGGGCATTTTTGGTGGTTGTCGTAAGAGAAATCTTTTCTCATCCAGCCCTTACAATCTTCTACTGTACATTCCCAAACCTCTGTTTGTTCTTGAGCTAAAGGTTCTTGGTTTCTTTTGCCGTAATAATACATACTAACATCACTACTCCTCATATTACATTATAGCTTATAAAGGAGTAATAATCATTTATATAAATTAGTGTTTCTTACCATTTTATTTTCATGGAATAATGCACGGAATTTTTGATATAAGAATTTCTAAACACTTGGTAATAATGTTCATATCTTCTTCTTTTGCTTTTTAATTGCACCACTTACTGTAGTAGTACATACCTAAACTAAGCCGCCAACGTAAGGAGGGTTAGTTTAAAGATTAGTTTAATGGTGGAATCATTTCGCTTATCACCGGTAATCAAATGGTTATTTATAGGGGCTTTCCAGCAGTTTCATGACTTGTTGGAAACTTTTATTTCGAGTTATTATAAATAATAAAACTTCATTTTACCTCAAATTAAAATATATTGTCAATGAAAAATTTGTAATATTTTCAAAAAATGTTATAATAGTTTTACAATTGTTTTTTCGATCGTATTCCGAATTCCGCTGTGTTTTTTTTCAGATAGAATTATGGATACATTTTTTCAATACCCTTTTTTTAAACTGAAAAAAAACTCAAACAGTTGTGTGAGCTTTAAAGGTAAGTTAGTTGAATAAAATTATTAATTTACCATCTAATAGTAACCGAGTTTTTATTCTACAAGGAGGCCTAGAATAATGAATCTAATCAATAAGAAAGTTACACACAAGCTTTTTGGGATAGGTAGTATAGTTAAATGTAATGATTCTAGTATTGAAATACATTTCGCATCGGAAAATAAAAAGTTTGTTTTCCCTGATGTATTTGGAAAGCATCTAAAACTGCATGATAAAAGTGTTGCTCATTCACTCGAAAAAATTATAGAAAAAAAGGAAATGGAACACAACGAGGAAGAACGGAAGAAGGAAGAGGAAAAAAAACTACAACGAAAAAACCAGGAACTTCGCTGGGGACTTGAAAAACTTATGAAGAATCATAAACTTCATTCTGAATCACAAATGGTTTTTTGGTGTGACATAGAAGAACAGAATAGTTCTTTTTTAGAGTGGAAGGTTTTTTCAGGTGTAATAAAAAGTGGT
This sequence comes from Priestia sp. YIM B13490, assembly GCF_042787735.1. Classification (NCBI taxonomy): domain Bacteria; kingdom Bacillati; phylum Bacillota; class Bacilli; order Caryophanales; family Bacillaceae; genus Priestia; species Priestia sp. YIM B13490. The sequence continues at coordinate 3,526 of NZ_JBHZOT010000003.1, forward strand.
AATAACAAGGGGAAGCCAACCAAACCCATCCGTTTGCACCAAAATAGTGCTGTCTTGTTAACAGCAATAGATTCCAGTATGCCTGAAAAAGACAGACGTATCTTAGGCGTCTATATGGTGAATGAAGATTTTATCGGTAAGCTTTGTGAAGATGGATATATTCCTGCTCATTCAAAATACAGACTCCAGCTTACAGAACAGGAATCGGATCAGATGCCTTTCTGGAAATATTATGTAAATGAAAGAACATCCCAAAAAATGACATGGAATACAGGTAAATACCGTTATTTTGATAATTTATGGATGGCTCAAATTTTGCTTGATATAGCTGAGTTAAAAAGTGACCCAAAGGAAAGAGAGCTGGCACAACAATTTTTTGAACATTTTTGTAAAATGAATCTGATAACAGCTGAGGAGTTACCAAAGCCTAATGGCGCATTGATGCGTATGTAAACGTTAGCCCAAAGATAATAGGACTGACACATTTTTCTCACCCATCATTAATAGCGAACATTCCTTAGCTGTTCGCTATTAAAAAGGCAAGAACAGAACGTAGGAGAGAAGATGAAGGATATAACGTGAAAATATTTAGTGATGGAAAAACAGTAACTATAAGAGTATCGAATGAATTAGTAACAATCTTAAAAATTCATTATGTAAAAAACATGAAAAGATACTCTTATACGGTTACTAAATATCCAAGTATTTTTTCTTTGAAGAAGAATTAATGAAACAAGAATAATAAGTAGATAATGAGGAGATACACCTATGCTTAAATTTAAAGTTATTTTCGAATTTATAAATGGCAGGACAAAGGAATTAAAATTCGAAGCCGCATCAAAGAAAGAAGTCATTAGTCATATAACAAAATATGAAAGATTCATTTCGAATGAAAAAGAGTTAGTGCACATCAATTTAAATAACGTGGTACAGTTTATGATTACAGAAGAAAAATAATAATAAAAACTAGGCATCTATTAATTGAGGTGCTTTTTATTTTAATAAATAGACTGATTTAAATTTAAATAACATTTCTGAGAGTAGTAATAAAATTGAGCGGTTAATTGAAGCTCTTCTTAGCTCTTCACTAGATAAAGAGAAAGTTATAGAACAATTAATTGAAATGGAGTTAGAACTTGACCATATTAATGGGCACTATAAAAGCTTAAAAAAAAGAATTAAAACAATTACTTAATGTTTAAGTAAAAAAAGTTACTTATAAACTATAAAATATGGAGAAAAATACATGAGCACTAACACTCTGCCTTTATTTTCAGAAAAATACTTTGAAGGATTAACTTTAAGTCCAGCTCTGTTTTATTCCTGGAAATATAGCATTCGCTTTGAAATATCAGATCCATTAATTTCATCTCACGAAAAAGATTGTTTGAATCAAGCTTTTCATCGATCAATCACATTATTTCAAAGGGTATTTGGAGAGGGAGATGAGATTCTTTTTGTTACGGATGTGCATACTACGAACAAAGATCGTTTCCTTCAAAAAAGACCTTTAAACGTTTATTTAAAATACATAAAAGATAAACAGCGGCTATATCAATTAAACCATCACTGTTTGCCGAGTATATTTCAGGATGAAGATGAAGACGATGATCAATCTTTGACCCATCGCTTTGGACTTTCTTGTAAGAAAACAGAATTAAGATATGCGCAGCTTTTAAAGGCTATTAATTATGAAGACTTTGCTCATCCATCTACTATTCTGAAGAGTAATTCCCAAAGTAGTTATGATATTTACTTTATTAATCTCTCTAAAAAAATGATTTTTCATTTGTATGATGACCGCGGATGTGATGTCTTAGCCTCAAGTAAAGAATCTATACGCTTTCTTTATGAAGAATATAATAATTGGATTTTGGATTATGATCGAGAAGAAATTGACCTTTTATTTAAGTGAAAAGTAGGATTCATCCACTAATTAGCACATTTTTTATATCCATAATCACCTGTCTTACAGTAACTAAAAATAAAAAGGGTATCTCCAATCTTCTAGGTTAATTTTGATATATAATCAGATTAGCATTAGGCTTATAGCTCAATGGAAATATGACCCTAAGGAGATATTACAATAATGCAAGACCTAAAAAATAATAAACCGACAGTAGCTTGGCAACAAAGAATGGAAGATGATGAAATTTTCACTGTAGAGAATATTAAAGCCACTGATGAAATCCTTGATACTTATATGAATAGACTTAAAGATTCTGTAGATAAAATGTCAGAACAAGATATCTTAGAATATGTAAAAGAGGTAGTTATAGGATTAAACGAATTAAATGAACAATTTGATTATTTCATTGAAACGTTAGAAAGAGAAGAACTTTGTGAGTTTATCATTAAAGCTGCAAATGCAGCTGGCTTAGAGACTGAAGAGGATATTACAGAAGAGTGGAGAGAGTGGTAACATACAAAAGCTTACATATAGGAGAATTAAATATGGATTCTAAGCAGTTATTTCTAGTTACCATAATCATGACCCTAGGAAGTAATGTAAAAGAAGAACATTGTGTGAAATGTTCTTCTTTTATAAATGATCAGAGTGAGGTATAGCTGTATACATTTGCAGGTGTCTTTTTGACACTTAAATTTAATCGTTCTAATGGCCATGAAATAATGAAAGAGAATATTGATAAACATAAATAATTACGAATCCTAGCGAAATTAATAGCCATACATGCAATTTCCTGAAGTGCTTGATGGTATTTCCAATTATTTCATGAAAGATAACAAAAGACAGTGTACCGATTGCTGCGCCAGTCGATAAAGCTTGTAGTTTAAGTGAGGAAGCTTGTACACTTTCACCAATGAATAAACTGCCTCCTAAAGACAGCGACAGAATGGCTATAATTAGTAAAAAAAAGGTGTTAGGTATTTTTGCTATAGAGAGGACTGTCATAATTGCCATCCCCTCTGGGACCTGATGTAAAAGGGTAGCTGCGAATACAGAAGCTGATTGGTGCATATCTGTTATTCCAAATGTAATACCTGTGATGACATTATGAAAAAAGATAGCAACCGTTAATAAGATAAGTGCCTGTAAGGGTGAAATTTCGCTGTTTTGTTTATGCAAAAAGAGGTCAATGCATAGCATGATGATATATCCGGCTACAATTCCTAATAAAACGCCTCTTAAATCATATAGATGCCAAGTAGACGGAAGGATATCAAAGAACAATAAGCCCAATAAGATTCCACCGCATATAGCATACATAAATTGGATTCTTCCCCTTGCCAGATGGTTTACTAATCTGAGAAGTCCTCCTCCTGCTAATAAACCCAGTAAAGAACCTAAAGTAAATAAGATATTCATTTCTATATGCATAATTGCTACTTCCTTTCGGCTATATGGTTTTTTACAACTAACCTATTCAAAGGAAAGGCAATCATACCTATGTTTTATAAATGGTTAAAAAAATAAAAGTACACGATATTAACTTGGGAGTAATTTTTAGGTAAATCACTAATAAAAAAGGACATACTAACGTTATCTAAAAAAGAGGTGTTACTATGGAATCTCCTTTTGAAATGATAACCAATGTGGACAAGGTCGAAAATGCTTATTATATAGAAGTGAAACCAGGTGAGTACAATGCAAAGTATTGGAATAAAGAATCGGTCTATTTTGCTGATGAAGCTTTTGCTTATTTCTATACCACGATTTGCAAGTATGTGCCACAGTATCAACCTACCCAAGTGACAGAAATCAAAGTAGAAACATGGCTGAGGATCAGTAATCAGCTGCAAGAACTCGCATATTTTTTGAGCACTAATCCGCCTATGATTAAACTAAAGAAATGGATTGATTTTAGCAAAGTAGAGGGAACGTACAAACAGTTTGATCGTCAAAAAAACAAGTACATTCGCGAGTTAATTAACATGATTAACGAATTTACAGTGTGGATAACAAAGGTATGTCAAACGCAATCATATATCACCATTTTGGGCACTTAACAGGCCTTGAAACCTTAGAGGCTTGGAATGAAGAGCAAAATCCCAAAAACAAATCGTGAGTTAAATCACTAAAAATGCCCTCAGATAAAGCAAGTGCTTCTATAAATCAAAAAAAGATACTTTATAAAGTATCTTTTTTTGATTTAAGTTTTTGAAGAATGTAAAATCTAATTGGTATCATTCGGTACTTCAAGAGAAGTAGGTTTGGTGTTCCTTTTGAAAAATGAAATAATTACCATTATAAGAACGAATGCTACACAAACTATAGAGCTTAACCTATTCGCACTGTCTATGAGAAAGACTATGAAGCTAATAATTAATGTACATGCGGCAAAAAGCGTTAAATAAGGGAAGCCCCAAAGTTTAAAATATGGTTTTTCTTTATATTGAGGACGTAGCTTTAGCTGAGCTAAGCAAATACTAATCCATATAAGAGAAACTGTAAATCCAGGAATAGCTAATAAATAAGAAAAAGCTTTTTCAGGATATAAGTATACGAGGTACGTTCCCAATAATAAAAATAGGACACTGAAAGCTAAACTGTAAACAGGTACGCCTTGTTTATTTACATAGGACAAACTTTTAGGAGCATCTCCCGACTGAGATAAAGAATGAAGCATCCTTGTACAGCCATAAATACCTGAATTGGCTGCTGAAAGGACAGCTGTTAATAAAATAAAGTTCATAATATGAGAAGCACCTTGAAGCCCGGCTGTTTCAAATACTTGGACAAAAGGGCTAGCATTTGCATCAATTTTATCCCATGGTATCAAGCCACAGATAATAAAAATAGGCAAAGTATAAAACAGAACTACTCTCCACATAACGCCTTTAACTACCCCTGGTAATACCTTTTCAGCATCTTTTGTTTCCGTAATAGTTAAACCAATGAGTTCTGATCCTCCATACGAGAAAATGACTACAAGTAATGTAGAAAAAACGGCTTTCCAGCCATTTGGCACAAAATCACTATAATTATGAAGATAATGAGAAGATGAATTATTACTTGGCATAATTCCAAATAGTATCGCTATACCTAATAAAATAAAAGCAATAATAACAAAGATTTTAATACCAGCAAACCAAAACTCAATTTCTCCAAAAGACTTTACGCTTGTAGCATTAATTAAAATAAGTACAATTGAACAAATAAGACAAAGAATCCATAAAGGAATAGAAGAAAACCAATATTGCAGAAAACTACCTGCAGCAATGACTTCAATAACGCACACAGTAAGCCACATAAAGCAATAAGTAGCCCCCATTACAAAAGAAAAACGTCTTCCAAAAGCTTTTTGAATTAGATCTTTCATATTGTGCGATGGGTATACAATAGCCATTTCAGCCAAAGCTCCCATTACAATGAGAAGCAATAGTCCAGCAAATAGATACGAAAAGATAACCGAAGGTCCTGCTAATCCAATTGTATCAGCACTCCCTTTGAAAATCCCTGTTCCAATCATTCCTCCAATAGCAATCATTCGAATGTGTCGCGGTAATAATTGCTTTTTTAACGTATTCTTTGATGCAGTATTTTCTTTCATGATGCCCTCCTTTTAACATAAAAAAGTCCCTGCTGAATTATTCAGCAGGGACGAAAATTTCGCGGTACCACCCTATATTGTAAAAACATCTTACCTCTTAATTACCATAACGGTTTTATCCGTCCTCTCTAAAACACTATTAGAAGAGGAAGCTCTAGGAGTGAATTTCATCTCTAATCTTTGTACTGACTTCCACCAATTATCAGCTCTCTATAACAGGGAGATTAGGATTACTTAAGATCCTATCTTAGCTTTTGTTTATTAAATTAAAGTGTATGTAATGTATATCATCATAGTTAGTTTGAAATTAAATGTCAATATGTTTTTATCTATTTACAGCTATAAGAAGAGTTATTAGATTTTACATAAAGATAATCATTACCACTATTCGGTATTTAATCATTCCTTTTCCAATCATTTGTACTGTGATTGAATTGTACGCTTTTCTATAATAGAAAACCTACTGTGCAAACAAGAGTACAGTAGGTTTTCAAATCAGAATAAAAATGGTGAGGAAATATCTCAGTATTGTATCCTAAAGAATATAACAAGGCAAGAGTTATTATCCTTTTTGGAACTTTTCTTTTACAAAATTTGAATTATAAATATATAAAAACCTTTAATAATAGGAATCTTAAAGGTTTGTTACTTCTTATAATTCATATTAAGTGAACAAAAAACTCCTTTAAACAAAAGGTCTGGAGGATATTTTTATAGAAGTATAGTTAAGTTGACTACTGATACCTTGTGTAATGTCGATAATGAATTGGGAAATAGGGGGAGTTTTAAATGTCACATCACTCATTAAAATTGTACGACTACCATGTATGGGCAAACCAAAAAATTTTCGACCGATTAAAAGAACTTTCTGAGGATATTTACGAAAAGGAAATTCAGAGCGTTTTTTCTTCTATATCAAAGGTGATGGCGCACATTTATGTCTCTGACAACATATGGTTAGATTGTATTTCTGGTGAAAAGTTTGATGAAGCATTTGCGTCGGCTAATCAATTGAGAGAACAGATTGAAACGAAAAGAATTGAAGAATTAGAAACGATGTTTTTCGATTTATCAGGCCGGTACAAAGCGTTTCTCAATCATCAAGAAGATATAGAAAGCGACTTTGTGCTTGAAACTTCATTTGCTGGACGACTCGAAACCCGTTTATCTGATGTAGTACAACACGTTGTCAATCATGGAACATATCATCGTGGCAATATTATAGCTATGCTACGGCAATTAGGCCATCCCGGTGTTATGACTGATTATATTTTATATTTATATGAAAGGGATACAAAAGAGTAGTTTCTCCTCTATCTAAAAGGGGTAGTATCAGGAAATGCGGATTTACAACGTCAAGGGAATTCTAATATTAAAAGGCCCAATTCCTAAGTATTAAACTAGAGAAATTGGGCTTTTTTTCGTTCCTCCATTTTTATATTTTTATAAGAAACGAAAAAGTACCTCCCGTACAAATAGAAAGATGCTTTCTCGTCACAATCATTTATAAATAAAAACCTAGTTAATCAAAGACTTTGAAATGCAGAGAAATGCTCGCTGACAAAATTAACTTTTGTTTTTCATATAACTCCTGATTCAACGCAAATTCCCGCGTTATAGAACCCTTTATTTTCTTGTTATTAATTTATTTTCCAAACTGAAGTCAGAGCTTTTATACCTTCAATAATTTAAAGATATGGACCATTTTGAGAGAGAGCTAAAAGAATATGTACATTACTACAATAACACTCGCATTAAGGAAAAATTGAAAGGCATGAGTCCAGTCGAATACCGTACTCAAGCCAACTACGTTGCTTAAATATAAATTGTCTAACTTTTTGGGTTCAGTTCATTTCCAAGTATTCTCTTTTTGCGTGTGTTCCGGAAAGAGTGTTTATGTGAACTAACTGCTTATAAGGTATACAGTTATAAAACAGAAAAAACCCCCATCGGTTAAGAGGCAGTTCTTCTGTTCTTGTTTAAGGGTTGTTTTTTATTAACTATAACGATGCTTTTTTGATAAAACGAGAGTAGAGATACCAATCAATACCACACCCATGACGGCTGGAGTAGTGTGGCTAACTACTGAATACAACTGACCGCCAATAATTGGTCCAATGAACCGAGCTAGAGATTGAATGCTTTGGGCTCCCCCTAGTATATGCCCTTGCTCACTGTCACTAACTGATTTTGAAAGCATACCATTAAATGATGGCCCAAAGACCGAATCACCCAGCCCGAAGAAAATCATCCCAACAATAAAGACGAAATAAAAATCTGTAAGGGCTGAAATTGAAATAAGGATAAAACCAATAATTTGACTTATCATGCCTAAAAGAGCAATTTTTTTATCTGTCAAGAATTTGAGTAATCGTGGCATAATGATTGTTTGTGAAAAGATATCAAGTACACCTATTATAGAAAATGTCAGACCAATAAATATAGGCTGCCATGCAAAGGTATCTATTGAAAACTGAGAGAAGATAGCTTGTAATGATCCGTTAGGAATCCAAACTAGGAACCCAGCAATTAACAGCCATTTAACAGATTTAAAGGAAAAAACCTTGGATAATTGTATAAATGGATTAAGCTCTCTAACAGAAATACTGAAAGAGCGTCTGGACTTCTCAAGACTCTCAGGCATAAAAAAATAGCCATATATAGCATTAAGCAATGTGATAACCGTACCAGCATACATAGGAACACTGTTTCCGAAAGTCGCAAGTGCACCTCCAATTATAGGGCCAAGAGCAGTGCCAACCCCAACAACAGCACTAATCCAACCAAAGTACTTAGTGCGTTCATTTGAAGAGGTAATATCTGCAAAGTAAGCAAAAATCGCTGAAACTTCGCCACCTGTCAAACCTTCAATGGTACGGCCAAGGAAGAGAATCCAAAGTGAACCTCCAAGTCCAAAGATAAAATAACCAAAGGCAGAGCCGATAAGACTAATAATTAATACTGGACGACGACCATACCTATCGCTTAACGCACCTAAAACTGGTGCAGCCAAAAAGACAGAAAGAGCGTATATAGACGTAAGTAATGTTACTGCAGTAGCCTGACTGCTGGGACTACTAGTATAAGTCTTTACTAAAAAAGGTAAAACGGGGCTAACTATAGTCAATCCAAGACCAGTTAAGAAGACAGTGATAAACCCAAACGTTAGGGGATGTTTATTTATTGAAGTATCCACGATAATTCTCCTTTAAATTTATTGTTTCTTAGGAAACAAACATAAGTTTACCGTTTTATTGTTTCCTCGTCAACAATAAAACAACATAAAAAAATACCACTTACTCAGTGATATTTTTCAGATGATGTCTATATCGACCAATGAAACGAAAAATAGTGTCAAATTCTTCATCGGTCATGTGCTTAAATACTTCTTTATCACGTTCAAGAAAAGATTGGTGTAATTTTTGATGGATATCATTTATTTTTTGTCCATTGGTTGTTAGTCGAAAATATATTTCCTTTTTATTTTCGACACTTTGATAACTCTCTATAATATTTTTAGCTATCAGCTTCTTGGTAAGCTTGCTTATAGCACCTCGAGTCATGTAGCTTGCAGCTGCAAGTCTTGTTACATTCGCATTTGGGATTAGAGAGATATTTTCAATTAATTCTATTTCACTCAACGTATAGTCCTTTAAAGCCAATTCTACTTCAGGTTTATTACGCCAGATTATCTCATTACACAAGTCCATAAGTTCACTCATTAACTGCTGTCGTTTATCCATAATAACTCCTCCCTAATTTGTATACAGTATAACGAGTTTTTGTTTCTTTCGCAACAAAACCACCAAATCACTTTAATGTTTATTACGAATACGTAATAAACGTTATTGTTAATGAGAAGTAAATGATTAAACTACTTTATTAAAACTATGGAGTAAATAAAAAATTTGTTTATTTACTATGCTGCTTGTTTATTTCTTATTTTACTCAGATAAAAATCAATCGTGTTTCCACTTAAAGAGATTTTGCTTTTCCATACTGAGAGTATCCCTTTTTAGAGTAATAGTATCCGTATGGAAAAGTTATATATATTTCTTACATCAGGACTGAAAATTCTACAGCTTTTCTTGATAATATTTCCGATAGACGTTAGGAGTTATATTTTCATATTTTTTAAATGTCTTGATGTAATACCCGGGATCGTTAAAACCCAATTCATCACTAATCTGTGCAATAGACAAATCCGTTTTTTCTAATAATTGTTTAGACCACTCTATTTTTTTGAGAGAAATAAAAACAGAAAAATTCATACCCGTTTCTTTGGTAAATACACGGCTGAAATAACCTGTACTAATGTGACATAAATCAGCCATCTTTTGTTGAGATATTTTTTCTCTTTTATGCTTATAAATGTAGTCAAAGGCTGGCTGTAATACTTTGTTTTTACAAACTAAGTGATCGTTAATAGACGTTTTTACGTAAGCATTAGTAACGGTGTTGGCTAATTCCTTTTTTATATTTTGAATATTATCTAGAGAATAACCGTAAGAAATGTCTTCAGTAGAAAGGTCCTCTTTTACTGGAGCCATCTTTTCATATACTTCTAAAATTAAGTTTTTATTCATAGCTTCCTCTACAATGTAGTTACAAAGCCTATATAACATTTGAGCAGCGTCGTTAATTTCTGTATAGGATAGAGTAGGAATAGAATCATATAGACGCTGTATTTCCTCATTATTATTTAAATTTTGTTCAAATCCCTTTGATGGAACAGTAAGCATTTGTTCCAAGGGAGGAGGTTTGTCACCGTCCTTAATTTTCACTTCTCCCGCCATGATAGCACCTACATATTTATCATCAATTATAATGGGAATGGCAATATCGATAATATTCCAGTGACATAAATAGATATAAGGAGCATTGGTTCTGACTGCCTCTAATCCTCCCCGCGCATCGCACTTTTCACAAAGCTTTGCTGTATTAGGATCTTTACGCATAGTCTCACAAAACGGACGTACACCACTGTGTTGAGAAATGGGCACTCCTTTATAGTTAACCGTGACAATCGCTAATTTTGTAACAAGCGCAAGCGAATCTTGAAGGTTTCGCCATTTCTTTAAATCTAGTATTTTATCTAAATTCATGTAAGTAGTTTTCAATGATGTTTTATCTCCCTTGCTTCTACTTTCCGTGCGGTAGTTTGGATTACCTATTTGAGAATATCTTTATTTTATTCCTGAGTTCGTAAAATAAAAGATTGTTCAGCGATAAAGGTAACCTCTTTTCAACGTGAACTTAGTAGTATTTTTACCTAAAATAATGTCATAATAATACCATATTAAATGAAGAGAGCAAAAAAATACGATAAAAAGTTGTAAAAACTCGTCACTTAAGACTAATGTAATCTTATACAAAAGATAGTAAAATTCCGATTGTAAGGGATTACAAAGTTAATTAGGAGGTTTTATTTATGAGAAAAGCATTTATTAGTCCTTCAAAATATATTCAAGGCGAAGATGAAATTTTAAATTTAGGTTATTTTGTGAAAACATTTGGTACTTCTGCACTTTTAATAGCACATCCTGAAGATATTAAACGTGTACAAGACAAATTAGATGCAACAGCAGAAAAATATGGTATTACATTTTTTGAAGGCGGATTCAATGGCGAATGTTCAAGACCAGAAATTTCTAGATTGCAGGAAATAGCGAAAGAAAACAACTGTGATTGTACAATTGGTTTAGGTGGCGGTAAGGCAATTGATACAGCAAAATGTGTGGCTGAGGGAGAGGGATTAATTATCGTCCCAACAATCGCTGCTACGGATGCACCTACAAGTCATTCCGCAGTTATCTATACACCAGAGGGTGCTTTCGATGATTACGCATACTTTAAGCAAAGCCCAAGTGTTGTATTAATTGATACAACACTCATTGCTAATGCACCTACTAGATTCTTAGTATCTGGTATGGGGGATGCGTTATCCACTTATTTCGAAGCAAGAGCAACAGCACGTTCTTTCTCTAATGTAAATGCTGGATTACCTTGTGGAGTACGTGAGGACTTATGTTCACCAGCAAAAGGTACAAATGCAGCATTAGTGTTAGCAGAACATTGCTACAACACTCTATTAGAGGACGGGGTTAAAGCAAAAGCTGCAAGCGATCATAATGTTGTTACTCCAGCCTTAGAAAACATTATTGAAGCCAATATCTTATTATCAGGATTAGGGTTTGAAAGTGGTGGATTAGCTGGAGCACATGCGATTCATGATGGGCTTACTCTTTTAGAAAGTGCGCACCACTACTTCCACGGTGAAAAAGTAGCTTTTGGTACATTAGCACAATTGGTATTGGAAAATGCGCCAACTGAGGAAATAGAAGAAGTGTTAGATTTCTGTTTAGCAGTAGGACTTCCAGTTTGTCTCGCTGATATTGGAGTGGAACAAATTACACAAGAAGAGTTAATGGAAGTAGCTAATAAAGCTTGTATTCCAGAGGAATCTATCTATTCTATGCCATTCCCTGTTAATCCAGAGTCAGTAGCTGCAGCTATTCTTGCAGCAGATCAAATTGGAAATGATTATAAGAAGAGGTTGATATAAAATGAAAAAAATTATTAATAAACCGGAAGATGTTGTACTTGAGATGTGTAAAGGGATGGTTCTAGCACATCCTGAACTGAATTTAATTGAAAAATATAAAGTCATTAAAAAAGACCAAATTAATAAAAGTAAAGTAAGTATAATTAGCGGGGGCGGAAGTGGACATGAACCTGCTCACGCTGGATATGTAGGAAAGGGCATGTTAGATGCAGCAGTTTGTGGTGATGTATTTGCTTCACCTTCTCAAATACAGATTTATCAAGCCATTAAAGAAACAGCTAGCGATAAGGGAACTTTACTAGTGATTAAGAACTATAGTGGTGACATGATGAATTTCAAGAATGCTGCTTATCTAGCAGAAGAAGATGGAATTCAAGTGGATTATGTAAAAGTAGATGATGATATTGCTGTACAGGACAGTTTATATACAGTTGGAAGACGCGGAGTAGCTGGTACTGTTCTTGTTCATAAAATAGCAGGTGCTGCAGCAGAACGCGGCTATGATCTACCAAAAGTGAAAGAGGCAGCAGAAAACGCTATTACGAATGTTAAAAGCATTGGCTTTGGACTAACTTCCTGCACAGTTCCTGCTAAAGGAACTCCTACTTTCGAGATTGCAGAAGATGAGATGGAGTTTGGCGTTGGTATTCATGGAGAACCTGGTATCCGTCGTGAAAAAATTATTTCAGCAGACGAACTCGCAGAGCGTACGGTAACTTCATTATTAAAAGAAGTAGGGATAGAAGATGGAAAAGGAGAAGTGGCTGTCCTAATTAATGGATTTGGAAGCACACCTCTTCAAGAACTATATTTATTAAATCATTCTGTCATTCGTGAATTGTCACGTAGAAACGTAACGATTGCAAGAACGTTTGTCGGAAACTATATGACAGCCATCGATATGGCCGGTGCTTCTATTTCAATTATGAAATTAGATGAACACTTAAAGAGTCTCCTATCTGAAGAGTGCGATACTCCTGCGCTAAAAATCAAAGGTGAAGTACCAGCTGTCACTTATAATGAAATCATCGGTACCGCGGAGGCCCCGAAAGTGTCCTATGAGGTGCAAACCAACAAAGAATATTCCGTAGTAACCGAAAATCGATTGACGTTGAATAATATTATTTTTATGGTTGACCAAATGAGTGAATGTATTATTAGAAATGAAATACCATTCTGTGAATTAGATTCCCATGCTGGTGACGGAGACTTTGGTATGAGTGTTGCTAAAGGGTTCAAACAGCTGAAAGCTGAATGGCACGAAATTCTCGAAAATAAATCAAATGATATTGGAAACTTCTTAGAGGCGTGTTCTATCGTTATCATGGAGCACTGTGGCGGAGCATCAGGCCCTATTTGGGGAGCAGCATTTCGCGCGGCTGGAAAGAACGCCGAATCTAAAACCGAACTGAATTTAACAGAATTTGCTGAAATGATCCAAGCGTCTGTAAAAGGAATTCAAGCAACAGGAGAACGTTCTTTTGGACGTGGAGCTGTTGTGGGAGATAAAACTTTAATCGATGCCTTAGTACCTTATGCAGATACGTTAACATCAAGTGCTGCTGAAGGTGAAAGCATGAAACATGCTCTTGTCAAAGCAGCAGAAGCTGCTGTTGAAGGAGCAAAATCAACCGAACAGATTGTTGCACGTATGGGACGTGCTGGTACGGTTGGAGAAAGAAGTCTTGGTTATCCGGACGCAGGTGCACATGGCTTAGGCGTAATTTTTACTGAAGTAGCTCAAGTAATGCGAGAAAATAAGTAAAATTTGGTATTATCCCCTCTAAATATAGTGTGAAAAAATTACTCTTTGAGAGTGAGGATGACACTGTACATGGAGGGGAATTTTTTATGGGTCACTAAGGACGATCTTTTACAATCTCGTTTAAGCTAGAAGTGATAAAAATGTACAATAACCAATGGTATTTCAAAGATAAAAAAGAAAAACAAAAAGTGAACGATCCCTTGATTATCAAGGGATCGTTTTTTATATGTTTTCTGGAAGAGTGATTATGTTAACTAACTTTGTATATGATATTCAAGTTTCCCAACTCAATTTTGATATATAATTAAAATAGAATAAACCTGTGATTTAGTCTATTTAGATGGCAAAACATGAAGGTTATAAAGGAAAATATAGAGATGAATGTAAATAAAAAATGGTTTTTAGCTAAGTATGAGCCAGCATCCAAAGTAGGTGCTTATAAGTGGGACTACAAGTTTGATAATAGTATTGAAGCAATGCGGTTAGTAAATAGATATCTAATTGAAAGTTTAGATACAGTTATTTTATTTTCTGAAGAAGACATTTCTAAAAATTTAATAGTTGATTATTTAAAAAATGAGGAATTACATCTTTGGAGAAATAAAGAAGCAGGTGGAATACTTAATTTTTTAAGCGAGAAAAGGATAGGTTTAGTATATAAACATGGTTACTTTTTTCATGAAGAAGCTACTGTACGACCAGAATTAGAAGAAACGGTATTTATATGTTACGTTCCTTGGATATTGACTTAGTTAATAAAAGTAAAAGCTGAAAGACCAACGATGGGGCTCTTTCAGCTTTTTAGTTCCTAGAAAACGACATTATGGTAGCTAGAATTGAATGCTTTATAGATTTAAAATACATGTATCTAAGCATTTTGAAAGGAGTTATTTACTTAATGCATTTTCCTAATGGAGTAACTGGTTTTTATAGTTCAATAGATAACAAACCAAATGAAATAGATGAGAACTATTTTAAAAGTATATGCTTCGATTTAGTCAGAAGAAACCAAGGGAAGTTATTAAAGATTGATAAGATAAATTTAATCAAAAATACAGTAAAAACTTATTTCGCATGAAAGAGTAAATATATAAACTTTATTCTAAAAAATATAGTTTTACTATTTACTCTAGGTGACGACAAATAGACGTTTTCTCATTCGTTTTTCTTGCGTCCAAAAGGCTGTACCCTTTTGAACTATCTATATCAGACAATATCAATATTGAATTAAAACCCGTTGGAGATATTCAAAAGCACGATAAACGCAAGGAACAAGAGTTGGAAAGATCAAACAGAACGAAGACTTCTTAATTTATAAGAAGTCTTCGTTCTGTTTTTATTATTATTTTTTAGTAAGTATTAGTTAGAGAAAAACAATTCCAAGTATAAATAAACATAGAGTAATAATGTTTATAACATTCTTAGCTTTGTCATCTTCTTTTATTGAAGTTACAAGTTCAAAGATTATGACAAGAGTAAGTATAGATAAAGCTATCTGTAGAGGTAAATTAAATGCATATACAAATATTACAATTAGACCATATATAATACCTAAAATTATATTTTTTTTATTCTTAGTTTTTTCGTGATTACTCATTTGAAAAACTCCTTAATAGACTGAAAATATTTAGATCTTCTGCTCTTTTTAAGTGAAGGTTTTTGTAAATAGAAGCATAATAAAGAAGATAATAGCGAATGACAAACTCATTGTAATATAACTTATGTCCTTGTTAGCGGTCTTTTTTTTCATAAATAATTTTGTTGACAAAGGAAAAAGAATACCTCCAATAAATGCTGTAACTAGCGTTTTTAATAACATCAAATACTCCTTTCGAAGAATTGTAGCAAAAATAAAAAGCTCCCCCGGCATTGGCAAGCGAGGTAGCTTTTTATCAGAATTCACAATTATAAAGTACCAAAATATAACCGTATGTAAACAATATCATATTTTTCCTAAAAATACTATTTTGAGAGAGGAGAGAATATGTATAAAAGGTGTTTTGATTCCTGTCTCAAAAACAGGGTGAAGTCCTCTGTCCTGTATCAAGAGTTCTTTTTTATTATGGGTTCTGGAAGAGTATTTATGTAAACTAGCGATTTATATGGTATTCACTTATAAGTAAAAATTATATTTCTATTTTTTTCTATTTTATGAAATAATCGTATGGTTCGTTTAAGACAGAACAATTAAATCTATAAGGAGAGGAAAGAATGAAATTAATAAAAAATATTGTATTTCTTAGTTGTTTCGCATTATTACTTGGAGCTTGTCAGAACGTTGATACAACTTCAAACACTAAAGATAAGGATTTAGATGCTCTTCTTAGGGATGTATCTGATAAATATGCCGTTCTAAGTGTTGGTTCAGACTCAAAAGATGTAAAAGTCGAGGTAGAGGATACTGAAGATGTAAACAAGGTAAAAGCAGATATTAAACGTCAATTAAAAGAGAACGGTTTGAACGCCTATAAAGTTAACGTTCGTGAGAGAAATGTTAAACAAGTAGAAAAAGAGAAGCGATGGCTGGATATTGAAAGTGAAGCTCTTGCACATTTACAAGAAAATAAAGAATACAAAGATGTAACATATAAAAAGACTGAGGTTACGTTAAAACAACCTGTTACAGTTGCTATTGTTACTCCTATCAGTAAATCTGATGACAGCTCTCAAGAGTATAGTGAAAAAATTAAAAGAGAAGTAAATACTTTTCTTCAAACTAAAGAAATAAAGGAACGTTCTAAAGGTGATTCTTACAAAATCGTTATCTATGACCAAGATGACCAAGTAATAAGTTAAAGAATACATAACTACAATAAAGCCTCAAGAAGTATGTAACACTTCTTGAGGCTTTATTTATTCCTATAAAATCGTTTTATGTTAATCAGTTTTAGATATTGTATATGTTATAAAAATCAAAAAAGGGAGATATAGAAGTTTTTTTATATCTAAGAACAGGAATCTAATAATATTTTATCAAAAACATATATAACAAGAGAAACGCGTAAAAAGAGGCTTTTACTTCGTATAAGTAAAAGCCTCTTTTTACATTTGCTTTATTATTTAAGAGAATTTTTAAGTAATTCATCTTCTTCCATTAAATCTTCTTTAATCTTATCTAAATACTAACGCATCCATACAGCTATAAGCTTGTGACGTTTTCTTCATAGTTATACTCCCTTATTTAGAAGTTAATTGAAACTTCATTTTATACTAAGTGCGAAATAGTAATAAAAGGAGGCTTCAAAGTGTTCATCTAAATGCTTTAATTTAATCAAAGAATTAAAGTGAATTTATTTATTTAACCTTGTTGATTTAGAAGTAAATTGCTCTTTATTTTTAAACAAGTTAACTCCATAACCTGCAAGACCTCCAATAATTGCAGGGAATATCCAACCTAATCCAATATGGTAAAGAGGAAGATAGTAAGTAAATAATTGGTCAATACCAGGGATGTGTAAACCAAAATCATTTAATCCATCTACCAGGCTTACAACAAATGTTAAGAATAGGCTGCCTTGGTATACCTCAGCACATCCTTTAAATAAAGAATGAAGGAAAGTCAAAAAGATTAGAACGATTGCTAATGGATAGAGCACTGTTAAAACAGGTACTGAAAAAGAAATTAAATGATTCAATCCAACATTTGCGATGATTGCGCTAAACACGGATAAGCTAATCGCAATTTTCTTATAAGAAATAGAAGGTAATAATTTATGGAAATAAGAAGAGCATGAAGTAATAAGCCCTACGCTAGTTGTCAGACAAGCTACTGTGATCATTAAGCCTAATAGTAATCCTCCATATTCTCCAAAATAATAATCAGAAACTTTCGCTAACACCGTACCACCATTATCTAAATGCCCAAGCTTTTCTACACTTGAAGCGCCCATGTATGAAAGGGCAGAATAGATAGTTGCAAGAATAATAGCAGCAATTCCTGTAGCTTTTAGACAAACAGTTATAATTTGCTTCTTTGTTTTAGCGCCTTTTTCTTTAATTGCATTGATAATAATGATTCCGAAAACGAAAGATGCAAGAGTATCCATTGTTAGATATCCTTCTTGGAACCCATTAAAAAAAGAGTTTGTTACATATTTTTCTGTGGGTGCTTGAAATTTTCCAATAGGATGAATAAAAGCTACTAGAACTAGAATTCCGATGAATGTTAATTTAATCGGCGTTAAGAATTTTCCGACAATATCGACAATTTTCGCCGGATTGAGAGAAAAAAAGCATGTAATGCTGAAAAATATAATAGTAAACACAAGTAAAGCTATAGAACTAGAGCCTTCAGAAATGAAAGGTTTAAGTCCGATTTCAAAAGAGACGTTACCTGTTCGTGGGATAGCAAATAAAGGTCCAATAGCTAGATAAAGAACAGTTGTAAATACTAAACCAAAGATAGGATGTACGCGACTTGCTAATGATTGTAAATCTTCCTTTCCAGAGAATCCAAAAGCTAGTACACCAAGTAAAGGCAAGCCTACTCCAGTAACTAAAAAACCTGCATTTGCTGACCAGATATTTGCTCCCGCTGACTGGCCAAGCATGGCAGGAAATATTAAATTTCCAGCTCCAAAAAATAATGCAAATAACATTAAACCAATGATTACTATAAAAGAAAACGGTACTTTGTTTGACACGGTGAAACCCCCATTAATAATATTCTTCATAAAAAATTAAATTTTCAGACAACTAAACCTGCAAATAACTTATCTTTTTTGTATTATAAACAGTCAAATTACATATTTCAATATAAAAAATAAACTTTTTTAATAAAATTTAAAAATTATCAATTTTCCGTTCATTATTCATTATTAAAATAAAAATAATATTAAAAAACAAAATCTTTATTCAAATCGCGTACATTAAGTAGTTTAATACGGATATTTTTTTGAAAAGATCATAAATAATATTCAAAACGCGTATATTATTCTATTAATTAATGGGGTTTAATTACATGCAAGAAAGTTTATAAATATAGTACTACGAAACTTATAAAGCTTTTTAAAATGGGCTGAACATCAAAAGTAAAATCAATTATTTAATATCTATAAAATACATAATAAATTTTATAGATACTGAAAAGACCTTATTAACATATTAATTAGGGTCTTTTTATCATTATTTCTTATTCCGATTAAATCCAACGATCTATATTACTTTCAAAGCACTTTATTTCACCTTATCTTTTTCTTTTGAATCCAAAACTCACCATATAAGCTATTGCTAATGAGATAAAAGCAGCAATACTAAACTTTATGTAAGAAATCTCTAAAGCCCAAAGGCCGTATTTGTCTGCATTTAAACGATACATAGACCACCACTGTCCATTTTCACCTTTGAATAATGAAACGACAATCCACAAAAGAACTAAGAATAAAAACCATGAAAAAAAGATAATATAGTTAGTCATTTTCTTATTCATTTGCCATCTCCTTTATCTTCCAAATTTACTCACAATATTCTTGTCTCCTATTATATTAACAATAATCGGGAAAACTTTAGAGTTTTTATTGAATAAAGAACATTTGTTCGTATATAATAGAGAACAAACGTTCTTTATTTAAGGAGTTATTCCAATGGATTATGAATATCTACCAAACAGAGTCATTATTTGTATTGATATGAAAGCATTCTTTGCTTCTGTTTCATGCGTGATACGTAGGCTAGATCCATTAAAAACAAAGTTGGCAGTTGTAGGAGATACAAAGCGGTCGGGATCAGTTGTGTTAGCTGCCACACCCTTATTAAAGAAAGAAGGGATCAAAACAGGCAGCCGTCTTTTCGACATTCCTAGAAGGAAAGATATCCATGTCGTAAATCCATCCATGGAAAGGTATGTCAAGGCTTCGAACTATGTTTCTAGTTTGGTATTACAGTATGTGGCTCCTGAGGATTTTCATGCGTATAGCATTGATGAGTTGTTTATTGATGCCACAGCTTCTTTGCATTTATTCGCTCGCACACCAAAAGAATTAGCCCGTAAAATCATCAACGAGATTTATCGCAAAACACGGCTGACAGCTACTGCAGGCATAGGTCCGAATCTCTTACTGGCTAAGGTGAGCTTAGATCATGAGGCCAAGAATAGCACAACAGGGGTAGCTTATTGGCGATACGAAGATATTCCTTTCAAATTATGGTCGATTCACCCAATGAAGGATTTCTGGGGAATCTCGTCTGCTACGGAAAGACGCTTAAATCGTTTGGGCATTCACTCCATAAAAGAACTCGCTCTTTCTTCTGTAGAGATGATACGTAAAGAATTTGGTGTCTTAGGAGAGGAAATCCACCAACATGCAAATGGAATTGATTTTAGTCGCATTTCTGACGTGTATATTCCGAGCTCTCGATCATTCGGGAAGAGTCAAATTCTGTTTCGAGACTATACAAATCGAAAAGAAGTGGAATTGCTGCTATTAGAACTGTTAGACGATGTGTGCTTTCGTTTACGTATGCATCAAGTCGTGGCACATACTATTCATTTATCCATTGGCTACAGCAAACAAACAGGTGGAGGTTTCTCGAGGCAAAAGAAAATGGAGCGAGCTTCGAATTTAAGTCAAGATATCTTCCCTTATTGTTTAACCATCCTACACACATTTGATAGCGGAATGCCCATTCGATCGATTGGAATTTCTTTATCGAACACCCTTATTCAAGAAGAAGAGCAAATGAGCTTATTTGAAGATATTGACCAGCGCGAAAGAGCCTATGCCCTTGCTAAAACGATTGATGAAATTCGTATGCGTTATGGGAAGAATAGCGTTCTGCGAGCTTCAAGCCATCTCGAGCATTCAACAGCTCGTTATCGAAACGGCCTTTTAGGAGGTCATAAAGCATAAAGGAGGAAGATGACATGCAAAACAGAGGAATGAAAAAATGGCGACCGTTTGCCACTATGCCCGAGCAATACAAAGGATTACAAGAAGTTATAAAAAAGCAATCAGAAATACCTCAACCTTTTTTAACAGAAGATCAAATGGAACAAATTAATTTTACCTTGATCGAAGCTCTCCATACACATAAAAAAGTATACCTTACGTATTACAAGCATGGGCAATGTATAACGGAAACAGGAGTTATTCAATTTGTAGATTCCCTTGGAGGGTTATTTGTATTTATAGATGAAGGATGTAAGCAAACGAACAAAATGAGGTTAAGCGAGCTAATTGATGTTCGTTTCATGTAGTAGAAAATAATAAAACCGTTTATTTACATAAGATTTCCATACATAATTAGTATAAGTTTAAAAAATATCTAATCATTTTTCCTAGATTCATTTAATGACGTTATATAAGGAGGCTCCTAATATGAAGCAAGTTTGGAATGAGTTTGAGCAGTGGTTAAAAATAAATCGACCAGAAGCAGCAGGAACGCTTAAAGAAGCAGCTACTGAATTAGAAATTGCAGAGGTTGAACAAAAGATGGGACTAACATTCCCCAAAAACCTTAAAGACTGGTTAATGATACATAATGGACAGCGTGATGAATATATAGCAGTTATTGAAAATTATACTCTATTACCTTTAGAGGAGATTCTGTATACGTGGCAAACATTAAAAGAGCTTTTAGACGGAGGAGAATTTGAAGATTTTCCAGAAATTGAACCTATTGGGCCAGTAAAAAAAGAATTTTGGTGGAACCCACGTTGGATTTCGATTGCCACGAATGGGGGAGGAGATGATATTTGTATAGACTTGGATCCTGATGAAGGAGGGAAAATTGGTCAAATTATCACCTTTTGGCATGATTGGGAACAGCGTGAAGTAATAGCAGACAGCTTAGAAGAATGGATAACAGCCACGATAAGTCATACAGATCATTAAAGGGGAGAAGCAAATGATAAAACCTGATATAGAGAAAATCTATAAAATTCTTAAAGAACTTCCAGGTACGTCAGTGAAAGTAGAATTTGAAGATGAAGTGGGAGAAATTCTTTCTGCTCCTTATTACATCTACCTTAAAAGCGAGTTTTTAGATGGCCAATTAGGCTACAGAGAAGATTTAGAAGCAAATTCCCTTATAGGAAATCAAGAAGGAGATTGGCAAGAAAACTGGTTTGTCATAGGGTATGATGAAGAAATAGGCGGTGACCCGCTCTTTATTGATATAGGGAATGTAGATTACCCAGTTTTCACAGCTGAACATGGCATGGGTGAATGGGACGCTTTAGAAATGTATGATTCTCTAAAAGAGTTTGTAGAAGAGGTTACTTAATTATTGCTTCGTTAAAAGATTTTGATAAAAGTACGGCCAGAGAAGGACAGATAGTAGTTTAGTATATACCTAGCTGTCCTCTTTTTTAGTACCTATTAAACTTAGAAAGAATGTAGAGGAAGGAAGGGCCTGATGGTAGGAATCGATTTCTGCATTGCCGATAATAAGAAAGAAGCAGCTTTTTCTACTAAATGTGTAAAATTTGAGGAAAGAGTACACGACTACCTGTTAACAAGAGAATTCAGACATTCGTTTGAATTATTGACAGGATTAGATCAATATGGGGACAAGTTGTTTTCTGTACAAGAGATAAATCAATTAATCAAGGTATGTGAAGCATTACAGACAATCTGTAGACAATCAACGGAGATAGCCCTGAAGACGAAAACATTTGCTGAAGCATTAAAGAGCCTTTGCTTAGAGGCACTGAAACTAAATAAATTAGTATTTGCCTCTGGCGATTAATGTAAAATTAAAACTGAAATCAATGTTGTAGTTCCATCGCTTCGATAATATGAATTAATAAATTCAAGGGAGAAAACGTCTTGAAAAAAACATTTCTAAATAAAAATAAAACACTTATAGGGTTAGGATATGAATTTCTAGTCGTTTGTCCACAATGCGCCTCTTGTGCAAAAGTCATAGCTTTAGATGATTCGAGTCCCTACGTCGCTAACGTCAGAAGAAGGTTTGTTTGTACTACTTGCGGAACCACAAAAGACAAAGTTATAAAAGCAAACGGTTACGGACAAGCAAGAGTATCGTACGAACGTAAAGCTGATTATGAAGTAATTTTAATTGGAGATCCCTGCGACTGGTATTTTCAACTTCCGCTCTATTTACAAATTGAATGTAGTGGAAACACCTTATGGGCATTAAACCTGGAACATTTAAATTATATCGAAAGCTATATAGAAGCTGAACTCAGGGAATCACATCCCTATTATTTAAGCGTCGAGAGTCGACTGCCAAAGTGGCTGAAGTTTGCTAAGAATAGAGAAGATGTATTAAAAGCTATTCAGAAACTAAAGGTGAAGACTTATTAGGTGCTTTGGCTGATTTGTTATAATTGCCCGTATATCTTTCTAATCATCTTATAAATTAAGCTAAAGAATTCTGCAACTGAAGGTAACTGTTAAATAGCCTAAGTATGGGAAGTGAAGAGTTTGTATCAAACCATAAAAATTAATGATTGGATTTTAGAAATTGATGTTGAAGAAACAAAAACACAGTATTTGAAAAAATGGGATTTGTGCGATTGTCTATATTGTCTAAACTTTTATGAAGCTATGAAGTCCCGATCAGAGATAGAGCTTCAGTTTTTTAACCGACTAGGTATTAATCCTTCTCAATGTAATCACTTATCACATTTTGATTCTCAAGAAAATGGACTCCACTTCTATATTGGCTGCTATCATATGGTAGATAAGGTATCTAACAAAATACCTCTTGAAATTATGAATTCAGATGGTGCAATTGAAATAAGCAATAACCTACATATTGGCTTTTCCAACGATTTAGAATTTGTCCCTGGCGGATTTACCAGACCCGTACTTCAACTTGATTTTGAGATAGAAGTCCCTTGGATACTTGTTGAAAAGCCAAATTAAAGTAATGTCAAATCTAATAAAGTTGTTTCTTAAAAAACCTATTCATTACGGTAACTAAAGTTAGTATTTTCATTCCAGTATAGGATAATCCAAATTTAGCCATATTAAATTGTAGTATTAAAAAAGATTAATACATATGAAAAATTCTTAAAAGGTGGATGTTATATGCTTGATTCTAAAACGATTGAAATTGTCCAATCAACAGTGCCAGTTTTGAAAGAACATAGTAAACAAATAGGAAAGAGATTTTATGAATTGTTATTTGAAAAAGCGCCAGATTTATATAATATGTTCAATCAAACAAATCAAAAAAGAGGAATTCAACAGGAAGCATTAGGATATGCCGTGTATGCTGCAGGAGAACATATTACAAACTTAGAAGCCATTAAACCTGTAATTGAACGGATTTCACAAAAGCATCGTGCGATAGGGGTAAAGGCAGAACAATATCCAGTCGTTGGTGAAACTTTACTTCAAGCAGTAAAGGATGTTTTGGGAGATACAGCTTCAGATGAGATTATTGAAGCATGGGGAAAAGCGTACGGATATATTGCCAATGCTTTTATTGAGCTAGAAGAAGCTCTCTACGAAGAGACAGAGAGTCAACCTGGAGGTTGGGAAGGATATCAAAGCTTTTATATAGATAAGAAAGTAGAAGAAAGTGATAATGTAACGTCTTTTTATTTAAAAGCTAAAAATGAGAAAGAAATTGCCTCTTATAAAGCAGGACAATACCTTACATTAGCAGCAAATGTTCCGGGAGAGAAATACACGCATATTCGCCACTATAGTCTTTCTGAAGCCCCTGGAAAGGATTATTATCGAATCAGTGTAAAACGAGAAGAAGGGTATGACGGTGCGCCAGCAGGAATCGTGTCAAACTATTTACATAAACAAGTTCAGACAGGAGATACTCTTAAGTTCTCAGCTCCAGCTGGAGATTTTGTACTTGATCACAGTGAACTTCCCGTTGTGCTAATTAGTGGAGGTATAGGTATTACACCTTTGCTTAGTATGCTGAATACCATTGTAGAAAAACAACCTACACGTAAGGTTACCTTTCTTCATGCAAGTATTAATGGGAAAACGCATGCTTTTAAAGAACATGTGGCTCAACTAAATAGAAATAACGAAAATGTTACCTCCTTCATCTGTTATAGCTCGCCTAATGAAGGGGATCGACTTGGCACTGATTTTGATAAAGAGGGTTATATTGATTTAGAATTGTTACAATCCGTTGTTCCTTCAAAAGAAGCTGTCTTTTATTTCTGCGGGTCGATTCCGTTTATGGAAGCTATTCTTAAAGCACTACATAGATGGGATATACCAAACGAACGTATTCATTACGAGGTATTTAGCCCTGTAGCCATTTTAGGAGAAAAATAAAGAAGTAATTGTTACCAGTAAACGGAAAATGTTCGATGAAAACACACGTCCTGTTTAAATAAATATGCTGTAAAAAAGCACTCATAAGCGTGCTTTTTTACTTTGCCCTAAGGAATGATTCTACAAACGATCATGATACATATAAGTATTTCTACACTCTCTGCGTACAAAAAACTGGAAAAAATTCTCTTCGGTAATTTATAATAATAGAAAACTATGTCGAACCCCAAATATTGGAGAGACTACTATATGAGAAGACTACTCCCTTTTATAATTTTTACCATTTACTGCATTCCATATGTTTATTTATCTATGCGAAAAGATTTTGAGGATGATTCAAAGGTAAGCTATATAATCATGGCCATAGTTACAGTAGCACTGTCTTATCTAAGTGGGCTTATTAGAGCGGATTTATCACTTATTTTAGGAAATATAATTTCTTTTAGTACCTCATATTTTTATAACGCATTAAGGCTTCCTGATTCTAAATGGGAGAAATATTTTTCGCCCTTTAATTCTGTCGAACAAGTAGTACTGATAAGCCTTGCGGCGCTTGTGCTGCAGGTGATTATTTATACACTTGCTAGAAAACGAGCGAAGAGATACATTCGTAATACTATGGTTTCGGAATAGTTCAAAAAAAGAGAGTTAATCATCTAATGAGCTAGACTCTTCAGGTGACCAAATGAAAGAAGGGTTAAAATGAGGAGAGATGTTGAAATTTCATTCTCTAAAAAGAAAGTGTTAAATGAGGAAGAACAACAAATCCTTCAAACGTGTACTTACCTGCTTTAAAAAGGATACGAATCAATTAGATAAGTTAGTTATACAACTTTTAAAAATGTAACCGCAAACAAAAAGGTATGTATTTCTCTTCCTACTTTAATTATACCACATAAAAAAACGCCGATATAGACTGTTTATTCTCATTTACTGCTGGTAAAATCAATAAAACATTACCGGTTAGGAGAGATGTTGAATGAACTCTTTAGTTCTTAGCTTTCAAGAAATAAAAGATACACAGCTTTCACTTGTTGGAGGAAAAGCCTTAAATTTAGGCGCGTTATCAAAAATTCAAGGAATACAAGTACCGGAAGGATTTTGTGTGACAGCGGCCGGGTATCAAAAAGCCCTTGAACAAAATGAAACGTTTCAAGCGTTACTGAACCAGCTGACGATGCTAAAAGCTGATGACCGAGATCAAATTGGTGAAATTAGCGAAAAAATCCGCCAAATCATTCTGGAAATAAAAATTCCTTCGGACGTTGTAAAAGCAGTTATTCATTCTCTCTCTCAGTTTGGGGAAGAGCATGCTTATGCCGTTCGTTCAAGTGCGACTGCTGAAGATTTGCCACATGCTTCTTTTGCTGGTCAGCATGACACCTATTTAAACATCAGAGGCAAAGAAGCTATTCTGCAGCACATTAGCAAATGCTGGGCTTCCCTGTTTACAAATCGTGCGGTAACCTACCGTATTAAAAATGGATTTGACCATAGTCAAGTGCACGTATCTGTTATTGTTCAACGAATGGTTTTTCCGCAGGCTTCAGGTATTTTATTTTCCGCTGACCCAATTACTTCTAACCGAAAGCTGTTATCAATCGATGCGGGATTTGGACTTGGAGAAGCGCTAGTGTCAGGTTTGGTCTCTGCCGATTGCTATAAAGTAAAAGAAGGCGAAATCGTCGATAAAAAAATAGCAGCTAAAAAGGTAGCTATTTACGGATTAAAAGAAGGCGGAACAGAAACAAAGGAAGTTCATTTCGATCTACAAAAAACGCAAGCGCTCACTGACTCTCAAATTTTACAGCTAGAACGCGTTGGAAGACAGCTTGAAGCTTACTTCGGTTGTCCTCAAGATATTGAATGGTGCTTGGCTGAGGATACATTTTATATTGTTCAAAGTCGTCCAATCACTACTTTATATCCAATTCCTGAAGCACATGATCAGGAAAATCGCGTTTATGTATCTGTTGGACATCAACAAATGATGACCGATGCCATGAAACCACTGGGGTTGTCTTTTTTTCTGTTAACGACTAATGCACCTATGCGTACAGCCGGTGGAAGGCTGTTTGTTGATGTCACCCCTATGCTGGCTTCATCTGACAGCAGAAAAATGATGTTAGGTGCCATGGGACAACATGATCCCCTCATGAAAGACGCACTTACAAGCATAATAGAGCGAGGAGACTTTATAAAACCTTTACCAAATGATCAAAGTTCTGGTAAAAGCAATAAAAGCATGCCGCCTACGAAGCCTAAGACACAAATCGAAAACGACTCGACCATAGTTTCTGACTTGATCAAGAAAAATCAAGCATCAATAGAAGAGCTAAAGCAAACCATCCAAACGAAATCTGGGTCGGAATTAGTCGATTTTATTTCAGAAGATATCGGGACATTAAAGAAGATTTTATTTGACCCACAAAGTACAGCTGTGTTTATGGCTGCTATGGATGCTTCATCATGGATCAATGAAAAAATGGAGACGTGGCTAGGTGAAAAAAACGCAGCAGACGTGATTTCTCAATCTGTACCAAACAATATTACATCAGAAATGGGTCTGGCGCTATTGGATGTCGCAGATGTGATTCGTCCTTATCCAGAAGTCATCCATTATTTACAACACGTAAAAGATGATAACTTTTTGGAGAAACTGGTTAAGTTTGAAGGCGGAGAGAAAACTCAAGACGCTATCTATGATTATCTCAGCAAATACGGAATGCGATGCCCCGGCGAAATCGATATTACGAAAACTCGCTGGAGCGAAAAGCCGGCTGCACTTATCCCTGTGATTCTTGGTAATATTAAAAACTTTGAGGCTAACGCTAGCAAGCAAAAATTTGAAAAAGGCCTGCAGGAAGCCTTGAAAAAAGAGCAAGAGCTATTAAACCGCTTGAAGCAATTGCCGGATGGTGAACAAAAAGCAAAAGAAACAAAAGAAAAGATTAATCTCATGCGGAATTTTATCGGTTATCGTGAATATCCCAAATACGGCATGATTAATCGCTATTTTGTTTATAAACAGGCTCTGCTGAAAGAAGCCGCTCAGCTTGTAAAAGCCGGTGTTATTTCTGAAACAGAAAATATATACTATCTGACGTTTGACGAACTTCAAGAAGTCGTGCGCACACATAAAGTGAATGATCAAATCATTACCAAGCGAAAAGAAGAATACCGATTATACACAAAGCTAACATCTCCGCGTGTAATCACGTCTCATGGCGAAATTGTTACAGGTGCGTACAAACGAGAAAATCTTCCGTCCCAAGCAATTGTAGGTTTACCGGTTTCTTCAGGAGTGGTAGAAGGGCGAGCGCGCGTCATTTTAAACATGGAAAATGCTAATCTATCAGAGGGAGATATATTAGTTACTTCCTTTACTGACCCTAGCTGGACCCCGTTATTTGTAGGGATAAAGGGGCTTGTTACGGAAGTTGGCGGACTGATGACTCATGGAGCAGTCATTGCACGTGAATACGGATTGCCAGCGGTTGTCGGCGTAGAGAATGCTACTCGGCTGATAAAAGACGGACAGCAAATTCGCGTACATGGAACAGAAGGATATATTGAAATATTGTAAAAGCTAAAGATGCTTGCGCTGTTTTCCTTCTTTATTAATAGATGAAAATTTGTCTAGATTTCTATGCGTATCTTCAGGTAATACAAAAAGGCAGGCCATTATAATGGCCTGCCTTTTTGTATTGGTGACGCAGTAGATTAAAACGTCAAATGCTGACTTTTTTTACAGCCGACTGCTGCACATGCTCCATAAACAGTTTGAACAAGTTTAGCATTGAAGTATGTTCTTTTGCCATCATTTCTGGATGCCACTGGACGCCGACTACAAATTGTTTTCCTTGTTTTTCAATGGCTTCAATAACTCCATCTTTTGCCCATGCAGAAACTTCAAAACCTGGCGCTACGTCTTTAATAGCTTGATGGTGAAATGAATTAATAAGAGCTTGATTACCGTAAAGGTCATGCAGGCGTGTTCCGTCTTTAATCATGATGGAATGAGAAGGGTCGCTTGTATTTTTGTATTGATCATGTTTGATAAATGACTCTTTAATGTCTGACATGTCTTGATAAAGAGTCCCGCCGTAAGCAACGTTCAAAATTTGTAAGCCGCGGCAAATCGCTAACACCGGCTTTCCTTGATCGATCACATGCTTTAACAATAGCTGTTCAGACTGATCTCGTGCTAAAAAAGGTGAACCCGTTTTGGTTGTCGGTTCTTCTCCGTATAAAAGGGGATTAACGTCTTGACCACCTGATAAAATCAACCCGTCTATACTTTCTGCCTGCGCTTTAATCATTTCTTCATCTTTTAGCACTGGCAAGATAAAAGGAATTCCGCCGCTGAGCGCTGTTGATTCGATATAGTCATTATTCACATACGCTCGCTTATAGCCTGGAAAGCGTCCTCCTTGATCCACAATAATGCTTCCTGATATGCCAATTAAAAATCCCACTGTTGTTTTCTCCTTTTTGTTAAATTACCATTTCTTGAGATGTTCTTTCTTTTTTACTGCGTTGATAAAGTGTGTTCAATCGCTTGCTTTATAAGAAATAAATGGTTCTTTTGTTCAACTATTATACATATATACCATATTTACTTAATAGAAAATGGTATAATAGCCTCTGTATGTTAAAAATACTAATTGCCAAAGGTAGAAGGTAGTGCTACAATTGTTCACATTCCTACTATTCTTCTTATTATAGTCGGATTAAAATTTTATACAAGGAAATAGGAGTGATTTTAGTGAAAAGGACTTATTTACTTTTCATCTCTCTTTTAACCATTGTCCTCATGGTAGCAGGGTGCAGTGGTAATGCAAGCAAAAATTCTTCAAGTGAAAAAGAAGGAAAAGAAGGTGGAACGCTAAACGTCGCGTCTCAAAGTGAGCCAGCAACGCTAGATGCTCAAATTACTGGGGACTCAGATGTGAAAGACGCAACGCGCAGTATCTACGAAGGACTAATGATTTTAGACGAAAAAGGAAATCCTAAGCCTGACTTAGCGTCTAAAGTAGATATTAGCGATGATAATAAAACATACACGTTCCAATTAAGAAGAGGGGTTAAATTCCATAACGGTAAAGAAATGACTGCAGATGACGTTGTCGCTTCTATTAACCGCTGGATTAAGCTATCGTCTCTTGGGAAAACAAACTTCTCTGGTGCTGAAATGACCAAAACCGGTGATTATACGGTAGAGCTTCATTTACCATCACCAAACGTTAACACGCTTTCTTTATTAGCTGATCCAATCCCCGCAGCAGCTATTTTACCAAAAGAAGTCGTTGACAATGCATCTGATGAAGGGATCAAAGACTACATAGGAACAGGTCCATATAAAGTAAAAGAGTGGAAGAAAAATCAATATCTTTTATTAGAGAAATTTAAAGATTATTCTTCGAAAGGCCTCGAAGTTAAGAAAACTCCTCACGTCGATGAAATTAAGATTAGTTTCGTAAGCGATGAGTCAACTAGGATTTCTGGTATTACAACCGGACAATTTGACGTTGCGCTATCTGTATCAAGCGATAATGCCAAACAAGTTGAAGCCAGTCAAAATGCAAAAGTAGAAACATCACCAGGCGGATTTATGGGACTTTTCTACAACGCAGATAAAGGCGTCTTTAAAGACATCAATGCACGAAAAGCAGTTAACGCAGCTCTTAACTCAAAAGACATCTTAGACAGTTCTTACGGAAACTCGGATTATTACAAGCTTTCTTCATCCATTGTGAACAAAGAGTATCCAAATTACTACAGTACAGCTGGAAAAGAAGAATATAACCAGCATGATAAGAAAAAAGCAAAAGAATATTTGAAGAAATCTGGTTATAACGGAGAAGAAATTCGCTTAATGGCGTCTCGTGATTACCAAGATCAATACAATACAGCTGTTGTGGTTCAACAAGAGTTAAAAGACATTGGTATGAATGTAAAATTAGAAGTATACGACTGGGCGACATTCAGCGATAAAATGAGTGATACAAGCCAATGGGACATCTATCCTGTTGACTGGAACGCTCGTTCTACCATCTTCCAAGGATTCTGGACTACAAAAGGTACATCAGTTGAAAAATCAATGGACTACTTAAACAAAATTAAAGCTGCTCCTTCTGTTAAAGAAGCTCGCGGTGACATTGATGCAATTCAGCAATACGTATGGGACGAGCTTCCGTTTACGCTTATTGGTCATAAAGTGAACATCAATGCCGTTTCTAACAATGCAAAAGGCTATGAGTATAATTTAGGTCCAATTTTCTACAATATGAGTTTAACAAAATAATATCTTATTATTCTAATAAACAGAGGGCTTACGCTCTCTGTTTTAGAAAGGAGTTTACGATGGGAGCTTATACACTTAAGAGACTTTTTGCACTAATCCCTGTTTTATTCATTGTATCTATTGTTGTGTTCTTAATTACGCGCTTAACGCCTGGGAGTCCCGCAGCAATCATTTTAGGACAAGGCGCAAGTCCGGAACAAATTGCAGCGCTGAGCAAAGAAATGGGATTGGATGAGCCTGTGGTAAATCAATACTTTATCTGGCTATCTAACATTTTCCACGGAGATTTTGGCTATTCTTACTTTTTAAATAAACCTGTGCTCGGGGCAATTTGGGATAATGTAGGCCCTACGGTTTCTCTAGCTATACTCGCGCAAATTTTTGGTGTGGCGTTTGCTTTACTATTTGGTATATATGCAGCTAAACATAAAGGAACGATTCGTGATGAAAGCATTATGGGAGCTAGCCTTTTAGGTATTTCCATTCCTAGCTTTCTTCTCGGTTCATTCCTTATTTTGCTTTTTGCGGTACAGCTTCGAATTTTTCCTGTTTCAGGATACGTTCCGTTAAATGCTGGATTATTTGAGTATTTAAAGTACTTAGTTTTACCAACGATTACGCTCGGAGCGATTCAAGCTGCATTAATTACGCGTATGACGCGTTCATCTTTACTCGATACCATTTCTGAGAACTTTGTTAAAACGGCAAAAGCAAAAGGATTAAATGAACGCACAATTATGCTTAAGCATACGCTGCGCGTGAGTTTTTTACCGATTTTAACAGTTATCGGAGAATCATTTGCGGGACTTGTGACCGGAGCGGCGGTAACAGAATCATTATTTAACATTCCAGGGCTAGGTCAGCTGATTGTTTCATCAATTGAACGCCGGGATTACGCGCTTATTCAAGGAGCCGTACTTTTAATTACGGTTGCTTATGTGGTCATCAATTTAGTTGTTGATTTGCTGTATGCCGTGATCGATCCGCGTGTACGCAATTCTTATCATGATTAAAGGAGGGTGATGAATGTGAACGCACAACAAAATACAGAGACCATTTCAGTAACTGTAAAGAAAAAAAGAAACCCAGCGGTAGTGCGCTTTTTCTCAAATCGTTTGCTAGTAAGAGGAGCGATACTTATTTTATTATCTATTTTGATTGCTGTTTTTGCTCCGCTCATTTCTCCTTTTGGCAGCTTACAAATCGACCCTGCAAATCGATTAGCACCGCCGTCAAGCACGCACTGGTTTGGAACGGATAACTTTGGACGAGATGTATTTAGCCGGACAATGTACGGCGTCAGAATATCATTAATGATTGGAGCCGCAGTAACGATTATTGCTACTGTACTTGGTTTAATCGTTGGACTTTTATCTTCTTATTATAAAATTCTTGATTATATTTTAATGAGAATTTGTGACGGCTTGTTTGCTTTTCCATCTATTTTACTAGCAATTGCTATTATGTCTGCTTTAGGACCTAAAACAAGCAACGTTATTATCGCACTGAGCCTTGTATTTATTCCTTCGATTGCGAGAATTGTTCGTTCAGCTGCGCTTGTTGTAAAAGAAAAAACGTTTATTGAAGCGCTAAAAGCTCAAGGAGCAAACTCACTTCGAATCATTTGTTTTCATATGGCGCCAAACGTCTTATCGCCTTTAATCGTTCAAGTAACATACGTGTTTGCCGTAACGATTTTAACTGAGGCTTCGCTAAGCTTTTTAGGAGCCGGGATTCCTGCGCCGACACCGAGCTTAGGAAATATGCTGTATGACGGAAAGCTTGCGATTTACAACGCATGGTGGATGACCGTGTTTCCGGGTGTATTCATCATTTTAATTGTACTTGGCCTTAATTTATTTGGTGACGGTCTGCGGGATTGGTTAAATCCGAAAAACGTAATGCTGAAGAAAAGGAGGAAAAAACGTTGAGTAACGCCCTTTTAAAATTAGAAGACTTACAAGTAACTTTTACAACGTATAGCGGAGAAGTAACGGCTGTTGACAATGTATCTCTTCAATTAAATAAAGGAGAAGTATTAGGGATTGTCGGTGAATCAGGGTCTGGAAAAAGCGTAACGTCCGAATCTATTCTTCAGCTATTAGATGAAGACCTAACAAGCTACGATGGCAAGATTTTGTTTGAGGGAAAAAACTTATTAGAGATGTCTTCAAAGCAAATTCAAAAGCTAAGAGGAAACGAAATCTCAATGATTTTCCAAGACCCAATGTCGTCATTAAACCCCGTTATGCCCATTGGAAAACAAATTGCTGAAGTGATTCGTCTGCATCAGAAAGTCTCCAAAAAAGAAGCGCAAAAGAAAGTCGTAGAGCTTTTGAGACTAACAGGCATTCCGTCTCCAGAACAGCGAGCAAAAGAGTATCCGCATGAAATTTCCGGTGGAATGAGGCAGCGCATTATGATTGCGATGGCTTTAGCCTGTGAGCCAAAGCTTCTTATTGCCGATGAGCCAACAACAGCTTTAGACGTAACCATTCAAGCGCAAATTCTTGACCTCATGATGGATTTAAAAGACAAGCTCAACATGGGCGTGCTTTTCATTACCCATGATTTAGGCGTTGTAGCTAATATTTGTACAAAAGTAGCCGTGATGTATTTAGGACAAGTGATGGAAGAAACGGACGTTAAAACGCTGTTTTCAAAGCCGCTTCATCCTTATACAATGGGCCTAATTAAGTCGGTTCCTCACTTAGATGGCGACAGAACACAAGAGCTTTCGTCCATTCCGGGAACGGTTCCGCCGCTTTCAAACGTGCCAGCCGGCTGTCGTTTTGCACCAAGATGCCCGTTTGCAACGGAAAAATGCCATAAAGAAGTACCTGTTTTAGAGCATGCCGATGATACGCATCGCATTCGGTGCTGGCACTATGAAAAAATTCAAGAAGGAGAGGTTGCGTATGTCTAGTGAAGCAAAGCAGCAAAGCGCCAAGCCCTTGCTTGAAGTTCGCAACCTGCAAAAATATTATCCGGTTCGTTCTGCTTTAGGGAAAGCAAAAGGCCAAATCAAAGCAGTTCAAGATTTATCCTTTGATATTTATGAAGGCGAAACGTACGGATTAGTAGGTGAATCTGGCTGCGGGAAAAGTACAGCGGGGCGCACGCTTTTAAAATTAGTAGAACCAACGGGCGGAGAAGCACAGTTTAATGGAGAAAGTATTTTCGAATCTAAAGCATCACGCTTACGAACAATTCGTAAAGATTTACAAATGATTTTCCAAGATCCACATACTTCCCTTAATCCAAGAAAAAAGATTGGTGCTTCCATTCAAGAAACATTAACAATTCATAATGTAGGCGCAAAAAGCGAACGAAAGCAGCTTGTCATTGAGTTATTAAAAAAGCTTGGATTTAACGAAGAAGATTACAACCGCTATCCGCACGAATTTTCAGGAGGTCAGCGCCAGCGCATAGGCATTGCGCGTTCATTGATTTTAAACCCCAAGCTTATCATTTGTGATGAGCCGGTTTCAGCACTGGACGTATCCATTCAAGCACAAATCTTAAACTTACTGCGCAGTTTGCAAAGAGAAATGAAGCTTTCATATCTTTTTATCTCCCACGATTTAAGCGTCGTAAGACATATTGCAGACCGCGTTGGTGTGATGTATTTAGGAAGATTAGTAGAAGAAGGGCCAACAGATGAGATTTTTTCAAATCCTCGTCATCCTTACACAAAACTTCTTTTGTCATCTGTCCCGGCAATTCACGAACATGAAAAACGCGAAAAAATTGAGGTTAAAGGTGAAATTCCTTCTCCTCTTAATCCACCTTCAGGCTGTGCGTTTCATAAAAGATGCCCGTTCGCATTTGACCGCTGCATGAAAGAAACACCTGAAGATACAGTGATTGACAACAAGCATAAAGTAAAATGTCATCTTTATAGTTAAGGTGAAAAGCTGTAGCGATAGAGAAAACAAACGTATTGATGCAGCAGCACAATCGAATAGATAGAAATGGAAAAAGTCACTAGTGCCTCTAGTGGCTTTTTTGTGTGAAAATAGCGGATTTAAAGGGTGGTGAAAAGTCATTATTCAGCGTATTAGATTCATTTTTATATAAAAGATATAAATAATCCTTACTAACCTATCTATCCTAATATATGGAGATATGAAAACAAAACGTGTTATGATGGTATCGGTGATAATTATGGGTAAAAAAGCAGATAAAACGAATGTCATGCGAATTTTAGATCAGAAAAAAATTGTGTACAACTATTATTCTTATGACACTAAAAAGCTGAGTGGGGTA
Organism: Priestia sp. YIM B13490; assembly: GCF_042787735.1. Lineage (NCBI taxonomy): Bacteria > Bacillati > Bacillota > Bacilli > Caryophanales > Bacillaceae > Priestia > Priestia sp. YIM B13490. The sequence continues at coordinate 39,164 of NZ_JBHZOT010000003.1, forward strand.
CAGGTAGCTACTTCGCTCGGAGAGGATCTTGCTAAAGTCTTTAAGACACTGGTGACCGTAGGGAAATCAAAAGAACATTATGTCTTCATGGTACCGGTTGAAAAGGAGCTTGATTTAAAGAAAGCGGCAAAAGCGGCTGGTGAAAAGTCCTTAGAAATGATTCCTCAAAGAGAGCTGTTACCTCTTACAGGATATGTTCACGGCGGGTGTTCTCCTATCGGAATGAAAAAGCAGTTCGAAACCTTCATTGACTCTACAGCAGAAAACTGTGAAACGATTTACTTTTCAGGTGGACGTGTAGGTCACCAAATACAGTTAACGTTAAGTGACTTATCAAAAGTAATTCGCTTAAGTTTAGCAGACATCACAAAAGATAGTTAAAATGTAGTTCCCTTGAGCGAAACGTACTCAGACATGAGCGTTTCGCTTTTTTAGTTCCCTTAATTACTGTCTTTTTATCTGTTAAAACAACAAAATAAAAGTAAAAATATAGAAAAAATGATATTATATAGTTAATATGTGGAAAATTTATAAAAAGGCTAGGAGGAAGACAAAAATGATTAAATCAATTATTGGCGGGTTCATTTTATCTTTTATTCTTTTATTAGGATGTACAATAGCAAACGTAAATTCAGAAACAGTATTTTTCGTAGCGTTCATTATACTAGTAGGCCTAGCCATTATTATATCTGGAGCAGCTGTAAGCGGTGATCGAATGAGAGCCAATCTGGCCACGGAATCAAAAACGGACAAGAAGTGGAGAATTAGAAATTCTATAAACCTTATGTTAGCTGCGGCTCCAGTTCTCGGCGTATTTCTTCTCATTCATTATTTTATATAGTTTGGTTTCCAAACAACAAGCTTAGGTGAAAAATATCTTGGGATAGAACGCTTTTTATGTGAATTTAAAATTAAATGAGCCAAATTAAGGTCGCCAATGCAACAAAATTATAGAGCATCCATGGCTGTATATATAATAAGAGATAAAATTAAAATTCGATAATTATCTTAAATTTAGGTTAGAGCTTAGTACAAGTTATGTTTATTCTACATATTATGTAAATGTAAGCAGCTTACACTCACAAGTTGATAAGAGTATTTTCTTAACCATGTTCTCATTTAAAGAACATGGCTTTTTTTCTGTTTGTCATATAAATTAGAAAGCCGAACTTTGTAAAATTTTTGTATAAATAATTAGAAAATATTATATTTTCTAATAAATCAATAGTACAATATATAAATGGAAGGGAGGATTAACACTACATATGTAATAGACAGCCGCCGCTTTTAAAACCACTTATTTTATTATCTATAGATGATACTGAAATGAATTATCCAACCTTTTTTAAGCGCTCTCATTATATAAGTAATTGGTTGAACAGGTTTTATAGAAAGCAATACAATCTAGCTGTTTAAAAAGATTTGCTGGTAAATTACTTGCTACTTCATATTACAGGAGAACCAACATTAAACACTCAAAGAAAAGAGGGATCACTCATGGCTCATACCAGTGAAGCTACAAACAACAGGCGTGTTACAAGTAATATTTTTAAAGGATCTGTTGGGAACTTAATTGAATGGTACGATTGGTACGTTTACTCTGCTTTTGCCGTCTATTTTTCATCGCAATTCTTCCCGGAAGGTGATTCAACAAGTCAGCTGCTTAACACAGCGGCAATCTTTGCCGTCGGTTTCTTAATGCGTCCAATCGGAAGTTTATTAATGGGACGCTATGCGGATCGATATGGTCGTCGGGCTGCGCTTACCTTATCTATTACCATTATGGCGAGCGGTTCTTTTATTATCGCCTGTACTCCTAGCTATGGCACAATAGGGTTATTATCTCCAATTATTCTAGTACTAGCGCGTTTGCTGCAAGGAATCTCCTTAGGAGGAGAATACGGAACTTCTGCAACTTACCTTTCTGAAATGGCAAGCAGGGGGCGAAGAGGATTTTATTCAAGCTTTCAGTATGTGACGCTTGTTGCTGGTCAGCTGGTAGCATTAGGTGTTCAAATTATTCTGCAAAACGTTCTTAGTGAAGCAGATATGATTTCATGGGGCTGGCGTATTCCTTTTGTCATTGGAGCAATCGGCGCGCTAAGCGTTTTATGGTTGCGCCGTACAATGGATGAGTCAGAACAATTTTCTAAAATGGACGCTGAAAGCCGTGAAAATGCAGGGACAATTAAAGCACTTATGAAGCATCCTAAAGCGGTGTTGACCGTTATTGGCTTAACATTAGGAGGAACGGTCGCTTTTTATACGTATACAACATATTTGCAAAAATTTATGGTAAACAGTGTAGGACTAGATAAAGGGGTCGTAAGCTGGATTAACTTCTGTGCACTGCTTGTATTTGTTGTCATTCAGCCAATAGCAGGTATGCTATCAGATAAAATTGGACGCAGACCGCTGTTAATGAGCTTTGGTATTTTAGGAACATTATTGACTGTACCGCTGTTTCTTTTTATGAAACAAGCACATAACCCAGTCATGGCTTTTTTATTAATGACAGTTGGACTTATCATTGTAACAGGCTATACATCTATTAACGCTATTGTAAAAGCTGAGCTTTTCCCAACAGAAATTCGAGCTCTTGGTGTAGGATTACCGTATGGACTTACAGTTGCCATATTTGGAGGCACAGCAGAATTTATCGCCCTATGGCTAAAAAGTATTGGCCATGAATCAATTTTCTTTTTCTATGTAGCAGGGTGTATTGCCATCAGCTTTCTTGTTTATTGGCGTATGGGAGAATCCTCTAAAGATTCATATATAGAATCTGAGCTCAAGAAAGAGGACAAAGGAGACAATGTACCGCCAAATAATATCAGTTTTTAATTTTGGTTAAATAAATAATCGTTTGATAACATAAAAAAGGACGGGCTTTTATAGCCAGTCCTTTTCTAGTATTCCGCGCGTATACATGTATTAAACGTACTAAGTGACTGTTCTTGCTATAGAATTCTTTTTTCTATAGTTTTGCATTATGAATTTGTACGACTAAAGCATGAAGAGGAAAATAATTAAAGGCATATAAAAAAGATCAGCGCCATAATAAAAGGATTATTTTGTGATATAACGAAATAGAGAGTATACATCAGAAATAGAGAGAGGGTAAACTTCGTGAATACTTTATGTTCCTTTTTTATGAATCCAGTTTTAAGCGCTTCAACGTTTTTAATAGAATTACAGAGTGCGTTCTTTCGTCCTATTTGGAAAGAGTATAATTATGATGATTACTTTACCTACAAGGTATATGTTCCAAGTACATATACTGGGTTAAGTAAAGTACCATTAATCGTTATGCTTCATGGATGTCAACAAGATGCAGATGATTTTGCTGCGGGTACGGAAATGAATAAGCTAGCGGAAGAAAAAGGCTTTATTGTTCTTTATCCTCAGATGAATTACTTTGCTAATTCCAACGGGTGCTGGAATTGGTTTTATGAGTATAACCAGTTTCGCGGCAATGGAGAGCCAGACATAATAAAAGATATGATTGATCACATAACTGCTAAATATGCGATTGATTCTACTAATATATACCTTGCTGGTATGTCAGCTGGAGGCTTTATGGCAAATGTGATGGCTATTGCTTATCCTGATGTATTTAAAGCGGTAGGCATTCATTCAGCAGGCAGTAATGCTTATGCTGTAGATCTCATCACAGCTGGAGAAGTCATGCTATATGGATCTCTAAATCCTGAACTTGACGGTGATGAAGCTTATAAAAAAATGGGACCTTATGCACGGCCTGTTCCCATCATTACGTTTCACGGTCAATCAGATACAACAGTCAACCCAATTAATGCGTCTACATTAATTCAACAGTGGATTTATACATATAAGTATTTCGGTATCGACCTACATGAAAATGCAGCTCCTTATACTTCAAGGGAAAACGAAAATCACTATAGTTACATAACGTATGACTACGTAGATACAGAAAATAAAATGTGGATGAAAAAAATTATGGTAGAGGATATGGGGCATGCATGGTCAGGAGGAAATGACAATGGATCGGATACTGATTCAAAAGGTCCTAATGCTTCAAAAATGATGTGGAATTTTTTTGAAGCCCACAATGATTAAATAGAGCACGAAAGAGAGATCACAATATGCTATTAAATAACATTAGCCTTTTATTTTTTTGAAACGAATAATCGTCTACCAACAGTAAAAAAGGATCTTATTGAAAGATCCTTTTTCTGTTATCAGCCAGCATTTCTTAACAAGTAGCTTCAAACCGATTTAACAATACATCTAGATCCTGACTAATTTTAATCGTATTACTACTTGTAAACCCTTCTTCTAGGGCAATCATCATCATCATTTTTCGTATAAATTCTATCTTTATCAGCAGTAGTCTACATTTGAAACACATTAAGTTTCCTCCGCTTGCCACGTCATTTTAAAGGCTTAAATTGTTGAATCATTTATGTAAAAATGGTTCCAATCTAAAAATAGAACCTAAAAAATATAGTAACAAATAGCTAGTGTCGAAGTCTGTCGTATTTTGAATTCAGATATTTTCATTTAAAAAGAATTAACTTTTAAACGTTTTGCTGGAAGCTGTGCTCTGTCTTAATCATGATTGTTCCACCGGTTGTAAAGAACTCACGGAGTAAAAGAGCTTACTCTGTTTTGCGGACATAGGCATAATCCGATTACATTTAGGCATGTTAACATAAGAAAGGAGAATTTACTAATATGCCCAATGTCATCAGAATTCTTCAATTGTTTCTTCCATGGATCTCCCTTGTTTTTATGCCGAAAAAATCAATGAGAACCTATTTTCCCGCTTCTCTTTTTGCCTCATCGTTAGTAATTGGAATGTGCTCATTAGCTATTCCTTACAAGTGGTGGAGTGTAAAAGGAGGGTGGAAAGGGAAAATTTTAAACGATAGCAGTTTTATTTTTGGCCCCTTTTTAGTAGGGACACTGTGGATCTTTCATTTTACGTTTGGTAGCTTCAAACGATTTTTCTTCGTTAATTTACTAATGGATTCACTATTTGCTTTTCCGCTAAGTTACTTGTATCAAAAATTGGACTTATTTAAGTTAGTTAACTTTAAACCAAAACATATCTTTTCTTCATTTATTAGTTTCTGTTTAACTATTTATGGCTATCAGGCGCTGATAAATAAAGATAAATGATAGGTGAGGGCCGTTTTTAACCGCTATAGACTTTGTAAAAAGCGCAACAAAAAAGCGTCTGTTAAGACGCTTTATATATAATACATATACTGCTCTTCTTTATTAACATTTGTGGTTTCATGGATTATTTCTTCCGGGATATTGGACGTCCGATTAGTAAAAAGCATAAACAAAGCAATAATTGATGCCGCAAAACCTAAAGTAACAATCACAATAAATCCCTCCCTTTAGAATATATATTCTACTTTTATCTTCATTTTCCTATATTTATTATATACCCTTATTTTATTTTCTCAACACATAGAACAAAAAGAGTAGTGCATCTCCTCAATATCTCCCTCAAAATAAATATAATCAAGGGAACTTAAAACTCCCATTTTCCCTAAAAAAGTAGGAAGCCATAAATTTTTTGTATGGGGGACATAAATCATTAACATTATTAATCGTTGAGATAACTTTTTTGTATTGTACGAATGAAAGAAATTTATATATATTAAAAATACAAAATATTCATTAAATTATATGATGCTTTGGTTTTGAGTCGAAAAGAGAAAAGCTGCTGCTTTAAAGGCAACAAGTTTAAGGAAGTTACAAGCGATATAAAAAGTTATAGAAATGGATGTATCTAGAATTCTTTTTGCTCAGATATTCACAGAGTTTTCATTCGTAAAAAAGACTGAAAATTTTGATAATAATTTCACTTTTATTAAGGGGGACTTTTTATGACAACAACGGTATTAAATGTATCAACTTATTCTTTTTATCTTAACGGTGAGTGGAAAGAAAGTAAATCAGGGCAGACAATTGACATTGTTTCTCCATACCGTCATGACGTGATTGGAAAAGTGCAGGCTATCACAAAAGAAGAGGTCGATGAAGCAGTACATGCCGCGCAAAAAGCTCAGAAAGGGTGGACAGAAATTTCTCTGCAAGAACGTGCCAAGTATTTATACAACTGGGCGGATGAGCTGGTAAGAATGCAGAGTGAAATTGCCGAAATTATTATGAAGGAAGTTGGAAAAAGCTTAAAAGATGCAAGGAATGAAGTAGTGCGCACAGCAGATTTCATTCGCTATACAGTTGAAGAAGCCCTTCATATGAACGGAGAAAGCATGAAGGGAGATAGTTTTCCTGGCGGTTCTAAGTCTAAAGTTGCTATTGTTGAACGCGTACCTTTAGGGGTTGTACTCGCAATTCCTCCTTTTAATTATCCGGTAAATTTAGCAGCTGCTAAACTAGCGCCTGCGCTTATTTCAGGAAATGCAGTTATCTTCAAACCTGCAACGCAAGGAGCGATCAGCGGTATTAAGATGATTGAAGCTCTTCATCAAGCAGGTATTCCACAAGGTCTTGTAAACGTCGTGACGGGCCGCGGATCTGTTATTGGGGATTATTTAGTTGAACATAAAGGCATTAACATGATTTCATTTACCGGGGGAACAAATACGGGTACTCAATTAGCTAAAAAGGCAGGCATGATTCCTCTTGTACTAGAACTTGGAGGAAAAGACCCGGGTATTGTATGTGAAGATGCAGATTTACAAGAAGCAGCAAAACATATTATAAGCGGAGCATTTTCTTATTCCGGTCAGCGCTGTACAGCTATTAAACGTGTACTTGTGCATGAAAAAGTGGCAAACGAGCTCGTAAATATTTTAAAAGAAGAAGTACATAAACTATCAGTCGGTTCTCCTGAAGATGGATGTACGATCGTTCCATTAATTGATAGCAAAGCAGCTGACTTTATTCAGATTTTAATTGCAGATGCACTAGGAAAAGGTGCAACAGTTGTGACTGGAAACAAGCGTGAAGGAAACCTTATCTATCCTACGCTTTTAGATGACGTGAATGATACTATGCGCGTAGCATGGGAAGAACCATTCGGTCCTGTGTTACCAATTATCCGCGTCGCTTCTGATCAAGAAGCCGTTGATATAGCAAACGAATCAGAATTTGGCTTACAAGCAAGCGTTTTTACAAAAGATATTAATAAAGCCTTCTCAATTGCAAATAAAATTGAAGTGGGCTCCGTTCAAATCAACGGCCGTACGGAACGCGGCCCTGATCATTTTCCTTTTATTGGCGTAAAAGGATCCGGTATGGGTGCTCAAGGTATTCGTAAAAGCATTGAATCCATGACTCGTGAAAAAGTAACGGTATTAAACCTTCAATGATTGAATTCCAAGAGCTCTCCAAATCGAGCTAGTCGAGTGTAGAGAATCTCATGGAAAAAAGCCTGTGCTCCAAAAAGCACAGGCTTTTAAACGTTTTATTTACCTATCACTCGATTCCGTCTTTATAGTTCTTATGCCAGTTTTTATCACCTTTGTGCTCGATATCCTCAACGGTTTTTTCAAGCTCTGACATAATGAGTGTTTTTACTTGATAAATGGTATCAAAAAAAGCTTTCTCTTCATCCGGATTCGGCTTTATTTTGGCTGCTGCCGAAATATCAACATATCTGCGATGTTCAGTTGTTAATTTATCAAGCGCATCAAAAATATGAGAGGTCAGAACAGCAACCTCCTTATGATTATCAGGCAGCTTTTCTTTTAATGTTTCAATTCTCTTATCCATGTTAAAGTCCCCCTATAACGTGTTGTATTTATGTAACTTTCCCACTAATAAAAATGAATAACCTTAAATAGCAAAAAATCATGGGAATTAGCACGTGAAACAAAAGTATACTACAAGATATCATGTTAAAGTGAAAAAATGGTGAAACGAATGAGTATATTTTTCCAGAAAGGGTATGTAATAAAAGTCGTTTTTTTGGAAAAGGTAATTACCTTAAGAAACTTTGAAGCACGTAATCAACATAAAAGTTCCTCTATTTTTAATGAACAATGACCTTTTTTGACTACTTTTTACGATTTCATGACTTTTTTTGGATGAATTTGATTGTTTTTGATGATTTTTCGAATAATCTGATATATAATGAAAGCGTAAACAGTAAAACATGTCGGTTGGTTAAGAAAAACATCCACAAAAATGGGATTCGTTATTACATAAAATCAGACCTCTGTTTTTATAAAAATAAATAGAATTTGAGAAAAGGAGAATGAGGATGGACATATTGGATGCAAAAGTAGTGAATACAAAGTATGGTTTAGAAACATATCTGGATGTATCAGAAAGCGTAGAAATAAAAGAAATTCATATGCCGAGTTCAGAGAACCAATCTCATAAAATTAAATTTGGAATCAAGTATTTTCTTTTAAGAGAAGGAAAGTATTACGATAGCCAAAAAGGTTATTTTTGGCTTTGTATGAATCACGATTTTAGCAGCCTTATGCTGAGTGAAACGGAAACAGAGAGTTTGTTTGCAGTTAAAAGTGAAGAAGAAAGAGAAGCAACAAAAACGCTGTTAGCAGAATGGTTTATCCAAACGAATGCGTACAAAGAAGTCATCAACGAATGTATCCATCAGATTAAAACGGAGAATATTCGTACAGAAGAAGACATTGAAGACCGAGTGGACGCTATACAATTTTTAGAAAAATTAAAGGTATTAACTGCAAAAGAGATTGAAAACGCTTCTATAGAAAATCTATATGCCCTTCAGCAAATCGGCTAGACTATAGTTCGCGCAAGTTGAAATGCAGATTGATGTATAACAATAAGGGGGAATAGTGAGATGAAATTTTTTATTGATACAGCAAACCTTGAGGATATTAAGAAAGCATACAAAGTAGGTGTTCTAGCTGGTGTGACAACCAATCCATCTTTGGTAGCAAAAGAAGGCGTAAGATTTGAAGACCGCATCGAAGAAATTCTTCAAATGGTACCGGAAGTTGAATCCGTCTCCGCTGAGGTAACGCCTGACGCACTTTCTGCTGAAGACATGATTGCTCAAGCTGAAGAACTGATTAAAATTAACGACGGAGATAAAAACATTACGATTAAGCTGCCTATGACATTAGCTGGTTTGGAAGCGACGCGCTACCTTGCTAAAAAAGGCGTAAAAACAAATGTAACCCTGATCTTTACAGTAAACCAAGCGCTTTTAGCAGCTCGTGCTGGAGCGACGTATGTTTCTCCATTTTTAGGACGTCTTGATGATATTTCAGAAGACGGAGTACAGCTGGTATCTAAAATTGCTGAGTTATTCCGCGTTCAAAACATCGACTCTCAAATTATTGCGGCATCTGTAAGACATCCGGATCATGTAACGCGTGTAGCACTTGCAGGAGCTCATATTGCCACAATTCCATACGCTGTTATTGAGCAATTAGCAAAACATCCGTTAACTGACCAAGGAATGGAAAAATTTGCAGCAGATTGGGAAAAAGCAGTTAAAGCTTAACAAAAAGTCATATCAATAAAAAAAGCTTGGAGTAAGCATAGCTTATTCCAAGCTTTTTATCGTTTAACTAACTAGTTTCTTTTTACGTAAACGCTCTAAGCGTCGCTGCACGCTATTTCTCGAACGCCCGAGCAGCTGTCCAATTTCTCGCTGATTGCGCTTTTCCTGATAAAACATACGCCACAATCTGGCATCTTCTTCTGCTGTCCACTTTTTATGCTCGTATTTAGGGCGCTTTACATAGTCTAGTTTTCTTTGTTCATTCACCCACGCTGGTTCTGGAATAAGCGTATTTTTAGGTATTTTAAAAAAGTTAAGGCACGATTTATTTTGTTCAGCCCAATTCCAAAAAGATTGAATGTCAATTCCCATAAATGTTCTGGTCTTGGCGATGATCATTTTGTACGATAGATTCTCTTTATGAATCCACTTGTAAATTGTATGAACATCTACTTCAAGGCAGGCTGCTAGTTCACACGCTGTAATATGTCCTACGTGTGCTTTGGCTCCATACACTTCTAAACGGTTCAACCTCGATTCTAGCGCTTGCACACTTCGCTGTAATTTAGCTGATATGTGTGAAAGAGGTTTTACCCCGTAATACCTTAGCAAATATTCGTCTTCTTGCAGCGTCCATCTTCGCATCGCCGTTTTTCGTGTTAGTCCCAAAACTTTTATGCGCGTAGCAATAGAAGAAGGACTCCTGCCTAAGGAATGTGCCATTTCACGGTTATTCATGATATCAATGTTCTCCTGCAAAAAAGCATCTTGTTCAAGCGTCCATTTTTTACGTAAAGCTGTATCCGAAGCACGAAGATTTAATCGAGTAAGTCGTTTATTAACCGATTCCTTGCTTCTATGTAAATACTTACCCATCTCTTGAAGCGTCATAGCGCCATAGTGTTGGATAAGAAATCTATCTTCTTCTTTTGTCCATCGCTTTTGATTTTTACTCACTGTTGTCTCACTCCAATCCACACGGAAAGTTCAAGATGAAAAAGCCTCTAGTAATCTATTTTCCGGATGAGCAATATCTATTCAGACTGATACTCACTGCGTTTTAGCCTATATATATTTTATCATATTTCTAGAGAAAAACCAAACGTGTGTTCTTGTTTTTGTTTTAGTCATCATAAAAGGAATTAGAAAAATAGTTGGCACCTTTAATAGAAGCGAATTATGGTAAAATTGACTATAATCTCTAAAGGATTTACATAACTGACAGCTCAGCATCATTACGTTGAGAAAGGGGAATTGATATGAATTTTAATTTAAAAGAAGCGATTGAAATACTTGAGCATACGCCACAAACGCTTGAAAAACTTTTGTCGGGACTATCTGCAGGGTGGCTGCAATGCAATGAAGGAGAAGGAACGTGGAATACCTCCGAAGTCATAGAACATTTAATAGAAGCAGAAAAAAACAATTGGATACCAAGGCTAGAATTTATCCTTCAAAAAGGAAAAGAGGGAGCTTTTCCTCCGTTTGACCGCTATGCCCATTTAAACAAGGAATCTGCTAATTCTATTGAAGAGAAGCTTCTTGAATTCAAAAAGGTAAGAATACAGAATTTACATCAACTAAAGCTGCTAGTTAAGCATGAAAAGCACCTTGAAGTGAGAGGAGAACACCCTGAGTTTGGGGAAGTAAAAGTCAGAGAGCTGCTCTCGACTTGGGTTGCTCATGATTTAACCCATATTGCGCAAATTGTTCGAGTAATGGCAGAACGATACAGAGAAGATGTAGGACCTTGGGAAGAATACTTAGGAATACTAAAGAAATAGCAATGACACACAGTGGCCAGCCTTTATCATTCAAGCTTGAATTAAGAAATGTACACGATTACAATAAAATGAGAATAATGAAGATTCAGGAAGGATTGCAGAGGGAACTATAACAACATATCCGATGTTTATAACATGTAGGGTCCGTTAAGCAATTTACGAATAAAAAGAGGATTGGACTGATTAAAAGTGAAAGTGAACTCAGAGAAATTTGGCGAACTAAACAATCAAGCTGTACATGCTTATACCTTATTAAATGATGAAGGGCTTAAAATCACCTGCCTTGACTATGGATGTGTAATATCAAATATTGAAATGCCGGATTCTGAAGGGAAGATTGAAAGTGTTGTATTGGGATTTGATTCAATAGAAGAATACCAAAAGTATTCTCCTTATTTCGGAGCTGTGGTTGGACGCGTAGCAGGGCGTATAGGTGGAGCATCGTTTGAGCTTAATAATGAAACTTATCGTCTAGAGAAAAATGAAGGAAACAATCATTTGCATGGCGGAAAAGAAGGATTTAGTCATAAAATATGGAATGCCAAAACTATTGAGACAACTGATCATGTAGGTGTTGAATTTACATATGTAAGTAAAGACGGAGAAGAAGGGTATCCCGGCAACCTTGAAGTGAAAGTTACGTATACATTAACGAATAAAAATGAGTTCCATATTTCTTATGAAGGAACAACAGATCAAGACACTCTTATCAATTTAACAAATCATACGTATTTCAATTTAAGCGGAAATCTAAAAGAAACGGTCTTGGATCATGTTTTGAAGATGAAAAGTAACGAATTCTTAGAGTTGAATGATGATCTTTTACCTACTGGAGAAACGCTAAACGTCACAGATACTCCATTTGATTTTAGAGAAGGACATAGTCTCAAGGAAGGTGTGGACTCTACACATCCGCAAAATATATTAGTGGGTAAAGGGTTCGATCATCCATTTCTTTTAGAAGCAGAAGCTGAAAATCAGATGTCATTATTTGATCCTGCAAGCGGCCGCAAAATAGAAGTCAAAACGGATCAGCCTTCAGTTGTTCTCTATACGGGAAATCATCTAGACGAAGAATTCGAAATTAGAGGGGTTCACTCAGAGAAATACCTCGGTGTTTGCCTAGAAACACAAGGTTTACCAGACGCTATTCATCATAAGCATTTTCCTTCTTGTGTATTAAAGCCCGGTGAGAAGTATGAAGCATATACTCACTATACATTTATAACTGATCGCAGCCTGTAACAAAACGGGATGATAAAAAGGATTACAAACGAGCCTCTGCCGATTGTAATCCTTTTATTGTTACTTTTTCTTTTGGCTTTTTGCACGATTAGCGTCAAGCTCAGCCGCATATTCTTCTTGAGACTTTCCTTGCTTTTGACTCTCAGACTGAATCTTTTTAAATTTGTTATCGTTTAAATTTGGCATGTTAGCACCTCCTTGCAGACAGGGTTATTTTGTACAAGCATTAAGGATTTATATGCTGAAAAGTTTTAATGAACTTGGTTAGAAATTTCGCTTAATGCTGCACCGGCTTCATCAACATATACGTTCACTGTCGCAAGGTCGCCGATTGCACAGATTCCAACCATATTATTATTCTCCACTACAATAATGCGGCGAATTTGATGGTCAGCCATCATACGTGCACACTCGTGAATATCCGTATCCGGAGAACACGTAATTACATCTTTAGTCATACAATCATGGCAATGCACAGTGTTGCAATCTTTTCCATCCGCCACGCAATTTAACACGATATCACGGTCTGTGATCATTCCCATTACTCGATTTTCTTGACACACCGGCACAGAACCACAATTAATATCACGCATTAATTTTGCAGCTGCTGTTACTGGGTCGTGCGGTGCACAAGCTTTCACATCTTTAGTCATAACTTCACGTACTGTAGTCATTTTTATTTCCTCCTTTTAAACATTCACCTCCGTATTTTCTCCATGCACATGCAGAATATGAGACTCAATAATTTCCTAAAAGCAAAAAAGTACAGGATTAAAATAAAGAAAGGAAAAAATTTTGTAACAAAAGGCGAATAAAAGAACTAACGCAGTGTAATAAGCACATAAAAAAGAGCCTATTACACAAACTAAAGAGGATATGATCTAGCTTACATTTTCGTAACGGCAGGAGTTGGGTACATAATGAAAGGAAAGTTAACGCTTTTGGCAGTACTTTTATTGCCTTGGCTGTCTATAGTAAAAGTTGATAAATTTGTCTTTAAAAGATACCTACCTGTTTTAACGTTTAGTTCATTGGTTATTGCTTTTATCAGTGAGTTATCTAAAAGCTTTACTTGGTGGAAAGTGAGAAAACCTCTTTTCCCTAAACTTGCAAGCGATATATCTTTTATCTTTGGCCCATTTTTTGTAGCTAATTTTTGGGTATTCAAGCTGACCTATGGAAATTTTAAAAAATATTTGCTGATTAACGTTCTATTTGATTATCTATTTGCTTATCCTTTGACGAGTCTGGCAGAAAAACTAAAGGTATACAAAATGGTCAACATGACGCGTTTTCAACTTTTTATCATCTCGATTGCGACTGCTCTTATTAATTATTTGTATCAGCATTTTATAGAAGATGCTTTAAGGCAGAGAAGGCAATAGCTGATATTTCGTTAACCAGCTCATCGCCACTTATATTTCGGTACTGTCAGCTTTAAATCGTATTAAAGCCCTCCTAAACTTGGTACATAAGTAGTTAAACGAGATAATAAAAGAAAAGAGAAACATGAGAGAAGATAAACCTCTTTCACGTTTCTCTGCTTTGTCATGCACATAAACTTTATCTGTACACCTTCATCGGCAAATACGTTAAAGATTGCCCCGTAGCTGAAGAAGTTAAATGCGATTCTAATTCAAAATCTTCAAATGGTTCGATATGAGAAAAGGCCTCTAAAAATGCTTCTAATATGATTTTCATTTCAAGTCGGGCAAGAGGGGCGCCCAAACAAAAATGAGGTCCGTTTCCAAACGTTAAGTGTTTTTTATTAGTTTGGCGGTGAATGTCTACAGAAAAAGGGTTTTCAAACATATTCTCATCCATATTACATGCACTCATCCACGCAATAACGACATCTCCTTTTTTTAGCTTAACGCCTAATAAATCGTTATCTTGTTTAACCGTCCGATCTCGTCTGGAGATGTGAAACCGATATCGAAGCATTTCTTCTATTGCTTTTGGAGCTAATTCTCTATTGTTTCTCAGCTCGCTGTATAACGACTCGTCGTCATATAAAAAAGAATAAAACATATTTGCAATGGCGTGACTTGTGGTTTCAACTCCTGCACCTAAAAGCAGCATGGTAGCGTGTACAATTTCTTCATCTGTGAATGTTTCACCATCAACTTCGGCTTGAATTAAGTCTGAGATAATATCATCAGAAAGGTTGGAGCGCTTTTCAATGACAATCGGGTAGAGGTATTGAAAATATTCAGCTCCTGCACGCTGCTTTTCTTGTTCAATCTCTTCTAATCTTTCTTGGTCATAAGGCTGAAACAGAATATCTACCCATTTTTTGAACTGATATTGGTCTTTTACCGGTACACCGAATAAATCTGCTATAACTAAACTAGGAAAAGGAGAAGATAAATCGTCAACAATATTAATAGTTGAATTCTTTTGTATGGCTTCTACAAGGTCTGCTGCAATTTGTTTGATTCGCGGTTCCCAGTTCTTTAAACTGCGAGGAGTAAAGGCTGCAGCAAGCAAAGATCGCGCTTTCCGGTGGTCAGGAGGATCTAAGTTTGTAAGATTGGTAATTGGAGATGTGCTTTTTTTCTTACTATTATCCCCAACAAAAATAGTGGTTCTTTGCCCATCGCTTGAAAAGAATTCGTAGTTGCTCAAGACTTGTTTAACATGGTCGTATTGGAATACATTCCATGTGTTTGTTTCTTCATGAAAATAAACAGGGTGGTTGTTCAGCATTTCTTTATACCATTGGATAGGGAAAAACTCTTCTGCACGTGATTGGAATTTTGGAATTTCTGTAACGGGAATGACTTCTTTGTTCATATGATCTTATTCCTCCTTCAGAATAGGTATAAATTTGGAATTTACTAGCTACATAGCGCTTAGTAGTTGTCACTTGCTAGATAAATAGTTGCTTTGTTTAATTAACATATACTATTAGTACATTTTTATACCACATGTATAAAAATGTACTAATAGTATATAATTATTTTTATTTATTTATCAAGGAAAAAGGATAAAATTCACGTAGGAAAAGGCAGATAAGTTATACTAAATAAAAAGTAAATTGTAAACAGAGGAGTAGCAGCAATGAACCAAAAACAGCTCGATATTTTAGGGCATACGCACCAGCTTTTTATGGAAAAAGGATACGTAGACACTTCGGTACAAGATATATTAGAAAGAAGCGGTATTTCAAAAGGAACATTTTATAAATATTTTTCATCTAAAAGCGAACTCCTTCTCTCATTACTTTCGTCTTTGCAAGAATCACTTATTCTCCAAAGAGAAAAAGTAGCCATTGAATATAAAGGAGACAATCAGAAGGTATTTGAAGAACAGATAATTTTTATGCTGAACTTTGCAGAGCAAAACAAAATTCCTGAAATGATTGAAAGTACACTCATTTTAAATGAGATCAAAACATTTCAATATATAGAGGAGTTAAAAACAGCAACATTCAACTGGATATATGAACGTTTGCAGCAGATTTTCCCGTCTAAGACTTTTCCTTATTTATTTGATGGAGCTGTGCTGCTAGAAGGAATGCTTAACAATATATTTAAAATGAATAAAGCACTAAACTATCCATTGCCTATTGAACAAATTGTCCGTTATTGTATGAAGCGTATAGAGGAGATCGTAATCGAAGTAGCAGAACAAAAAGAACAGTTATTTAATCCTTCCGTTTACTCTGCGGTATTTAATGAGAAAACAGAAAGTCATTTTTCGACTGAGCTTATGCGCGTAACCGCGAAGTTAAAACGGGTGATTGAAAATAAACTAACAAATGAAGAGGAACAAAAGAAGAGTCTGGAATTTGTGACGTTTATATCTGATGAATTACTGCAAAATGATACGGAGCCTCGCACATTTATTATTCAGAGTTCTCTTTTATCGCTAGAGAAAATCAATACTCTCGCACAGACCAAAGAGTTAGAGGAATATAAAGAAGTCATAACTACTCTGACAAGACATGCTTCATAATGTGAAAAGCAGGTAAATTAACCCAAAAGGCAAGACTCTCCGTAGTTTAGAAAAGAGCAGGTTGCCAATAACATATAAACAGCCAGTTGCCGTTATGATAGGTGACTGGCTGCATGGGATGAAAAAGGTGGCGGAGACAGACATAACACTCTTATTAGAAGAGGGTAATTCTTTCCCTTTTATAGAAAATCAATTAATCGAAAATAGCTGCTTCATTCTTAAGATCAAACGTGATATAGTTTGCTAACCTTTGCGTTCACTTAACTAACTTATAGGGGTAACACTTAAAAAAGAATCAATAACGATAGAAACCGCTCCTAAAGCAGGTGCATTTTTTCCTAACGAAGAAGGCAATAGTTCACATTTATTGTCTAAATGAGAATGGACTCTAGAAGAAACTTCGTTTTTAATCGTATTTAAAACAATGGGATGAGATTCAATTATATGATTTCTCAAGATAACAGCTTCTACATCAAATGTATTAAGAATATTGGTTAATCCAATTCCGATATAAAAGCCAAAGTTTTGAAGTGCATTTAACATTTCTACATCATTTTTATTTGCACGTTCCACAATCTCTTTTCGAGAAATATTCTTTTCTTCTTTAGAGAGCGAAGCCAGTAACGCTTTTTCAGAAGCATATAATTCCCAACAGCCCCGATTTCCACAGCTACATTTGGGGCCATTAAAATCTATCGTCATATGACCCATTTCCCCAGAAAAACCCTGAACACCTTTATACAATTCGTTGTTAATAACAAGTCCAGTTCCAATTCCGACATTAATACTGATGTAAACGATGTTTTCGTAGTTTTTTGTCATACCAAATACTTTTTCACCGTATGCTCCTGCATTAGCTTCATTTTCAACAAAAACCGGAACATTAAACTCACTCTCAATTAAAAACTGCAAATCTTTGATATTCCAATTTAAGTTAGGCATAAAAATAATTTGCTGATGACGATCTACAAGACCTGGAACACAAATCCCTATTCCCACTAGACCATAAGGGGACTCAGGCATATGGGTTACAAAACCATGAATAAGTGCAAATAAAATCTCTTTTACTTCACTAGCAGAAGAACTAGACAAGTCAGAAGTCTTCTCAAGAATAATATTTCCTTCTAAGTCGGTTAGAATTCCGTTAAGATAGTCGACTCCTATATCGATACCGATCGAATAGCCTGCATTCTTATTAAAAACAAGCATTACAGGTCTTCTGCCGCCTCTGGATTGCCCTGCCCCAATTTCAAAAATAAAATCTTTTTCAAGCAGTGTATTTACTTGAGAGGAGACAGTAGACTTGTTTAATCCTGTAATCTCAGAGAGAGTTGCCCTGGAGATAGGGGAGTTCTTTAAAATTTCATCTAATATTAATTTTTGATTCATTTTTTTTACTAAAGCTTGATCTGCAATTTGAATAATAACCACTCCTTTGTTTATCTATCGAACTAAGTTGGTGTTTTTTGAAGCTTGAATTAGATATTTAAAAGTATCATATCTAATATTATAACTAAATTTTCTAAAAAAAACATTGAAATAAACATTTATTTTGTATATGATGAAATAAAGTTAGTTTATTGGATAAACAAACTAACTGAATCAAGATAGTTAATGGATAAACTTGTTCACTTAAATCGAAGGGGGAAATGACAAATGGTCCAAACTAGTACTAATAAAATTAATTATTTTGAAAGCGCAAACAAAGTTTTATACGAAGGTAAAGATTCTAAAAATCCTTTAGCTTTTAAATACTATAATCCTGAAGAAGTAGTAGGCGGTAAAACAATGAAAGATCAGCTGCGTTTTTCTGTTGCTTACTGGCACACGTTTACAGCAGATGGTACGGATCCTTTTGGTGCAGCTACTATGCAAAGATCTTGGGATAGATATGATGGAATGGATTTAGCAAAAGCTAGAGTTGAGGCAGCTTTTCAACTTTTTGAAACATTAAATGTTCCATTCTTCGCATTTCATGATCGAGACATTGCTCCTGAGGGCAGTACGTTGCAAGAAACAAATAAAAATCTTGATGTTATCGTCACTATGATCAAAGAATATATGCAAACAAGTAACGTAAAGTTATTATGGAACACAGCGAATATGTTTACAAATCCCCGGTTCGTTCATGGTGCAGCTACTTCTTGTAATGCAGATGTATTTGCTTATGCGGCGGCTCAAGTAAAAAAGGGGCTTGAAACAGCAAAAGAATTAGGCGCAGAAAATTATGTATTCTGGGGCGGCCGTGAGGGATATGAAACACTGCTTAACACAAATTTACAGTTAGAGCTAGATAACTTAGCTAGATTTATGCATATGGCTGTAGATTACGCAACCGAAATTGGATATACGGGGCAGTTTTTAATTGAACCTAAACCTAAAGAACCTACGACACATCAGTATGATACCGATGCAGCAACAACTATTTCATTTTTAAGACAATACGGATTAGATAAATACTTCAAACTTAATCTAGAAGCTAACCACGCAACGTTAGCTGGGCATACATTTGAACACGAATTACGAGTAGCTAGAGTACAAGGCTTCTTAGGATCAGTGGATGCAAACCAAGGTGACCCTCTTTTAGGCTGGGATACAGATGAATTCCCAACGGATTTATATTCTACAACGCTAGCAATGTATGAAATCCTGCAAAATGGAGGGCTGGGAAGCGGAGGATTAAACTTTGATGCCAAAGTACGCAGAGGTTCTTTTGAACAAGACGATTTACTCTATGCTCATGTAGCAGGAATGGATGCGTTTGCTCGAGGATTGAAAGTAGCACATAAATTAGTAGAAGATCGTGTTTTCGAAAATGTTATCAACGAGCGCTACAGCAGCTTTAAAGAGGGAATTGGGCTTGAGATTGTGGAAGGAAAAGCTAACTTCCATACACTGGAGCAGTACGCGTTTAAAAATCCGAATATTATGAATAAATCAGGAAGACAAGAACGATTAAAGGCTATTTTAAATCAATATATTTTGGAAGTTTAAAAAACAAACGAGAGTAGAAACGATTTCTACTCTCGTTTATAAACGCGGAGGTATTAAGATGAAATATGTAATTGGAATTGATCTAGGAACAAGCGCCGTAAAAACGGTTTTAGTTGATACAAAAGGCAAGATTTGCGCTGTGGTTTCTAAGGATTATCCTCTCCTTCATGAAAAAACAGGGTATAGCGAACAGAATCCAGAAGAATGGGTTCAGCAGACGGCTAGTGCTTTAAGTGAATTAATTGCTAACGCTAATATAAAACCCGAAGATATAGAAGGAATTAGTTATTCTGGACAAATGCATGGCCTTGTGATGCTGGATGAAAACTATAACCTATTACGTAACGCCATTTTGTGGAATGACACAAGAACAACAGAACAATGTCATCATCTCTATAAAGTCATTGGAGAAAAACGTCTTTTAAAGATAACAAAAAACCAGGCTTTAGAAGGATTTACTCTTCCTAAGTTATTGTGGGTAAAAGAGTATGAACCGGCTATATTTGAAAAAGCAGCTGTATTTATGCTGCCTAAAGATTATTTACGCTTTAAAATGACCGGCTTTATTCATAGTGAATATTCAGATGCTGCCGGTACATTATTATTAAACATCAGCAAGAAAAAATGGGATGATGAGCTTTGCCAATTAACAGGAATCAATATTAATCTTTGTCCGCCACTAGTTGAATCTAGTGAATGCATAGGCAATATTAGTGAAGCGTTCTCTCAAAAAACGGGATTAGCCACTTCAACGAAAGTATTTGCAGGTGGAGCTGATAATGCTTGCGGAGCAATTGGCGCCGGCATTTTATCATCAGGGGAAACACTATGTAGCATTGGGACATCAGGTGTTGTTCTTTCTTATGAGGAACGAAGCGATAGAGACTTTGATGGAAAAGTCCATTATTTTAATCATGGAAAAGAAAATGCCTTTTATACGATGGGCGTTACGCTATCTGCGGGTCACAGTTTAAGCTGGTTTAAGGAAAATTTCGCAGAAAACGACACGTTTGAAGAATTGTTGGCTGACCTAAAAAATGTACCAATCGGATCAAACGGCCTTTTATTTACCCCTTACTTAGTTGGGGAACGTACACCGCATGCAGATGCTACGATTCGCGGAAGTTTTATAGGAATGGACGCCTCTCATAAAAAGAGAGACTTTACGCGAGCGGTTATTGAAGGTATTACGTTTTCTTTAAATGAGTCAATTGAAATCTTTCGAGAAAGCGGAAAGGAAATTACGTCTATTGTATCAATTGGCGGAGGAGCAAAAAATGATCATTGGCTTCAAATTCAAGCAGACGTTTTTAATGCAAAAATCGTAAAGTTGTCTACTGAACAAGGCCCAGCGTTAGGAGCAGCCATGCTAGCAGCTTATGGCTGTGGCTGGTATAACTCATTGGAAGAGTGTGCAAACGTATTTATTACCTCGTCGAAAACATATTATCCTAATGCAGAACATGTACAAGTCTATAAACAGCTTTATGAATTATATAAAGAAGTCTACCTTCAAACAAACGACTTAAGTAAAAAGCTAGGCGAATTTAAAAGGAAATAATAGGTTGCAAAATATGCAACCTTACTTTAAAAAGAAACTTCATATGAAAGTAGCTTGTATCAATTGATTATGGTTGTATATCGATATACCTAACACAAAAGGAAGTATAGAAAATGCTGTAGTAAGATTTGATTCACTAGAAAAATACGTACATTGGAGGGGAGGATAAGAGCAGTTAGTCGAATAGACGACGAAAATTTCTTTTGTGTTCCAAGAATTTGAAAACGTATTCAAATAAGTGCGAACTCAGTTAGAAATAGAACTTCTACTGTTACTTTTAACTAACTGCTTTTAACAACGCATGAAACAAAATCGAAACTCATTATATATTTTTTCTATTACCTTAGTTGCCGCTATCGGAGGGTTACTGTTTGGATATGATACAGCTGTAATATCTGGAGCTGAAGAATCATTAAAGGTGTATCTTATTGACAGCTTAGGGTTAGGATCTTTAGCACATGGTGTTACTGTATCAAGTGCTTTAATAGGATGTATTATTGGAGGATTGGTATCTGGTTATTTTGCGACGAAACTAGGACGCAAACAATCACTTATACTAGCAGCTATTCTTTTTATAGTCTCAGCGTTAGGCGCTTCTTATCCTGAGTTTTTATTTTTCACAAAAGGGGAACCGACACTCTCTTTGTTACTTGCTTTTAACTTCTACCGCATTATAGGTGGGATTGGTGTTGGCTTAGCATCAGCCATTTGTCCCATCTATATAGGAGAAATTGCACCGGCAGATATTCGCGGCAGATTGGTATCGTTCAATCAATTTATGATTATTTTTGGAATGTTAGTCGTTTACTTCGTGAATTGGGGTATTGCAAATGGGGAAACCTTAGAATGGATTAATGATGTAGGTTGGAGATACATGTTTGCTTCAGGAGCCATTCCAGCTTTACTCTTTGCAGCACTCTTGTTTTTAGTTCCTGAAACGCCTCGCTACTTAGCTATACAGAATCAAGATCAAAAAGCTTTAGCCATACTAACTAAAATTAATGGATCTTCAGAAGCGAAATCAATTTTAGAAGATATTAAACAAACAATTTCTACCAATGTTTCGTCTGAAAAATTATTGGCATATGGAAAATTAGTTATCGTTGTAGGTATACTGCTTTCTGTATTTCAACAGTTTGTAGGAATCAATGTAGCTCTATATTATGCTCCGCGTATTTTTGAAAGCATGGGAGCAGCTAAAGGTTCTTCTATGCTGCAAACTATTATTATGGGATTAGTAAACGTTATTTTTACAGTAATTGCAATTTTGACGGTTGATCGTTTGGGAAGAAAACCTTTATTAATAACAGGGTCTATCGGAATGGCCATTGGAATGTTCGGTGTAGCAAGCATGGCTTTTTCAAACATCATTGGTATAGGGACGCTTGTATTTATCATTATTTATACAGCTTCCTTTATGATGTCATGGGGACCAATTTGTTGGGTGCTCATTTCAGAGATTTTTCCTAATAAAATTAGAGGTCGTGCTGTAGCTATTGCCGTAGCTGCTCAGTGGGCGGCTAACTATTTTATTTCCTCTACATATCCCGTGATGATGGAATATAGCGGAGGATTAACATATGGTTTTTACGGTTTAATGAGTATACTTTCTGCTTTGTTTGTCTGGAAATTTGTTCCTGAAACAAAAGGTAAAACTCTCGAACAAATGGAAAATATGTGGAGAAAAAAACTAGGGCTTCAAAGAGTAAGAAGGCCATATAACCATTGAGCTTTTACTTAGAGAATAGATGAATATAAAAATTTCAAAAACACCTAAACTATCTTTAGGTGTTTTTAATATGTAAGCTTTATGAAGAAAGTGGATAGCTTTTTTAAAAAATATTGCTATAGTGATAAGTCTCTTTGAAAATAGAAATATAGTTTTCTTTATGAGGAGTGTTTCATCGTAAATATAAATAACGGTGCAATGAATTTACAAAAAATCTGGGGGTATCCGCTATATACGGAATATCCTAAAGAATTAAAGTATGATCATGCTTCCTGGGTTCCCGCGTATCAGAATCGGAAAATGATTGATTGGATGTTTCAGCAGGTCAAACAAGCAAATCAGTAAGTGTTAAAGCTCAATACTTCATCTAGTACTTATAAAAAACTCTTTCAGTTAATAAAAACTGGAAGAGTTTTTTTCTTTTATTAGGATAGTCACAAGGCACCTTTTATTCCCCACAATTACCCAAATATGTGACGAATTTATGGTAAAGCCATTTAAACTAGATAAAAAGCGCTTCAAGTGTGATGAATATCACACCTTTTAATGATACAACATGATAATTTTTTAGGAGTAAGCAATATGTCATGACAAACTTCAATATGTTAGGAGGTTATTAGCCTTTTGATCTGTTGAGATGCATCTCTAATATGCACGTTTATATACTATTATTATGTACAGAGATTTAGAAGAAGGGAGCCTGAGCTTAGGTGAGAAAGCAAAAATCAATGCATATTGGCAAGTTAATCATTCTCTCCGTATTCATCACAATTTTTTTAGCAGGCTGTGATAGTCGTTATTTGATTTTAAATCCGCAGGGGGCGGTGGCTCAAAAAGAATACCAGTTAATTATTTTTTCCATAATTTTATGCACAATTGTTGTTATTCCTGTTTTAGGTCTGCTTGTGTATATCGTTTTACGCTACCGTGATAAGCCTGGAAACAAGGCTTCGTATAGGCCAGACTGGGACGATAGTAAGCGTCTTGAATTTATTTGGTGGGGCATCCCCATTATTATTATTGGTATTTTAGGTTTCGCTACGGCCAAGACGACGTATGACTTAGTAGATCCGCCGAAAAAAGATGTAAAGCCGCTAACAATTGAAGTAACATCCCTTGACTGGAAATGGTTATTTCAATATCCGGATCAAAATATTGCGACAGTGAACTATGTCAACATTCCAAAAGATGTGCCCGTTCAATTCGTGCTAACGTCAGATGCACCTATGAATTCTTTTTGGGTACCGGAGCTGGGAGGACAATTATATACCATGCCGGGAATGGCAATGGGGCTTTGGCTGCAAGCTGATCACAAGGGAGAATATTTTGGTTCGGGTGCTAATTTTACGGGTGAAGGGTTCGCTCATATGAACTTTAAAGTTAAATCTACATCGACAAAAGAATTTAATCAATGGGTAAAGCAAGTGAAAGAAACATCACCAGCTTTAACAAAAGCTGATTATAGCAATCTTGCCCAACAAGGTCTTTCTCTAGAAAAATCGTATTCTACCATTCCTAAAGGCTTATTCCAAGAAATTGTCATTAAAAACGGTGGTCAATATTATAGTCAGCATCACCATATGAAAAATGAAGACATGAAGACTATGAATGTGGCTTCTGAAGAACAAGTACATGCACAGCATGAGCACCAGGAAGGAGGAAAATAAGTTGTTAGAAAAATTAAAAGATTTTTCATCTCATTTTTTTGTGACAGGAGAACCGATGATTTACGGAGCAGATGTCGCCATTTTATTAACATTAGCCGGTATTATTTTTGTTCTTACGTATCTTAAAAAATGGAAGTGGCTATGGCGTGAGTGGCTCACAACGGTGGATCATAAAAAAATTGGTATTATGTATATGCTTTCTTCATTATTAATGCTGTTTCGAGGCGGAGTAGATGCATTATTAATGCGTATGCAACTAGCATTCCCTCAGTGGCATTTTCTAGATTCTAATCATTACAACGAAATTTTTACTACGCACGGAACCATTATGATTCTATTTATGGCAATGCCGCTTATGTTTGCGTTCTTTAACATTGTTGTACCTCTTCAAATTGGAGCAAGGGATGTCGCCTATCCTTTTTTAAACGCGGTAAGCTTTTGGCTATTTTTCTTTGGCGCCATGCTTTTCAATTTGTCGTTTGTAATCGGCGGCTCGCCAGATGCAGGATGGTTGAGTTATCCTCCGCTTTCTGGCATGCAGTTCAGTCCTGGACCAGGTCAAGATTTTTATATTTGGGGCATTCAAATATCAGGTATTGGCAGCTTGGCTTCTGGAATTAATTTTATTATGACTATTTTAAAAATGCGTGCACCGGGCATGAAACTTATGCATATGCCCCTATTCACGTGGTCCGTTCTAGCAAGCTGTATTATTATCATTTTCGCGTTTCCTGTATTAACCGTAACGCTTGCTTTATTGTTTATTGACCGCTTCTTTGACGGACACTTATTTACTATGACCGGCGGAGGAAATCCGATGATGTACATTAACTTAATTTGGATGTGGGGACATCCTGAAGTGTATATCGTTGTACTTCCTGCATTCGGCATTTTTTCTGAAATCGTTGCAACGTTTTCTCAAAAGAAGATATTTGGCTATAAGTCTATGGTTTTTTCAATGATGATTATTAGCGTTCTATCGTATTTCACATGGGTACATCATTTCTTTACGATGGGTGCAGGTGCTAATGTGAATGTGTTTTTTGCTATTACGACGATGGCTATCGGAATTCCAACGGGTGTTAAAGTGTTCAACTGGTTATTTACGATGTTCCGCGGCCGTATTCAAATGACGCAGCCAATGCTATGGACAATTGCTTTTATCCCGTGTTTTGTTGTGGGAGGAGCAACGGGTGTTATGCTTTCAGCAGCTCCCGCAGACTATCAGTATCATAATAGCTACTTTTTAGTTGCACACTTTCACCAAGTGTTAATTGGAGGCGTTGTATTCGGCTTTTTTGCAGGTTTGTACTATTGGTGGCCAAAAATGTTTGGCTTTAAATTAAATGACCGTCTTGGTAAATGGGCGTTTTGGACATGGAATATTGGTTTTTATGTATGCTTCATGCCTCAATACGCATTAGGGTTTATGGGAATGACACGCCGTATTTATACGTACGACTTTGACATGGGATGGGGACCACTGAACGTTATCTCTACAGTCGGAGCTTTCTTTATGGGCATAGGGTTTATCTTTCAAGCATGGCAGATTCTTCATGGCATTAAGTACGGAGAACGAGATGTAACAGGGGATCCTTGGAATGGACGTACATTAGAATGGTCCATCCCTTCACCGCCGCCGCACTACAATTTTGCAGTGATTCCAACAGTAACGGGGCAAGATGCGTGGTGGACAATAAAAGAAGAAAGAAAAAAGAAAAAAGCGAAGGAAACAGCTGCTTTCTCTCCGATTCATATGCCTAAGAATTCAGGTATTCCATTTATCATGTCGGTTTTCTGGTTCATTGCTGGTTTTGGCTTAACGTTCCACTGGGTGTGGATGGCGATATTCGGTTTGACAGGAGTCGGAGCTTGTTTACTAGTTCGTTCTTTTCAATACAACTCGGACTATTATATTCCGGTGGATGAAATTCGACATACAGAAGATTCAGTAGGGAGGGTTGGCTGACATGGCTTATGCGACAGCGCACCACGAAGAACATCATGATGAACATGATGAAGGAATCAAAGTTATGGGTTTTTGGCTTTTCCTCGTAACGGACTGCATCCTATTTGGAGCATTATTTGCTACGTATGCCGTTCTTGTTAATCATACTGCGGGAGGCCTTACAGGAAAGGAATTTTTTGAAGTTCCAGGATTTGTTTCTGAAACGTTTATCTTATTAACGAGCAGCTTTACGAGCGGATTAGCTGTGCTGAGCATGCACAAGGGAAAAATAAAA
The DNA here is from genome assembly GCF_042787735.1 of Priestia sp. YIM B13490. Classification (NCBI taxonomy): domain Bacteria; kingdom Bacillati; phylum Bacillota; class Bacilli; order Caryophanales; family Bacillaceae; genus Priestia; species Priestia sp. YIM B13490. The sequence continues at coordinate 65,816 of NZ_JBHZOT010000003.1, forward strand.
CCTTTAATTGGCTGGCTAATCGTAACTCTGCTCTTAGGTATGTGCTTTGTGGGCCTTGAAATTCATGAATTTCAAACAATGGTTCATGAAGGAGCAACCATTTCCACCAGCGCATTTTTTACAGCTTTCTATACGCTAGTTAGTACGCACGGGCTGCACGTTTCTGTCGGCATCATTTGGATGATTTCAATTACAATCCAATTAAAACGATATGGAATTACCTCTGTAACAAAGCGAAAAGTGACGATTATCAGCTTATACTGGCATTTTCTTGATGCTGTCTGGATCTTCCTTTACACGGTTGTGTATTTAATGGGGGTGATGTAGATGGAGAACCATGGATCGTTAAAAGCTTATACAATAGGATTTATTTTCTCGATTATTTTAACCGTTATTCCTCTGATGCTGGTATTAAACCATGTATTTTCTAAAAATATATTACTAGCTAGCATTCTAGGAATGGCCGTGCTTCAATTTTTCATTCAACTGTTTTTCTTCATGCATATCAAAGACGGAGAGAAGCCCCGCTATAATGTGATGGCTTTAATACTTGGAATCGTTTTTGTTATTACGATTGTAGCAGGATCGATTTGGATAATGACTTTTAACTCTCAAGTTCAATAAAAATGGAGCCGTGCACTACACACGGCTCCATTTTTATTAATTTCTATATATTGTGATAAAAATCACATACTTTCGTTTGCGCAAGAAGTAAAATAAAAGTGTAGCAAGGAAAGTTCTTTATAAACGAAAGACAAAGGAGAGATTATGATGAATATGGCTTATCGTAACATCCTCGTAGCAGTAGACGGTTCTGTAGAAGCAGAGTGGGCATTCAAAAAAGCAGTTAACAGTGCGAAAAAAAATAACGCTCATTTAATAGTTTGTCACGTTATCGACATACAGGCGTTAAGTCCATCACCTTATGCATTCTATACAGATACACGCTTTCAAGATGCAGAGAAATTTGCTGAAGAACTTTTGACCAACTATAGTAACCTAGCTCTTAAGGCTGGAGTAACGAAAGTCGAGACATTAATTGAACACGGTTCTCCTAAAACAAAAATATCTAAAAAAATTGCTCCCGATAAGCACGTTGATTTAATTATATGCGGTGCGACGGGGCTAAACGCCGTAGAGCGCATTTTAATCGGAAGCGTATCTCAGCATATTTTACGCTATGCCAAATGTGATGTGTTAATTGTTCGCACTCCTAAAGAAGCCGAAGAAGAATCAAAGCCTTTACAAGTGGAACTAACAGAGTAGCAGAACAGAAGAAAAAGAACGCTTATTGTTCACAGTAAAATACAAAGCTCTCACCATTTATTTAAAGAGGGGGGGATAAATGTATCTTAGTTAAAAGAAGATCTGAACGAGGAATCGAGATTCTTAATAAAGAATTCGACTCGTTCGGATTTTTTTATTGTGATGGTAAACGTAGATTTCAGGTATGCAGCTGTTTTTAGCTGTTGATTGAAGGGGAAAGGTAATGAAAGAAAAGTGAGGATAATAGAGCACATCAAGCATGTTTACTAAAGAAGAGGACGGGAAGAACAAGTATATAGAAAACTTTTCCTTAGTTGGTTAAGGATTCATTCATAAAGGAGTGACGAATATGTCAAAACTAAATAATCCATTAACTCAATATTTCCATGAAGACTATCCAAAACAGTATCAAGAACCGCCCGGTGTACAAAAAGAAATGAACGTCATCCCGGACTGCGGGGAAAACAGTTACATAGGTGCAGGTAAATTAAAAGGCAGAAAAGCTCTTGTGACGGGCGGAGATTCAGGTATTGGCCGGGCAGCAGCGATTGCTTACGCAAGAGAAGGTGCAGACGTTGCGCTTAATTACTTGCCACAAGAGCAAGCAGATGCAGAAGAAGTACAAAAGCTTATTGAAGCAGAAGGAAGAAAAGCCGTTCTCATACCTGGTGATGTAGGCGAAGAATCTTTTTGCAAAGAGCTAGTAGAAAAAGCTTATAAAGAATTAGATGGTTTAGATGTTCTAGCGCTCGTAGCTGGCAAACAGCAGGCAGTAGAAGATATTGCTGATTTAGAAACGGACCAACTGCGCAAAACCTTTGAAGTAAATGTATTCTCTTTATATTGGACCGTAAAAGCAGCGCTGCCTTATTTACCGGCAGGTGCTTCTATTATTACAACAAGTTCTGTACAAGGCTATAGCCCAAGTCCTAATTTATTAGACTATGCAGCTACAAAGTTTGCCATTAACGGATTCACTCGCGGACTAGCCAAGCAATTAGCTCCAAAAGGTATTCGCGTCAACTCCGTTGCTCCAGGACCTATCTGGACGCCGCTGCAAATTTCTGGAGGGCAGCCAAGCGACGCTATTCCAGGCTTTGGACAAGATACACCGTTGCAGCGTGCTGGTCAGCCAGTAGAGTTGGCAAATGTATACGTATTTTTAGCTTCAACGGATGCAAGCTACGTAACAGCTCAAGTTTACGGGATTACAGGCGGAATAGAACTAGCTTAACTCAAAAAAACACGTGCAGTTATGAACTGCACGTGTTTTTTTGAGTTATCGTCTTTTACCTTTTAAAGTCTGTACACAAATGTAGCTAAGCGTAGCGAATAACGCTGTAATAAATGCTGAGTGAGACAGTGTAGCAAAGACATTTAAACGAGACATGACAACAAAGATACCGCTGAATACTTGAGCAATGGTTAAAGCAACCGCAATGATGGACGCGTAATAAATATCACGGCGGGTTTCTTTGTACTGTTTGATGGCAGATACCATAATCCAAATGATAAGAACAAACAGTACAAGAGCAGCAAATCGGTGGGCAAAATGAATACCTGTTGTTCCTGAAAGTTTTGGAATAAGCGTATTGCCATAACAAGCAGGAAAGCTTGTACATGCTAAGCTTGCACCTTTGTGACGCACATATGCACCTAAATAAATATCGCAATAGGTAAATATAAGCGTAAACCATGCGAGCCCTTTAAATTTGCCTGTGACCGCTCCTTTAATAAAATGATCCGAACGGTCTTTTTGAATAACAAACATGGAAAGCAAAAATACGCCGGTAAACGCAATAAGCGAAAGACCGAAATGCAGTGCTAGCGCTTCAGCTGACTGAGGCCAGATAACTGCAGAAGCCCCGAGTAATGACTCAATAACGATAAATGCAATACTCAGAATCGCTAAAATTTTCACTTCACGGTTTCTGCGGTAACGAATCCAAGCCCAAATAGAAAATGCTAAAACGAGAAGACCTGCAAATGCGGTAATCAAACGATGCGTATATTCAATCATTGTTGCTACCGCGTATTCGGGTATTAACTGCCCGTTACACAGCGGCCACTCGTTTCCGCACCCTAATCCAGATCCTGTGGTTGTGACCAGACTGCCGGCAATCATTAAAATAAACATAACAATCGTTGTAAATATAGCTGTTATTTTAAATAAATTTCTCATACGTTGACTCCCTTTGCTGAGTTACTAATTATGACTATAGATTTGATGAATACGATAGTCAAGTAGTAGAGCGTAATTAACAAATAACTGTCACAAACTTGCACATGTTCCCCTTGAAATTTATGTCAGAAAAGCTTTCTTCATTAAACTTTGTAATGGTTTTTTCCTTTTAAACGATGTAAATATGGTTCCATACATAAGATATAAAAAAATTATATTAGTGATTTTATACAATTTGCAAAAAAAACTTTAGAGAGAATGGAGATACAATCATATTCCAAAAGTGATAATATAAATATAAATTAAACGATGTTATAAAACCTATCATTTTGTGTTAGGTATAAAATAAACTTTTATCACGGAGAAACTTTATTGAAAGGAGAGATAGCGATGAGCTTAGAAGCTTTAAATAAAAGAGTAGAAACCGATCTTTCTTACCTTTCCTTTAGGAAACCAACAGAGGTACAGCCAATTACCCCTAAGAGCGGACACGTATACGATGTAATCATTATTGGAGGAGGTCAAAGCGGTTTAGGAACAGCCTTTGGCTTGCTGCGAGAACGCGTGTCGAATATTCTTGCTATTGATGAAAATCGTTCGGGTTTAGAAGGTCCGTGGGAAACGTACGCGCGAATGATTACGCTAAGAACGCCCAAAAACTTAACATCTATCGATTTAGGAATTCCTTCACTGACGTTTCAAGCGTGGTGGGAAGCACAATTCGGCTCAGAAGGATGGGAAGCTCTTGACAAAATTCCAAGAGGAGACTGGATGAATTATTTGCGCTGGTACCGGAACATTCTTAACCTTCCTGTGGCGAATGAAATAAAATTAACGTTAATTGAGCCAGCAGAAACAGGTATCCATCGCTTGCATATTGAAGGGAATGGAGCCGTGTGTCCTACACTGATGGCACGTAAAGTGATACTAGCTACAGGAATTCAAGGAGGAGGAGAATGGCATGTTCCACCTATGATTTCTGAAAAATTGCCGCCTCATCTTTATTCTCACACTTCACAAACCATTGATTTTACTACGTTGAAGAACAAAAAAGTAGCTGTTTTAGGAGGAGGAGCATCCGCGTTTGATAACGCCAACTATGCGCTTTCCGAAGGAGTTGCTGAAGCTCATGTATTTGTTCGACGAAAAGAACTTCCGCGTATTAATCCAATCAGACAAATGGAAGCTTCAGGAATGATTGAACGTTTCCATGCTCTGTCAGATGCTGAAAAATATGAAGTGATGGCTCATTTTTTCGAATACAATCAGCCGCCTACGAATGATACATTTGGACGCGCTTCCTCATGGCCAGGTTTTCATTTGCACGTACATGCCCCATGGCTCGACGTCGAGGAAAAACACGACAAAGCAGTTGTAACCACTCCTCAGGGAACGTTTACGTTTGACTATTTAATTATTAGCACCGGACTTCTAACAGATCCGGCTCTGCGTCCAGAATTGCAACTTGTTGAAAAACACATCGCTCGCTGGAACGATCATTACAAAGCACCGCATGAAATTGCCAACCCAGTATTGGATGCCCATCCTTACCTTAGTAACGGCTTTGCTTTTTTAAGTCGTAATAGGGAAGGTCAAAAAATGGTATATGGCCTTTTTGCTTTTAATTATTCCGCTTTAATTAGCTGTGGAATTTCTGCATCCGCTCTTTCAGGGCTAAAATATGCGATACCAAAGCTCGTCTCAGAAGTCGCCAATCAGCTTTTTATTGATAATCGCCATGAGAATTTAACTAATTTCTTTGACTATGATGAGCCTGAATTTGTCGGCAGCTGGTCAAAGGACAATAATCAAGTGAAAACAATATAGCAAAAACATATTTTTAACAATGAAAAAGGTGAAGCATATGGAGCCGATCTCTAAAAAGAAGATAGCTACTTTGTATACTCAAATTAGCCAAGAAATTTTTCATGTAGGCGTGAATACTCAAAAAATAGATATTATTGATAATAAAATTCTTATACTAGCTCAATCAAAAAGAATGCCGGCACTCGAAGCACTCAGTGAAGAATATAGAGAATTAGTGATGTCTCTTGATGCCGCTTTGTCGACTAAATATAAAAAAATGCTAAAGCAAAAAGTGGAGCTTTTATTTGATATCCAGGTCACTTCTTTATTTAGAGACTATGATCCTGTTACAGAGAATTCTTGTACGGTTATTTGCTTTAAATAACTTCGCTATATAAATTGCAAAACGTTCGATGAAATCGTTTGTTGTGCAAATACGTAAAAAACGGATGCTTATCTTCTGTTTACAGAAGCAAAGAGCCGTGAAAACAGAAGGATTCCCTTCTGTTTTCACGGCTCTTTTTATAGATATTTTCATGAAAAAGAGAGGGGAAATGGTTAAAAACACACTGTTTTATAGAGGAGCTGTAAAAGCGAGTTAAAAGAGAATGAATCGAAAATTAAAGGAGTGAAAAGCAAGTGGCGATAAATGAAAAAGTTGAAACTCAGCATATGGAACTAATAAAAAAATCAGCACCTAACCCTTCATGGTTGGATAAGCTGTTTCATTTAACCGAACGCAAAACAGATGTAAAAACAGAAATTCTTGCTGGAATTACTACTTTTGTGACGATGAGCTATATTATCTTTGTTAATCCGACGATTTTAGCAGATGCAGGCATTCCAAAAGAAGCGGCAATTGCAGCGACGATTTTTGCCACTGTCTTTGCTACTCTTTTGTTTGCATTATGGGCGAACATGCCTATTGCAGTAGCACCAGGAATGGGGCTGAACGCTTTTTTTACGTATACAGTGGTATTGGGTGAAGGGCTAACGTGGCAAACAGGTTTAGGAGCCGTATTTATTTCAGGGGTTGTATTTTTTATTTTAACGATAACAGGCTTACGCAAGAAGATTATTGAAGGGATACCTGCTATTTTAAAAAGTGCTATTTCTGTTGGAATCGGTCTATTTATTGCTTTTATCGGTTTTAAGCAAGCAGGCATTATTGTAAGCAACAAAGAAAATTTAGTAGCTCTTGGTCAGCTTACAAAACCGGGCCCATTCCTTGCTTTATTAGGTTTTATCGCGGTAACTGTATTAACTGCTCGAAAAATTAAAGGAGCTGCACTGATTAGCATTTTGCTGGTATCAATTGCCGGGATGGTGCTGGGCATAGTAGAAGCACCTAAAAGCATCAGCAGCGTGGTGTCATTTTCAATGCCGAGCATGTCGGAAACTTTTTTACAAATGGATATTAAATCCGCTCTTCATTACGGTCTTTTTTCTATTATTTTTTCATTTACACTTGTGGAGCTGTTTGATAATTTAGGATCGATGATTGGATTATCTAAAAAAGCTGGATTAATGGATGAAAAAGGTGAAATTAAAGGGTTAGATAAAGCGCTTATGGCAGATTCTCTTGCGACAATAGCCAGTGCTGCTATGGGATCTACCGCAATGAACGCGTATGTAGAAAATGCTGCGGGAATTGCAGAAGGAGGCAAGACGGGCCTTAAAGCACTGGTCGTTGCCATGTTGTTTTTAGTGAGTCTTTTATTTACGCCATTAATTAGCATTATTCCTGCTTTTGCTACAGCGCCTATTTTAATTATGGTTGGAGCTCTCATGTTAACGGAAATCAAAAACATCCCTTTAGACGAGATAACAGATGCTGTGCCTGCTTTTTGTACCATTATTTTGATGCCGTTAACGTTTAGTATCGGCGAAGGCTTAGCGCTAGGGTTTTTATCTTATACATTCGTTAAATTGTTAGCCGGCAGGGCGAAGGAAATTCACTGGATTATGTATATGATTAGCGCCGCTTTTATTATCAACTTCGTTTGGGCTGCTTGAGCGCATATATCTAGAGCAAAAAAGACTTCTCAGCTGAGAAGTCTTTTTACTGTTCATGTAAATTTTAATTGCTCTTTTCTTACAGGAATAAAAGGTAGCGAAGAAAGATATATAACGTTGAAATCAAAAGAGATACAAGCATAATTGGAGCTCCAATTTTCAAAAAATCCATAAACGAAAATTTATGTCCTTTTTTTACAGCCATGCCAGCTACAATGACGTTGGCAGATGCTCCAATTAACGTACCGTTTCCTCCCAAACATGCTCCTAGAGCCAATGACCACCATAGTACATTGATTTGAGCAGAATCAGGGCTCATTCCCATTCCATGAGCCATATCTTGAATAAGTGGAATCATTGTAGCAACAAAAGGAATGTTGTCAATAACAGCTGAAGCAATTCCACTAATCCACAAAATGAGATAAGCTGACAGTGCGATGTTGCCGTCTGTAACGTTTAAAGCGCCAGCAGCCAGTTTTTTGATGATGCCTACATCGATTAAGCCTCCGACAAGAACAAACAAACCTGCAAAGAAAATAATGGTTGTCCATTCAACAGAATCAAACGCGCTTTCTACTTCATCATGAGTTCTTAATCCAATTACCAATAGTACAGCAGCACCTGTAATGGCTACCATAGCCGCATCAATATGCAAAACGGAATGCAGGGTAAAACCTAGAATCGTTAAGACGAGTACAGTTAACGATTTTTTCATTAAAACGGAATCTTGAATATAATCTTTTTCATTTAAACTCATCAGCTCTTGCTTTTTGCTATCTTCTACTTTTAATTTTTTGCGATAGATAAGAACAAGAATCCCCAGTGTAACAACACCGATAATTAGCACTGCAGGAGCTAAGTTTAATAAAAAAGCGTTAAAATCAAGATGAGGATTTGCTGCTCCAATCATGATATTAGGTGGGTCGCCTATTAAAGTAGCCGTTCCCCCAATATTTGAAAACAGCACTTCTGATATAAGAAACGGAAAAGGATTAATATTTAAAATAGTAGTAATTGAAAAAGTAACGGGAACAATTAATAAAACCGTCGTTACATTATCTAAAAAAGCAGATCCGACGCCTGTTAAAATTGATAAAATAACTAGAATTCGAACTGGATCACCTTTAGCGATTTTAGCAGACTTGATGGCTGCGTATTGAAACACGCCCGTTTTATTTGTAATGCCGACTAGAATCATCATACCCATAAGAAGGACAATCGTTTCCCACTGAATGTGTTCGGTAATAGCATTATTAAAATCAACAATGCCTAACAAAATCATTAATATAGCACCTAAAAGAGCTGCTGAAGCGCGATTGATCTTTTCAGTCATAATTAAAAAATATGTAATGATAAATATAATAATGGCTGCGTATACATGAAAATTTGTAATGTGTTGAATTGCATTGTGCATAACAGTAACCTGGCGATATGTCATCTAGACATCACGAAGTGTAGATGACAAAAACTTTGGATGTTTTCCAGGTTTTCACCTCATCTTTCATTGTTTAATTTACATCCAACTTTACGGTAAAACTTCTATAAAGCCCGTTTTTCTTTAACCGACCTCCTTTAAAAGCCTTGGTGTTCCTCAAAATTAAGACGATTCCTTCAGCATTATATCATATTTACATAAAAGCTTTCTCGCTAATTATTCAATGTGATTTTCAACCCACACACTTATTATGCACCTTAAATTCAGTTTACATAATTGATTCCTCTAAGATTGGACAAAGTTAGACAAAGTTGGAACAGTGTCCAATTTTGTCTAACTTTATGAGGCCAAATACAATAATAGATTGCTAGTATAAAGGGATTTTACTATTGGCACGGTACTTGCAATAGTAGTTAAGTGAAGTTTGATAATCAAATGAGGAGGCTTACCATAATGAAAACTGCTCAAAACAAAACAGAAAAGCTTACGAAAGAAAAAGCCAGCTGGATGTATCAGAAAATGGTAGAAATTCGAAAGTTTGAAGATGAAGTACATCAAATTTTCGCAAAAGGTGTACTGCCTGGTTTTGTTCATCTGTATGCAGGTGAAGAAGCGGTAGCGGTTGGAATGTGCGCTCATCTTAATGACAGTGACAGTATTACAAGCACTCATCGCGGACACGGCCATTGTATTGCTAAAGGCGGCGATTTAGATGGAATGATGGCTGAGCTTTTTGGAAAGGTAACCGGGTTAGGCAAAGGAAAAGGCGGATCCATGCATATCGCGGATTTAGATAAAGGAATTTTAGGGGCAAATGGAATTGTAGGAGGAGGCTTTCCGCTTGCATGCGGTTCTGCTTTAACTGCTAAGTATAAAAAGACAAAAGATGTAAGCGTTTGCTTTTTTGGAGACGGAGCGGGCAATGAAGGGACGTTTCATGAAGGAATTAACTTAGCAGCCATTTGGAAACTGCCGGTTGTTTTTGTTGCTGAAAATAATGGCTACGGAGAGGCAACTCCATTTTCTTATGCTTCGAGCTGCAGCGCGATTGCAGACCGTGCCGCATCTTATAACATTCCAGGGGTACGAGTGGATGGAAAAGACGTGATAGCAGTTTATGAAGCAGCTGCAGAAGCTATTCAACGAGCCCGCAGAGGGGAAGGGCCAACGTTAATTGAATGTGTAACGTATCGAAATTACGGACATTTTGAAGGCGACGCACAAACGTATAAATCAGGAAATGAAAAGAAAGAACATCTCCAGGAAAAAGATGCTATCGCTCTTTTTGAAAATTACTTGCTTTCAGAACAAGTAATAACAGAACAAGAGCTTAGAGAGATTGAAGGTGAAGTAGAAAAAGCAGTAGAACGCGCAGTTGAGCTAGCAGAAACAAGCGATTATCCTGATGCTTCGGAACTATTAACGGATGTTTATGTATCTTATTAATTAAAGGGGGAAAAGGAAATGACTAGAAAATTAAGCATGTCTGAAGCTATTAATGAAGCTATGAAACTAGCGATGCGAAAAGATGAGAATGTGATTCTTTTGGGAGAAGATGTAGCTGGCGGAGCGGAAATTGACCACTTGCAAGATGATGAGGCGTGGGGCGGGGTTCTTGGAGTGACAAAAGGGCTTGTGCAAGAATTTGGACGTGAACGAATTCTTGATACGCCGATTTCAGAAGCAGCTTATATAGGAGCTGCAATGGGAGCGGCAGCTACAGGGTTAAGACCGGTTGCAGAATTAATGTTTAATGACTTTATTGGCTGCTGTTTAGATCAAGTGCTGAATCAAGGCGCAAAATTTAGATACATGTTTGGAGGAAAAGCTGAAGTGCCCGTCACGATTCGAACGACTCATGGGGCAGGGTTTAGGGCTGCAGCTCAGCATTCTCAGAGCTTGTACGCTTTATTCACTAGCATTCCTGGCATTAAAGTAGTGGTGCCTTCTAACCCTTACGATGCAAAAGGATTATTGTTAGCAGCTATTGAAGACAATGATCCGGTTATCTTTTTTGAAGACAAAACATTGTACAACATGAAAGGAGAGGTTCCTGAAGGCTACTATACAATTCCGTTAGGGAAAGCTGACGTGAAACGCGAAGGAACAGATTTAACCATTGTAGCAATTGGAAAACAAGTAAATACTGCACTTACGGCAGCAGATCAATTGTCTCACAAGGGAATTGATGTAGAAGTAGTCGATCCGCGAAGTCTATCACCTTTTGATGAAGAAACCATTCTTTCTTCTGTAGAAAAAACGAATCGATTAATTGTCATTGACGAAGCCAATCCAAGATGCAGCATCGCAACGGATATTGCCGCGCTAGTTGCTGATAAAGGATTTGACATGCTTGATGCACCTATTAAACGAATTACAGCACCACATACACCTGTGCCGTTTTCGCCTCCATTAGAAGATATTTATCTGCCGACACCACAAAAAGTAATTGAAGTTGTATCGGAGTTACTAGGAGATAAATCGCTTCTAAGCGTGTAATTAAAGAAAAGGAGGAGGAAGCAAATGGCTGCAGAGGTTGTAATGCCAAAACTAGGTATGGCAATGAAAGAAGGAACTGTTTCGACGTGGAACAAAAAAGTTGGAGACTCCGTTTCAAAAGGAGATATGATTGCAAGCATTAATTCTGAAAAAATCGAAATGGATATTGAAGCGCCGCAGGACGGTGTGATTCTTGATATTCTTGTACAAGAAGATGTAGGAGTGCCTCCTGGAACGATTATCTGTTATGTTGGAAAGCCAAACGAGCAGCTCACTGAGCAAAACAGTTCAGCAAATGAGCTGCAAGCGCCTAAAAACGAGGTAGCGGCTGCTATCTCGTTAGAAGAGCCACCAGCAAACGCAGCTCCATCAAAAAAGAGGAAAGAAACGGTGCTTATTTCACCAATTGCACGGAAAATAGCAGAATCTGAAAACCTTAATGTTGAAACGATTAAAGGCACAGGACCAAAAGGAAGAATCACCAAAGCAGATGTAGAGAAAGTGCTGGCGGAAAGAGCTTCAGAAGCGAGTCGTCCACCAGCAGAAATAGATAAAGCTATAAAAAAAGAAACGCTTCCAGTAGCGGGCATGAGAAAAGTCATTGCAAGTCGAATGCATAGTAGTTTATTAAACAGTGCCCAATTAACAATTAATATGAAAGCTGACGTGACGGATTTGCTGTCTCTTCAACGGGAAATCAAAGATGTGATCCAACAACGCCATAAGGTGAAGATATCTCTAACTGATTTTATTGCTCGCGCTGTTGTTCTTTCACTTCAAGAACATAAACAAATGAACAGTGCCTATATAGATAACGAAATTCATCTCTATAACCATGTTCATCTTGGAATGGCCGTAGCTTTAGAAAATGGGTTAGTTGTCCCTGTTATGCAACATGCTGAAAAGATGTCGTTAGTTGAATTAGCTGCAGAGATCAAAACACGAGCAGCAGATGCTCGGCAAGGTCAGCTGGCCACTGATAGAATGCAAGGTTCTACATTCACTATTACTAATCTCGGTGCTTACGGAGTAGAGTATTTTACACCTGTATTAAACCCGCCTGAAACAGGAATTCTTGGTGTTGGAGCTACTGAAGATGTACCGATGTATAAAGGAGACGAATTACAAAAAAGAAACTTGCTGCCTTTAAGCCTGACGTTTGATCATCGCGTACTGGACGGAGCACCTGCAGCTAATTTCCTTGGAACTATTAAACAATACTTAGAACAGCCTATTTTACTACTCTTATAGAAAGGGGTGCATTCCGTGAAACCTTTAGTTGTGATTGGAGGCGGTCCAGCAGGATATGTGGCGGCAATCACTGCCGCCCGGCAAGGAAAACAAGTTACGTTAATCGAACAAAAAGATTTAGGTGGAACCTGTTTAAATGAGGGCTGTATGCCAACAAAGTCGCTATTAGCAAGCGCGGAAGCCTATGAGAAAATTAAGAAAGCTGAGCAATTCGGCATCAATCTTCCTTTAGAACAAGTGAAAATTAACTGGGATGGCGTTCAGCATCATAAAACAACCATTGTTAAAAACTTGGTCAGGGGAATCGGCTATTTGATGAAAAAGAACAGTATTAAAGTCATAAAAGGAGAAGCTTCTTTTTTGACAAATCATTGTCTAGCCGTGCGAAACGAAAATCACGTAGAAGAGATAGAGGCTGAACAGTTTATTATTGCTGCGGGTTCAGAACCTGCTAGCCTGCCATTTGCTCCTTTTGATGGAAAGTGGATCATTCACAGTAAACAAGCAATGTCGCTGCCTGCTATCCCTTCATCTCTTTTAATAGTAGGAGGAGGTGTAATTGGATGTGAATTTGCAAGCATTTACAGCCAAATGGGAACAAAAGTAACGATTGTGGAAGCAGCAGATCAGCTGCTTCCTGGTGAAGATGCCGACATCGCATTGACGTTACAGGAAGAATTAGAGAAAAAAGGCGTAGGGATTTATACATCCGCTTCGCTAACGGAAATGAAGCCAGAACATAAAACGGCTCTATTTAAACATAAAGAAGAGCTGCATGAACTGCAGGCTGAGTATGCATTAATTTCAATTGGCAGAAAACCTAGAGTGCTAGGTTTGGGTTTAGAACAGGTTGACGTACATTTTTCAAAACAAGGAATTGATGTTAATGAGCATATGCAAACGAATATACCTAATATCTATGCTTGTGGAGATGCAGTTGGCGGAATTCAGCTTGCTCATGTCGCCTTTCATGAAGGCACAGTTGCTGCTTTGCACGCATGCGGAAAAGATAAGAGCGTAAATTATCGAGCTGTACCCCGCTGCATTTATACTCACCCTGAAATTGCAAGTGTCGGTATGACAGAAAAGCAGGCTCGAAGCGAATACGGCGATATTCGCGTCGGAGAATTCTCGTTTACGGCAAATGGTAAAGCAATGATTGCAAATGAGTCCGTTGGAAAAGTGAAAGTAATCGTAGAACCGCAGTTTAATGAAATTATTGGGCTTTCCATTGTAGGTTCACATGCTACAGAATTAATTGGACAAGGAACCATTATGATGCACGGAGAGTTGACCACAGATATAATGGAAGACTTTATCACTGCCCACCCTACATTATCTGAAGCCATTCACGAAGCTCTTTTGCAGTCGGCGGGTCAGGCCGTTCACTCCTGATTACGCAGGTGCCCAAGTTATTAAACTTTTTGAGGATAAAAAGTAAAAATGAATGATTCAAAAAGATAACTAGAGGATGAAGGAATCACGGAAGCGGTATAGTAGTTTTCCTGCATCCTCGTCTAGTTTCTTTATTAATTTTTACATAACGTGAGTTTAAAAATCTATCATTTGGTAATGATAACGTTTTCTTTGTGATTTATAATAATGGTAACAAGCCTTGATTTACTATATTCAATTAAGTTTATAGGGGAGAGGTAAAAAATGGAATCCACACTTTCTTTAAACACATGGAAACGTTTTGTAAACGAAGGAGCACTTGAACCTTCAAGGTTAAACGACATTATTGTAAAGTCGTGGCATCGTTGTAAAAGCGCAGATGTTAATCCTTACCTAGATAAAGGCAGATCGATTTTAAGAAATGAAGACTTTCATTCTCGAAAACAAATGAACTCTTTATTTCTTGAGACGGCTTTGCCGCACTTAGAAAGAATCAGACAATCAGCGGCGGACTTAGGAATGGTTGCTTTATTAATTGACCCAGAAGGCTATATTTTATCTATTACAGGAAATAGACTTACACTGAATGAAGCAAGGAAAATTAATTTTGTGGAAGGTGCCTGTTGGACAGAAAAAGAAGTAGGCACAAATGCAATCGGTACGGCTCTGCAAACGGAAGAGCCCATTATGATAACGGGTACAGAACATTATTCGATTGCTTCGCATCAATGGAGCTGTTCGGCAGCGCCTGTTCGAAATGACGACGGAAATTTAATTGGGATTATTAATATTTCTTGTCCTGTAAACAGAGCTCACCCTTATACACTTGGAATGGTTACGTCCATTGCGTATACAATTGAGCGGGAGTTAAGCATTCGAATGCACAAAGACGAAATTGAGTTGGTTCACGCTTCTATGAATTTTGTTGATAGCAAACAGCTCTTGCTGCTTTGCAATTACAAAGAAGTGATTGTGGGAGCAAGCAAAACCTTGCGAGAATGTATACCAAAATGGTCAGGTCTGCAGTTAAATACGATTGTACAACAGGGATTTCGTATAGTGATGGAAGTGCCTGTAATTTCAAAAAGACACGGTCATTCTATTGGAAAGATTATTTATTTATCAGAAGAAGCGCACCACAACCAAACAACTACACAGATCCCTGCTCAATCATTTTCTTTTAAAGGGGAAGCAGGCATAAGCCGTTCCTTTCAGCAAACACTAGAAGAAATAAAGCATGCGGCTCCTACGGATACAACAGTCTATATTTTAGGGGAAACAGGTACCGGAAAAGAAGTAATAGCTCAAACAATTCATGAAAACAGCTCGCGTAAAAACGGGCCTTTTATTGCTCTTAATTGTGGTGCTATTCCGAAAGAACTTATGGAAAGTGAATTATTTGGCTATGTGGAAGGAGCATTTACAGGAGCACGGCGTCAAGGATATCAAGGAAAGTTTGAGCAGGCTAATCACGGTACGATTTTTCTTGATGAAATAGGTGAACTTCCTCATTCTATGCAAGTTTCTTTGTTAAGAGTATTGCAAGAGCGCAAGGTAACGCCTGTTGGAAGCAATCAGGAAATTCCGGTAGACATCCGTATTATTACCGCTACTCATCGAGATCTTCGTCAACTTGTCAGTGAAGGGAAGTTTCGAGAAGATTTATATTACCGGCTTCACGTGTATCCCGTGCATGTTCCGCCTTTGCGAGAAAGGAAAGAAGATATTCCACATCTGATGCGCTACTTTTGTCAAAAGAATGCTTGGAATATGAATTTCCCCAAGGAATTAGTAGATAAACTAATAGATTATCAGTGGCCCGGCAATATTCGAGAATTATTTAATGTACTTGAACGCTTGAAGATCTCGCTTAAAACAGAAGCAGAAAAAGAGAAGATATTGAATTATTTGAGTTCTTTAAGTCTTGGTGGCCAAAAGAACATCTCTAACTCTGATACTTCACAAGAAATAGAAGACAATGATTTTACGTCCCTCCCCGTACTCACATTTCGTGAAAAAGTTCAAAAAGACTTAATGATGGATGCTTTACGTAAAACACAGGGAAATGTGTCACTTGCCGCTAAGCTGTTAGATATACCAAGAAGTACATTTTATAACAGATTAAAAAAATTCAATTTGTAAGCTGAGAGTTCGTAGCTGTTTTAAATTTTTAAATAAGGATAGGAGCTGAGTAGAATGAAAGCATTAAGATGGCATGGCGTTAAAGATGTAAGGTTAGAATATATTGCAGAACCTACTGTCTCTCAAGGAAAAG
This sequence comes from Priestia sp. YIM B13490, assembly GCF_042787735.1. NCBI lineage: Bacteria > Bacillati > Bacillota > Bacilli > Caryophanales > Bacillaceae > Priestia > Priestia sp. YIM B13490. Next base: position 81,941 of record NZ_JBHZOT010000003.1, read on the forward strand.
TGAAAATTAAAGTAGAATGGTGTGGAATTTGCGGAAGTGATTTGCATGAGTACACGGCAGGACCTATTTTTATTCCTACAGAAGAACCCCATCCATTAAGTAAAGATAAAGCGCCGGTTGTGCTGGGACATGAATTTTCTGGACAAGTTGTAGAAATCGGAGAAGGTATTACGAATGTAAAAGTCGGAGACAGAGTAGTGGTAGAACCTATCTATGCATGCGGAGAGTGTGAAAACTGTAAACAAGGAAAGTATAATCTTTGTAATAAAATGGGGTTTTATGGTCTTGCCGGAGGTGGCGGAGGTTTTTCTGAGTATGCCTCTATACCGGTTGAAATGATTCATAAAATACCAGAAGTGGTGTCTTACGAGCAAGGAGCTCTCGTAGAGCCTTCAGCTGTGGCTCTTCATGCTGTGCGTCAAAGCAAACTAAAGGTAGGAGATAAAGCCGCCGTATTTGGGACGGGGCCAATCGGTTTGCTAGTTATTGAAGCGTTAAAAGCATCGGGTGCATCTGAAATTTATGCGATTGAACTATCGGAACAGCGCAGACAGAAAGCTGAAGAACTTGGGGCGATTGTGATTAACCCGCAAGAATACGATCCCGTAGCAGAAGTACATAAGCGCACAGGCGGAGGTGTAGACGTTTCCTATGAAGTGACAAGTGTTCCCTTAGTTTTAACTCAAGCCATTAATTCTACCAAAAGTGGCGGGGAGACAATGATTGTTAGCATATTTGAAAAAGAAGCGTCCATTCATCCTCAAACAATCGTTTTACAAGAGCGTACAGTAACAGGTATTATTGGCTACCGCGATGTATTTCCAGCGGTTATTAGTTTAATGGCAAAAGGCTATTTTTCGGCTGATAAACTGGTGACAAAACGTATCAAGCTAGAGAATGTAATTGAAGAAGGTTTTGAGACATTGTTAAAAGAAAAGGAACAGGTGAAAATTTTGGTGAAAGCTGAATAAAAAAAGAGGCTGGGACAAAAGTATTTTAGACGAAGTAAAAAACGAACCATTGATCAAAATTTTTGATTAGTGGTTCGTTTTTTTGTTAGCGTGAGCGTATGTTCGGTTTGTTTAGGCCCTTCTAGCAGTCGATTGCAGGGCAAGATGAGGAATCCTGCGGGAAAAGCGGAACAGATGAGACCCACAGGAGCGTATGCGACGAGGAGGCTCAGCGCCCATGTAAAGCGAAGTCTTGCACGGAAATCAACTGCCGTGTCATAAGCGGTTCAGCTCATCTATCCTATTTGTTCGTCTTTAGATTGGATTCATTTCGTTATGTCTCAACCTCTTTAAATTGAATAAGGTAAGTATGGTTATTTTATTATCAGATTATTCTGTACTATATACAGTATATTGTATACAATATATAATCTAATCATTATCTAATTAATAAAATCAGAGGTGATGAGTGAATGACAGACAAACAGTTTAAAAATGTACAAGACGGAACCAAAGCGGTATGGGCGGGAGAAAAAGAATCCCTTGCTTACAATGCCACTCAAGTTCCTGTCGTCTTCAGCGTAGCTTACAATTATGATGATGTAGACGAATGGCAAGAAGTTGCGTTAGGAAACAAACCAGGCTATACGTATAATCGCATGAGTAATCCTACAGTTAAAGCTTTTGAAGAAAAAGTAAGGATACTTGAAGAAGCAGAAGAAGCGGTCGCATTTTCCTCCGGCATGGCGGCTATTAGCAGCACTTTATACACGTTTTTAAAACCTGGAGACCGCGTCGTATCGGTAAAAGATACATATGGAGGAACAAATAAAATCTTCACTGAGTTCCTTCCTAACATCGGAGTGGATGTAACCTTATGCAATACGGGGAATCATGAAGAAATTGAAGCGGAAGTAAATAAAGGATGTAAAGTGCTATATTTAGAGTCACCTACAAATCCTACGATGAAAATTATTGATATTGAAAGAATAGCAAAAGCAGGAAAAGCAGTAGGGGCAGTCGTCATTATTGACAATACGTTTGCGACACCTATTAATCAAAACCCTCTTCAATTAGGGGTGGATCTTGTCATTCACAGCGCAACAAAATTTTTAAGCGGACATGCGGATGCCTTAGGAGGAGCAGTATGCGGCTCTAAAGAATTAATGAAGCATGTGTATCACTACCGTGAGATCAATGGCGCGACCATGGATCCCATGTCAGCGTATCTTATTTTAAGAGGAATGAAAACGTTAAAATTACGTATACGTCAACAAGAGCGAAGCGCTTTGGAAATTGCTAAATTTCTTCAAAAGAAAGAAGCGGTTGAAGCCGTCTATTATCCTGGATTGGAAACACACCCTCATCATCATATTGCCAAAAAACAAATGAAAGGCTTTGGCGGGATATTAAGCTTTGTTTTAAAAGGAGAAATGGAAGCTATTAAAATTTTGCTGCCAAAGTTAACGTATGCAAATAAAGCCGGCAATTTAGGAGCGGTTGAAACAATTTATGGACCAGCAAGAACGACTAGCCACGTAGAATGTACGCTTGAAGAACGTAAAGCTCTTGGAATATCCGAAGGACTGGTTCGCATATCTGTAGGAATTGAAGATACGGAAGATTTAATTGCAGACTTAGCACAAGCATTTACTCACTTGGAATCCGCATCATCTATTAGTAATTAAAAAGACGCGTATTACTTTTTTTAATAAAAATAAAGTAAGTACCTCTTTTTAGTTGGTAGACACGTCTTCAGAATTATAGAAATTTTGTGGAATAAAGCTGATAAATTAAACTGTACGTGTATTTTTTCGTCTGATTTTGTAGGTATACTGATAAATTAGATGAAATAAAAATGTTTTTACGCGTTTTAAAAATAAACTAACTTACAACAGCCTACAAATAAGGAATGATAGTATGTCGAAACAAGAACAAGAAAGTGAATACACAATAAAAGATGCATCATTGTTTGGATTAAAATTAATGCAGGTAAGTAAAGCCATCTGGAGAGCTGCGGAAGATGACTGGGAGCAATGGGTGAAACCTTATGGACTAAACGTAAATGAGCATCATATTTTATGTTTAGCTAGTAACACGGGAGAAATCTCTATGTCAGAGTTAGCTAATTTAGGAGCTATGCATATCTCTACAGCGTTTAATTTTTCAAAAAAATTAGAAAATCAGGGATATCTGCATTTGTCCAAAAGAGAAAATGATAAAAGAAACACCTACATCAAATTGACTGAAAATGGCGAACAATTATTGCTTGATACGCTCAAAGGGTATGAACCACATAACAGTAAGATATGTAAAGGCGCACTTCCTTTAAAAACGTTATACGGCAAATTCCCCGCTTTTCCAGAGCTAGTAACCGTTGTTCGCCATGTTTGCGGCGGCGAGCTTGTGACCGTTGCTGATCAACCTTTTGTGAATATAAAAGAAGCGGGAATAGAAGAAAATGAAGATAAGAAAGAAGTCCAGCTAACTAGTAATTGAACGCAGTGAATAATATGCAGACAATAGGGCTTCATGAAAATAAGTGAATAACAGGCGAGCTGTTTTATACGTGAGAAATACGACGTATAAAACAGCTCTTTTTTATTTTTCGAATAATGATTCTCCATTATATTATGAGAAATTTAGGATAAGCTACCAGTAGTAAATTTTCTGAAGAGAAGGAGTGATTACCATGAATAAGTCAGACTCAATTTCTGTTTTTCAATTGATCCTTCTTTCAATGACGTTTATTGGCTTAAAAACTCATGTGATGCTCATATCTCCATTAATTAAAACGGCAGGACGAGATGCTTGGATCACCGTTCTTCTTACTTGTCTTTTAACACTCATATGGGTTCCTTTACTCGTATATGTAAATAAAAAAACAAAAGGCGAACATCTTTTTCGATGGATGAAAAAGCATGTGAATAAGTCATTTACCAATGTCGTTATTTTTCTTACAATCGTTTATTTGACCCTTATGGAGATCGTCACTTTACGAGAGACGATTACGTGGATTAATATTATTTTTCTTCAGCGAACACCTTTAATTATTCTCGTTTTACTATTTGGTTTTACCTGTTGCTTACTTGCCGCTACGAGTCTTAGAACGATTAGTATTGTAAACGTATTTCTTTTATTTTTTATTGTAATATTAGGTTTCTTTGTTTCTTTTACAAACTTTCAATTTAAAGATTATTCTTTATTGCAGCCTGTTTTAGAAAATGGCTATTTTCCTGTTATTAAAAGTATTGTATTTCAAGGATCAGGGATGGTAGAGCTGCTGCTGCTGCTCTTTTTGCAGCACAAAGTGCCGCAGCCTATACGCTATAAGCATTTAGCGGTGGCTGCAATTCTCTTAACAGGCCTTACGATTGGACCTCTCATTGGAGCAATTACTGAATTTGGCCCTGTAGAAGCCTCTAAGCAACGTTTCCCTCCCTATGAAGAATGGGGAATTGCATCGCTTGGAAAGTTTATAGAACATATCGACTTTCTATCTATTTATCAGTGGTTGTCGGGTACCTTTATCCGCATTTCGACCTTTCTTTTTATTATGAAAGAATTAGTTTCGTTTCAAAAAGGCCAAAAAAGGTTTCTTTTACTCATTCTAGTGGTTATTACTGTATGTACGCTGGCTCCTATAACGGACTTTGCTTTTTCAAATCTTTTATTTTTTACAATCATACCGGCTACTTTCTGGTTATTTGTTGCTTTCTCTCTTTTCTTAGTAGTCATAGTCTTTCTATTTTCTCATAAAACAAGGAGGGATAAGAGTGGAATTTTTTAAGAAGAAAAAAGACTACAGCTCTAAAAAACAAGAGGCGGAAAGTCTTTTAAAAGAAAGTTCTTCTCGTGCTCAGATAATCAATGAGTGTACGTTAAGAGATTTATTTGGAAAATGCAGCGATATTAACTTCGAGACCGTTTATTTTTATAACAAACGAGTGCTTATGATTTATTGTACCGGTCTAGTTAGTACGGAAATGCTATATGAAATGATTCCTAAAAAATTAGAGGAATGCTGTGCTAAGTTAGAGGGTGAAGTAGAAGGAGACAAGATCATAAAATTATTAAATCTTCCCTCAGTTTCCATCGTTCAAGATGAAGAACAGGCAGTTTCAGAAATTTTTTCCGGGAAATTATTCATTGATTTTGGATCACCACAATCAGTTGTTTCTATCGATATTTCGGACCGTCCTCAAAGAAGCCCAGAAGAAACGAAAAATGAAGTAACCATATTGGGTCCTAGAGATAATTTTATTGAAGACTTACCTGTCAATATTGCTTTAATTCGCAAGCGTCTTAAATCAGTTTCCTTGTTAACAAACTCTTTAGAGATTGGAAAACGAACAAAAACAAAAGTAAGCATTTTATACATGGAAGATGTAGCTGACAAGAAGATACTTGATGAAATTATGGAAAAGTTAGGAGATATCGATATCGACGGTATTTTCAGCGGAACACAGTTAGAAGAGCTCATTAATAAAAATCCGTATAGCTTTTTTCCTCGACACGCTTATACAGGGAGACCTGATTTTGCGGTTCAATCTCTGTTAAATGGCCGGTTTATTATATTAATTGATGGAACTTCATATGCGTATGTTACACCCATTAACCTTTTTTACTTATTAAAGGGATCTGAAGATAAAGAAAATACATATTTATACAGCTCTTTTGAGCGTATTCTTCGAATCTTCGGGCTTTCTATCGCTGCTTTTTTGCCGGGTTTTTGGGTTGCAATGACGGCTTTTCATCAAAATCAGCTTCCGCTCAGCCTGTTAGCTACGATTGTTGAAGCAAGAAGAGGTGTTCCGTTTCCTACCTCTCTTGAGGCAATATTAATGCTTCTTTTATTTGAATTGTTTCGAGAGGCAGGGTTTAGACTGCCGACTTCTGTCGGGCAGACCCTCAGTGTAATTGGAGGGCTTATTATCGGTGATGCAGCCATTAGAGCCGGTTTAACCAGTCCTGCCATGCTTGTTGTCATTGCAGGTTCTACAATTGCTACGTTTACGCTAGCTAATCAGTCTCTTATAGGAACAATTTCACTAATCCGCTTTTTTTGTATTATCTGTGTCAGCATCTTAGGTTTCTTTGGATTTTTTATTTCCATCTTTTTAGTCATGATCTATATTACAAACATCCGAACGTTTGGTGTGCCATATTTTGAGTTAGCAACCCGTTTAGACGTGAAAAATATTTTAAAATCTCTCTTCCGTCTTCCCGAAAGTAAAAAAGCAACAAGAGCTAGTATGCTTAACCCAAGCGATTCCACACGCGAAAAAGGAGAAAGTTAGTGAAAGGGAATATAAGGAATTTACTTATACTTATTATGAGCTCTTTTTTATTGTTTCTTTCGGGATGCTGGGATACGAATGAACCGGAACAAATGGTATATGCACAAGGAATGGGGGTAGATTTTAAAGATAACCGTTACGTTCTTTACCTGCAGACCATCAATTTAAGTTTATTAGCAAAATCCGAGGCAAGCGGTGCTGGCGCGGGTCAAGTCAAAGTAGAAGTTGGTTATGCAACAGGGAAAACCATTGATGAAGCTATTTTTAGATATTATCAAATTTCTCAGCGCAGAATCTTTTTTGGGCACTTAGCTTTCCTTGTTCTAACGGACGATGCGTTAAAGCATGGCGCTGTCAAATCGGCAGTGGATTTTTTAGATCGTTATCGGGAAACGAGATACAACATCTGGATGTATGCTACGAAAAGTCCTTTGAAAAAAACGTTGTTAGCTACGCCTATGTTCGAAGTATCGAACGCTCTTTCTCGCTTGAGCGATCCTAAAGTGATTTTTAAGCAAAACTCGTTTATTCCACCAATCGATTTAAGAGAGCTCATTATCCATCTTAATGAACCTAGTCACGAAGTAAATATTCCTCTCGTTCAGACTAAAGAACATTTAACAACGGATCAAAAAAAAGAAACAGCTATTCAAGTAAACGGAGCAGTGGCTATTACATCATCTGAATTAAAAGGAGTTTTTTCAGAGAATAAAATCAAAGGACTTAGATGGATAACGGATGAATTTGTACGAGCTGGTTTACGGGTAAGGCTCCCTGATCATTCCGATATTGATCTTGTGGTAGACAAGAAAAAAGTAAAAATTGAACCTGTTATAAACGGTAGTAATTTAACATTTAATATAAAAGTTCGTGCAAAAACAACGATTTTAGTTATGCCGCAGCACGAAAAACTATCGACTATAAAAAAAGAAGCTGAACAGAAAATTAAGAAACAAATTATGGAAACGTACGCGCAAGGCTTAAGTATAAACAGCGATGTTTACAGGCTTTCTCATGTTCTTTATAAAAAAGAACTGCGTAAATGGAAGGCTGTTCAAAGCAACGGGGCAATTCCTTTAACAAAAGACTCAATAAATGTGAAGGTCAACGTACAGGTTAAGCATGGAAACAAACAGCGAATAGGTCCGACTATAGATTAACATACTGAAAACCTGCACACCTCACCTGATAATGTTAACTCATTAAACAAAGGACAAAAGTGGAGGAATAGATAAAATAGAAAAGACCAACCTAAGAACAAATCAAATTAGGAGATTATAGATGGAAACAATCAAACCAATTAAAATAGGTTCAAAAAAACAAGCGTGCAAGAAAAATTAACAGCCCCCGAAATGGGCAAACTTTGGGCAACCTATATGGGCAACAGCATGTCTTCGTATATTTTAAGTTATTTTCTTGAACACGTTGAAGATCCAGATATAAAAAAGCTGTTACAGCATGCAAAAGGTTTAACGGAAGAATTTCAAAGTAACGTAAAAGACATTTTTACAAAAGAGAATGTGCCAATTCCATACGGATTTACGCAAGAAGATGTGAACCTAGGCGCTCCAAAGCTGTTTGAAGATGAATTTTACGTGCATTATTTAAAATATGCTGCTAAAGCTGGATTAAGCATTTACAGTATCGCACTGCCTCTAATGTATAGAGAAGATGTAAAGACATTTTTAACGTATTGTATGAAAGCAACAATGGAACTGATGGAGCAAATAAAGGCAATCTTAATGGATAAAGGATTTATTATTAAGCCGCCACTTATTCCCGTACCAGAAAAAGTGAACATCGCTAATACTCATTATTTAAGCGGTTTTATAGGAGATGTTCGACCTTTGCATGCATTAGAAATTGCTCATCTGTATGATAACATCGAAAATAATGTGACAAGCAAAGCCTTAATTTTGGCATTTAGTCAAGTTGTTAAAAGTGAAAAAATCCGTACGTTATTTGTAAAAGGTGAAGATCTGACAAATAAAGCGGTAGAACGCTATATTGAAAAGCTTCATCGAGATAATTTACCAGCGCCATCCTTTCTTGATCATTTAATTACTACTTCGACTTTTTCACCGTTTTCGGATAAATTGATGCTGTTCCATAAAATGGATATGTTCTCGATGAAAATGAGGGCTTTTGGAAATTCAGTAGCCGTCAATGGAAGAAATGATTTGGCGCTGTTATATGGAAAATCAATGACAAATATCTCGAAGTTTGTAAAAGATGCAGCGGATATTATGATGGAAAATGGATGGATGGAAACACCACCGGAAGCGGTAGATAGAAATCATTTAAACTCCAACTAATTAAATAATTTGCCTTTTTCTCTCTTCAAATAAAAAAACACACAAAATAGATGTCAGATTTTGTGTGTTTTTTTATTTGAAGAGAGAAAAAGCTGTTAATCCTGCCTTTATATTTGATAGTCATTAAACTAACCGAACTTATGATTACAATTTGTATAGGAGCTTAATGTCTCCATGTATAAAAAATATTATTTATTTGCTGCTCATTATTTTATAGAAATTACTAGACATTTATAAGACATTAAAAAGAAATTAAAGAAATTATAAACATTGCTAAAACTTATATGGGTAAAAGCCTTCTACTGACTGAGGTTAAAGGGAATAAAGCAATCAAAAAAACTGCAGTTTACTACAAGAATTTTCACGAAAAAATATAGGATTTTTTTATAACGGCTATATTTTCTACGCAGTAGTTCGGAAAATAACGTTTATTTATTGTGTTTTTTGTTCATTTAGTTGATTTTTTTCACGAAAATGAAAATCATTATCATTTAAAGGGATTTATCGTAGCTCACAGACGTGTATGTTTGAGTAAGTTAAAGAGAAAGAAAGAATGGAAGGAAAATAGAGTAGAAATGAGTAAAAAAAGGCATAACAAAAAAGAGTATTATAGAGCGTTAATTTTTGCCTGATAATACCCGTTGGCAATTTTGCGGATATACGTAAAGAAGTTTGACTCCATTTCATGCACAAGAGGTCGAAATGCATCCATACTTTCTTCTATGTAAGTTTGTTGTAAGTGACGCTGAACGGACGTTAATGATTTTTCGATTATATCTAAACCAAACTCATGTACAATGGAATGAATATCTTCTTTTTTAATTGAATAATGGCCAAAAGATTTAAAGAAATTCTTAAACTGAGCAAATGTATGCTCTCCACGAATTTTTTCGATTTCTTTTTGTTTTTTACTATCATGAGCACCAGTTAAATTAAAGCTTAAAATAAAACCATCCTTGATTTTTTCAATAATTGATTTTCTTGGCTGCTTTTCTTCTAATAATGTTTTGACACAATCATCTTTTTCTAGCACATCGATACGGAAAATTGTACTCAATTTACTAGCCATTTCTTTAATAGCAGCTTTATAGCCAATGTATTTTGGAAGAATGTGTTTTACCTCAGTGTAAGATAGAAGCGCTTCTGAATCTTTCTTTACGTTTACATCAGATTCGTATACGTACAACGCACGTAAAGCCAGACGCAGCATGTTGATATTTTTAATAGCCAGCAATTGATAAATCACTTCCATCGAAACAGAAGTATAACCACCTTTTGAAGTATATGTATTGTTATCTTCATCAAGCATTTCAGGATTATATGATATGTTTTGAACATCAGCAGCTTCTTTTATATGTAAATCTAAAAAATCCTCTAAATAGTTGTTTAAAGAAACTTGAATATAGTCTCCCCATAAACGATCCCAGCGAATGATGTCATAGTCTTCTAAAAGCTTATTATTATTTTGAACGGTCCGAACGGAACATTGGATTGTATTAGCCAGTTCTTGCTCAGAAATAATTGAAATATGACCCTGGCTGTTACATTTGGCTACGTAAGCTAAAATTTGCTTCATCAGAGAACCCGTCCACTTTATATCTACAAAGTTTTTCGCAAGACCAAATGAATGTTTTTCATAGTAATAGCTATTGCCTCGTTTCGTGTTTCTATTTAAGCCGCTCATGACAATCAGCAGTTTATTTGCTACAAGGGTGTGCCGTTTTAGTACCAGCTTTTGTATACTCATGTAGTGACCTCCTTTCCAAAACTATATACGTCGTCTTTTACAGTATAGACACAGTCATATAGGCTGTAAAATGACATATTTGCACGGGGAAATGGTGCATTTTTTTAAAAGACTAGTGATACCAAGGGACGAGACATCTATTTAAAAGGTGACATATTTGCACGGAGATGTGGAGCAAAAATAGCGTTATATTTCATAAACGTTGATAAAACAGCATTCTTAAGCTAAATGTCGTATTATGACGGATGAAATACACAAAATGCGACAAATTCGAAAAAAATTTTGATGTAAAAATGACATATTTGCACGGAGAATAGGAGCAAAAATGATAAAAGTAAAGGTTCAGGCAAGGAAGTGACACATTTGCACGGAAAATAGGAACAAAAAAAAGAAAAATGCCCTTTTTGAGACACAAAAAGTTCACATTTTCAGAGGGGATAAACAAACATTTGCAGAAAAAATAGTGTTTTTTTAAGAAAGTGGCATGTTTGCACGGAAATCTGGAGCAAAAAACACTTTTGCACGGAGATGTGGAGCAAAAATTGAAGGAAACGGAGAGGGAAAGTCGCTGACACAAGAAAATTTATGTAAAAGTGACATATTTGCACGGAAGATTGGAGCCAAACTTATAGTAAATGCAGTATAGAAAGAAAAACGACACTTTTGTACGGAAATCTGGAGCAAAAAACAATTATAAATACTTTTTTAGACATAAAAAGTTCACAAAATGATAAGGAAGGTGAAGTTTAATAGCTATATTAGCAGGGGAAACAATATGTTTACATGGAGAATTGGAGCAAAAAAACACTTTTGCACGGAAATGTGGAGCAAAAAATGCAGTGATTAATAGTACATAGATAAAAAGAATGCCCTTATAAAGATTATAAGGGCATTCTTTTTTAGCCTATAGAACTTGTTACGTTTTGATAAATAGAAAGGGGAGCATATTCGTAATCACCAGCTAGTAAGTCTTTTACTTCACTTTCTCCCACAGGAATAAAGGTAATCTGAAACACTTGGCCCACTCTTTTATAGGATTGGACAGCTAGTTTTTGTTCGACTAGCTCATCTAAGGCTGTTTCTATTTCGACAAGGTTTTCTTTTTTTCGTCTTTTTCGAAAGCGGACTCTTGTCGAAAAATATAAATAATCTCTTGTGACATTGTATGAAGATTTTGTTTCATAGCAAATGAGACGCTCTTTTTGCATAACGAATAGCAAATGATAAGCGGCGTCTAAACTTAATTTTTCTACTTTGTTTTTATAAATACGCACCGTTTGGCGTTGAATATAGTCTCTATATATCACTTCATTGACGTGAATTTCAGCAATTCGCGTTCCGTTTGGCATCGTAGTAATATCCACAAAGTCAAAAATACCGTAGGCAATTTTCTTATTATGCTGTACTTTTGTCATGCTGTAGTGCTTCATTTTTGTAATTCTTTCTTCTATCATCTGATAGTTGCGCTTACTGTCTGTTTTATAGAGTGCTTTCACAAGATCACCAATTTTTACGTTAATAATTTTTTGTGTAGCGAACAATTCGTCGCGCTGGCTCATGATCTCTAAAAACACTTTATAATCAAACCGATCTAAATCACTAATTTTATTTCCATTTTCTTCAGCGTATTCTTTTTCTATTAACAATTCGTAATCTGTCCCGTCTTCAGAGTTATAAGTACTTAAGAAATATTCTTTTCCTTCTTTCTCTAATAGGGGTTGCTCGACGAGAAGCTTTGCTCTTGAGTTAGAGAAAAAAGGATTCTCTACAGTTGAAAAAGGGCTCTCAATAATACTATGATTTCCGTTTTGGAAGCTTGGGTCCAGTATAGTAAGCCCAATAATAATAGATATATCCGTATGGATTGCTTTTTCTCGCTGGGTCTTGGTTTTTTGATGAATATAAGGATAATCCGTTAAGAAGAAGCTATCTTCTTGACTCCATTCACGTAGGATACCAATTCGTTTATCAATGACTTCTTCCGGAGATGATACGTTTTCAAACTGTTTGCAAAAGAGTTCTTTTCCATTCGTTTTATAATAAGCTGTTAGCGCTTTGTATTCGCCAATCAGCTCTTTATTCTTCTTAGGCTTTTTTTGCTCATAGTCGCGTATAGCAGCATCTAACCATCTGCGTTTCGTACGATTGAGAAAGTCTTTTTTTAAAATCCTCAACGCTTCGTTTACATCTTTATTTTCAAAGTGCTGCTGATAAAGAGGGAGGATGGTGCTTTCTAAATCACCTTTTATACTTTCATTATAAACAGATAAGAGGCGTAATTTAGATACTCTATCAATGACTTCGCGTATGAGTAAAGATGAATAATCCATACACATCTAACCTCCTTAACCTTAAGTTATTCATTTTAATTCTTAGCTGGATAGTGGCTTTAAATCTATTGTAATGCACGAAAGTTCGATGCTACAAACAAAAAAAGGCTACTATCTATAGTCTATTTTTCATTATACACGTGCAAAGCAGAGGAAGGGGGAGATTTTCTTATTTTCTTTTTTAGTAATCTACATTTAGTCATGTAGCATATATATTTGCCGTGTAGCTTATGTATGGAGGATAACCGTGTCTGCAAGACCGCTAATTCTGCTACCGAGTTTAATGGACTGATAGAAAGTATCTCAAAATAAAAGGATATCAGCGATCAAAAGAGAATACGTTGTAAAACTACTAAACCCATACCGGAGGTCATAAATGAACCCTATATTAAATGAAGTAGGCACGGTTTTTATTCCTGTAAAGGACACAAAAAAAGCACGAGATTGGTATTGTGACATACTAGGTTTGATAGCAGATGGAGACATTTTATATGATCATTTATATGTGATACCTATGAATGGAACAGGGATTGTATTAGATAGCAAAACTTATTCAAAAAATACGCTTTTTAAAACGCCAGCTTTTCATTTGAATACAAACGATATCAAAGAAGCTTATGAATATATGAAGCAGAAAAAAGTAGAGCTAACGACAGGAATTCAACACAATCATTGGTTTACATTTAAAGATCCGGATGGAAATCACCTGATGGTGTGTCAGTGCTGAACCCATGGGAAGATAAAAGACATTAGGACATAAAGAAATTACCCCAATCTAAAGACGAACAAATGAGATAAAGGAGCTGAACCGCTTGTGACACCGCTGTTGAGTTCCGTTGAAGACTTCCGTTTTTCACGCAGAAGTCTTCACCTTGCCCTCCAATCAACAGCTAGAAGCAGCTGCACAAACCCTATGTTCAATATGACAACAAAAAATCCGAACTATTAATCAGATTAATAGTTCGGATTTAACTTCAACTAAAATGCTTTTTTATCAGCTTCTATTGGATTGCCTCGGCATTTTACAATTTGACAGATTTGTTTCTGAATTGAATCATTCTTACAATATTTATCACAATTGTTTTTGTTACAGCATAAGCCGGAATCGCTAAGATCATTCCGAGTATTCCTGCAATATTACCAGCAACAAGCAATAAAATAATAATTGTTAAAGGATGAGTGTTTAATTTCTTTCCAATTACCAGCGGAGAAATAATGTTCCCATCTAGCTGTTGAACGATTACGACGACGATAATTACTAATATCGCTTTTGTAGGAGAGTATAATAAACCTACGATTAAAGCAGGTGCTACGCCAATAAAAGGGCCGACGTACGGGATAATATTAGTAAGGGCTCCTATTAGTGCGAGTATCAATGCATAGGGTAACCCGATGATGAGGTAACCAATGAATGTACTAATACCGACAAATAAACAAACGAGCATTTGGCCTTGAATATAAGTAGCTAGCGTATTTGTTGTTTCTTTCATTGTACGTAACGTTTCTTTTCGGTAAGAAGCAGGAACCATACGCAGCGTATTTTTACGAAGTTTATGGCTGTCTTTAAGCATATAAAAAAGAATGAAAGGAACGGTTACAACCGTAAGTGTAATATTTGTTACGACGCTTAAAACAGATGAAATACTGTTTGTGAGATTCGTAGGTAAAGTAGACGCGTAGTTTAAAAGTGACTCTTCAATATGATCGAGGGACACATATTTTTGTTCAACGAGCCAGTTAAACCATCTTGCGTTAGATAAATCATTTATGTACTCTCTCGTTTCTACAATATAAGACGGAATATTTTTAGCCAAATCAGTTAATTGTTTAGATAAAGTAGGTCCCACACCGCCTACAATAGAAGCAATTACGCCGATAAAAACAACGTATAATAATAAGATGGCCAGTGTTTTTGGCACTTTTTTTCTTGTGAGAAATGACACAATTGGTTCGAATAAAAAGAAAAGAAAACCAGCTACGAGAATAGGGAAAAATAAAGTGGAGATAAACACACCGATTGGTAGAAAAACAAACGAAATATGTTTACAAATGTAAATCAGTAAAGCAATCATTAATAGTTCTAATGTCCAAAAATGCAGTTTCGATTTAAACAAAAAGTTACCCTCTTTCTTTACTATTTTTTACTATCATACATCAAAAAAGAAACCCACTGCACGTGAAAAGTGGGCTTTTTAGTCTGTATAACTTTTATTTACATAAAAATTAGGATTTTTCCTCTTTATTTTCAGTGGTATCCTCTGGAGTTTTTTTGTCGTCATCCTGTATAATTCCTTCCGCTGCATTTTTAAATTCTCGCAGGGAATGTCCAAATGCTCGTCCTATGTCCGGCAATTTACTTGGGCCAAATACAATTAAGGCAGTAATCCCGATTACGACCATGCTTGTGGCTCCTGGCATGATATCCTCTCCTTTAAAAGCAATGAATATATGAAAATTAAAAAGAGATAATAAATAAAGTGTATGTTTATACTATTCACTTTTCTCTTTAAAATTCCTTTATTTTAAATGATACGAAAATAAGGTGCAGCGGCTATGTATGATTTAAATGCTAGTAGTGATGCATACGAAGTTAATTATAGCATTAAAGACAGCTTGTTCGCCTTATTAACCTTGTATAAGCTTTATGTGAAACAACTTGCTTTAATTCTTATGGAAACATGTCATAAATCCTGTTTTTTTAAAAATGAAGAATCAGCATATGAAAATAAAGAGAGAAAAAAATTGAAAAATATAAAGATAAATTGTTGTAAAATTTAGAAAGAAGTAATAGAATTAAATAAAATGTTAACGTTAACATTTATGGTGTTGAAGATTAAATCTTATTAATATAGTTATCTATAAATAAGATTATTCATCAATTTATGTAACTTTGTTAACGTTAACAAAAAATGAAGGAGTGAATAGGAATGAAAAAGTTTATGGATGACAATTTTTTATTAACAAATGAAACAGCCGCACACTTGTATAATACTTACGCAAAAGATATGCCCATTATTGATTATCACTGCCACTTAAACCCACAGGAAATTTATGAGAATAAACAGTTTGAAACGTTAACTAACGTTTGGCTAGATGGAGATCACTATAAATGGAGACTGATGAGAGCCAACGGAATTGAAGAAGAAAAGATAACAGGATCAGCGAGTGACTATGAAAAATTTCTCGCGTGGGCTAAAACAGTTCCGATGACAATTGGGAATCCGCTATATCATTGGACGCATCTAGAGTTAAAGCGTTTCTTTGATATTGATGAAATATTAAATGAACATACGGCACCGTTTATTTGGGAAAAAGCAAATGAGAAATTACGCAGCGGTGAGTTCGGTGCAAGAGATCTTATTACACGTTCTAACGTAAAAGTTATTTGTACAACGGATGATCCAACAGATTCATTAGAGTATCATATGAAACTAAGAGATGTGCAAGAGTTTGAGACCCAAGTACTTCCAAGCTTTCGTCCGGATAAAGGGCTTGAAATCAATCAAGAAGGGTTTAAGAACTGGATTGCAAAGCTGCAAGATTGTTCACATCATTCCATTCACACCTATGATGATTTGTTAAAAGCTCTTGAAAGTCGAGCTCGTTTTTTCCATTCCATGGGAGGACGTTTATCTGATTACGCACTAAACAAAATGGTATATACGAAGACTTCAAAAGAAGAAGTTTCAGAGATTTTCTTAAAAGCCTTAAAAGGTGAAGGTGTAAGTACTGAAGAAGAAAGTAAATACAAGTCATATACGTTAATCTTTTTAGGGAAGCTGTATAATGAGCTAGGTTGGGCAATGCAATTTCACCTTCATGCTCTTAGAAACAATAACACAAAAATGTTTCACCAGTTAGGGCCGGATACAGGGTATGACTCGATGTATGATGGACAAGTGGCAGAGCCTCTCGTACAGCTTCTCGATCAAATGGACGTACAAAATAGTTTGCCAAAGACGATTTTATATTCGTTAAATCCAAAAGATAATTATGTATTAGCAAGTATAATTGGAAGCTTTCAAGGAGACGGCATCCCTGGCAAACTGCAGCTCGGCACGGCTTGGTGGTTTAATGATCAAAGAGAAGGTATGTTAGAACAAATGAAAGCGTTATCAAATATTGGGTTGTTTAGTCGTTTCATTGGTATGTTAACGGATTCCCGAAGTTTTCTTTCATATACAAGGCATGAATATTTCAGAAGACTAGTATGCAGCTTAATCGGTACGTGGGTAGAAGAAGGAGAAATGCCTAATGACCAACAGCTGCTTGAGCAAATTGTAAAAGGAATATGTTATGAAAATGCTAAAGACTACTTTAGCTTTCCTGCCTATACGCTGCAAAAATAAACACGCAAAATAGTTTAAAGAATTGCAAGGGGAGAAGGGGGATTACCATGAGTGTTGTGGCAACTGAAAGAAAGATTGAAATAAAAGTAGAAGAGAAAAATCTTAGTGTAAAAGAAAAAACATCTTATGGTATGGGTGATTTTGGTAACGGTTTCATGTTTGATTTAGGGCAGTTGTATTTGTTGAAGTTCTTTACAGATGTGGCAGGCATCCCTGCCGCAGCTGCGGGAGGGATTTTTCTAGTAAGTAAGTTATTTGCGGCAGTTTGTGACCCAATTGTTGGTTCGTCTATTGATTACCGAAAAAACATAGGTGCTAAAGGGAAATTCCGACCGTATTTACTATTCGGAAGTATGGTGTTGGCCATTTTAACCGTACTCACTTTTATTTCTCCAAACCTTTCACCGGCGGGTAAATTAATTTATGCGTACGCTTCTTATATGATCTGGGGAATTGGCTATTCATTTGTCAATATTCCATACGGATCGCTAGGCGCATCCATGACTCAAAATACTTCTGATCGCACGTCTCTTGCTGCTTTTCGTCAAACAGGATCATTAGGTGCACTGTTTGTAACCAGCATTGCTGTTGTACCGCTCATTCTGTTATTTCCAAATGAAAAAATCGGTTATCCCGTTGTCATGGGGATTATGTCGGTCATTGGAATAATCGCTTTTTATGTATGTTATCGCAACTGCAAAGAACGCATTGTCGTAAAAGAGAGTCCAAAAGAAAAATTATCAGTCAAGTCTATTTTTAAAACGTTTGTAAGTAACAAACCTCTTTTAATTTTAGTATTTATGACGGTATTTACCATTTCAGCTTACAATATTAAATCAGCTATGCTTATTTACTTTGCACAATATAATTTAGGAAATGTTAAATTGATGGCTTACATGAACTTTATTATTATTGGTTCATCCTTTCTAGGAGTCATTATGCTGCCAAAGCTTGTTAGCCGATTTGGAAAAAAGCAGGCGGCAATGATTGGCTTAGGAATCAGTATTGCAGCGGACACAGTAAATTTCTTTATGCCTTCTAACGTCGTAATTTTTACGATTTTAGCAAGTATTGCTTTTATAGGTATCAGCATTCCTAACGGGATTACATGGGCATTTGTATCAGATATCATTGATTATGGTGAATGGAAAACAGGCGAAAGAAAAGAAGGCACAACGTATTCACTGTTCAACTTTTCTCGAAAGCTCGCTCAGTCGCTATCCGGCTTCTTATCAGGTATTGGTTTAGGGTTAGTTGGGTATATCCCAAACGTGGCACAAAAGGCAGGTACATTAGTGGGGATTAAAAGTTTACTGTTACTATATCCTGCTATTGCTTTATCCATTGCTGCAGTGATTATTGGTTTTATGTATAAGCTAACGGATAAGAAACACGCGGAGATTGTCCAAGATATTCATGCTAGGTCTTAGTCAAAACTGTCATAACATTCACCATTTGCTTATTATTCCTACTAAGTTGTGATATCCTTATAATAAAAATCGATACTGATTCATTAAAGGAAGGTAAATGAAATGGGTGTTACAATTAAGGATATTGCAAAACTAGCAAACGTATCACATACAACGGTTTCACGTGCATTAAACAATAGTCCGCTTATTAAAGAAAAAACAAAAAAGAAAATTTTAGATATTGCAAATACGCTTAACTATATTCCTGACTACCATGCGAAAAATTTAGTTCTTCAAAAATCTCATACAATTGGACTGTTTTTTACGAGCATGGCAAACGGTACATCACCAAGTTTTTTAGTGGATAGTATTAGAGGGGTAAGTAAAGTAATTGATGTTCAGTATAATTTATTTGTAAGAGGCATTGACGATTACGATGATTATACGTACATCAATAATAAACGCTTTGATGCGATTATTTTAATGAGTCAAAGCGATCGTGATAACACTTTTATATATAACGTAGTAGAGAAAGGCATCCCGTTGATTGTGCTCAATCGCCAAGTTGATGATTCATCAATTATTAATATTTTGTCTAATGACAAAGAAGGAGCTTACAAAGCTGGCGAGTATTTGATTGAATTAGGTCACAGACATATCGCAATCATAGAAGGAATAGAAGGCTTTAAATCAACTCAACAGCGTAAGGAAGGATTTCTTAACTCGTTAATTGATCATAATGTTTCCATTCGCCAAGAGTATATGATTCAAGGAAATTACGATATGCAAAGCGGATATGAAGGAATGAAAGCACTGTTAAGGTTGAAGCAACCGCCTACTGCTGTTTTTTGTTCAAATGATGATATGGCAATCGGTGCTATGAATGCCGCATTCGAGTCTGGGCTAAACGTACCCAATGATATATCAATTATTGGATTTGATGATATTGAATTAGCCAAATACACCACTCCTTCACTAACAACCGTTAAAAGACCAATCGAGAAAATCAGCATGACCGGAGCAGAAGCAGTTTTATCATTAATGAACAAAGATGACAAAAATATGCTGCAAAATAAAGTTTTAATTAATACCGAATTAATGGTTCGCCAGTCTGTGAAGTCACGCTCATCTATGTAGCCGGTTATTTAGTATAACCGGCCCAAAAATGTTAACGTTAACATTTTTGGAGTTAAAATAATATAAAAATCTATAAAAATAACAATGTTAATGTGTGCAAAGAAGGAGATGCTAACATGAAGTTAAACCGCCAGATGCAAGCTAACACACGTATATACCCAGAAAAAGTTCTGCAGTTTGGAGAAGGCGTATTTCTAAGAGGGTTTGCTGATTGGCAAATTCATCAAATGAACAAACGCACTGCATTTAAAGGCAGTATAGTAGCTGTCAATCCGAGAATCACCGGAAATGCAGGTAAATTGAATAAGCAAGACGGTTTGTTTACGGTTTCTCTTCAAGGAATTCAAGACGGTAAAGCACTCAAAGAACATGAAGTAATTGAATCTATTAGCCGCGGTCTAAATCCATATGAAGATTATGAGGCTTATATGCAATTAGCGGAGAAAGAAGAGCTAAGATTTCTTATTTCTAATACAACAGAAGCAGGCATCGCATTTTTAGAAGAAGACCGCTTGGAACATGCACCGCAAAAGAGTTTTCCAGGTAAAGTCACAGCATTTCTATATAAGCGCTTTAAAGCTTTTCAAGGAGACCCCACAAAGGGGCTTATTATCTTTCCTTGTGAATTAGTAGAGCGAAACGGGGATTTGTTAAAGAAAATGGTATTACGTTATGCCGACAAATGGAATTTAGAAAAGAAGTTTACCGAGTGGATACACGAAGCAAACGCTTTTTGCTGCACGCTTGTTGATCGAATTGTGCCAGGTTATCCAAATGATGAAAATACGCTCAATGAACTGAGTTATGAAGATGAGTTTTTTGTGATTGCAGAGCCATTTTACTTATGGGTTATTGAGGGACCAGAGTGGGTAAAAGAGGAGTTTCCCGCGGAAGAAGCTGGTTTACATGTGAAATTTGTGAACGATATTGCACCGTATGCGCTGCAGAAAGTCAGAATTTTAAACGGTATTCATACTGCAACGATGCCTGTTGCGTATTTAGCGCAACTAAATACGGTCAGAGAAGCAGTCGAAGATGAAGTAATTGGAACGTTTATTCGAAAGTGTCTATATGAAGAAATTATTCCTAGTTTACCAGTTTCGGAAGAAGAGTCCTTGTCATTTGCTAAATCTGCATTAGAACGGTTTCAAAATCCGTTTATTCATCACGAATTAATGAGCATCTCTTTGAACAGCATGACAAAGTTTAAAATGCGAAACATCCCAACTCTTAAAGAGTACGTTGAAAAGCACGGAGCGCTACCTACTTTGCTTACATTTTCTCTCAGTGCCCTCATTTCTTTTTATAAAGGAAAAAGAGAAGGAGAAAAAATTGAACTATCAGATGACCCCGCAGTTCTAGAAATGTATGAATCTCTTTGGAATACGTATGACGGTACTGAAAAAAGCATTTCTTACATTGTAAAAGAAGTGCTGGGATATAAAGAGCATTGGGGAGAGGATTTAAATATGATTCCTAGCTTAACAGAAGCCGTAACAAATGGAGTCTTAGCTATTGAAACTGTCGGAATGAAACAGGCGATGAAAGAAATTCTCTATGTAACCGCAACTAAACAGTAAGAGGTGAAGCATATGAAAGAAGTAATTCGTATTCATCAGGGAGATAATGTAGCAGTAGCTTTACGAGATTTTTTAGCACAAGAGAACCTTATGGTTGATGGAAAAGAAATTTCTCTAAAAGAAGAAGTAAAACGGGGCCATAAAATAGCTCTTACGCCAATTTCAGCGGGCGGCAACATTATAAAATATGGCTTTCCAATCGGGCATGCGACTTATTCTATTTCACCTGGTGAGTGGGTGCATACGCATAACGCAAAAACAAATTTAAACGACGTTAATGAATATAAGTTTCATCAAAAATTAGCAGTTCCTAAACAAAAAAAACAATCGCTAACGTTTAAAGGATATCGCCGCAAAAACGGAGATGTTGGAATTAGAAATGAGCTTTGGATTGTTCCAACGGTAGGGTGCGTCAACGGTATAGCCGAACAAATGATTAAACAGTTTCAAAAAGAAATAGGGGATCTCTCGCCTTTTGAGCATGTAACCGTTCTAAAACACAATTACGGATGTTCTCAGCTCGGTGACGATCACCGTAATACAAGAACCATGCTTACGAGAATGGTACAGCATCCAAACGCTGGAGGAGTTTTAGTGTTAGGACTTGGATGTGAGAATAATAGCTTAACAGAATTTAAACAAGCGCTAGGTACAATTGATGAAAGCAGAGTGAAGTTTTTACAATCTCAAGACGTCGAGGATGAAATTGAGGCAGGAGTCGCTTTGCTAAAAGAAATTTATGATGCTGCTAAAGACGATAAAAGAGAAGACGTTGATATTTCAAGGCTGAAAGTAGGTCTTAAATGCGGTGGCTCAGATGGGTTATCAGGTATTACAGCAAATCCGCTGCTCGGCAAATTCTCCGACTGGCTCATTGCTCAAGGAGGCACAACGGTTTTGACGGAAGTGCCTGAAATGTTTGGAGCAGAAACCTTGCTCATGGAAAGAGCCGTTGATGAAGAAACATTTAACAAAATTGTTGATCTTGTTAACGATTTTAAAACGTACTTTCTCAATCACAATCAGCCGGTGTATGAAAATCCTTCTCCCGGTAATAAAGCAGGCGGTATTACAACATTAGAGGATAAATCACTTGGCTGCACTCAAAAAGCAGGCACGGCCCCAGTCGTAGACGTGTTAAAGTACGGAGGCAGTTTACAAATTAACGGTTTAAATTTACTAAGTGCTCCTGGAAATGATTTAGTTGCCTCAACTGCTTTAGCCGCTTCAGGGTGTCATATTGTACTGTTTACAACGGGAAGAGGAACGCCGTTTGGAACGTTTGTGCCCACTATGAAAATTTCCACAAACACCGCTCTTTATAACAAAAAACCGCACTGGATTGATTTTAACGGAGGAGTGCTGGTTGAAGGTGACACAGAAGAAGATACGTTAGAAAGCTTTATTGAGTACATGATTAGAGTTTCTAGCGGAGAGCTTGTAAATAATGAAAAAAATGATTTTAGAGAAATGGCCATTTTTAAAACAGGCGTTACTTTATAAATAAGTCGGTTACTAGATTGTTAAACGAAAGGAGAAAAGCTAGTGAAAAAATATGTGCTTTGTTTGTTTGTGATGACTCTTATGCTTATTTTACCGTTTTCTGCCCAAGGGAAATCTCTTTCAGCAAGTGAAAAAATAACAGCAGTTAAAGAACAAATTCAGCCTCTTTCATTTCCAAACCGTACGTTTAATGTTAAGCAGTACGGAGCAGCAGGAAATGGAAAGTCTGATTCAACGGCTGCTTTTAAAAAAGCAATCGAAGCGGCTAACAAAGCAGGAGGAGGGCGCGTTGTTGTCCCACCAGGAACTTATGTTACCGGTGCGATTTATTTAAAAAGTAATGTAAATCTTCATATAATGAAAAAAGCTACGATTAAGTTTAGTCAAAATCCTGAAAAATACTTACCTGCTGTTTTAACAAGATGGGAAGGCGTGGAGCTATATAATTATTCACCGCTTATCTATGCGTATAACGAAAAAAATATTGCGATTACAGGAGAAGGTACGTTAGATGGACAGGGGGATAACGAACATTGGTGGCCCTGGAAAGGAAAAAAGGAGTTTGGATGGAAAGAAGGCGAGCCGAGTCAGCAGCAAGATCGCGATTTGCTGTTTAAAATGGCAGAAGAGAAAGTTCCTGTTAAAGAGCGCGTATTTGGTAAAGGGCACTATTTGAGACCTAGTTTTATTCAGCCTTATCACAGTAAAAATATCATGATAAAAGGTGTAACCATTTTAAATTCGCCAATGTGGCAAATCAATCCCGTCTTAAGCGAGAACATTTTAATTGATGATGTAAAAATTATAGGTCACGGTCCTAATAATGATGGAGTAGACCCTGAATCGAGTAAAAATGTGCTTATTAAAGATTCTTATTTTGACAATGGAGATGATTGTATTGCGATTAAGTCGGGGCGTAATGCAGATGGGAGAAGAATCAACGTACCAAGTGAAAATATTGTTATTGAAGGAAACGAAATGAAAGATGGCCACGGGGGCGTTGTGATCGGCAGCGAAATATCAGGAAGCGTCCGGAACGTATTTGCTCAGCATAATGTTATGGACAGTCCCAATCTAGACCGGGCGTTGCGGATTAAAACAAATTCAGTTCGCGGCGGAACGATTGAAGATATCGACTTTAGCAACAATACGGTCAAAAGCGTAGGCAGTGAAGTGATTCAAATAGACATGTACTATGAAGAAGGAGACACAGGGAATTTTACGCCCGTCGTTCGGAATATCAACATAGAAAACTTGCAAAGCAACGGAGGCAAATACGGCTTATGGATTCGAGCCTATGAACGTTCTCCTGTCACAAACCTAACGATTCGTCATTCTAGTTTCCAGCATGTTGCAACACCATTATTAATGGAAAATGTAAAGGATCCTGTGTTTGAAGAACTTTGTATAAATGGAAGCTGCATGAACACAAACCGGTAAAAGCTGTGTTTATAATCAGCTGCAAGTAAAAGGCGGAACAAAAAATATTTTAGCCCAAGAAGTATCCGCACAATTAATCGAGCTTATTGATTAATTGTGCGGTCTTTTTTTGTTGGGATGGTGAACGTAGGTTTAATGTGTTAATAATGGTAAAAACCTGCTCTGTAATTTTTACTATTTTATAGATAGGTCAAATGATTCTTACTAATTGATAGATAACATGGATGAAAGAAATAACTTTTGATGCTTGTTTTCCGAGCAATTTATTACCTAAATGTGGATATGGAAAGTGTGAGGGAAGATATATATAAGAATTATAAAAACATTTGTCTTTGTAAGCGTTTTATTCTTTATTTTAATAAAGAGCAAAAAAAGGATGTTTTTCTCTAAATTTTTACCATTGAATATTTTGAATAAAGTTCATAAAATAAACTTGTAAGCGTTTTAAAAGATTAGGAAGTATGTATCTTGAAAGTTGAATAGAAATTTATTTATGAAGAAAATAAATATGATTTTTTTGCTTTTGATCACCGTTTCCGAGTAGAGCTTAACAAGTAGCAGCAAATCGTTCATTTAATGAAATAAAGAAATAGATAGGAGTAGAGAAAAATGTACATCGGTGTCGATTATTACCCTGAACATTGGCCAGAGAATATGATAGAAGAAGATATCCAAGGCATTAAAGAGCTAGGATCAAACATGGTAAGAATAGGAGAGTTTGCTTGGCATCTAATGGAGCCTAAAGAAGGTGAATATGACTTTTCCTTTTTTGATAGCGTTATCAATAAGCTTAAAAAACAGAATATTGATGTTATGTTTGGTACGCCTACTGCCACTTTTCCGGCTTGGCTTGCGAAGCAGCATCCTTCTATTTTATCGAAAGATGAAAACGGGGCGGTCAGAGCCTTTGGAGGAAGACGTCAATATTGTTTTAATTCGTCTCTTTATCGGAAGTATAGCGCTCAGATTACAGAACAACTCGTAAAGCACTACTGCTCAGAAGAAGCAATCGTAGCATGGCAAGTTGACAATGAATTTGGCCATGAAGGCAGTGACATGTGTTACTGCGAACAATGCCATAAAGAGTTTCAGCAGTTTTTGGAAAGAAAATATAAAGATATCAATGAGCTAAATGAAAAGTATGGCACTATTTTCTGGGGACAAACATATAACGAGTTTACTGAAGTGCCTATGCCCGTAAAAACAATTACGACACACAGCCCTTCGCTAAAGCTTGACTGGGCGCGCTTTCGTTCTTTTTCGTTAAACAGATACGCTCACGAACAAACGGCGATTGTGAAGAAATATAAAGGTGATCACCAGCTGTTGACAACGAACGTATCAGGGGGCTTTTTTGATAAATGGTTTGATCATGAAGAAAATCTAGAAGTAATGGACTTTGTATCTTATGACAATTATCCGGTATGGGGCGGTCAAACAGAGCCCATTACCCCGGCTCATATTGCACTAGGGCATGATTTTAATAGAGGTTTGCTACATAAAAACTTCTGGATTGTAGAGGAATTAATGGGCGCCCAAGGTCATGATATCATCGGTTATCTTCCGCGACCTAACCAAGCAAAAATGTGGTCTTATCAGGCGTTTGCTCATGGATGTACGAATATGCTGTATTTCCGTTGGCGCGGAATGACAAGAGGAGCCGAGCAGTACTGCTATGGAGTTGTAGGTCACGATAATCATTATGGAAGACGCTACAAAGAAGTTCAGTCGTTATTTAGTGAAATCGTTCATTACGAACATGTACTGAAGTCTGATATTAAATCGGATATTGCCGTTTTATATGACTATGAAAATATATGGTCATGGCGCTTTCAGCAGCAAAGTGAAGGATTTGACTTTACGCAAGAGCTGCTTCGAGGATATACACCGTTTTATAAGTTGAATACACCTATTGATGTTATTCCTGCTTCGAGAGATTTTTCAAGCTATAAAGTACTGGTTGTTCCGGCTTTGCAGATCATTGATGAAGAACTAGGTAAAAGATTTACTGAATTTACTGAAAACGGCGGCGTCATCATTTTTACGTTTAGAACCGGCATTAAAGACAAACAAAATAATATTCACTTTAAACAGACGCTGCCCGGATATGTAAAAGAAATAACGGGAATTGAAATTCAGGAAGTCGAAGCACTGTCTTCTACTCAAAAAGCAGCTATTAAAGGGGTAGGACCGTATGAAGGAGAGCAGTCAAGTGCGTCCGTGTGGAGAGACATTGTCACACCTGTAACAGCTGAAGTTCTGTATGAGTATGATGATCCATTTTATAGTCAAGCCGCTGTAACAAAAAATCAGTTTGGTCGCGGAACGGTTTATTATGTAGGCTGTGGAATTGAAGGGCAAACGTTTGAAAAAATTGCGCTTGATATTGTAAAACAGCAGCATATTGAGCATACGGAAAGTGAAGAGGGGATTGAAGTATATCCTCGCAAGCTTGGAGAGAAAAGTTATTACTTCCTTATGAACCATACGCCAGAAGTAAAAGTATTTAAAGATATTGTTCTGCAGCCTTACGAAAGTCGAGTTGTAGAAAACATGTAGTAGCAACAGGAGACTAGAATCTCATAAAGCAATGAGATTCTAGCCACTTATAATATGATATGAAAGCGTTTTATAGGAGAAGGGAGTTAGGGTATATGAGCATGGGGGTACAGTCAAAAGTTTCTCTGAAAACCGTACTATCATACGGAATGGGCAGCTTTGGAAACAATATTATTTATGCATTAACAAGTACATATTTAATGATTTTTTATACGGACAGCGTAGGATTAAATGCCGCAGCTGTAGGAACTTTATTTCTTATTGCTAGGATATGGGATGGGATTGCAGACATTATTATCGGAATGATTGTTGATAATACAGAAACGAGATTTGGTAAGTTTAGGCCTTATCTTTTAATAGGCGGATTTTTTGCAGCTGTTGCTACAGTCGCGTGTTTTATTAGTCCTGATCTTTCTCATACAGGAAAATTAATTTACGCTTATATCACCTATATCGCATGGGGAACAAGCTTTGCTATTATGGATATTCCCTACTGGTCGCTTTCAGCAACGATTACACAAGATGTAAAAGAACGAAATAAAGTAGTGGCGTTTCCTAGAACCATTGCAGCAGTAGGGTCTTTATTTGCTAGTTTATTAACTCTTCCACTAGCTCATTATTTTGGGAACTGGTTTATGCTGAGTCTTATTTATGCGTGTATCTTAATGATTACAATGATTATTACATTTTCAGGAGTAAAAGAAAACTATACCGTAAAAAGACAGGAAAAGCAGACGCCAAAAGCAGTTTGGAACTTATTTATTCAAAATAAACCGTTGCGTTATCTAATTTTCTCGATGCTTTTAGTTGAAACGATTTTAACAATTCGAACTACGTTTTCTATTTACTATTTTAAATACAATTTAAATGCAGAGAATATCGCGTCTCTTTATTTAACCTTATTTTTCACAGCACAAATTGTAGGAGCAATCGCGTCTCCTTTCATTTCAAATAAATTTGGAAAGAAACGCGCAGCAATAGGGGGAATTGCCCTAAATGCTGTAGCTACTCTTACAATGTTTGCAACCGGTTTTCACGTTATGCCGGTGATGATTTTAAGTTTTTTAGCTTCTTTCGGCGGTGGAGTTAGCAACATTGCTCAAACATCTATGCTCGCTGACTGTGTAGAATACGGCGAATGGAAAACAGGGAACCGAGCGGAAGGAATGGTGTTTTCTACGAATATTTTCAAAACAAAGGTTGCTTCAGCAGTGGGTGGAGCAGTAGGCGGGTACATCCTTTCAGCGGTAGGGTATGTGCCAAATCAAATTCAGTCACACAGCACACTCATTTGGATTGCTTTAATCTTTACGATCATTCCAGGCATCCTTTGCTTGTTATCACTTGTCCCACTCGTAAAATATGAGTTGACGGAAAAGAGATATTTAGAAATTTTACAAGATATGAAAAAGCGCTCAAGCCGCATAAAAGAAAAACCTGCTATGAAAGTGTCTAGCTAATTCAAATCAGCACAAGCATTGTACACAAAAACAACAAGAAAAAAAGACTGCATTTTCTCAGCTCCTCTTGCTATGATGTCAGGTAGACAGATATCAGTGTAAAGAGGAGTTTTGTTTATGTTTATTAATTTTTCAAAAGAAGACAAAGATAAAATGCTGAATGAAATTCAAACGTTTTTTTATAACGAACGAGATGAAGAAATCAGTGAATTTGCAGCGGAAAATGTATTAGAGTTTATTAAAGAACATATCGGTCCCCACTTTTATAACCAAGCAATTAAAGATGCAGAAGATATTATGAACCAAGTCATGCTTTCTGCAGAAGAAAATTTACATGCATTAAAAAAACCGATTGAAAAGTAGTTCAAAAAAGAAAATATGAAGTAGAACAAAAGCGCTTTATGTACAAAAACATAAAGCGCTTTTGTTTGTCTATGAAACAAATTATTTGTTCGCATAAGTGATATATGATACATTCGTTTTAAGATAATATTAACGTTAACGTAAAGGTTATATTTGGAGTGTTTTAATTTAACTCGACGAGGGCATAACTTCAGCAAGCAGGGACATAATGAGGTAATTATAAGAGGAAAGAAGGGACTATACGTGAGCAACATTACGAAAGATCAGCTAACAAAATCTATTGTGAAAGCAAATGAAAATCGTTTAACAGATAATAGTGATTTTGATATCTATCAAGAGCTGGAAAATGTGCTTCAAGGAGTCGGCTTATCAGCAAAAGACAGCGGAGGAAACATTACATTTTACGGAGAAGATCCGGTTGTTCCTAGTACGCTGCGTCTTGCCTCAGCAGCAGCAATTGCACTAGTTGCTAAATCAGTAGCTGTCTCAAAAATTTGGAGAATACGCGGAGGAAAAGGTCAAGATATTCATATGGATTTACGAAAAGCGATCCGAAGATTATCACCTTTTTACGATAAAAAATGGGAAAAGCTTAATGGGTACGCACCAAGTAAAGCAAATGATCCATATAACCCATTAGGCTTTCGCTTTTATCAAACAAAAGATGACAAATGGGTGATGCCGCTGAATCCATATCCACGCTCTAAGCATGAAACGCTAAAGTTGTTAAATTGTATAGAAGACCCTGATGTAGTGGCAAAAGCAATTCGCGGTTGGAATGCAGAAGAATTAGAGAAAGCTGCAGCGGAGCGAGGAGTTATCATGCCTGTTGTGCGGACAATTGAAGAGTTTATGAATGAGTCCGTGTATGAAGAAATAGCGCAGCTTCCTTTAATTGAAATTGAAAAGATTGGAGAAAGTGAGCCGATTCCTTTTTCAAAGAATCCTAAAACGCCGCTAGATGGTGTTCGAGCATTAGGCCTTGGTCATGTTATTGCAGGAGCAGGATTTGGTAGAGCGCTCGCTTTACACGGTGCGGACGTGTTAAATATTTGGAAGCCAACGGATTGGGAGCATGATACGATTTACGCTACGTCTAATGTCGGTATGCGCTCTTCAACGCTAGATATTGGTGAAAAAGAAGGAAAAGAAAAAATGGTTGAACTTCTAAAAGAAGCCGATATCTTTTTTGCGAACCGTCGATACGGATTTCTAGAGAGATACGGTCTAACCGCTGAAGAGTGTGCAGAACTAAAACCAGGAATCATCCACTGCACCGTTAACCTGCATGGAACGCAAGGAGAGTGGGCAAAAAGAAATGGATTTGACCAAACAGCGGGAAGCGTAACGGGAGTCATGGCGTTAGAAGGATCGCCAGAAAATCCTAAGCTGCCTCCTATTGTAGTTGTCAATGATTATGCGGTTTCTTGGCTGCTTGAAGTCGGTGCTTTAATGGCACTGGAAAGAAGAGCAAAAGAAGGAGGCAGCTACCGCGTGCGTGTATCATTGGATCACGTATCTTTATGGATTTTATCAATGGGCATTTATGACAAAGCATATGCTCATCAAACAGCTGGTTCATCAGAAAAGCACGAGTACATTGCACCGGATCTCTTTACAGCCCAAACACCTTTAGGATTGTACCAAGGGCTTACAGAACAAATCGAAATGTCCGAAACTCCAGGGGAATATAAGACGGTTCTGGTTCCTCGAGGTTCTTCATGTCCAGAGTGGTTGTGATATCAAGAGGCTGAGACAAAAGTATTTTAGTTGAAGGAAAATCCGAACGATGAATCGAGATTCTTGATAAAGGATCTAACTCGTTCGGGTTTTTTCATGGTGATGGTGAACGTGGATTTTGTATCTTCTGTTGCTTCTAGCTGTTGATTGGAGGGCAAGGCGAAGACGCCCGCGGAAAGCAAAGCCCTGCACGGAAATCAATTCAATTCGCTCGCCTTTGGATTAAAATGATTTAGTTATGTCCAAACCTCATTATGAGAAGCACATTTAAAATGAAAAATAAGAAAAAATATTTGAATAATTATATGATTTCTTATATAATAGCGAAAAGGATGAGGAGTTGACTTGTAATGGAAAACTATACGTCCCGCAAAATGACACAAGAAGAAGTAAAAGTATCAGACGCGACAGCAGCTCAACTAGTGCTAAACAAATCTCTTCGTGACTTTAAAAAAGCACAGCTTTTACTGCAAATTGATCAGTCTTTAGAAAAAAGAGATAAAGAAACTTTTTTACGTTTAACTGAAGAGTTAAAAGAAGTTTGTTAAATAACCTACTAACATAAACGATCAGCCTTTGCTTCTAGTGAGCAAAGGCTTTTTATATGGAAAAAAACGGATAAATGTTTTGTTTTTTCTGAAAGCGGTAAAAGTATAGTATGGGTGATAAAGCAAAAATCAAGAAGTCTCTTACTTTATTATTTTTTGCTTTATCATCTACAGCATCTAGATGGCATCGCATCACGAAAGAACAAAAAGAGAGAGGGTTCTTTATATGTATAACAAAATCTTAGTCGCCTTTGACGGTTCGGCACCTTCTATTCGTGCTATTCAACATGCAAGTAAACTAGCTAAAAGCGTAAATGCTAATAAGCTGACAATTGTACATATTAAGGAAAGAATTCACTTGCAGCAGCCTGTTTTTAGCGTTGACTTAGACGCACTGATAGAAGAAGAAAACCGCGATATTTTATCTGAAGCTCATAATCATTTAACTCAATCAGGTATTCCATATGAGGCATACGGTTTAGAGGGCACCGCTTCAAAGAAAATTATCGAATACGCACATGACAATCAACAAGACGTCATTATAATAGGAAGTCAAGGAAAGGGCTTTGTTAAAGAGACATTTTTAGGAAGTGTAAGTCACGAAGTTGCTCAATCTGCAGAATGTCCTGTTATCATTGTTAAATAAAAAGCATGTTCTCCCTGGAGAACATGCTTTTTATTATGAGTTAATTTGTGTCACCTTTAAATCGTCTAGTGCTTTAGCTGGTTGGGAATTTTTAATACGGTAAAAACGCAGGAGTTCTCTACGCAATACACTACTTTTATTAGAAGCTTTAAGAAAATGAAAAAAATACATGTCTAAATAACTAATAAGACGAGATAAGAACTAGAAAAAGATATAGCTGTAAAGCCTTACACTTCCATAAGTTATCTCTAAATTCGATAAATTAGCATATATACCGCTTGATTTACTTCTGTTATCCTTTTGTTTGCAGAAAAACTTATAGTGTTAGACGCACAGGGGTATAAAAGTTTTCGCTCTTTTGAGTATATGACTTTTTACAAAAACAACGCGATCTCCACTCTTTTTTCTACTAGCAAACTAAAAAGTGTAGAGAAAGTGATAAAAATACGTAGAGGATACAAAAACAGAGGTAGAAACGTTTTTTCCTTTACATCATAGCTAAAAAGGATAGAAAGCAGGTATGCATGTGCAAACAACACGATTCAACAAAAAGAACAGGCGAGGTGAGAAGACGGCTGGTTCGCACACGGACAAAAGTAAGAAAAAATTCATTTTTGAGACTAGTTCTTTAAAACGATGGCATATTATTATAAGTCTATTTATACTCGTAATTATTTTTACTCTTTTTTCAGCTTTCGTTTCAGGCTTAAGCCTTCACTTTAATCCGATCTTGCCAACATGGGGGACTGAAGAAAAGAATGAATTTTCGACTATTTATCCGTCCGATAATGATAGCGGCCAGCTCACTTCTTTTTCAGAAGATAAGTCTCATAAAAAGTTTTTAGAAAACCGGATTGTGAACAAAAATGATGTTTATGCGTTCTATGTTAATTGGGATAAAAATAGTGAACGTTCATTAAAAAATAATATTGACCAAATTGACGTTCTTGTACCTCAATGGTTTTCATTAAATTCGAACTTGGAATTAAAAAGCAGTGTTCAAAAAGATATCGGAGATTTTGCTAAAAAGCATCATACAAAGGTTTTACCGCTGCTCACAAACGAGTCAAATGGAAAATGGGATGAGCAAACGGTTCACCGCTTGCTGCAATCTCCTCAGGAACAATCCAAACTCATACATAATTTACATCATCAAATTAAAGAGAATGGA
Source organism: Priestia sp. YIM B13490 (assembly GCF_042787735.1). Classification (NCBI taxonomy): domain Bacteria; kingdom Bacillati; phylum Bacillota; class Bacilli; order Caryophanales; family Bacillaceae; genus Priestia; species Priestia sp. YIM B13490. Next base: position 114,488 of record NZ_JBHZOT010000003.1, read on the forward strand.
TATGATGGAGTAAATATAGATTTTGAAAATATCAAAAGCAGCGACAGAGAGTTACTAACAGATTTTATGAAGAAACTTTATACAGCCTTCCATGAAGATGGCTTAATGGTAACTATGGATGTGCCTCCAGCTAATAAAGCATTCGATTATAGGGGTTTAGAACAGTACAATGACCGTATGATTTTAATGATGTACGACGAGCACTTTCAAAGCCCAGGTCCTATTGCTTCATTTTCTTGGTATCAAAACAATTTATCAAAATCGTTAAAAGATAAGATGATTGTTAGTCTTGGAAACTATGGATATGACTGGGATGAAAAAAGCAAGCAAGGAGGAGAGGTTGTATCATTTGAAGACGTCATGCGAATGGCTCAAAAAGCCCACTTGAATGTTGAGTGGGATGATGAAAGCAAAACGCCGTATGTAAATTATAAAGACGGAACGGGTACGCATGAGCTATGGTTTTTGGACAGCGTGACATTTTATAACCAGTGGAAAGCTGCTTCATCAAGCGGTGCCAAAGGAGTTGCTTTATGGAGACTGGGAACGGAAGACCCGTCTGTGTGGGATGTAGTAAAAGGACATAAGGTAAGTGAGATTCAGACTGTTAAAAATGGAGAAATTGCTTACAATTATGGAGAAGGAAGCATACTTCATGCAAAAACAGAGGCTTCTCCAGGAGAAAGACGTTTTGCATTTGATTCGAAAGGATTTATTTCAGGGGAAGAGTACACAGCAATTCCGCAAGCTCCTGAGATTGAGCGGTTAAGCAAAATATTTAACAAAGAAATTGTTTTGACATTTGATGATGGGCCAGATCCTAAATACACAGAGAAAATTTTAAAAATTTTAAAAGCTCACAATGTAAAAGCTACTTTCTTTATGATTGGTGAAAATGCAGTATTTCATCAAGATATTGTTAAACAAGTATATGAAGATGGTCATGAAATTGGAAATCATACGTTTTCACACCCAAATACAATCAATATTTCTAAAAATCAGCTAAAGTATGAAGTAAATGCAACAGAACGAGTCATTCAAGGTATAACTGGTCATTCATCTATTTTATATCGTCCTCCGTATGGAGATAATCAAAGCACTTATAATGGTTACGATGAAACGGTATATGACCCAGCTTCATTTCAAAAAATGGCGGATACGACGAACATGGGATATATAACGGTTAACTACGATATTGATTCGAGTGACTGGAAAGCCAAAAATAGTAAAGAAATTGTAAACCGTGTGATAAAGCAAGCAGAGAACGGTGATATTATCTTACTTCATGATGGAGGAGGAAACCGAGAAGCAACAGTAGAAGCACTGCCTCACATCATTGAAAAGCTTCAGGCGCAAGGATATACATTTGTAACAGCAGGTAATTTGACTAACAAAAGCAGGGAAAGTACAATGCCAGCTGTTTTAAAAGCAGAGAATCCGATTATTCAAAACATCAAATTGATTCTAGCGAATATTGCTGCACTGCATACTGTTTTTTTCGTTTTGTTTTATGGAACATTAATTGTATTTACACTGCGTTTGCTTATTGTATTTTATCTCGCTCTTAAACATAAAAGAAAAGCGGATAAACTGCAGTTTGATGCTTCATATCAGCCTTTAGTCAGCGTAGTCATCGCCGCCTACAACGAAGAGAATGTCATAAACAGGACAATTAAATCGGTGTTGAAGAGTTCCTATCAAAATCTTGAGATTATTATGGTTGATGATGGTTCAACAGATGGGACGTCAAAGGCTGTTACTGAAGCTTTTAAAAACAATGACAAGTTTCGTCTTCTTCGAAAGAAAAACGGAGGAAAGGCTGAGGCGGTCAATTTGGGTATCCAAAAAGCACAAGGAGATATTATTGTGTCAATTGATGCCGATACCATTATTTCACCTGAAGCTATATCGCTTATGGTAAGACACTTTAACGACGAAAAAGTAGGAGCAGTATCTGGGAACATCAAAGTGGGAAATGTCCGTAATTTATTAACAACATGGCAGCATATTGAATATGTTTCAGGTTTTAATTTAGAGAAACGTGCTTTTTCCATGCTTAATTGCGTGACGGTTGTTCCAGGCGCAATAGGAGCATGGCGAAAAAAACTTGTTCAAGAATTAGGGTATTTTACGGCCGATACATTAGCTGAAGATACAGACATGTCTCTGCGCATATTGCGCAGCGGTTATAAAATTTCAATTGAAGAGAAAGCAAGTGCATATACAGAAGCACCGGAAAAGCGTAAAGATTTTCTCAAACAGCGCCATCGCTGGAACTTTGGGACTTTACAGTGCTTATGGAAGCACAAAAGAGCTTTTGGAGGGCGCAAGCATAAAGCATTAGGTTTTATGGCTCTTCCTAATATGCTGCTGTTTCAATTCATTTTTCCTTTATTTGCACCATTTTTAGACCTTTTATTTGTTTTGAGGCTATGTACTGGAGATCTGAAACATTCGTCTCTTCTATACGGGTGCTACTTTATTGTTGATTTTCTTGTTTGCTTAGTGGCCTTTAGATTAGAGCGAATAAGCAGTAAACCATTGATTGCTCTAGTGATACAAAGAATTGTGTATCGCTACTTATTACTATGGGTAGCTTGGAAGGCAGTTTTAGCTGCATTAAAAGGAACAAAAGTAGGGTGGAACAAATTAAAACGCTCCGGAAACTTGCAGGTAACACGAGACAGTTCAACTGAGAGAACTGGGTGAAATTGCACTATTTAACGAGGTTAATTAGCTTTTGCTGATTAACCTTTTTTATTAGAAAAACAGTAAAGAGTTCGCTTAATAATGATAGTTAAAAGAACCTTCATTTTTACGCGTATCCATAGGGATCATTCACATCCCTTTTTTGTTCATTAAAATGCTGTTCTGCGTACGTACGTATCCGTTCCTTCTACCTATGGTAAAATGTCAGAGAATAACGCTTATTTGACCAATTCAGTACAGTTGTATCAACAGAGGAAGCTTCTTCTTAGAAAACTTTTCATAGTATAAAGATAATTATTTTGTGGCGTATTTGTATTCTGCACAGTTTCTTCAATTATTACTTTTATAATGAAAGCAAAGGATGTGAATAAATGAATCGAATTTCTATTAAGCTCGGACTCTTATTTTTAATGTTCATTTTACTAATTGAAGCGGCTCTCTTTTTTTACTTATATAGCGGTCTTGCCAACACACGAATTTCGGAGGAATTAGAAAGTTTGCGTTTAAGAGGAAACAGTCACCGGGAAGTATTAGAGAAGCATCATGATTCGGCTACGCTTAACCATGTTGCACTGATGGAATCTGAAGCAGAAACTGATGTTGTCATAACAGATAAAACAGGAAAAATTATCAGTTCGTCTAGGCCTTTAATTCAAGGTGCAAGAAAAGCAGTAGAAAAATGGAAAGGAAAGTCTCTTACATACAAAGGTGAAATTATGCAAGGCGACTGGAAAAGCAAACCTTATATCGCCACAGCATCACCTATTGAAAAAGGCCGTCAGCAGTTCGGAACGGTTTATATGTTCAAAAACACAAATGATATTCACGAAATGATTGCGAGACTACAGCATCATTTTTACGTAGCGGGAGCTGTTTCCATTTTATTTTCGATTGTGACTATTTTTGCTCTGTCTAAATTTATAACCGCTCCTTTAATCAAGATGAAAAAAGCAACAGAGAAGCTGAGTCAAGGGGATTTGTCTGTAAAGCTTGGTGCTCATTCAAGAGATGAACTTGGACAATTAGGAATGTCCATTCAGTCGCTAGCAAATGAGCTGCAGCGGTTACGAAAAGAGAGAAATGAATTTTTAAGCAGCATTTCACATGAACTTCAGACTCCTTTGATGTATTTAAAGGGATATGCAGACGTTGCGAGAAGGCCTGCTAATACACCGCAAGAACGTGATAAATATCTTGCTATTGTGGAAGAAGAAGCGGAAAGAATTTCACAGTTAGTCAAAGATTTGTTTCAGCTGGCGCAGCTGGATCAGCATACGTTTTTTATTCAAAAACAAAAAGTAGAACTGGCTACGTATTTGCACACCATATGCGCGCATTTTCATTTAGCTTTAAAAGAAAAAGAGATGGAGCTTGACATAAGCTGCCCTCAAAGTCTTTACATTTCACTAGATCCTGAAAGATTTCAGCAAGTGATTATCAATTTACTTGATAACGCAATGAAATATTCAAAAGAAGGAACTAAAATTGAGGTAATTGTAAAAAAATCAGTTGAATCATTGACAATAACCCTTAAAGATCAAGGAATAGGCATTCCAGAACAAGATCTGCCTTACGTATTTGACAAGCTGTATCGAGTAGAAAAATCTCGCTCGAGAAAAAGCGGAGGATACGGATTAGGCTTATCAATTGTAAAAGAGATTGTAGAAGCTCATGGAGGAGAAATAACAATCATAAGCGAGATGGGAAAAGGAACGGCTGTAGAGATTGCATTAAGAGAGGATGGATAGGATGGCCACTATTTTATTAGTAGATGATGAAGCAAGGATGCTGGATTTACTAGAGCTTTATCTGCTGCCAAACGGATTTACATGTATAAAATTTGAAAAAGGCACAGAAGCGCTGCGCTATCTTTATGAAGGTAACAAAGCAGATTTGATGTTATTAGATATTATGATGCCAAGCGAAGATGGGTGGGAGATTTGTCAAAAAGTAAGAAAAATGTCTGATCTACCGGTCATTATGCTCACAGCCCGCAGCCAAACGTTAGATGTAGTAAAAGGATTAAATATAGGGGCAGACGACTATATTACTAAACCGTTTAGCGAAGAAGAATTGGTTGCACGCATCGGCGCGGTTCTTAGACGTTCTTTAAAAGAAAAGAATGAAATCACCTATAAAGGCTTAGTATGGAGCAAGGAAGGCCACGTATTACAATATAAAAATCAGTACATTCAAGTGACCCCTAAAGAGTTTGAATTAGTGGGATTACTTCTTCAGCATTTAAATCGTGTGTTCAGCCGGGACGACTTGCTTGTGTTAGTGTGGGGATATGAGGCTGAGATTGGAGATCGGACTATTGACTCCCATGTGCGAAATGTTCGGGATAAGCTTAGAAAAGCGGGTTTTCCTGTAGACGAATACCTGCAAACCGTATGGGGAATAGGCTATAAGTGGGTTGATGTTAGTTGAAAATGATATGAGCATAGCTATCGAAATTGGTGGAAAGATAAAGTAAGCGACCTTTTCCCTTTACATAGGGTAGGGGGGTATAGTATGATGAAGTCATGAAGGGAGGATGTTAGATGGTCGAAGCGAATCACATGAACAGTGAAGAAAAATGTTGTACGATAAATAGTGAAAGAAAAAGTCACCATTCTCCAGAAGTGAAAAAAAATCTAACAAGCCGATTAAATCGAATTGAAGGACAAATTCGAGGAATTAAAGGATTAATCGAAAAAGATACGTATTGTGACGACGTGATTACTCAAATCGCAGCTGCGCAGTCTGCTTTAAATAGTGTAAGTAAAATTTTGCTTGAAGGTCACTTGAAGCATTGCATTGTAGAACGTGTGCAAGATGGTGATGAAGAAGTAGTAGATGAATTATTAACAACCATTAAACGATTAATGAAATAAAGGAGATGCTAGAAATGGAAAACGTAACATTATCAGTACAAGGAATGTCTTGCGGTCATTGCGTCAAAGCTGTTGAAGGCGGTGTAGGCGAACTTAATGGCGTTAAAAGCGTAGAAGTAAGCTTAGAAGATGCAAAAGTAACAGTTGCATTTGATCCAAGTCAAGTAACGGTCGAAGATATTAAAGAGGCTATTGATGACCAAGGTTATGACGTAGCATAAACAGCATCGCGTGCGAATACCTTCGCACGCTTGATTTAGGAAAATTATATACCCCTAATAGGTATATAACAGGAGGCGAAACGTGATGAGTGACAAACAAAAAGAAGCCACCTTGCAAATTACGGGTATGACATGTGCAGCGTGTTCTAACCGAATTGAAAAAGGATTAAAAAAAATAGAAGGTGTAAAAGAAGCAAACGTAAATTTGGCTTTGGAAAGATCTACTATCATATTTGATCCGTCTAAAACAAGTCCACAGGCCTTTGAAGAAAAAATTGAAAAGCTTGGGTACGGAGTTGTAAGTGAAAAAGCCGAATTTGCTATTACGGGCATGACGTGCGCCGCTTGTTCGACTCGTATTGAAAAAGGGTTAAACAAATTAGAAGGCGTGACAAAGGCAAGTGTTAACCTTGCTTTAGAAACGGCTTCTGTTGAATACAGCCCTTCTCAAATAGCTCCGCAAGATATAACGAAGCGAGTTGAAAAGCTTGGATACGGAGCAAAGCTAAAGTCGGAAGAAAAAGAAGAAGAGCAAAGCTATAGAGAAAAAGAACTGAGTAAACAAAAAGGAAAGTTTTGGTTTTCATTTATTTTAAGCGTACCGTTATTATGGGCAATGGTTAGCCATTTTACGTTTACGTCGTTTATTCCTTTACCTCATATGCTGATGAATCCATGGGTTCAGCTTGCTTTAGCTACGCCTGTTCAATTCGTGGTAGGGAAGCAATTTTATGTAGGCGCATTTAAAGCTCTGCGTAACAAAAGTGCCAACATGGATGTTTTAGTAGCACTAGGCACAAGTGCAGCTTATTTCTACAGTCTATACTTTTCTCTTAAATCACTTGGGTCATCTGCTCATACGAATCAGCTTTACTATGAAACGAGCGCTATATTGATTACGCTGATTCTTTTAGGGAAATTATTTGAAGCAAACGCCAAAGGCCGTTCTTCAGAGGCAATTAAAAAGATGATGGGCTTACAGGCTAAAACGGCCGTTGTCATAAGAGACGGAGCGGAAGTTGAAATTCCAGTGGAAGAAGTCCAAAAAGGCGAAGTTATTTTTATTAAGCCTGGTGAAAAAGTGCCTGTAGACGGAGAGATTATTGAAGGGCAATCGGCCTTAGATGAGTCCATGCTGACAGGTGAAAGCGTACCGGTAGATAAAAACATTGGAGATAAAGTCATTGGGTCCACACTTAATAAAAATGGTTTTCTAAAAATAAAAGCTACAAACGTTGGCAGGGAGACGGCGCTTGCACAAATTATTAAAGTAGTAGAAGAAGCGCAGGGTTCTAAAGCGCCTATTCAGCGATTAGCTGATTATATCTCAGGTATATTCGTGCCAATTGTAGTCGGAATTGCACTTCTTACTTTCTTTGTTTGGTATATTTGGATTGCGCCTGGCGAATTTGCACCGGCTTTAGAAAAGCTCATTGCCGTACTAGTGATTGCATGTCCATGCGCGTTAGGCTTAGCTACTCCAACTTCCATTATGGCGGGGTCGGGCCGCGCAGCAGAATTTGGTATTTTGTTTAAAGGCGGGGAGCATTTAGAAGCAACGCATAAAATCGATACGATTCTTTTAGATAAAACGGGAACTGTTACAAATGGAACTCCCGAGTTAACCGATGTACGTATTGCACAAGACTACGAAGAAAATGAGCTATTGCAGTTAGTTGCATCGGCTGAGCGTTTGTCGGAGCATCCTCTCGCTCAAGCACTCGTAGCAGGTATAAAAAATAAAGGTATAGAGATTCAAGATCCGTTATCTTTTGAAGCTATTCCAGGGTATGGAGTGAAAGCAACTGTACAAGAGCGAGAGCTGTTAGTGGGAACAAGAAAGCTTATGAACCAACATAAAGTGAATATTGATACAGCCTTAGAAGAAATGACAAATTTAGAACGAGAAGGAAAAACGGTTATGCTCGTTGCTCTTGACGGAAAATATGCCGGCATGCTTGCTGTTGCAGATACCATTAAAGTGACTTCTAAAGAAGCAGTTTCCAGGTTAAAAGAAATGGGTTTAGAAGTGATGATGATTACAGGTGATAATCGTCAAACAGCTCAGGCTATTGCGATGCAAGCGGGTATTGAGCACGTTATAGCAGAAGTGTTGCCAGAAGGCAAAGCAGAAGAAGTAAAAAAGCTTCAGCAGCAAGGTAAAAAAGTCGCAATGGTAGGAGACGGTATTAATGATGCTCCTGCACTTGCGTTAGCTGATATTGGAATGGCCATCGGAACAGGAACGGATGTAGCGATGGAAGCCGCTGATATTACGCTGATGCGAGGAGACTTGATGAGCATTGCAGATGCGATTGAAATGAGTAGAAAAACGATTTCTAATATTAAACAAAATTTATTCTGGGCAATGGGCTACAACACGCTTGGTATTCCAATTGCAGCAGTTGGGCTGTTAGCCCCTTGGGTCGCTGGAGCTGCGATGGCCTTTAGTTCTGTATCGGTTGTATTAAATGCACTGCGATTGCAGAGAGTGAGGCTATAAGATATGAAAAAGTGGATCGTCTCAGCTATTTTGTACGTGCTCGCAGTCATAGCAGTATATGCTATGTGGGCAATATAAACTAAAAAATATTAGAGTCATCGAGTCATTCTCGGTGAAAGTGATCTAAAAGCAAAGCTGCTAAAGAATATTCTTTAGCAGCTTTGTTAGGTGCAAGGAATTTTTTTGATTCAATTCATACCCTTTAAGATGAAGGTCTTCTGGGTGTTTTTGCTGAGCAATTAGCACATCACGTCCATCATCCATAATCCAAATGAAGTAATGACGGCTAGAACCATTTCCATAGGTAATGGTCATTTTGCAATCGATGCTCCCAGCAGATTCTTCATCTAAGAGAAGTTTCATATGCTGCGCTTTTTTAATACTGTTAGTGAATGCATTCATATCTTGTTCATCGATAAATGTTTTGAGCGTTTTCATTTTAATGGACGTTACTTCTATTTTTTGTACGCTAGATGAGAGAGTGGAGTGTGCGGAAGCAAAAGGGGCTCCAAACACCAAGCTAAACGCAAGTAACAGTGAGGACAGAGCAAAGCGTATTTTTAGCATGTTTCTTTCCTCCTTTTATTTTTATATTTTTTCCTTATGGTAAGTGATTCATACGAGGGCCTTTTTTAGGCACAGGAATTATTCGTGCCCAATTACCTTCATCTTCACAAAATCTGCACAAATTCTGGCTACAATAAAGACAAGAAGAAGAGTAGGCAAAGATAAGTTGTTTCTAATGATTAAATGATTTTTATTTTAAAGTTTATTATGTGGAAAAGAGGGACTGTTATGAAAAAACAGCTATTTATTCTTGGGGCATCTGTCATTATTGGACTAAGCGGATGCGGAAACGATTCTAGTCATGAAAAGCCTTCAGCTGACAAAAACGAATCCATGCACGATCACTCAGAGATGAATCACTCTAGTTCAGGAGAGGTTCCAAAAGGATTAAAAAAAGCAGAGAATCCAACATATAAAGTTGGAGATAAAGCCGTTATAAAAGCAGATCATATGAAAGGCATGAACGGGGCTGAAGCAACGATTGTTGGTGCTTACGACACTACGGCCTATACCGTTTCGTATACGCCAAAGACTGGCGGGAAAAAAGTAAAAAATCATAAGTGGGTTATTCAAGAAGAAATAAAAGGTGCGGGTAACGAGCAGTTAAAGCCAGGTAGCGAAGTAACGCTTGAAGCAGATCATATGAAAGGTATGAAAGGGGCAAAAGCAACCATTGATTCAGCCGAAAAAACAACGGTATACATGGTAGACTACGCACCGACTACAGGCGGAGAGAAAGTAAAAAATCACAAGTGGGTAACCGAAAGTGAACTTTCAGCCAAATAGACTGTTAGCGAAAAAAGAGGCTGGTACAAAAGTATTTTAGGTGAAGGAAGATCCGAACGATGAATCGAGATTCTTGATTGAGAATCTCGATTCATCGTTTGGATTTTTTCGTTGTTATGGTGAATGTAGGTCGTTGCTTCTAGCTGTAGTTTGGATTGATTTAGTTATGACTTAATCTCTTTTTGTTTACTTCTTGTTTTATGTTTTATCATGAGGGATTTTTTGCATGATGGATGAAGAAAACGTATGTTTCTTTCAAAAGAAGTTGTGGTATTAAGTAGAATGCTACGGTAATAAAACGAACAAACTACTGATGAAAGGAGCTAGCTATGAGTGAACATACAGTAAAGCCAACAGGACGCACACGATGGTTCATTTCATCTTTGTTAAGCAGTATGATTATTTTAAATTATTTTGATCGTGTAGCGGTGTCAGTGGCCGCTCCTGCAATACAAGATGCATTTCACTTAACGGGAACAGAGCTCGGAATTGTCTTTTCTATTTATACGTATTCTTATACGATCATGCAAATACCTGCCGGAAGCTTGCTTGATCGGTTCGGAGTAGCATGGGTAACAAGAGTCGGTATGGTGATTTGGAGTTTATTAACGATGTCGATGGCATTTTTGCAAGGAAAACTTCTTCTCTATATCGTTCGATTTTTAATAGGAATAATGAGTGCTTCAGCTTTTCCAGCAGCGTCAAAAGCTACATCTCTATGGTTTCCTCCAAACGAAAGAAGCTTACCAAATTCTTTGTTTGATTCAGCAGCCAAATTTTCAAATGTACTTGGCGCGCCTCTTGTAGCATTTCTCATCACTAAATTTGATTGGCGCACAGCATTTTTATCCATTGGAATTATAAACGTGCTGTTTACGCTGCTGTTTTGGTTTTATTACGAAAAACCAGAAAAGCATAGACGCATATCAGATGATGAGCTGAAGTATATTCAAGAAAATAATTTAAATGCGAACGATGAACAAACATCAAAATTTTTACATACCTTAAAAGTATTATTTACGAATCGAAAAGTTTGGGGGCTAATGATTGGGTTTACAGGCTATGGATATACGTTTAATTTACTGTTAACGTGGCTGCCAACTTTTTTAAAAGAGAAATACGGTATGGATATCATGTCATCGGGTCTGCTTACGGCAGTCCCTTGGCTAATTGCTACATTTGCTGGCATTTTAGTTGGCGGTTGGCTTGTTGATTACCTCATAAAAAAAGGATATAACAGTCAAAAAGTATATCGCACGATCATTGTTGTAGGATTATGCTTAGGGTTTGTTTTTTTAGGTTCTATTTTCACCAATAGTGTTGTAGTAGCGATGATTTGTATCTCGATTGGACTGGCAGGTATATCTGCAACGGCACCAATCGGCTGGTCAATTTCTGCTGAAATTGCGCCTGCAGGCTCCATTTCTCTTCTCAGTTCTATTGTTAATTTAGCTAATAATTTGTTTGGTGGAATTATAGCTACAGCTTTAACGGGATATCTTTTGGATAAAACCGGTTCTTTTAATCTAAGCTTTATTGTAGCGGGAATTGTATTGTTGCTAGGCTTAATTTTTTATATTTATGTGTTGGGAGATATTAAACAAATTAAAATTCCAAAAAAACAACGTACGAAGTAAAACCCCATGACTCGCTATGGGGTTTTACTTTTGATTATAAATAACGACCTTGCTCATGCACTTAGTGATGTGAAAAGTCTAGTCTTCTGATCTGACGCTATTAAAAGGAGAAACAAGATGAATTTGTTTATTTGAAACATGTGCTAGGGGCTTGTTTTAAAATAGCATTGTTGGTATAGCATGTTCTTAAAAAGGTTAAGATGGTTTTTATGAAGAAATTCTGTGTCTATTTTTGTGATTTCAGCAGAAGTAGATATGAACCGCACTATAAAAAATAGAAAGGCAGAGGAACATGAATCATAAAGAAAGTGAAAACAATACTGAGTTAAATCAAAGTCATTTGTTAAAGGAGCCTCAACGTATAGAATTATCTAAGTATCAAATTTTAAAAGCACTGATACCTGTTATTATACTTGGGATTGTCGTTTTAGTTGCCGTATTACAAAATGATGGTCTTCTTAATTGGATTTAGGCATGCAATAAAAAGAAACTGCATATAGTGTAATTCAAATCGCTTGTACACAGTAGAGGGAAAGAGGGAGATACATGCCAAGAGTAACCGTTTTAGGATACGGAAGTTTTGAAGTGGCAAAAGGAAAAAAGCTTGTCTTGGCACTCGAAGACAACGGTATAAATATTCTTCATCGATGCGGCGGGAAAGCTAAATGCACGACTTGCAGGGTAGAAGTGCTTGAAGGTGAATATTGTGATTTAACACACGCAGAGAAAAATGCTTACTCAGAAAGTTCAATTGAAGATCACTTGCGCTTATCATGTCAAATTCGTGTAAATGAAGATATCACCGTTCGGCCCATATTAACGGTAGAGAACTCAGGACGAGAAGCAGGACCTCGACCCGCAGAGTAGTCCTGGAATCGCAAAAAGCAGCGTGTGGAATGTTCAGCATGCTGCTTTTTTCATTTTTATTAAAAAATAACAAGAACAGCTGCGGGGAGAAAAAGCTGTTCTTGTTAAAGTAAAGTACCTACGGAATGATTCCTTTAAATTTTAGCATTCTGTAAGGGAAATAGTAAATCACTCAAAAGAGTGATTATGAAGGCTTTTTTCGAACCGTTATTTGTAAATAGGTTTAATTGGATGCTTCAATCACATCTCCATTTTTGTAAATATGATACCACCCTACGGTACCTGATCCGCCTTGATCCATCCAGTCTTTGTTTTTTGCTACGAATCTGTAGTAAGTTTTATCGTTGTTATCTTTCCGTAAGCGGTCGTCTGTACTGAAGACAATGTTGTCACCGAGTTCTTTTTTACCGAATGTAATAGCTGTGCTGACAGGAAATTGCTTTCTTTCTACCTTGTTCTCATCTAAAGCTGCCCATGTTAAGGGGCCAACAATACCATCTGGAGACAAGCTGTGATCGGTTTGAAATTCTTTTACTGCATTTTGTGTTTGCGTACCGAAAATTCCATCAACTGATGTGTTATACTTCACATCTTTTAAGCTTTGCTGTAAGTCCTTTACGTAGCTAGAGTGAGAACCTTTACGAAGCGTAGGCCTTGTTTCTGCTTTAGTTTCAATTTTTTGTGAGTAGGTATCTTTAGCAGCTGCTTCAGTAGTTGGAGTGCTGAATGCTACGCATGTTGTTACAAGGGTGAGAGTAGAAAGCATGACAAGTGTTTTTTTCGTTAACATGAAATAACCTCCTTGTTTTTAGCAACTATTTGTCGCTTTTCATGAGTTTTATAACTAATCAGTAGCTATAAAGTCAATTTATTATAGCGCAGACAGTTTTCTATTTGTTTTTATATTCCTATGATTATATAAGATAGTCATAAAAAACTAGTGAAGTAGATAAATCGTTCTATGTTTTCACTATAATTTCACTTTTCTCTGATACAGTACGGAATGAAAAATAGCAGGTGGAGTGTCTTGCATGATCATAGTGTGTTTTGCTGTATAGCACCCATAATAAATAAACGAATGAAGAGACTGCAAAGTGTCTTAGATCTCTTTGCAGTCTCTTCATGTTCAAGAGCTCTGCGTTCAAATAATAACTAGAAAGGAATTATGTGATGTCACCTCTGTATTCCCAGCATATAAGGAATCTTTTTTCGAAGCAAAAGTTTAATAAATTATCGCGTAAACAAATCTTTCTCTATATACTAGGAATTTGCTGTTTGTGTATAGCGCTAATAGTAACAAACCACAATTATTCGCTTTATAAAAAACCGATAGCGGAGGTAGTGAAGACGAATGTTGTAGAACAAAATAAATCTACTGATTTAAATCACAACAAAGATACCGTATATTCTCAAAAAATTGTTGCTAAAATCATGAACGGAAAATACAAAGGGAAGCTTATTCATTTAGAGAATACGTACTCATACTCAGGTGCTTATGATCAAAAGTACACTGTCGGAACAGATCTTTTTGTCTCCTTAGAAAAGAATTCACAGCATGCTTTAAGCGGCACGATTGAAGGAGTGAAGCGGGACACGCAGGTTACCGCTGTCGCGGGTTTATTTATATTAATTTTGCTGGCGATTGGAAAAAAACAAGGTTTTTATTCAATCATTAGCTTATTTATTAATATTGTACTTTTAATCGGGGCTCTCAATGTATATTTAGCACTAGGGAATGTGAGCTTGCTAGCTGTATGTATTGTTGCGGTCGTTCTTTTTACAGTTATTTCTTTATTATTAGTAAGCGGTAATCAAGAAAAAACGCATGTAGCAATTATTTCAACTTTAATAGGTACGTTTGTTTCTCTATTAATTGCGTACATCGTCATGCAGCTAACAGATTCGAACGGTCTTCATTATGAAGGAATGGAGTTTGTGACGATTCCTCCTCAAAAAATATTTATGAGTGAGGTACTAATAGGATCATTAGGAGCTGTGATGGATGTAGCTATTACCATTACTTCTTCTGTTTATGAACTATATGAAAAGAATAAAGAGATAGCGCACAAAGACTTACTGAAATCGGGCAAGGAAATTGGCGGAGACATTATGGGAGCCATGACGAATATTTTATTTTTTTCATATATAAGTGGAACAATTCCAATGGTCCTTCTTTATTTAAAAAACGGTTCTCCTTTAGGATACACGTTTTCAATGAATTTCTCGTTAGAGTTAATCCGTGCTCTTACTGGCAGCATTGGCATTGTGCTAGCGATTCCAATTACACTCTATCTTTCGATTCTTTTTATTTTTAGGAAGGGGAACAGAAAGTGAACGTTTTACTGTTGCTTGCTCTTATTTTATTTATTTTGATGAGTATGGTGGGCGGAAAAAAAGGAATTAGATCTTTCCTTGCTTTGTTCTTGAATTTTGGCGTTATTTTTCTAACCATTCTCTTTATGCTGTCTATAAAAAATACGATTATTGTTACGTTGATCGCTTGTACAATCATTAGCTGTATTAATTTATTTTATATTAATAAATTCAATCATAAAACGCTTGCTGCGTTTGTTTCAACGATTATTACCTTAGCCGTTTTAGTACTCTTTATTTTTATCATTGAACATCATGCCATGATTCAAGGGTTTGGAGAAGAACAAGAAGAAGAAATTAACGCTTTTTCACTTTACGTTGGAATTGACTTTGCTAAAATAGCCATTTGTACAATTATTATGGGAGCCATAGGAGCGATCATTGATATTTCGCTATCTATTTCATCTTCTATGAATGAATTATTTGTTCATGACCCGTCCGTAACTAAAAAAAATCTCTTCAATTCAGGACTGAAAATTGGAAGAGATATTTTAGGCACTACAACCAATACACTGTATTTTGCATTTGTAGGGGGATATTTGACTTTAATTATATGGTTTAAGAGATTGTCGTATTCGTTTGGAGATATTATCAATTCAAAAACCTTTTGTGCAGAAGTCATTTCTATCTTAAGCGGAGGCATTGGTGTAGCCATTATTATTCCAATTACTTCGTGGATTAGTGCCTCTATTTTTTTACAAAAAAGAGAAAAAGCGAACCATATGTACAAATAAAAAAAGAAAAAATTTAAGAAAATGCCCATCCAACTGGTAGTCAGTAATATTTGGATGGGCATTCACATTATTGGTGGAATGTTGAAAAGAAACTTAATGTAGGCTGGAAGTTATAGTTGAACGAAGGATTATTCTCTATTTTTCTTACTGATAGATAATACGAAAAGGCCAGGAAGCAGAATTTACAGGAGAAGCAGCTTTTACAAGGACGGTCTCACCGTTTGCTGGAAGCAGATTTTTAAACACATAAATTCTACGCTCACCTCTTGGAGATCCAGGTCCTCTGGAGGTTTTTTGGTGTATAATATTTCGTTCATTTTTTGGATCGAGTACCCAATGTGCGTACCAAATCTGCCGTAAAAATTGTCTATTTGTACTTTGCGAACGTTCATCAAATATACAGTGATTCACTTGGCCTGTCCAATATAGATATCGCCCATTTCCTATATGCCATTCATCTCCTATCCGATATCTGATTCCTACACATTCACCAGGATAGATAATATCAGGGATATTATAATGATTCTCTCTTTGACAGCTAGGGTCACTATATTGTGTATAAGGCGTAACTTCTACTTTTTCTAACTGATTTTTTCTAAAATACAAATACTGCTGCGTGACTTGGCCTGTCGTTCGGTTTACGGCTCGGTGGCTAAGAAGAATACCATTATAAGTCTGTAACTTTGTGTTATCGATGCTTCTTGTAACCGTTAAGGTACCAGCATTTGAGCTTATGACGCCGCCTACTAATCTTCCATTATGAACACAGTACCCGTTTCTGCAAGAGGCACCGGCATTAGCTCGATATAGAACTCCTACGCATGTCCCACTATTAATTAAAGTCAATTATATTCACCTCGCATTCCAACTTGTTTTATAGAAACAGCTTTCGAAAGTGCTCTTCGGTTGAAACTCTTTCTATAGATCATCCGGGCCGTATCGATAGGAAGGCTGTGTTTGAATAAAGTAGCCATTTCGTACTTGAGCCACCCAGTTTTGAAATATTTCTCTCCATTCAACACGGTTAAAAAACTCATCAAGCGGTTTTGTAGAATCTCATTCAATAATAAAGAAAGGAACTACTGATGGATTCCAAACGCCTATACTATTGACACCTGATTCTTTGATAAGAAGTAAAGGCAGGCCTCGTTGGTAACCCATGCTTGGCTCTATTTGTAAAAACGGAGCACCTTCCCATGATGGTGGCGGAGGTGTACCGCCGGGAATATTCGTCATGGTATAATTGGCAAAGACTTGCTGCATATTCACCGCGATCAACCCATAGCTAGAGAGTATCATTCGGCGAACGCTTGTTATTGTTTTATTAGGATATTGCTCTGTATCAGGCAGTGTACGAGGGAAAAGAAGAGCACGTTCAATTTCATCAATTAAACGATTAAGAAATCTTGTTTGAGTAGTATTAAGCATAGAAGGGTGGCTGAGGAATACAGGGATTTTAAAAGCTCTGTCGGCTGTATTTTTCAAAGGAATTTTAGGGGAAGCAGAGGGCGATACTTTATTGTCTCTAAGAGAGTAAGGCTTGTCTACATAATATTTACCATCTTGAGGGTTATAATAGGAATAATGTTTTTTTATCATAATCATCTTTTCTTATTTTTCTCTATATTTTATGCGGATCGACAAAATAAGTATGTATGTTTGTCCAAGGACATTAGGAGCATTTTTACGAGAAAATATACCTATAGTATTATGTGCTAGATTTTGTTTAGATTAGTAGGGGAAAAATAACTTCTTTAAATCCTTAGACAACTACTAAATCACTTTTAGTTTACTAAAAAATTGTAAAGCATTTAGAAATCAATTATAGTAATGAGCATTAATACATAAGCACATTATTATCTATCAACTGAAAGGGAGTAGGAGGTATTCATTAATGAGCACAAAATCTATAGATAGTATTGAAAAAGCAGCCCAAATCTTAAAATTATTGGGAGATAAAACAAGGCTTTCGATGGTTAAATTAATAGAGAACAATGAATGCTGTGTTTGTGAGTTCGTAGATATCTATCAAGCTAGCCAACCTTCAATTAGTCAGCATTTACGAAAATTAAGAGATGCTGAACTTGTGAAGGAAAGAAGAAAAGGGCAATGGGTTTTTTATTCTCTTAATAAAGAAAGCCAGTACTATGAGTTTGTTCTGGGCATACTTGAATCTGTACCAAGTCAGGACGAACGTTTAAAAGAGCTGGAAAAACAAGGACTGCGTATTAGTTGTTGTGAATAATTGGAGGTTTAAAAAGTGGCATCAGTTGTACTAGCATCATTGATTTTTTTAGTAACATTAATTTTTGTCATTTGGCAGCCGAAAAATTTATCAATCGGCTGGTCGGCTTGCGGGGGAGCTATGATTGCTTTACTGGCAGGCGTTGTTGATTTTCAAGACGTTCTTGAGGTAACCAGCATTGTGTGGAATGCGACTCTTACGTTTATTGCTATTATTATTATTTCTTTAATTTTAGATGAAATTGGTTTCTTTGAATGGGCAGCGCTTCATATGGCTAGAGCTGCAGGAGGGAACGGCGTGCGTATGTTTGTGTACGTGTCTCTTCTTGGAGCCGTTGTAGCAGCGCTATTTGCTAATGACGGAGCAGCGTTGATTTTAACACCCATTGTACTAGCCATGGTTCGGGCATTAAAGTTCGACGATAAAATGGTTTTTCCGTTTATTATCGCAAGTGGATTTATTGCAGATACAACGTCGCTGCCCCTTGTTGTTAGTAACTTAGTAAATATCGTATCAGCCGACTTCTTCGGTATTAGCTTTTCTGAATTTGCATCACGCATGATTGTTCCAGATTTGGTTTCTCTGTTTGCAAGTATTATGGTCTTATATCTGTATTTCCGCAAAAGAATTCCTAAGAAATACAATGTAGCAGATTTACAGAAGCCAGTGGATGCCATCAAAGATGAAAAGATGTTTCGATTATCTGGAATTGTCTTAGTTTTGTTAGTGCTAGGCTATTTAATTGGAGAATTCTTTAGCGTCCCTGTTTCGATTATTGCAGGTATTATTGCTATTCTGTTTTTGATGATGGCTAAAAAAAGCCGAGCGGTTCATACAAAAAAAGTGTTACGGGGAGCTCCATGGGCGATTGTCTTTTTCTCTATCGGCATGTATGTTGTTGTATACGGCTTGCGTAATGCTGGTTTAACAGAAATTCTGGCTGACGTGATCCAAGCAACGGCTAGTCATGGACTGTTTGCAGCAACAATTGGCATGGGATTCACTGCGGCTATTCTTTCATCGATTATGAACAATATGCCAACCGTTATGATTGATGCACTAGCAATCGATGCAACACACGCGGCTGGAACAATCAAGGCAGCGTTGATTTATGCAAACGTTATTGGATCGGATTTAGGTCCGAAAATTACCCCGATTGGTTCTTTAGCGACGCTTTTATGGCTTCATGTTCTTTCAACAAAAGGCGTGAAAATTTCATGGGGAACGTATCTTAAAACGGGTATTATCTTAACGATTCCGACATTGTTTATTACGCTTGTTGGTTTGTATGTTTGGTTATTGATTATTTCATAACACGTCCAGATTTGTTTTAGTCGATATGATAATGGCTGTTGCCAGAAAAATTCAGATATGTATCAAAGCTGTAGAAAATGATCTACAGCTTTTTTATTGAAAAGCTATAACGGACAGCGACGCGTTTTTAAAATGAGATAGGTATCTCTCATCTAAACTACTTTTCTCCTCATTCATACTCCAACAGCTCTTTCTATGATAAAATAATAAAACTGACTAAGTTTCACATGGAAATTTGAAATGTAAGGTGATTAAATACATGAAGTTAATTATTGCAGAAAAGCCGGATCAAGGATCGACTCTAGCTTCACAGTTTAAGCCGAAGCGTCACGACGGCTATTTAGAGATTCCACCGAATGAAGTGTTTACAGACGGAGCGTATGTGACGTGGGCAGTGGGGCATTTATGTCAGCTTGTAAGTCCGGAAGATTATAAGCCGGAGTGGAAAAAGTGGTCAATTGACACGCTGCCGATGATTCCAGACCGCTTTCAATATGAAGTGACGCGCTCAAAAGCTAAGCAGTTTCAAGTGGTAAAAAAACTGCTTAAAAAGCCGACGGTCACAGAAATTATTCATGCGGGAGATGCGGGGCGTGAAGGAGAATTGATTGTTCGTAATATCATTCAGCTTTCAGGTGTGCATAAGCCGATGAAGCGATTGTGGATTTCTTCTTTAACGCCAAAGGCCATTTATGATGGGTTTCAACAGTTAAAAGACGAAAGCGATACGCGTAACCTTTATTATGAAGCATATACAAGAGCATGTGCGGATTGGGTCGTTGGGATGAATGCTTCACGGGTGTATAGCATTTTGTTAAAAAAGCATGGTATGTCAGATGTTTTTTCGGCAGGGCGCGTGCAGACGCCAACTCTTGCTTTGATCGTGAAACGTGAAAAAGAAATTGATAACTTTAAATCAGAGCCTTTTTGGGAAGTGCTTGCTAAGTTTGATATTGAAGGAAAGAAGTATGAAGGCAAATGGCATCAAGACGGAGAATCGCGTCTTAAAGAAAAAGAAATGGCCTATAAAATTGCTCAGTTTTGCGAAGGAAAAGACGCGGAAGTTCATGAACTCGTAACGGAGCGAAAAGAGTTCCAGCCGCCTTTATTATTTAACCTATCATCACTTCAAGCAACCGCCAATAAAGCGTTTAAGTTTTCTCCTAAAAAGACGCTTGATGTGCTGCAAGGGCTGTATCAGAAAGGAATTGTTTCTTATCCAAGATCAGACTCAAACTATGTAACAGAAGGAGAAGCGGAAACGTTTCCTGAGATTTTAGAAAAACTGAGTGCTTTTTCTGAATACGAACATTTATTTCCGCTTCCTTACTCTTCAGTCCTGGGAAATAAACGCTATGTAAATGCAAAAAAAGTGAGCGATCACTATGCGATTATTCCAACGGAACAAGTGAAGGACCCCAGCAAACTGTCAGGAGACGAACAGAAAATTTACGACCTAGTCGTAAGGCGTCTAATTGCGGCACACTATGAAAAAGCGATTTTCGACTATACAACGATTACGACACTCGTGGAAAAGCGAGCAGCTTTTATTTCAAAAGGAAAGCAGCAAATTCAAGAAGGCTGGCGCAAAGTAATTTTTCAAAACGAGAAAGACGACGACGTTATTCTTCCGAATGTCCAAGAAGGGGAAGAAGGAAAAGTTGTTAAAGTAGACGTAAAAGAAGGTAAAACACAGCCTCCAAAACGCTACACGGAAGGTCAGTTGATTACGCTGATGAAGACAGCGGGTAAGCATTTGGATAATGATGAGCTGGAGAAAATTTTAGCAAAGTCAGAAGGGTTAGGGACTGAAGCTACGCGTGCGGGAATCATTACAATGCTTAAAGACCGTAAATATATTGATGTGAAAAAAAACCAAGTGTTTGCGACTGATAAAGGAAAGGTATTGATTGACGCGATTGGCGATAAAATTTTAGCTTCACCAGAAATGACGGCTAAGTGGGAGCAGCGTTTAGCTGAAATTGGAGAAGGAGCAGCATCGGCCGCTGCTTTTATGGAACAAACAAAAAAGCTGTCAGCTAAAATTATCGAAGACGCTGTCGAAGCAGAAAGTAAGTGGAACTTCAGCGGATACGACACTGAATCCATTCAGCGAAAAGGAAAAGGTAAAGGTAAAAGCTTCTCTTCTAAATCGTTTGGTTCGTGTAAGCTTTGCGACGGAAAAGTAGTCGATAAAGGTTCATTTTACGGATGCTCAAACTATGCAAAAACCAAATGCACGTTTACCGTATCGAAAAAGATTTTAGGTAAAACAGTCACCCAAGCTAATTTAAAAAAACTGTTAAGTGAAGGACAGACAGATTTGATTGAAGGCTTTAAAAAAGGCGATAAAACCTTTAATGCCAAGTTAGAATGGAAAGAAAATAAAGTGCAGTTTTTATTTGAAAAATAGAGGGATAAAAAGCGTTTGCTAAAGAGCAGGCGCTTTTTACATGCGAAGAAACAGGATTTCTCCAGCTTTTCTAGAAGTTCTTACATAGCTTATTTATCTAAAGGATGAGATTGATGAAACGAATGAGTAAAGGGATGATTCCGTTTTGGGATTATATTGGCATTGAAGAAACGCTGCTTGAAAAAGGATATGCGGAGTTAAAAATCACGATTCAGCCGCAGCTTCTGCAGGGAAGAGGAACGGTTCATGGAGGCGTTATTGCCACGCTTATTGACGCGGCAGTTGGTTCAGCTGTGCGGTCTTCTCTTTCTGAGGAAGAAAGTGCCAGTACAGTTGAATTAAAAGTAAATTACACAAGGCCGGGTATAGGTGATTATTTAGTTGCTAAATCCACACTGTCTCATCGCGGCAAAACGCTTGCTGTTGGAGAAGTGAAAATTGAAGACAGCAGCGGCAAGCTTGTTGCGCTTGGCAGTGCAACATATATGATTTTTTCAGCAGAAAAAGCTTAGGATTTTAAGCTTTTTCTGCTGAATGCAGCTGCTGGCTAATGAATGAAATAATTGTTTCATAGTAAGCTTTGGGATGAGGAGCAAATTCACTTTTGTGTGCTGTACGGTGAATGGGCTCTTTTTTATTTGTTATCCCTTCAATGATCAGTTCTGTTTGATTTCCAAGCCACAGTTCGCAAAAGTGAGAAAACGGCGCTTTTACAAGCCCTGATACTTCTTCTTGCTGCAACGTAAAAGCAGTGAGCGGATGAGAGCTGTAATATAAAAATATATGTGCGAATTCTTTGTCAATATAGTGCGGCTGAGATACTTCATATTTAAATACATCTAAAGGAAGCAATTCATCAAACAAAATATTTACGCCGAGCTCTTCGTGAATTTCTCTTACACCGTCCACAGCGGTTTCTGTATGAAGCAAATGTCCGGCAGCTGTAATATCGAGCGCACCCGGATAATCTTGTTTTTGTTCGCTGCGAATTTGAAAATAAATATAGTCTGTATCATTTTCGCGGCTGACAAACCAGCAGTGAAATGCTTCGTGCCAATAGCCTTTTTCGTGAACTTCTTTGCGAGACGCTGTTCCTATGCGCTCCTGTTGATCGTTAAATACCATTAACATTTCATCGTTCATGATAAGTTCCCCATTTCTTTCCGACTTCTTTCTACTCTAACCCGTCGTGAAGTTGATGTAAATAATGGAAGGTAAAAAAACGTGTTCATACATAAAAATAAGTACAAGATAAAGGATACATCAATTTTAGTAAAGAAGGTGCATGCGTTGAATCATTGGATGGAAGTGGTACTTCGTTCAGTGCTGATTTTACTTGGCTTGTTTTTTATTACAAAGCTGTTGGGGAAAAAACAGTTATCCAAACTTTCTTTTTTTGAATATATCGTTGGCATTACAATTGGAGATATTGCAGGAACAATTTCAATGGATGTAGATTTACAGGCAAGTCACGGGGGAGTCGCGATTTTAGTGTGGGCATCCTTTCTTATTTTTGTATCAAACGTATCGTTAAAAAGTATAAGCTTTCGAAAAGCGGTGGAAGGGACGACAACGATCCTCATTAAAGAAGGAAAAATTCTTGAGGGAAATGTAAAAAAAGAAAAATATACAGTGGATGAGCTCATGGAGCAGCTTCGGAAAAAAGACATCTTTTACGTGGAAGACGTAGCTTTTGCTATGCTCGAAACCAACGGGGAATTAAGCGTGCTGTTAAAAAAAGAAAAGCAAAACGTTACGAGAGAAGATTTATTAATAAAAGGAGAGGCGACACGATTACCTCAAACGATTATCATGGACGGAAATATAATGAAAGAAGCGGTTCATGAGCTAGGATATAGCGTAGCGTGGGTTAAAGAACAGCTCAAAAAGAAAGATGCTGCAGTCGATAAGGTATTTTTAGGCCAAGCAGACTCAGCAGGTCATCTGTATCTTGATTATTATGAAGACTAAGGCTGAGAGAAAAGTATTTTAGCCCAAGTGAAAAACGAACCATTAATCAACATGTCTGATTAGTGGTTCGTTTTTTTGTGATTGTGAACATAGTATTATCTGTTTCGTTCCTTCTAGCAGTTGATTGGAGGGCAAGCCGAAGACTCCTGCGGAAAGCGAAGCCTTGCACGGAAATCAACTGCGGTGTAATAAGCAGTCCAGCTCATGTATCTCATTGATTTGTCTTTAGGTTGGATTCATTTAGTTATGTCTCAACCTCAGCGAGGATCTACTTCTTGCCCAGATTTTATGTCGATTACTTTAAGGTTATTTTGAGGTGCTTTAATATCTTTGCTTGCAGGCGCTGCTTTTTTATTTTCCACCCAGTCTACTAACAAATCAAAAGATTGATGAGCATATGGAAGCAGAGGCTGAAGCTCTTGATTTGGATCCGTTTGTTTATTCCATACTAAGCTGTCAACGTGATTTCCGTTTTTAACGGTATAGAGACGATGAAGGTTTGCCTTGCCAGCTTTTTTAACGAGTTTTTCATAGCCTTCCGCGTGAATAGACGGGAAGATAAGTGAATCGAGAGAGCCAGCCATACTGATAAGAGGTACATCGATATCGCCCGTATTTTCTACTTTTGCTACATTTTCTTTTACGCTTTTTGGACGGGTTTGATAGCGATAATTTTCAAAGATATAATCCCATGAGCGATCACGTAGACCTGCTGAAGTAAAGTTTAAATAGTTGTGCCAGTTTGTTCTTCCTGGAGCAGTTGGATCAAAGTGATCACGGTAAATGTTTAATGTGACCGCCCAGTACACTTGATCATGATAATTCCACAATTTTTCTGATCCTTTCGGAAGACCTGCTTTGTACATTTGTTTCATGGCTTTTTTCTGTTCTTTTCCCGTTCCGTACAGCGCTTCTTCTGCGTTGTTGACAACAGGTGTTAGTGAGCTAATTAAATTTGGCGCTTTTGCACTCCATAATACGCCTTCCCAATCGACGCCTCCATCAAATAAACGAGGCTCTTTTGTTTGTTTTGGATCATCGTGTTCAAGTGCGTATCTGACGACGTATCCACCGTTTGAAATGCCAATTGCATACGTTGGTACTTTATGATCGTTTCGAATCAAATCGCTTGCAGGATTTTTTTGATTGGACGGGTTGATTAGCTTGTCTGAATAATGAGTAGTCAAGTATTGCTGGGCAGCTTTTGTCAGCTGACGATAGCGCATATTCCATTCTGCTACGCTGTCGTCATCGTTAGCGAGTGCATTTTTTACTTTAGCAAAAGGATCGTTAGGATCACTTTCTCCTTGTGTTCCTTTATCGGTGGCTGCAAACGCATAGCCTTTTTTAAGAACGTAATCGCTGAATAATAAATCGGTGGACGTTTCGTTGCGCGTGGCAGGAATGCCGGCTACTACAAGTTTTCCGTTCCAGTTATCAGGAACACGGATGACGAACTGAGCGTCTTCAAAAATGCCATTTACTTGGGTTCCTTTGACCGCAGCGGGCTGATTGATTCGATACCAGCCCGATCCATCTTCAGGTTTCCCCCAGTTATAAGGAGTAAGCCCAATATTGCCATAGAGCGTAGCCTGCTGATATTGAGCGGGGTTTTTAGTGGTGAGCCAATTTCCGTTCGCTCCGTCAAAATAGGTTTCTGCTGACTGATCAGCATTTGGGATTACATCTGTGTTGGTAGAAGCTTCAGCAAGAGATCCTGAAGCTGAAAAACAAAGAGCAGCAGAAAAAGTAAGCGCTATCATTTTTCTTTTCACATTTCTTCCTCCTCATAAAAATACTCATACCTTTTAAGTAAATTCCATAAAAAAGAAAAATGTCCTGTTTTAAAATTAGTTTGGAGGAAAGTTTTTTCATTTGTTTCTAAGCTGTTTTTGTCTAACAAACAGGTAAACTGCATCCAATTCTCTAGTTTCTTTTTAGGCTGCTTATATTATAATGAAACAAGGATTAAAAAAGACAGGGTAAAACAATCGATTAAATAAGTATAAAAGAGGGCAAGGGAGTAGGTCTATGAGCAGCTTTAACAGTCAGTTTTTGTATTCCGTTACAATCATTCTATTAGGATACATACTAAAACGAACAAACCTCCTTCAGCAAAAAGACGGGGAAGCTTTAGCCAGAATTATTTTTAATATTACAATGCCTTGCTTGATTATTGTCACATTCAGCAGTATTAAAATTGATGGATCGCTTATCTTACTATTAGTTATTGGGATTGTCTATGGCTTGCTGTTAGCTGCTGTAGGGGTTTTTGTTTTTCGAAAAGATGAGCGAAAAGTGAAAGGCATGCTGACGATGATGATTCCAGGATTTAATATTGGAATGTTTGCTTATCCACTAGTAGAAGGTATCTGGGGAAAAGAAGGACTTAAATACTTTGGTATGTTTGATGTCGGAAATGCCTTTGTTATTTTTGTTTTATGCTATGTGATTGGCAGCTACTACTCTGGGGATGATATTGACATTGAATTTAAAAAGATTTTATATAAAGTATTAAAATCAATGCCGCTTCTTACCTATGTAATCATTTGTCTTCTTGCGATTATAGGCATTCATTTACCATCATACGTATTAGACGTTTCAGGCATTATCTCGAAAGCGAATATGCCGCTTTCTCTTTTGCTTTTAGGCGTATACTTAAATTTTTCATTCCAAAAAAGCTATTTGAAAAAAATTATCATGTTTTTAAGCATCCGCTACGTGATTGGACTTGGCGTAGGGATTGCGCTGTTTTTCTTACTTCCATTTGAAGATATGTTTCGTTATACAATTTTAGTTTGTTTCATTCTACCAGTAGCGGGGTCAGTTTTA
Source organism: Priestia sp. YIM B13490 (assembly GCF_042787735.1). Lineage (NCBI taxonomy): Bacteria > Bacillati > Bacillota > Bacilli > Caryophanales > Bacillaceae > Priestia > Priestia sp. YIM B13490. Next base: position 140,536 of record NZ_JBHZOT010000003.1, read on the forward strand.
CCTTACGCAGTAGAATTCAAATACGATCAAAAATTTGTCGGCACCGTGTCAAATATGACGATTCTGCTGAGCTTTTTACTGCTGTGGGGAATGACAAACATTTTAATGTAAATAACTGAGGACGCTCACACTTGTGAGCGTCCTTTTTGATGAAAAAAGGATATTCCCAAATAAACAGAGGTAAGCTAGGAGAAGAGAAAATCCATCATACATACAACCTGACGGGAGGAAAAAAAGTGGAGTCCTTAACTTTTGTTTTATTTGGCGCAACGGGTGATTTAGCAAAAAGAAAAATCTTTCCTGCTCTTTATAATTTATTTACAGACAAAAAGCTCCCTGATACTATTTCTATTATTGGATCGGGGTACGAGCAGATGTCTCATGAGGATTTTAAAGAGCGCGTAAAGCAATCTATAAACGATTTTTCGAGACGGAAAATGGAAAGTAACGAAGAAGATTTTTTGTCCCTGTTTCATTATCAAGCAGTAGACGCAAGCAAAATAGAAGATTACGAACAGCTGCTGAAACTTGTGAATGAGCAAGAAACAACTTATGGAAGTAAAGGAAATCGTTTGTTTTATTTGTCCGTAGCACCCGAATACTTCGATGTAATTGCTCTGCATATAAAAAAAAGCGGCTTGGATCAAACCAGCGGCTGGAAGCGTCTTATGATTGAAAAGCCGTTTGGACATGATCTTGTTTCAGCAAGAGAGCTTAATGAAAAGCTAAGCAGTACGTTTAAAGAAGAAGAAATTTATCGAATTGATCATTATTTAGGGAAACCGATGGTGCAAAATTTAGAAGCGCTTGAATTTACGAACCCCGTGCTGCAATCGCTGTGGAATAACAAACACATTGCAAATGTCCAAATTACGGCAAGTGAAACAGTCGGTGTTGAAAATCGTGCAGGGTATTATGATCATACGGGGGCCATACGCGACATGATTCAAAATCATATGCTGCAGGTTCTCATGATGACAGCTATGCATCTTCCAAAACGAATTTGCTCAGAAAACATTTTAGAAGAAAAGCAAAAAGTAATGGAGTCACTGAGGAAAATTCAAGCGGAAGAAGTAGCTCGGGATGTTGTACGAGGGCAATACGGAAGCGGAGAAATCGATCACAAATCTGTTAGAGGATACAAAGAAGAGCCTGGCGTAGAAGCAGACTCTAAAAATGATACGTTTGTGGCAGCACGTTTATGGATCGATAATCCATTTTGGAAAGGCGTTCCTTTTTATATTCGAACGGGCAAACGAATGAAAGAAAAATCAACTCGTATCGTCGTAGAATTTAAAGATTCTTTAAAAGGTCTGTATGAAACTCCTTATGACAAAGTAGCACCAAACTTATTTATTATTGAAATTAGTCCAAGCGAAAACGTCGCTTTGCAGCTTAACAGCAAAAATCCATTAAAAAATGGTGTTATTGAGCCGGTTCGTATTACGTTTTCAAGAGAAGAAGGAAATGTACCGGAAGCATATGAACGAATTATTTACGACGCATTAATCGGGGACTCCACATTTTTTGCTCATTGGAAAGAAGTAGAGCTATCTTGGCAATGGGTGCAGCCCGTATTAGATGCATTTGAAGCTGATATGCTGCCGCTTTATGAATATCCATCCGGCTCACAAGGTCCTGAAAAAGCACAAAAATTAGTTGCACAAGAAGGCTTTAAGTGGTGGCTCGATGACGATGAACATGGGGAAGCACCTGGAGTGTTTTTGCCTATTTAAAAAAAGAGGCTAGGACAAAATTTTTTTCGTTGAAGAAAGATCCGAACGATGAATTGAGATTCTTGATGGAGGCTCTCAATTCATCGTTCGGATCTTTTTATTTATGTATCTCATTTGTTCGTCTTTGGATTGAATGAGTTTAGTTATGTCTCAATCGCTTTTGGTGTTTAATCGTTTTTGTAAATGAACAAGATCATGATGTAAATGTTTTTGCATATGTTCAACAGCTTTTAAACTGCGTTTTTTCATAAAGGTGAACACTTGCTGATGCTCATCTAAAATCTCAGCAGCGCGTCCTTTACCTTTAAAATTAAGCACCCGACAAAAATAAATCAATACATTTACGCTATCGAGCTGTTTTTTTAAATGTTTATTATGACTGTATTGAAGAATCAGCTGATGAAAATGTTCATTTAGCTCAATAAGTCGAGAATCCTCGGCTCCTTGCTTTATTTCCTCAGCGGTTCTATCTAACAGCTGCTCAATGAAAAGAAGCTCTTCATCAGAAGCGCGAGTAATACACAGCTCAATGGCTAAAGACTCTAAAGCCGTACGAATTTGATAAATTTCTTCTACGTCTTCAGGAGACAGGGAATAAACAATAAAGCCTGTTTTTTGATCTGCAACTAAAAGGCCGTCTTTTTCTAATAAACGCATTGCTTCTCTTATGGGAGAGCGGCTAACCCCAAATGCTTTAGCTAGCTGGGTTTCATTGATTCGCTGGCCCGGTTTATATTCACCGTTCACAATCATTTGCTTAATTTTTTCATAAAATTGAAGATAGTATGGTAACGGCTTATGTAAATCAAAATTGTTCATTGATATACCTCGTTTATTTATAATCATTTATTTCCTAATTATAATACGCTTGTTCATAAGAGTCATAATAATTTTGAATTTTCGAAGAAAATGAATATATTCAGAATTTTCTTGATGAAAGCGTTCTTTTTACGTATAATCAAATAGATAATATCAGTCGACGGTCGACCGATAGGTTTTTTACATAAAAGACGCAGGGGGATTTTTGATGAAAACGTTAAAAATAGCGAACATACCAGGAGATGGAGTAGGAAAAGAAGTTGTGCCGGAGGCGGTTAGGGTCCTTCATACGATTGCAGATCTTCACGGGGGATTAAAATTTGAATTTACAGAATTTTCTTGGAGCTGTGATTATTATTTGAAATACGGACAGATGATGCCGGAAGATGGGCTAAAGCAGCTTCAACACTTTGACGGAATTTTTTTAGGGGCTGTAGGAAATTTAAATCTTGTGCCAGATCACGTGTCTCTATGGGGTCTGCTCATTAAGATTCGTCGAGAATTTCAGCAGGTAATTAATATTCGTCCAGCCAAGAGGTTAAAAGGCATCGCATCTCCACTAACGAACCCAAAAGATTTTGATTTAATTGTTGTTCGTGAAAATAGTGAAGGAGAATACAGTGAAGTAGGAGGCCGGATTTATCAAGGAGAAGATCAAATTTCTATTCAAAATGCGGTTTTTTCTCGAAAAGGAACAGAACGAGCAATGCGCTACGCCTTTGAATTAGCTTCTAAAAGAAAAGCAAAAGTTACAAGCGCAACGAAGTCAAATGGAATTGTTCATTCCATGCCGTTTTGGGACGAAGTGTTTCAAGATGTTGCCAAGAGTTATTCTCATATTGAAACAGACTCACAGCACATCGATGCGCTGGCGGCTTTTTTCGTTACAAATCCAAGTCGTTTTGATGTAATTGTGGCAAGCAATTTATTTGGAGATATTTTAACAGATATCGGAGCTGCTATTATGGGAAGTATTGGCGTTGCTCCCGCTGCAAATATTAATGTGAACGGAAAATATCCTTCGATGTTTGAACCGGTACACGGGTCTGCTCCTGATATTGTCGGAAAAGGAATTGCAAACCCAATCGGACAGATTTGGACGGCTAAAATGATGTTGGATCATTTTGGTGAACAAGAATTAGGCAGTCATTTATTAGAGGTTATCGAGCAAGTGACAGAATCGGGCATCATTACACCAGATGTTGGAGGCAGCGCAACTACTAGTGAAGTAACGGATCAAATTATTTCTCATTTAAAGAAGTGAAGGTTCTAAAAGAGGCTAGGACAAAAGAATATTAGACGAAGTGAAAAACGAACCATTGATCAAAGTGTTGGATTCATGGTTTGTTTTTTTTGTGGTAAACGTAGGTTTCATGTGTGTAGGTCTTTCTAGCAGTTGGTTGGAGGGCAAGGCGAAGATTCCCGCGAAAAGCGAAGCCTTGGACGGAAATCAAAATCGATAAATACATGTTGACACTTACATATATGAACCCTATAATAGTTTGAGTTGAGATAATTCGTATACATATTATTTCTAGACTGTGATTTAGTTTGTTTTAATAAATAGATACGAATAAACAAATAAAAGGAGGAAAATCATGCAGAAATCGAAATTATGGACAAAAGATTTTTTAGCGGTCTCATTGACCAGCTTTTTTGTTTTTGTCATTTTTTATATGTTAACTGTCACATTGCCGCTGTTTGCAACAGATGAACTTCATGCAAGTAAACAAAGCTTAGGGCTAATTGTGACAATCTTTTTAGTGTCCGGTATTGTGTTCAGACCGCTAGCCGGTAAGTGGATGACAACATTAGGACAAAAGAAAGTACTATTAATAGGTGTCTTTATCTTTTTAATTGGTTCTATTTTATATATGAATATTCACTCATTATCTGCGCTGCTGTTGCTGCGTGTGCTTCATGGTATTGGTTTTGGAATGAGCACAACTGCTACAGGAGCAATTGTTGCAAATGTAATCCCAGAACAGAGAAAAGGCGAAGGGATGGGGTACTATGCGACGTTTATGAACTTAGCAATGGTAGTAGGTCCGTTTGTAGGCTTAACGTTAACAAATACTTTAAGTCATACAGCGGTTTTTACCGTTGCGGTTGTATCTTCTGTTTTAGCAGTATTATCCAGTCTAGTACTTCGTGTACCTGAGGTGCAAGCTTCCTCTGCAACAAATGAAATACAGCCAGCTAAAGGTCTTGCGGCGTTTTTTGAATACCGTTCGCTGCCTATTTCTGTTGCTGGCCTTGTGGTAGCTTTTTCATATGCAAGTGTTATTTCGTTTGTGTCTATTTATGCAAAAGAAATGGGCTTTACGCAAGCTTCAAGCTTTTTCTTTGTTGTATACGCGGTGTGCTTATTAGCTTCTAGACCTTTTACTGGAAAATGGTTTGATCAATACGGAGAAAACAGCGTGGTATATCCGTCCATTTTATCTTTAGCTATCGGTATCTTTTTACTTAGCCAAGCGACAACAAGCTGGGTGTTTTTATTAGCTGGAGCATTTATTGGATTAGGCTTTGGAACGATTACATCAAGTTTTCAATCCATTGCTGTAAAAAAAGCTTCTCCTCATCGCCGAGGTGTCGCCACAGCTACGTTTTTTGTGTTTTTTGACTCTGGAATGGGTTTAGGGTCCTTTTTATTAGGCATTTTATCCACAGCAGCCGGATATAAAGGAATGTATGTATTCTGTTCTGTTGTTGCTCTTTTAGCTATAGCAGTATACCTTGTATTGCACGGTCGAAAAAGTCAGAAACAGCGCATTATTTCTCAAAATGAATCATTAGGAAAATAACATAAATAAAAAAAGGCGTGCTCAAGGGGAGCATGCCTTTTTTATTTATGGAGCTCTAAAGAAAACGAAAACGGCTGTGAGCATATCGATATAGAAGCCTCCTGATTTCTTTAGAGATTTCTTTTATTCTACTTCTTCTTTTGTAATCCACTCACTGGACCATGTCTGAATTTCCTGAATTACCGGCGCTAGTGCTAATCCTTTGTCGGATAATGAATACTCGATTCGAACAGGAGTTTCCGGAATAACCGTACGAATGACGATTCCTTCATGTTCTAATTCTTTTAAGCGCTCGGATAAGAGCCTTCCGCTTACTGGAAGTGCTTCTTGCATTTGAGAAAACCGCTGTGAGCCGGAAAGCAGCTGAAAAATGATCAAACTCGTCCAACGTTTCGTTAGTATAGTAACAGCCTTTTCAAAACGTGGGCAGAGTGCTAAACCGTCCATGTTATTACCTCCATTCTCTTCCTATATTATAAAACAAAGTCAGCATTTTATCTAGTGTTATGTAATTTAATTACTTAAAGATTATAAATTACTTTACGTATTTATATTTTGATTATATAATTTATATAATTATAAAAGTTAATTACTAAAAGTAACAAAAAGAGCATAAAAGCTTTACAAGATAAATGTATCGTCATATAATACTTTAAGCAAGTAAAGTTACTTACTTTTAGTAAGCTGATACATCAATTAAAAAAGATAAATGTAGTGAAGTGCTAAAAAAAACAGTTGTTCATGTGAGAGATTGAGCACAATGTGAAAATAGTAGATAAGTGAAAGACACATAAGAGGAGGAAATGACTGTGATTAACCAAAAAGTTGTTTCAATTTTAAAAGATAAAATTAACGTAGTAAAAAATGAAGACCATTTTATTTATATAGTAGGACCTATTACGCTCCCTGTGAATCTGGATGGCGAGACACAAGTATTTAGTTGGTATTCATGGTTGCGTTCTGATAATGTAAAAGAAGGATCTTTAAGTACGGAAGAGCTTATTGAAAAAATGCAAGGAGCTAATTTAGCTGACATGCAGCAATCTAGTGTTCTTGTGTACGGAGATTTTCAAGAATCGCATGAGGCACTCATTCGTATGCACAGTATCTGCCATACGGGAGATATATTCGGAAGCAAACGCTGCGACTGCGGTTTTCAATTAAAACAATCAATGAAAATGATCGTCGAAAATGGGAGCGGAGCGCTATTTTATTTAGCAAATCATGAAGGACGCGGCATTGGCCTATTCAGCAAAGCAATGGCATACGTTCTTCAAGAAAACGGATTTGATACGGTAGAAGCGAATGAAGGGTTAGGATTTGAAGATGATACTCGCAGCTATAGTGATGCCATCAGCGTGTTAAAAGTGCTGCGCCAAAAACCGGTTACGCTGATTACCAATAATCCAAAAAAGCTAATCGCGCTTGAGAAAAACGGCGCACTTTTATCAGGGCGCGTTCCACTTTGGGGAGATGTATCGCAGTTTAATGAAAAGTATTTGGATACTAAAGTTAAACGTTCAGGACATTTAAAAGAGGAGGTTCTTCTTTGATCAATCACGAATTTTATATGAATATAGCTTTACAAAACGCAAAATCAACAAAAGGACAAACAGAGCCAAATCCGCTTGTAGGATCGGTCATTGTAAACGATAATCGAATCGTTGGAATTGGTACGCATTTAAAAGCTGGCGAACCGCACGCTGAAATTCACGCGCTGCGAATGGCTGGCGAACAAGCAAAAGGAGCGACTGCTTACGTAACGCTAGAGCCTTGTTCACACCACGGGCGTACAGGTCCTTGTGCTGAAGCGCTAGTTGAAGCCGGTGTAAAAAAAGTGGTCATAGCAACTTTAGACCCGAATCCTTTAGTAGCAGGTAATGGAGTCGAAATTTTAGAAAACGCAGGCATTGAAGTTATAACAGGTGTATGTGAAGAAGAGTCACGTCAAATGAATGAGGTCTTCAATAAGTATATTGTAACGAAGAAGCCGTTTGTTTCATTAAAGTCAGCGATTACGTTAGACGGTAAAATAGCAACTGCTTCTTCTCACAGCAAGTGGATTACGTCTGAGGAAGCCCGTTTGGATGTACATCAGCTGCGTCATGAAACAGCGGGTATCTTAGTAGGGGTGAATACGGTCATTAAGGACAACCCTGAGCTGACAACTCGTATTGAAGGCGGCCGCAGTCCAATTCGTATTGTGATGGATTCAAAGCTGCGCATGCCGCTTGAATCTAAGCTAGCAACGGATTCTTTAGCTCCAACGTGGATATTTACAAGTCAGGGCTATTCAAAAGAAAAAAAAGAACAGCTCGAAAAGCAAGGCGTCGAAGTATTTGTTACAAGCGGTGAGGACAAAGTAAATCTTGAAGATATGCTTTCTATACTAGGTGAGAAATTTGTGTCGTCTCTTTTAATTGAAGGAGGGGGCGAAGTGAATGCCGCATTCGTGGAAAATCGTTTAATTGATAAATTGGTGCTGTATATGGCTCCAAAGCTTTCAGGAGGAAAAGAAGCTCCTACTTTCCTAGAAGGAAAAGGCATAGAGAAAATGTGGGACGCAGTGGACGTGGAGCGTCTTTCTGTGACGTCAATCGGCAAAGACTTTAAATTTGTTGGATATCCTGTTTATAAATAAAAATGTGAATGAGAATGGAACAAAAATATGTTAGTTGAAGAAGATCCGAACGATTTATCGTTCGGATTTTTTGCTGTTATAGTGAACATAAGTTTCATATATGCAGGTGCTTTTAGCGGTGTAACAAGTGATCTATATTAGCTTATTCATCCTATTTGTTCGTCTGTAGACTGGATTGATTTCGTTATGTCTCAATATTATTTTTTTACAGGATTTTTTAGAGAAGAGAAATCATACACTATTTTACTCTTATAGATTAATTTGCTATTATAGGGAATGGTCAATTTCGAAACATTGTATAAATTTTTAACGTGTTTACAGTTGACTATCTAAATAAAATCACTATATGTTTATAGAGAGAATATATTATGTGAAAGTAAGGGTGAGAAAAGAGATGAGAGAGTATAGAATTGGGAGTGTTATGAGAGACCTTCGCAAAATGGCAGGGTTGACACAACAAGAATTATCAAGAGACATTTGTACACAAGCGCAAATCAGCAAAATTGAAAACGGTGAAGAATATCCATCAAGCATTACCCTCTATAAAATTTCTAAGCGCCTTGGCGTAGATGTTAACTACTTTTTTGATAGTGTCGAATCACCTCGACTTGATTACGTAGATGCGGTTCAATCGTTAATTCGTCAATATATTCGTCAGAGAGATTATGATGCTATTCATAATATCATTGTAAAAGAAAAAGAAAGTCCGCTGTTTCAAAATCCGCTGAACAAGCAATTTTTAATGTGGCACGAAGGTATTTGCGTGTATTACATTCATCATAACAAAGAAGATGCGCTGTCTAAAATGTACCAAGCGATCGAGCTTACTAAGCAATCGGCAACGTTTTATAAAGAAAGAGAAATTGAAATTTTAAATAGCATTGGAATTATTCTTTATGAAGAGAAAGAGTATGAACAGGCTCTAGATACATATCAAACAGCACTCAAAAGCTTAAATGAGCTGCCCCAAACAAAAGACGAAAATATAAAAATTAGAATTTTAAATGCACTTGCCAAAACGCTTGGAGATATGAGTAACTATGATGAATCATTAATATATAGCAACCGAGGAATCGATTTGTGCATTAGTAATGAATCAATGTATTTATTTGGAGAACTTCATTACCAAGCAGGAGAGAGCTTAATCAAATTAGGTAAAATTGAACAAGGTAAAGAATATATGGAAAAGTCTATGACCATTTTCACCCTGCAACGAAATGAGCGATTCGTCAAGCTAGTAGAAAAAGAACTTGAAGCTCTATTTGTTTAAAATATTCCTATCATTATAATTTTTGAGAAATTTCTATCAAAATGGAGGAAATCCATGATTTTAAGGGGATAAATGCTGATAGAAAGGAATTCATCTACTTTTATCCTGTGATACACTAGAGTCAAATCAAAGAAAGAGGAGGAAATAATTATGAAAAAAGTATTAGTCGGTATGGCATTAGCGTTTACATTAGTAGCAGGTGTTGCTTCAGTTGGAACAAGCGTAGCAACAGGAGATTTTTCAACATTAGGTCTTCCAAGCCAACATTAATAAAAAAAGCCGTGCTAAGAAGCACGGCTTTTTTTATTGTGTTTTACTTGACTGATCTTTGTTGCGTTTGTTTCCCTTTGAATTATCCCCGCTTGAAATTTCTTCACCCATTTCAACAAGATGGTGCTGCGTTTTTGGGTTACTTTGATTAGCGCTTCCTTTATTATTCTTTTTTGTCATCTTCATTCTCCTTTAAAATGATGGCAATGCATCGAGATTATTTGTTTTGTCATGGTCAGGAATACTGCGAATATACGTACCGCCGTCTTTCCCTACAAAGGTACTCACATGCTCAACGTCTCCGGCTTCTACTTTCTTTAACGCTTCTTCATAGGTTAAAACAGCTCCTGAAGCCGTTTGAAATTCTAGCAGGTCACCCTCTGCATTTTTACGTACCGCAACGAAACGTTCTTTCATACAAATAAACACCTTCCTTTACATCTATATGGTTGCTGAAAAAGTCGTTTTTATTCATTGCAAAAAGTGATAAGGTAAAGAAAAGAGTACAAAGGGGATAAAAAATGACAACATTTAATTGGCATGACCAAGCTCAAGACGAGTGGAACCAAAAAGTATCATTTTGGAATAGCCGAAGTGAAGAAATGTGGAAAAACGGAAGTCGGAAAACAGTTATTCCATTTATTCAAAAACATCTTAAATCAGGTGGTATAGTGGCAGACGTCGGCTGCGGTGATGGGTTTGGGACGTCTCTTCTAGCCGCTTCTGGATATAAAGCAATCGGTCTTGATTTATCAGAAGAAATGATTCAAAAAGCATCCCAACTGCATAAAAGTGAAAATTTGTCGTTCGCTCAAGCTGATATTATGAAGCTCCCGCTGTCTTCTGAATCAGTAGAAGGGGTTATGGTAATCAACGCCCTGGAATGGACGGAGCACCCGCGATTAGCTCTGAAGGAATTGCACCGAGTTGTAAAAACAGGAGGATATGCATCTATAGGTATTCTTGGACCAACTGCTCAGCCTCGTACTAATAGTTTTCAAAGACTATATGGTGAAGACGTTATTTGCAATACGATGATGCCGTGGGAGTTTGAACAGCTTGCAAAAGAAAATGGATGGGAAGTAATCGATGGCGAAGGTGTATATAAGCGAAATGTTACAGATAAGCTGATTGGACAGCTTCCAAATGAATTAAAGCAAGCCTTAACGTTTCTATGGCTATTTATGCTCAAGAAACAATAAAAACAGCACACCTCTCCTTATATGTAGCTGTACAAAGGGTACACTACAAACTGGAGGTGAGTGACATGAGTAAAATTAAAAAAGACCGCTCAAAATCAGAGCTAGGTTCACCAAATGTAGAAGGACAAGGGACGACCACTTCTGAACAAGGTGTTCAAAGCAGTTCAGCTAACAAAAAGCAGAAGCGTTCATAACAAAAATAAAACGAACTTGCAGGGAGAACAACGAGCTCCCTGCAAGTTCGTTTTATTTATGGGGTCAGTTTTATAAATAAGAAGGTATTGTGTGCAAGATTATAGATAGCTTATAATAAAATCTGAGCCAATAATTGTAATTTTATACAAGCTTGGTTTACAGCTGATGTAAAGTGGAGGTGTAATAAATGGTAAATAAAAGATGTTTACCGGATACTGCAGCGTCTCATGCAAAGCCTGATATTAGAAAGGCGATACTTTGCATGGGGTGGACGGTTTAGTAATAGACATCGCCTAACCGCGCATATCTCATTTCTAATATATACGGCTTTGCCCCTTATTGTATAAGCAAAACCACATAAGGAGCTGGCAGAAATGACGTATGTAAAAGCAACAAATATTTTACCTGAAGAGCTGATTAGTGAAATTCAAAAATACATTCAAGGAGAAACCATTTATATTCCAAAGCCGCAGAAGGCAAAAAGAAAATGGGGAACTTGCTCTGGTGGAAGAAAGTTGATTGACGAGCGAAACGAACGGATTAAGAATTTGTTTGAAAAAGGAACTTCAATTGAGGAACTAGCCCGTGAATACTTTTTATCAACCGAAACCATCAAAAAAATTGTATATAAAAAGCAACGGTAGAAATCAAGCGCTGGCAACTGAATGCCTGCGCTTTTTTAGGTATAGTTTATTTCTGATTTATTTTTTACATTTCATAAAAGGAATCCGTACGGTAAAGTAAAAAGTAGCTAATTAAATGAAGAAGGAGTGAAGAACGTGGAAGCGTTTATAAGAAATGATCAATATAATTTTATCAAAAGCCAAACGCAAATTCTTATCAATGGGCATGGAACAGTAAACAATTCTGATGTGCTGCAGGCTTTAAAAGCTCTTGCAAAAGAAAAAGTATTAAATGTGTTTGATGTTCTTAGCGAGGAACAGGAAGAATTACTGCTGTCAGTTGCTGAGGTTAGAAATAAGGAGCAAGCAGAGGTGTTTTTAGAAACGATAAAGCCTTACGTGATTCCATTTAAATCTTTTACAGAAGCTGGCGTGAAAAAGCTGTTTCCAAAAGTGAAAAAGTTAAAAGTCCCTTCTGCTGATAGCATGGATCTAACGAGCATTTCCTATGTTAGCTGGATCGATAAAGGCTCAAACAGAAAGTTTATCGTAGCGCAGGAGCCGTATACCCAGAAGTTAAAAGGTATTCAAGGAACATTTAAACCTATCAATCAGAAAGGAATATGCACGCTTTGCCACAGCTACGAGGAAGTCGGTATGTTCACTGCTGAAATCAAAGGAACTGTTCAAGGGACATTTACACAACGAGGAAATTATATTTGTCACGATAGCGAAGCATGTAATCAAAATCTGCTTACCTTAGAGCGGCTTCATGATTTTATGTTAAGGCTCGGTAAATAACATGCGGCTAATAAGAAGAATACAAAAAGAGAAGGTTCAGCCTCTATACTTTTGGTGAGACTGAGCCTTCTTTGTCTATCTGCTTTTCTCGATTGGATTGTCACGATAGCTAATCCAATCGCTCCAGCTGCCGGCATATAATTTTACATTTGGAAAACCTGCTGATTTTAAAGCTAAAACGTTCGGACAAGCAGATACACCCGATCCGCAGTATACAATGATTTCAGCGTGAGAATCAATAGCTGAAAACATTTCCTTCCACTCTTTATCTGTTTTCCATAAACCTTCTGAAGTTAACACATCTTGCCAGAAAGAATGAATGGCGCCTGGGATATGTCCTGCTACAAAATCAATGGGTTCTTCTAAGCCGAGATATCTCCTTTTTTCACGAGAGTCGATAAGAACAACATTAGGGTTATGAAGATTCTCTTTTACGTATTCAACTCCTGCAAGTCCCCAATCTTGTTGAACGAAAGGTACAAACGTTTGAGGAGAAGCTTCTGGGACGTTCTTCGTTGTTTCATATCCCGATTGCTTCCAGTTATTAAAACCTCCATTTAAAATTTTTACGTCTTCAATTCCTATATATCGCAGTAGCCACCATGCTCTTGAAGCCATCATTCCGTTTTGTTCATCATAAACGACGACTTTTGAATCAGCATTAATTCCTAAGCTGCCGAGCTTTTGAGCTAGTTTTTGAACGTCAGGCAGCGGGTGTCTGCCTCCGCGAGAAGCAGCTGCAGAAGACAAATCTTTTTCTAAATCCAAGTAATGAGCATGCGGGAGGTGCTCATTTTGATAAGTATTTGCGCCTGCCTCAGAATTTCCAAGGGTAAATCGGCAGTCAAGCAACACAATGGAGTGTTGGGGGTGCTGTAATGCAGTATGTAAGTCAGCTGGTGAAATAATAGTATTCATAACATTCACATCCTTTTACCAAAATTCTAGTTGAAATAACTAAAAATGAAAAGCGTTATATGTAAATTACGGCAAAGCTATTTTGTTTTCCTTCAATTATTCCCCGTAGAATAATTGACCATTTTAACGCTTATCTGATGCAGAGCGAAATGCTCCTGTGCTACAGTTATAATAAGAGTTACATAGTATAAGTCAAATGCTCAGCGTAATGTCGTACCTACTATTGAAGAGAAGGAGAGAGAAAGATGCAAACAAATGAAAAAAAAGAATTTAAACTGATTGCACTAGATATGGATGGAACGCTGCTGAACAATCAGCAAGAAATTTCTAAAGAAAATCGTGAGGCCATTGCTAAAGCTCAAGAACAAGGTGTTCATGTGGTGCTAAGCACAGGGCGATCTCTTTTAACATGCCGTGAATATGCGCAGTCTCTTCAGCTATCTTCTTACCTTATTACAGTAAACGGAAGTGAAATTTGGGATGAATCTGGAGAGCTTGTAGAACGAAAGTTAATTGATGCTGCTTATATCGAGAAGATGTGGAATTTAACGCAAGAGCATAAGCTTAACTTTTGGGCGGTGACTACGGATAAAGTATGGAGAGACGAATTTCCAGAAGATATTGCCTCACAGGAATGGCTGAAGTTTGGCTACGATATTCCAGATGATGTTTTACGAGAAGAAGTGCTGAAACAAATAGCAGGCATTTCAGATTTTGAAATTAGCAACTCTAGTTTAACGAATCTAGAAATTAATGCACTTGGTATTAACAAAGCAAAAGGGATCATGACCGTATGTGAACGTTTGGGCATTTCAATGGATGAAGTCATTGCCATGGGAGACAGCTTAAATGATATGGCTATGATTGAAGCGGCAGGGTGTGGAATCGCCATGGGAAATGCTCAGGAAGCTGTAAAAGAAGCAGCGGACTGGGTGACAGATACAAATGTCAATAACGGAGTAGCGAAGGCTATCAGCCACTGGGTGCTGAAATAACAGCAGCTCTCCATGTTGCACAACTTAACTGCTTCCCGCATAAACTGATACTGGATGCCTCCCTTAGAGTTCGTCTTATACGTATATATAAGGAGAAGCCATCTAGTTAAGGAGTGGGGAGTATGAGTGATTTATCATTAGACAAGCTGTTACAAAAAGCAGAAAATAAGTTGCAAGATGTACATGAAATAGTGCAGGAAAAAGCGTACGAGCTCATTGGGCAAGCATATAAAGAAAGCATATTTGTTAGTATCACTGAAGGATTTAGATCGATAGAGCATCAGCACAAACTATATTCACAAGGCCGAACAACACCAGGAAGTATTGTGACTAATGCCAAAGGCGGGTATTCTTATCATAACTATGGACTAGCTTTTGACATTGCGCTGCTTGATAACGACGGAAAAGTTGACTGGACCATTGATCGAAGATGGAACAAAGCGGGAGAGATAGGAAAAAGGATTGGGTTGGAATGGGGAGGAGATTGGACAAGCTTAAAAGATTACCCTCATTTTCAATATACATTCGGTTTATCTTTGTCGGAGCTTCGAAGTGGAAAAGGACCTAAAAAACAGACGCCAAAGGCTTCAAGCATGTTAATTAAATACGGAGATCGAGGAAATCACGTACAGTTAATTCAGCGTATGCTTATTCACTTAGGTTATTCTCTTTTTGGAGGCGCAGACGGTATATTCGGGTCTTCCACTTTCAAAGCGGTAAAAGCTTTTCAACAAGCACTTTATCTGCAGGTAGATGGAATAGTTGGACCGAAAACACTCGAAAAACTCTACAATAATTTTAATAAAACTATGTTCTAAATAACCATAAAAACCGATAACGAGAAAAGGAAGAAAGGAGATGGATGGAAATCGTCTCCTTTCTTCCTTTTCTGTAGTTATAGTAGAAAAACTGAAATTTATAAAGAAATAAAAAGGATTTTCTAAGCGTAAGAAACGTTCACGTGATCTAACTGGATAACATTGCTCAACAACACGATATCTTTATATATTTCACTTTTTACAGAGGCGTTTGAACAGTTTTGATAGTCTTTCAACAAGCGGCCAAGTTCTTTAATAAATAACAACGTCTCTTGTTCATTAATCATAGTCAAAACTCCTTGTTTAGAAATGAATCCAGGTCATTATATAGGAATTCTATCATATCTATACGCACCTGTTGACAAAAAAAGTTCGTCAATTTTTTTGTGAGAAGAAGAAATTTAGGGATATGTGGAATGCGTTCGACTCTCTCATTTTATATATATGCAGCTTGTCTAAAAATATGAGAGTAGTTATAGTAATATTTACTCCTAATCATGCAACTTAAAACCTATTTTAGAGGTTATCCGTAAATTCCCTCTATTGTAGAGGGATGGAACAAAAAAAGAATGTCTCTTTTTGTATCTTTAGTATGATAATGTTTTGAAGAAATAAGGCATATTTTTGAGTGTTAAGATGGATTTGAATTAGATCTTTTGACACGCTCTTTTTGTAGGAGAGGCATATTTACTTTCTATCAAGGGAAATCGTAAAGCTCCAAAGAGTTTCTAAATCAGAAACTCTTTGGAGCTTAATTTTTTGGATAAGGGATGTGCAAAAGTTCTGGGACGGTCACAAAATGATATCCTTCTTGCTTAAGTCTAGGAATGATGGTATCCAGTGACTTTGCGGTGTTAGAAAGGTCCATGGTCCAATGGCCGCCGTCGTGCATCAAAACAATTGTTCCGGCATGCATGTTCTTAAATACATTATTGGTGATTTCTGTTTCTGGGATTTGCTTCCAGTCTAATGAATCAGAAGACCAGTTAATCGCATAGACATTTTCATTTGGCAGCTCGTTGATCATTTCTTTCGTTAAATTTCCATATGGAGGACGAAACAGCTGTGTTTCAAAACCGGTAATGTTTTTAATAATAGCCTGAGTTTTGGCAATTTCCCAGTGAAACTTTTCAGTAGATTCCTTTAGTAAATTGGGGTGCCAATAGGTATGAATCCCAACAGCATGACCTTCGGCTACCATTCTTTTCACCAGCTCAGGGTGTTCGTGAGCTTTTGCCCCAATAAGAAAAAAGGTTGCTTTAATACCATGCTTTTTCAATTGATCCAATACATGTGGAGTAAAGCGCGGATCCGGTCCATCATCAAATGTTAGGGCGGTTTGCTTTAGTTGGTTATTACCTTGATAAAGCAAACGGTCACGCACAGCTACATTTTTTACTTGTTCCGCTTTACATAGTGCAGGAAGGGCTCCATTAAATAAGAAACACAGTGTAAAAAGCAGTATGCTAATTCTTCGTATCATGTACATGCACGCTCCTTTCTAGGGCAAAGTATAACGTTATGATACCCGATTAAAAATTTTGTATGAAGCTGAATTTCCCTTTTGTGTCAAAGCGTATGATATGCATGAAACAGCGTACTATAATAAACAGTTACTATTAGGTGAAGAAAGGAAGAAAAAGCAGATGAAAAAAATAATGATTGCCGTAGCATTGATTTTTTCGCTAAGTTTATCTCCCTTAGCTGAATATATTTCCTATCATGATGACTATAACGTAAGTGCAAGGTCGTATCGTTCGGGGAAGCGGTCCTTTAATAGACAGCCAAGCGTTAGACAAAATGAGCCGAGGTCTAATTTTTCAAACCGCAGAAATGGAACTGTAAATCGAGGAGTTACCCGTTCAAAACGAGGAGGATTCGCCCGTGGACTGCTTTATGGCGGCCTGGCAGGGATGTTATTTGGGGGTTTGCTTGGTCATATGGGTGCACTGGGCGGGATTTTTGGGTTGTTAATTAACATTTTAGCTATTGTGCTTATAATTAATTTAATTCTGCGTTTATTCCGCCCTTCTCGTCGCGACAATAATTGGAGGTAGACCGTAATTGCTGTCATAAACTAATAAGAAAGCTCCATATAAATAAGAAAACGCTTTCTATAGTTAATCGAAAGGATGAAACGTATGTCAGCAAACAGACAGCGCAGCAAATACCTGGCGTTTTGCACAGAATGCGGTCTCCCAAACAGGTTAACATTGTTTCTTTTAAGACAGTACGTTGCGACAGACGAATATAGCGGATTTTATTGTGGGAATTGCGGAATTCGAAACGAATTTCCAGATTCGGTCATTGAATATATTAAAGAACTTTAAAAAAAGCTGGGACAAGAAAATCCGAACGTGTTTGATTCTCCATCAAGAATCAAACACGTTCGGATTTTTTCATTGGTAGGGTGAACGTAGGCTGTATGTAGGTGCTTCTAAGGTGAAGAGTTCTGGGGGAAAAGCGGAAGAGGTGAGACCCTGCAGGAGCAAAAGTGGCGAGGAAGCTCATCGGCCGTCCGCGGAAAGCGACGTCTTGCGTCGAAATCAATACCGGTGAAACAAGCGATCCATACTAGACCATTTATCCCGTTTGTTTGTCTGTAGATTGATTTCGTTATGTCTCAATCTCTTTATTTATTTGATAAAACTATATTCTAAATGCAAATTGAAAAGAAAAACATAGCTGTGCACAAAGATAACTAAATACTTTTCTTTATTAAGGATAATCAATAATTTCCTCCCTTCAGGCTTGCTGATTAAGGGCAGTGTAAAATGATTTATAAGAAGAATAGATAAAATGAATAGCTGTAAGACCTAACTAACATTTTTTGATTGCAGAAAATCGATTGAACCATACTTTAGAAGGAAGCATATACTACATTAAAATTTTAGAAAACGGAGGAATTGACTAATGCCTGTTTCCGTCATTTTCAACCAAATAAATGTGGTAAGTATGGTTTCCAATTCAGTAATTGCTTCGGGTCAAAATAGCCAGCCAGATTGGAATTCCCAAGGTAAATTTAACTTAGGAAACGGATTTTCTGTAAATTCAGCTATACTGGGCAGTACGAATATCATCAATGATCAAGATGTTTGTGACATTCCAATTACCCAGCCGGAAAATATTAATCCTCAGCCCGTTTCTCAATTCTAGGGAAAAAGAAGATGAAAGAAGTTGAAAAAGTTGATTATAAAATTTACTAATCTTAATGTTACGTATATTTCTACTAATTCTGGTATTTTCACAGGGGAAAATACTCAATCAGATTGGCAAGTAAATTGGAAAAGTAATACGGGGTTTAGTGAAATAATCGGCTATAACAACTTTGCCTCTCAAATTGTAAATATCATTAACGATAATGATGTCGTTGATTCCTATTTTTCCGAAAATATAGATGTCAACAACGCCCCTGTTACACAAAGTTAAATGAGGAAAAACGGGTTCTGCAAATACCCAATTAAGCACTCTATTAATTATTCTGTCAGAGTGGCGAGAATAGATTAGTAATAGAGTTAAGCCATCTTTTATACAGATGGTTTTTTGCTAGCTTATTTTAGGGTGTAATCGCAGCTATTAACATAGACTAAAAGGTAATGACAGGAATACTTTTATCGTAAACGGAGTAAGTATCATAGAAAAGACGTAAAAGCTCAAATGGTTAAAGAGACGTTCAATTTGAGGTGAACAGATAAGAATTTAAACATAAGATAATGTATTTTCAGTTTTATATTGAATGTGATGAAGCAAACTTCTGTCTGTGAGGTGTTGTCCATGGCTAATATTCACTATCATTCGATTAAAGTAAACAAAATTCAAAATAGTTCAGGCCTATTTTACGGCGTTAATATTCAATATAAGTGGAATCATAAAAGTCGAATTTCTGATGGTTTCGGAAAAGTAGTTGGTGATTCTAATAAAATTTTAAATAATACCACCATTGCGAAAATCCCTAAAAAGAATGATTAATAAAAACGTAGAGTCAATCCTCCTTTCTGACCTGTTCAAAAGAATCATTTACATCATCTTCACCAAGAACAAGATGTGTGTTATAGGATAGTTGATTATCATCTCCCAAAATTGTTCCAAAACCTGAATTACTGCTGCTGATTGTAGTTTCCCAATTTTGTTGCACATTCTTCCCTATAAAAACTCCTGCGTTGTTTTTAACCGAATTTACGGTGAGATCATCAAAAACGATCTGAGGAGAACGAAGATGTATTTTCATAATTCCTCCCGATACATATGAGACATTAATAGAAGTCATCTAATACACTATTATATGTTGTAGATGGGCTAAAAGTGTTAAATCAAATAAGGGGTCAAACTCTATGGATGAAAAGGTGCTGAATATACTCCAAAACATTGAAAAAAGGCTTACAGATTTAGAAAAAAACATGAATGAACTTTCAAAAAAAACGGTTCATTCTTTTCATTTAGATATAGAGAACGTTCAAACACTAAACTTGGACGAACTGTCTTATTATTTAGAGCATATTGATGTAAAGGAACTTAGTGGAACTTTGAATATTGGTAATACTTTTCCTTCGCAAACGAATCAATATCAAGCGCCGGGAAACAAAGGTAAAAAAACAACAAATGAATCTGATGTCAATCGAAAATCGGGTAGTCAGAATAATAAAGAAAAGGGTCCTTCTGAAATATCAGTTAAAATTAATGAAAGAAGTGTCCCTTATACACTAACCCATACGGAAGAAATGAGGGAGCCTGATCAAGCTCTAGAATCAACTTTTAGCATAGGTGACATCCACATTGGCACAATTGAAGATGCTTCAGCTGTAAATTTTGGTAATAACTTTCCCACAAACTTCAGAAGTCATAAAAAAGTGAGTCAAGGATTTGGTAATATTTTAGGCAATCAAAATGACATTCATGACATCTTATCCTCTTTGGAAGAAAAAGATATATCGGAAGTATACAATGAAAGCCAAGACGGCAAGCCGCCCCAGTGGCTGGACACAATGGTAGAAGAACAAAAGAAGGAAATGGATGAAACAAAACTAAATGAAGATGAAAAGGGAGAATGAGCAATAGTATGTGAGTGTTGGATCTCAAAAGCAGTGTTGTTGATGCTGAATTTTTGAAAGAAAGCTTTAATTGCGGAATAAAGAAGAATTAGTAATAGAAAACCTGCTTCTCTAAACGAGCAGCAGGTTTTCTATTTTATTTCTCATTTGCTGCAGTTTTAACACAAAAAGAGCATGCGTAACTTTAATTGAACACTGGGACAGATCGGTTCTTTCATTCCCACAGATATGGAGTCTCTTGGTAAACATAATAGTTCAACCAATTCATAAACAGCAGGTTGGCATGAGAACGCCATGTTTTTAAAGGGTTTTTGTCAGGATCATTGTTTGGGAAATAGTGTTCCGGAAGCTTTGGCTCTAGCCCTCTTTCTGTATCTCGAAGAAATTCTTCCTGTAGCGTTTGAACGTCGTACTCTGGGTGACCTGTAACGAAAACAAACTTTTCGTCTTTAGACATAGCCATATAAACACCAGCTTCTTCAGAGTAGGAAAGAAGCTCAAGGCCAGGATGGTTTTTTACTTCATTCATGTCGACGTCGGTGTGACGAGAATGAGGAGAATAAAAGACATCATCAAATCCTCGCAGCAGCTTAATCGGTTCTTCACTCGATACCACATGCGTAAATACACCCGTGCATTTATCAGAAAGAGGTCGCTTGTCAATGCCAAAGTGATGATAAAGTCCGGCTTGAGCTCCCCAACAGATATGAAGGGTAGAAGTCACATTTGTTTTACACCAATCCATAATTTCTTGAAGCTCTTTCCAGTAGTTTACTTCTTCAAATGGTATATGTTCTACAGGTGCCCCTGTAATAATCATTCCGTCATATTTTCGTTCTTTAATTTGTTCAAACGTTTTATAAAACTGATCTAGGTGATTTTTACTCGTTGTTTTTGCTTTATGGCTTGCCGTATAAAGAAGTGTAATATGCACTTGCAGCGGTGAGTTCCCGAGTAAACGTAATAATTGCGTTTCAGCTTTTTCTTTTTCCGGCATTAAGTTTAGGATAACAATATTAAGCGGGCGAATTTCTTGGTTAACCGCGCGCACGTCGTCCATGATGAAAATTCTCTCTTTTTCTAAAATTTCTTTTGCCGGAAGATCACGTGGAATATTAATAGGCAATAAAATTCCTCCTATTCGATTTCGAAGTAATGACGCGTATAAATGTTCTTTCTCACGTGAAGATGAGGTCCAACATTTATGTACAATATACTATTATAGGAATATACAGAATATTAAGCAATTGAATTTTGAAAAAAAAGAGCATTAATATGCGTAATGGCTAAAATGAAATGGTACAATAAGGTTAAACTGGAGCGTTGCTATGCTTTTTTAGCTTGACTGAAACTCAGTAAAATTTATAGCACAGTCGTTCTTGTATTTATTAAACTTCATATCTCCCCCAGAAAATGGATTTTATCCTTTTTTGATGAAGTGTTTAAAAAGAATTTTCAGCAGAAAAGGGGTTTTTATATGACAACTAAGAAGCAAATAAAAAGTGATTTGCAAATTGCACAAGAGGCAACGATTAAACCGATTAAAGAGATTGCCGAGCACCTGGATATTTTAGAAGCCGAGCTAGAGCCGTACGGACATTATAAAGCCAAGCTTTCTTTGTCCGTTATGGAACGTTTACACACAAAACAAGATGGAAAAGTGATTTTAGTTACAGCTATTAATCCAACTCCAGCAGGAGAAGGGAAGTCGACAGTGACGGTTGGCTTAGCTCAGGCATTACATAGATTAGGTAAAAAAGCGATTGTCGCCATGCGTGAACCATCTCTTGGTCCGGTAATGGGAATTAAAGGAGGTGCCGCTGGCGGCGGTTATGCTCAAGTGCTTCCAATGGAGGATATTAACTTACACTTTACTGGAGACCTGCATGCCATTACAACAGCTAACAACGCGCTGGCAGCTATTTTAGATAACCATATACATCAAGGAAATGAATTGCGTATTGATACACGTAAAATCACGTGGAAACGAGTGGTAGATTTAAATGACCGCGCGCTGCGTCAGGTCGTCATTGGATTAGGTGGTCCGATGCAGGGTGTTCCTCGAGAAGATGGATTTGATATTACGGTGGCATCAGAAATTATGGCTATTTTCTGCTTAGCGTCAGATTTACAAGACTTGAAGCGTCGCTTAGCATCTATTGTGGTAGCTTATAACATGGACAATGAGCCTGTAACGGTTGCAGACTTAGGTGCACAAGGAGCGCTTACTCTTCTTTTAAAAGATGCGATTAAACCAAACCTTGTACAGACGTTGGAACATACTCCAGCCCTCATTCACGGAGGTCCTTTTGCTAATATTGCCCACGGCTGCAATAGCGTCATTGCCACAAAAATGGCTGCAAAACTAGGCGACTATGTAGTAACAGAAGCGGGATTCGGGGCAGATTTAGGCGCAGAAAAATTCCTGAATATTAAAGCTCGTATGGCAGATATTAAACCAGAAACGGTGGTAATCGTTGCAACAATTCGCGCTTTGAAAATGCATGGGGGCGTTCCTAAAGAGGGTTTAAATGAAGAAAACATTGAGGCTTTAGAAGCGGGAATTGAAAATCTGGAAAAGCATATTGAAACGATTCAGGCATTCGGCGTTCCTTACGTTGTAGCCGTGAACCGTTTTGTGACGGACTCAAAAGGTGAAGTAGAAGCACTTATGAATTGGTGTGATTCAAAGAATGTTCCAGTTGCTTTAACAGAAGTATGGGAAAAAGGCGGAGAAGGCGGCGTCATGCTTGCTGAAAAAATTCTTGAAGTCATGAACGAGACAGAAAGTCAGTTTTCTCCTCTTTACGATGTGTCGGCTTCGATTCCAGAAAAAGTAGAAGCTATTGCTAAAACCGTATACGGAGCACAAGGCGTAGATTTTGCTCCAAAAGCGTTAAAGCAAATACAGCAATTTGAAGCAAACGGTTGGGATCATCTGCCGATCTGTATGGCCAAAACGCAGTATTCGTTAAGTGATGATCAGACGAAGCTTGGGCGACCAACTGATTTTAAGATTACGGTAAGGGAATTCCGTCCTTCACTCGGAGCTGGGTTTCTCGTGGCGCTAACAGGTTCAATTATGACAATGCCTGGCCTTCCAAAAAAACCTGCTGCGCTCAATATGGATATTGACGAGAATGGACATGCACTAGGGATTTTTTAAGAGAAGAGGCTAGGGTAAGAGTATTTTATTTGAAGGGAAATCCGAACGATGAAGCAAGATTCTTGATGAAGAATCAAACTCGTTCGGATTTTTTCATAGTTATGGTAAAAAGAAGTTTCATGGGTGTAGTGGCTTCTAGATATAGATTGGGTGGACTTAGTTGGGTCTCAATCTCTTTCTTGCAAGATAAAACAAAATAACAGGTATGTTATGAATTAATTTGGCAAGAAAGAAGAAGAGCTGACTGTTCGTATTTTATAAAAAAGGAAGTAGTTGAAATGTTTGATCCAATTGTATTTGATAATTTAAAAGTTGTTGTAGAAGGAGAGATCTATGATCTTGACTTGTCTGGGCAAGTATCTGTTACGAATCGCGAAGATTTTGTAGACTTAGCTCAGTTTACTCGAACGTACCGCATTTCTTTTCAACAGCATTTTTGCTGTACCGCGTCGCTAACTTTATCAACCGACTTAGACAACATTCATGCCGAATTAACGCCTTCCCGTGTAGAAAAACCAGGGTGTACAGTTTATATTGATTTTCAGCTAAAAAAACAAAAACCGTTTGAAGAAGCTGAATTTCAAAATATACAGGAAATGTGTGAGCGGATCTGGGGAACAACAAGAGTTGTGAAGCAGCGTATTACTCATGAAGTCGGAGGCAGCGAATACGAAAACAATATTGAGGTAACCTTTAACCGATTTATTTACGAAGACCAAGTAGGAGATTTAATCGAGATGATTGATTACATGCTGCAAACGACTGATCAGTTAAAGGTTCTTTATGACAAATCATAAGAGCGTTTCAGTTGTACTTCCGAAATAAAGTGAATTACAATAGGGAAAAGGAGGCGTTTTGATGAGCGTGTATGAATACTCGGCAAAAACAATTAAAGACGAAGACGTATCGCTATCTAACTATCAAGGTGACGTGCTGTTGATTGTGAATACAGCTAGCAAGTGCGGCTTCACCCCTCAATATAAAGATTTGCAGGCGCTGTACGAAGAAGAAAAAGAAAACGGCCTAACGGTTCTAGGTTTTCCTTGCAATCAGTTCGGCGGTCAAGAGCCAGGAAGTTCAAATGATATTGAACAATTTTGTGAGTTAAACTATGGCGTTTCGTTTCCGATGTTTGCAAAAGTAGATGTAAAAGGGGAGCATGCACATCCGTTATTTACATACTTAACAGAACAAGCACCGGGTCTACTAGGTTCCAAAGGGATAAAGTGGAATTTCACAAAGTTTTTAGTGAATCGTCAAGGTGAAGTCGTGAAGCGATACGCACCTCAAACTGCACCAAAAGATATTCAAAAAGATATAAAATCCTTGCTGTAAAAGCAGATGGATCTCCATCTGTTTTTTATTTTTCAGCGAGGATTTTCAACCGGTGATCCGCTGTCAGTGAGACGAGCGCCTCACTTTGTGCTAAAATAATGGTGGATATAATTGAGGTGAGCAAATGAATAAAATAGTGGAAACGGAAAAGTGGGTTCAAGCAAAGCTTGCGCATGACACAACGGGTCATGACTGGCAGCATATCGATCGCGTGCGTCGAAATGCAGTGCTTTTATATAAAAAAGAAGGCGGCAATCGTGAAGTTATCGAACTAGCCGCGCTTTTACACGATGTTGTAGATGATAAGCTAGTGGAAGATGTTGAAAAGGCGTACGAAGAAGTGTGGGAGTGGCTGAAGAGTCAGCAGGTAGAAGAAGAGAACTGCAAGCATATCGTTCACGTTTTACAAACGATGTCATTTAAAGGCGGAAACCGTCCGGCTATGGCTACGCTTGAAGGTCAAATTGTTCAAGATGCAGATCGTTTAGATGCGATCGGTGCAATTGGTATCGCACGTACGTTTATGTATGCAGGTGCTAAAGGCACGGCTTTGTATGATGAAAACATTGCTGTACGAAGTGAGATGACGGAAGAAGAATACAGACACGGGAAATCAACGGCTATTGCACATTTTTATGAAAAGTTATTAAAGCTCACTGCGTTAATGAATACTCAAACAGCACGGTCTCTAGCGCAAGAGCGACATACATATCTGAAAGAATTTTTAGTTCAATTTAAGAAAGAGTGGAATTATCATTATGAAAATGCTGACTGTTGAAAACTTAACAAAAACGTATGGAGAAAAAGAGCTGTTTCATCAACTAACATTTACCATTACGGAAAATGAGCGAATCGGCTTAATCGGTGTAAACGGAACAGGGAAATCAACGCTTCTTAAAATTATCGCAGGTTTAGAGCTCGGAGACGAAGGAGATATTGTTCATGCTAAAGACTACAGCGTGACATATTTACCACAGCATCCGGATTTTGATGAAGACTTAACGGTTTTGGAGCAAGTTTTCAGCGGAGATACGCCTCTTCTTAACTTATTAAAAAACTATGAGCTAGCTCTGTATGCGTTAGAGCAAGACTCTGCAAACGAAAAAAATCAGCAAACATTGTATGATTTGCAACAGAAAATGGATGCGATGAACGCGTGGGAAGCCAATTCTAACGCACAGTCGATTTTAACGAAGCTTGGAATTTCAAATATGAGTGCAAAAATTGGTGAGCTTTCAGGTGGACAGAAAAAGCGCGTCTCCATTGCGCAAAGTCTAATTCAAACACCTGATTTACTGATCTTAGATGAGCCGACTAACCACTTAGATTATGAGACCGTTAAATGGCTCGAAGAATATTTATCCAAGTATCAAGGAGCCGTGCTGCTTGTTACTCATGATCGCTATTTTTTGGATGCTGTTACAAACCGAATTTTTGAATTAGACGGTGGAAATTTATATAGCTATAAAGGAAACTATGCTGCTTTTCTAGAAGGAAAAGCGATTCGAGAAGATCAGGAAAAAGCAACTCAAGCAAAATTAAGCAACTTATACCGCAATGAGTTGGCTTGGATTCGCAGAGGAGCAAAAGCACGTACGACTAAGCAAAAAGCGCGTATTCAGCGATTTGATGAATTAGAAGGGAAAATCGATTCCTCTGAAAAAGAATCACTGGATTTAAGTTTAGCAGGCAGTCGCCTTGGGAAAAAAGTGTTTGAATTAAAAGATGTGTCTAAGACGTATGAAAATAAAATCATTCTTTCAGACTTTACGCACATCGTGAAAAAACAAGATCGAATTGGAATTGTCGGAAAAAATGGAAGCGGAAAGTCTACCCTGTTGAATATGATTGCAGGACGCATTGAGCCGGACAGCGGTGAAATTGACAGAGGACAAACGGTTAAAGTTGCTTACTATACCCAAGAAAGCGATGATATGGACTTGAATCAACGCATGCTTGATTATATTAAAGAATCGGCAGAGGTTGTGCATACGACGGATGGGAAAATGATCTCTGCCTCGCAAATGCTTGAGAGATTTCTATTTCCTTCACATACGCACGGAACACCCATTCAAAAGTTGTCCGGAGGAGAGCGCCGTCGTTTATACTTGTTGAAATTATTAATGACATCGCCGAATGTTTTGCTTCTAGATGAGCCGACTAATGATTTGGATACTCAAACGCTAACGGTGCTTGAAGACTATCTCGAAGAATTTCCAGGTGTTGTGATCACCGTATCGCATGATCGCTATTTCTTAGATAAAGTAGCAGATTACTTACTAGTTTTTGAAGGAGAAGGAAACATTTCGATTTATTTTGGCGCTTATACAGATCAATTGGAAGAAGCGATGAAGAAGAAGCAGGCAATGGTTCAGCAGGCTAAAGTGAAAGAAGAAAAGCCAAAACAGCCGGAGAAAACGAAAAAGCGTCGCTTAACGTATAAAGAACAAAAAGAATGGGAAGAAATCGAAGATAATATTGCAGCAAAAGAAGAAGAAATTGAACGCTTAACAAGTGAAATTGAACAGGCGGGCAGCGATTATACAAAAGCGCATAACCTATCGTTAGAACAAGAGAAAGCAAACGAAGAATTAAGTTCACTGCTTGATCGCTGGGCAGAGCTTTCAGAGCTGATTGAAGAAATTGAAAACGCGTAAACAAGTCGTTAGACTGAGTATAAGGCACATGCTACAATTTTAATGAGAGGAGTACGATACGATATGAACATTAAATCAATTGAGCCAACGCCAAGTCCGAATACAATGAAAATTAATTTAGACGAAGTGCTATCAGGCGGAAAAAGCAATAACTATACGGAAAAAAATGCTGAAGCAGCTCCTGAAGTTGTTCAAGACATCTTGAAAGTAGAAGGGGTAAAAGGAGTCTACCACGTAGCGGACTTCTTAGCAGTAGAGCGAAATGCCAAATATGACTGGAAGCAAATTTTGCCGCAAGTTCGTGCAGCGTTTGGTGAAGATTTGCAAAGCAGCAGTGAACAGCACAAAATGAATGAGCATTTTGGTGAAGTCAATGTGTCAGTTCAAATGTTCAAAAATGTACCGATGCAAGTCAAGCTAACGGACGGAAATGAAGAAAAGCGCTTTGGTCTGCCCGAGCGATTTGCAAAAGCGGTAGCAGAACTTCAACGTTTTTCAGATAATGTGGTATTAGAACGAAAATGGAAAGAACAAGGCGTTCGTTACGGAGAGTTAGCTGCTATCGGAGACGAAGTTGTAGAAGAGTTAGCAGCAGCATATCCGCAAGAAAGATTAACTCGCCTTGTGGCTAATGCACAAGAAGAAAAAGAAGGCGGAAAAGTTGTACAGCCGCGTAAAACCTATAAAGTTACAGAAGAAATGCTAGAAGACAACGATTGGTCAGTGCGCTATGCCCATTTAGAACAAATGGATCCAACAGAAGCTGATTTAGACGTTTTAAATAAAGCGCTTGATGATGAAAAAGCATCTATTCGCCGCTTAGCTACGGTCTACTTAGGAATGATTGAATCAAAAGCGGTACTGCCTTATTTATACAAAGCATTAAAAGATAAATCAGTCACTGTGCGCCGTACTGCTGGAGACTGCATGTCAGATTTAGGTTTTGAAGAGGGTATTCCGGCAATGTGTGAAGCTCTTGGTGATAAAAACAAGCTTGTTCGCTGGCGTGCAGCTATGTATTTATACGAGGTAGGGGACGAGACGGCTCTTTCTGCATTAAAAGCAGCAGAGAATGATAAAGAATTTGAGGTAGATTTACAAATCAAGCTAGCAATTGAACGTATCGAAGGCGGAGAAGAAGCAAAAGGTTCTGTTTGGAAACAAATGACAGAAAGCAGAAAAGCATAAAAAAAAGATCATTCACTTGAATGATCTTTTTTTACGACTGTTTTGCAGCGGGAGTTGGAAACTGCATAGGCTGCATGGTGTTATCAATTTTAATAGGCTGATAGCCCGACTGCTTTAAGTAAGTCAAAATAGCAGGAAGGGATTGTGCTGTAAAGGATTTATCATGAAATAAAATGACTGGTGTTCTTCCATTGGAGTTAACCCCTTGAATATGAGGTTCAAGCCCCTGAATAATTCTAGGTGCAGAACGAAGTGCCCAGTCTTCGCTGTCTACATTCCAGTCCCATAATTTAAAGTGGCTTAGCAACTCTGTACGGTGGGGCTCTTTTAAATAAGGAACGCTGCCGTAAGGAACGCGGATTAACTTACTGTCAACCCCGGTTACTTTCTTAACTGTCGCTTGACACTCCTGCATTTCTTTTAACGCGGCGCCGTCTTCACTATACATGACATCAATATCATGAGAGACGCCGTGACAGCCGATGGCATGTCCTTCCTGTGCTACTTTTTTAGCAATTTCAGGATGAGCGTCAATTTGATGCTTTAACATAAAAAAAGTTGCTTTTACGTTATATTGACGCAAAGCATCTAAAATATGAAGAGTATCAGGTGTTGGGCCATCGTCAAACGTAAGGTAAACAGGCTGTGTAAGAGCTTGATTTTGATCGTTCACCGTATTTACTACATACATATTATGATGAAGTGTATTAAGCAGCTTCTCAGGCTGTGCTGAAGATGCAGTTTCTTTCAGCGGTAACGCAGTAGATGCTAATACTTGCTGAGATGCAGCGGATTCACTTCCTTTGACTTCTGTAATAAAAAACAAAGAAGCGACGATCACTAACACTAAAGACAAAAATGCATAAAATCGTTTGTTTGGCTTAAATCGTTTGTTCGGTTTAAATCGCTGGTTCAATTTGAAAATCCTTTCTACTAAATTACTATTTACTACTATAGTACAAAAAATGGAATATTAATAGTAAAAATCGACATTTTTATAGGAAAAAATTAGATGATATGACCCGGTTTTAATCTTCTTTTTGTCAAATGGAGAAGAAGAATGGGACAACGATAAGGATTTGAAGAGTGAGTAGCTAGATTTTTCCTGGTTTTTATAGTATGCTTTTAGCGTGAATGATTGTTAGGAGGAATGTTAATATGTCAATGGCATATGAAGAATATATGCGTCAGTTAGTTAAACCAATGCGTCAAGAATTAACTCAAGCTGGTTATGAAGAATTAACAACAGAGGAAGCCGTAGTTGATTTTATGGAAAACGTAGAAGGAACAACTTTTGTTGTCGTTAATTCAGTTTGTGGATGCGCTGCCGGTTTAGCACGTCCTGCAGCAACGCAAGCGTACTTACAGTCTGAGCAAAAACCAGATCAAGTGGTAACTGTTTTTGCCGGCCAAGATAAGGAAGCAACAGCTAAAATGCGTGAATATTTTGGTGACATTGAGCCTTCATCACCGTCTATGGCGCTTTTAAAAGGAAAAGAAGTCGTTCATTTTATTCCTCGACATGAAATTGAAGGTCAGCCTTTAGAAGTTATTTTTGAAAACATTTTAAATGGCTTTAAGCAGCACTGTTCATAAAATGTCCTGCTTTTGTCACATCTAGTATATAGATTTTTAGAGAAAAATCGCATATACTTTATAAGAAAAAGGATGTCTATCGGCATCCTTTTTCTTTATGTAAATAGCCAAACAGTGTAGGGGGAGTTATGAAAGTGATTGTTACGACTGCTGGTCGAACAAATGAACAGATGATTGTAAAAGCCAAACAAGTAGCCGCTGATTTAAGTATACCTTTTGTAGTAAGAGAGAAGAAATCCGTTGCAGATCTTCAGAATCTTCAAGCTGCAGACGTGCTGGTTGTCGGTAAGAATAGAGTAGAATTGCATGTCCAAAATGAAGAGGAACCTATTTTTTTTCATCCAAATTCCGCTATGTTTAGAGTGAAGAGATGGCTGCGAGGAGAACCTGATCCGTTTATTGAAGCTGCTAGTTTGGAAAAAGGAATGAGCGTGCTTGACTGTACACTTGGTCTTGCATCGGATAGTATGATGGCGAGCGCAGCGGTAGGGAAAAGCGGGAAAGTTGTCGGACTAGAAGGCAACCGCTATGTAGCTTATTTAGTCAAACAAGGACTTTTAAATTGGGAAAGTGACGTACAAGAGTTGAACGATGCAATGAAGCGTATAAACGTGGTTCATCAAAATTTCGAATCGTTTTTGGCGTGTTGTGAAGATAATTCTTTTGATGTTGTCTACTTTGATCCTATGTTTCAAGAGCAAATTGATGAATCGAATGGAATTAACGGTATTAAAGCAATAGCACTGTATACTACGCTAACGCCAATGGCTATACAAGAAGCAAAAAGAGTAGCCAAACAAAAGATCGTGCTAAAAGATCATTGGAAAAGCAGTCGTTTTGAAGAACATGGATTTATCGTACAAAAACGAAAAACATCAAAATTTCATTATGGGACAATTGATATACAATAATAAACAAAAAAGTAAAACGAATCCTGATCATTGAAAAGACTTCCAAAACCTTTTAGGAATTAAAAAGTTTTGGAAGTTTTTTTTATGAATTTCATCTAAAGTTCATAAAAGTATGATATATTTTTGAACATAAAAATACTTTTGTGTTTAAGCATCCAGCAAAAAAGGAATATCTTGTATAGGTTTCCGCTCGGTGTGACAACCTCAAACAGAAGAAGGAAGGTGCTAACTAAAAAGTCTTCGAATGCCCGTAGGCAGCATAAATGAATAAGCAAATATAGGTAAAAAATTAATAAGTATGTTACAATACCTAGTGAGTTATAACAATGAATTTTACGATATGAAAAGACCATATGGGAAAAGATGAGAAAGGAAAGATACGAATGCCTAGATGGATAAAAAGAATGCTAGTTGTATTTATTACAGTATTTACATTTGGGCTTGTCACTCCACCAGAATATTTATACGTTGATGATGCAAAAGCGGACAAGCAACATAAAGCAGGGTATGTAAGAGAAACAACTCCTGTCACAGCTGTTATAGAAGATATTCATTTGCCATATGAAGAACCAAAATATGAAGACGTTTCATCATTTGTTACGTATGCAATGGAATCAGCTGAAAAACAGTCAGTGGAAAAATTCGGAACAAAAATTGGACCTGTCATTGAAGATGAATTTCGTCAAGCAGTGTTACCTAAAATTGAAGAAGTGCTGACCGACATTGGCACTGAACGTGAACAGTCAATTCAGAATCTCGAGATAAGCGAGCATCCTGCTGCTGGCTACGGTGAAAAGATTTTCCATGTATATGACCGGGAAACCGGTCAGGACTTAATACGATTTCATGTACGGCGTGAAAATCCTCCAAAAGATGGATACTGGTTTAATTTTCACTATCATGCGGCTGCAGATAATTTTCAGAAGCATTATGATTTAGGGAAAATTTATTGGAACCGAAACATGCCGCCTAAATGGTTTAGCTGATAATAGACACAACATTCTGCGATTTCGAAATGTTAGCTTTTTTAAGCTAGCATTTTTTTACGTCTAAAACCGTTAGGGTCTAAATAAGCTGAAACATTAGCACAACGATAAAAAAATCGTTTATAATGAAGTCAGACTTCTTACCATAGAATAGTGAGAAGGAACGAATAGATGCTGGAGGTAACACAATGAAACAATTTACGGAAGAAAAACAATTTCGCGAACAAATTAAGAACGAAACACTAAGCGTTGGGATTTTTACGACAACGTGGTGTCCTGATTGCAAACGTTTGGATATGTTCATTGATGAAATCGTTGATGAAAATACAGATAAAGCATGGTTTAAAATTGACAAGGATGAGTTTGAAGAACTTTCTGCTGAAAACAATGTAATGGGTATTCCTTCTCTTCTTGTATATAAAAACGGTGAAAAAATTGCACACTTGCACAGTGCAAATGCTAAAACGCCTGAAGCGGTCCGTGAATTTTTAGCAACTCTTTAATCCCTTAAGCTGCGAGAGCATTCTCGCAGCTTTTTTTTGTGAGAATGGCTATTTCCATTTTTCCATGAGTGGGGTATACTAGGACAAGTGAATAATCGTAAAGCAATAAGGTCTCAATTTAAAGATTGAGTGAAAAGGGAAGTCTGGTGAAAAACCAGCGCGGTCCCGCCACTGTAAGCGCTTTGTGCGTAAGTCAGGAGACCTGCCTTATTGTTAGCTGTGAAACCTTCGAGGAAGGGTGAAGCAGGGTAATGAACATACATATCAAGTATAGTGAACGGATTCTTTTCCTGCTTATCTTGACGTTACCTGCTTTGCTTTCAATTGAAAGTAAAGCTTTTTTATTTTGAAGCTGCCGGCGAGCAGTATACATAGTCAAAGCGGAAAAACGGGATAGCGCTGCTTTTTGCATGATCATTTGCTTTTTCTTTAACGTGGAGGTTTCGTATTCACAATGAACAATATATAGGGGGAGTATTTAGATGAAAAAATGGCTTTCGTATTCCATTATTGCACTGTTAGTCATCGTACTTGCTGCATGCGGTGCAGGCAGCCAAAGCAACAGTGATAAAAAAACGAAGCAAGATACGGCACAAACGTCACAAGCTGCATTTCCAGTGAAGGTAAAAGACGCGCGTGATAAAGAAATTACGTTGAAAAAACAGCCTAAGAAAATTGTTTCCTTAATGCCAAGTAATACGGAGATTGTATATGCCCTTGGCCTTGAAAAAGAATTAGTCGGTGTTACAAGCAACGATGATTATCCTAAAAGCGTAAAGAAAAAAGCGCAGGTAGGAGATATGAACGTTAATGCGGAAAAAGTTATTGCTTTAAATCCTGATTTAGTGCTGGCACACGCTTCAAGTATGGGCGTTTCGGATGAAGTATTTAAACAAATTGAAAGTGCGGGTATTCCGGTATTTGTTGTAAAAGATTCAACAACGTTTGATACGGTTTATGATTCTATTACGCAAATCGGTAAATTAACAGGTAAAACAAAAGAAGCTAATCAAACAATTAAAGACATGAAAGAAAAAGTAGCTTCAATTGAGAAAAAAGCAAAAACGATTTCAAAAGAAGATCGTAAAAAAGTATGGATAGAGGTATCAGGAGCTCCTGAGATTTATACAACAGGAAAAGGTACGTTCATGAACGAAATGCTTACTATGATCGGTGCTGATAACGTAGCAGCTAGTGAAAAGGGTTGGGTTAAGTTTTCTGAAGAGCAAGTTGTTAAGTTAAACCCTGACGTTATTATCGCAACGTATGATGCAGACAAAAATGAGATTATGAAGCGTCCCGCTTGGAGCAGCATGACTGCTGTAAAAGAGGGTAACATCGAGAAGGTTGATCAAAACAAAATCAATCGCTTAGGACCTCGTATTGTAGATGGCTTAGAGGACTTAGCAAAAGCAGTATACCCTGAGGTGTACAATAAATAAGAAGAGGGACCATATTCCAGTTCGAATTGAAAAGGGGATTGGTCCCTTTTCACATCTTAAAATTGAAGAAAGGCCTGAGCTTTTAATCATGAAAACCGAGACTTCTTATAAAACATACAGCTCAGGGGTTTTAGGAACAGGCATTACGGAAACGGACACCTTTTACAATCGATTTGTTCACAAAGACTATTATTCAGATACTCCTTCTTTGGAGTATGAGCAATATTTGATGAAAGAAAATGTGCGCCATGAGCAAATCGTAGGGTTGATGACAGCCGTGTGGTTAAAAGAAAGAGCGGTTTACTGTTATGAAGGCTACGGAGTAAGAGTAGCTTCCGTGATAACGGCTGGAATAGGAAACGCAGTAGATATTACAGCTGACGAAGCTGTCCCGTTCTATTCCTCTCCTGGTACAATTAATATGTTTTTTTTCGTGGAAGGTACGCTTACGGATGCAGCGTTTTTACAGCTTTTTATTGCGGCCACAGAAGCTAAAACAAAAACGCTGTCACAGCTGGGTGTCATAGATCCGGCTACAAAGACGATTGCTACGGGAACATCTACGGACAGCATCTCAGTTGCAGCGTCTCAGCAAGGATCATTATATGAATATGCAGGCTCTATGACCGCTTTAGGGCAAGCGGTAGCCAAGCTGGTGAAAATAAGCTTAGAGCAGGGACTTAAGGGAAAGAGGTGAAGAAATGAGTATTACACAAGCGATAATTGCACACATGACGGCCATGACGATTGCTTTACTAATTGACCGAATTATAGGCGATCCCGAAAATTGGCCGCATCCCGTTCGCTGGTTTGGCAAATGGATTTATTGGATAGATTCTAGATTAAATAAAGGTGCAGGAAAACGATTCAAAGGATTACTTCTTGTGATAAGTATGGCTGTGCTCGCAGGAGTTGTTCCCTTTTTGTTCCTCCATGCTTTGTACGGAGTTCATTTTATAGCAGGTGTTTTAGTAGAGAGCGTAATGATTGCGACTACTATATCCACTCGTTCTTTAAGCGAAGCTGCTTATAAGGTACAAAAGCCGCTTCAGCTAGGAGATATGGAGAAAGCTAGATATGAAGTAAGTATGATTGTGGGACGAGATACAGATCGTTTGTCAGAAGGAGAAATTGCCAGAGCGACGGTAGAGACCGTGGCTGAAAATACAAGTGATGGTATTACAGCTCCGCTTTTTTATGCATTTATAGGAGGAGGAGCCCTAGCCTTTTTTTACCGAGCTATTAACACATGTGATTCGATGGTTGGGTACAAAAATGACCGCTACTTTCTGTTCGGCTACTTTAGTGCAAAAACCGATGACGTATTAAACTATATTCCAAGTCGGTTAACTGCAGTGGTGATGACGGCTGTTAATGTAGCAAAAAGCCAGTATTCTCTTGGGCATGTAACGAGTTTGATTAAGCGTGATGCTAAGAAGCATCCTAGCCCAAATAGCGGATACGGGGAAAGCGCAGTGGCTGCTCTGTTAGGTATTCAACTCGGCGGGCTTAATACATATAAAGGCATAGAATCTAATCGTGCAAAAATGGGTGAACCACTCATTCCTCTGCAAGCCGGTCATATTGAACAAGCTGTTTTCATTATGAAAAGGACGGTCTATGCTACGTGGTTATTATATCTTTTGTTAGGAGGAGTTATTAGTGCTATTACCTACACATGGAGCTAATCCTAATGTCTTTTTAAAAGCAATAGGGGCCGAGAATTTGTCGCATATAAAAGACTTTAGCGTGAATACAAATCCTTTAGGGGCTCCCCTTGTGCTTCACGAAAAGTGGAACGAATTCAAGGGTGCAGCGTTTAGTTATCCTGACCCTCAAGTAACGGAGCTGAAAAATAAACTTGCAGCTCATCATCATGTTTCAGGTGCTCAAGTGCTGCCTACAAATGGCGCCGCTGAAGCGTTTTTCCTTATTGCTTCGTTATTTTCAGGAGAGAAAGCAGGGATTGTACAGCCGACTTTCGTTGAATATGAACAGGCAAGTAAAGCTTATGGATGTGAAGTGACATACGTTCCTTTATCTGAAGAAAATGGCTGGAGCTGGGATATAGAGTTGATTATGAGCATTCTTCCGGACATAAAAGTACTGTGGATTTGTCATCCAAATAATCCAACGGGCGTTATGTATAGTCATGAGGAATGGATGAAAGTAGTAAAAGCTGCTGCTCATCATGGTACATACTTAATGATTGATGAGGCATTTATTGATTTTGTCGAACATCAGCCTTCATTTGATTCTCTTATTCTGGATTATGAGCATATCATTGTTGTGCGTTCCATGACAAAGATGTTTAATATTGCCGGGCTTCGTCTTGGCTATATTTTGGCAAATGAAAAAATCATTAGCAAGATGGCTAAAAAGCAGCCTCCTTGGAGTGTAAATGGCTTGTCGCAGCAAATAGGCATGATATGTGTGGATGAAAAAGATTTTGTAAAAGAAACCGTACATTATATTAAACAAGAACGGGAACGAATCTTGAGTCAACTAAAGGAATGGGGGCTTTTGGTTTCTCCTTCTCAAACAAACTATTATCTTTGCAGCGTTCCGTCTTCTATTAAAACGCGCGAATGGCTTGTCTATTTAGCAAGCCATGGCGTGGTAGCTCGTCATACTGAAAACTTTCCATTTTTAAATGGACGCTATATCCGTTTGGCTGTGAAAACGAAAGAAGAAAATGACTATTTACTTAACGTAATCAAACAAGGACTTGATGAAATATGATCATCTTTATTAGCGGAGGCGTTCGAAGCGGAAAATCAAGTGCAGCGGAGAACATGGTTCAAACTTTTTGTACAAAGCGCGCTGTTTATATTGCCACAAGCAGGCAAACAGATAAGGAAATGCAAAAACGCATCCAGCTTCATCAAAAAGAACGCCAAGCAGCGAACACGCCTTGGGTAACGATCGAGCAGTCTGTAGATTTACAACAAATTCTGCCAAATCTTCAAAGTGATGATGCTATACTTTTGGATTGTGTCACGAACTGGCTTGCCAATGAGCTTTTTTCAACAGAAAAAAGGTGGCAAACAAAAGAAGGGAAACAAGCGGTTTTTCGTCATATGACAGAAACGCTCGATAAGCTGTTTGCGCAGTCTCAGACGGTTGTGCTAGTATCTAATGAACTGTTTGAAGCGGGCGTGTTAGAAGAGCCCACATATAGCTATATGAAGATGTTAGGGAAATTACATCAGTATATTGTAGAAAAAGCAGATGTGGCTATTTGTGTAGAAGCGGGAATCTATCGTTTTAAAAAAGGAAAGGAATGTATAGATATATGAAAGAATGGATAGCCATACTACGAATTTCTCTCCAGTTTTTTACGATCTTACCACTGGCTAAAACCGTTCAATGGACTGAAAAAAGAACGGCACGCTCACTTTTTGTGCTGCCTTGGATTGGTATGTTACTAGGCTTGATGTTTTATAGCTTTTTACAGCTGCTTCAATCTTCACCTATCACTACGATTGTTGATAGTATTTTAGTTTTGCTTTTACCGCTTATCTTAACGGGTGGCCTTCATTTAGACGGCTGGATGGACGTAAGCGATGCCTATTTTTCTCATCAGTCAAAGGAAAAAAAACTGCAGATTTTAAGTGATCCGCACGTTGGGTCTTTTGCTATTCTTTCTCTTATGGTTCTGCTGCTGCTGCGTTTTAGTGCGATCTATGAATTAGTGTCTCTTTCTTCTTTATCAATTTGGGCATGCTTAATTGTCTTTACCCTTCCAAGAATTGGAGCAGCCTTTTTATTGATGAGAGATAAGCCCGCTAAAGATACGGGTCTGGCTGCTTATTTTCAACAAGGAGTCACCAAACGGTCTATTTACGGATTTATCATTATGAGCCTATTCTTAGTTGCTATTTTCGTTATTTTTATGGACAATAAATTCATTATTCTTTTCTTTGCCGGTTTTTTATGGCTCTGGATACGATTTTATCGTTCGCAGTTTGGTGGCGTAACAGGAGATGTTATAGGGGCAACCATTGAAGGAGGAGAAACATTTTTATGGATAATTCTTTGGTTATCACATGTATTCGTCACGGCATGACGCTTGAAAATCAACAGAAAAAATATATAGGGTGGAGTGATCCGCCTTTAAGTATAGAAGGGAAAAATGAATTGAAAGAGCTTTTTCTAGAACCTCAGCTCGTTATTTCCAGTGACTTAAAAAGAGCGCTAGAAACAAGTGCAGTTGTTTTTCCAAAATCTCAGGTGGTTAAAAGTAAAAATTGGCGTGAACTGCATTTTGGAGATTGGGAAGAGAAGACGTATGAAGATTTAAAAAACATACGGGCGTATAGAAATTGGATTGATCACTGGACAGAACATACGCCTCCGAATGGTGAAAGCTTCTCAAGCTTTTCAAACCGAGTTTGGGCAGCGTGGGAAGAAGCGGTCGATTTGGCGGCCAGTCAGCAATTGCGTCACATTGCTATTGTTTCGCACGGCGGACCACTGCGTTTACTTGCATCTCATTTTAAACAGACAGCGTCGCTTTGGGATGTTTCTTTTTCTTATGGAGAAGGTTTTTCAGTAGCGTGTACATACAAACAGGCAAAGGAGAGAAGAGCATGCATTTCGTATTCGGCGGTGCATTTACCGGCAAAAGAAAATGGGTGAAGCAGCATTATGCCAGTGAGTCGGTAAAATGGCATTGTTTGTATGAAGACCCTGTTTTACCAGCGCTTGAGTTCGAAGAAAGTTACATAGTGCTAGAAGGATTTGAGCACTATGTTAAGGAATTAATACATAGCGAGCTGGAGTCTCCGCACCTTGTTGTTAAAAAGTTAATACAGAAGTGGAGAGACAGCGGTGTATGGGAAAAGTTAATAGTGATTGGAACTGAAGTCGGCAAAGGGATTGTTCCTTTAGATCCAACAGAACGGCAGTGGAGAGATGAATGCGGGTATGCGTATCAGCATTTAGCGGCACATGCCCGGAAAGTAGATCACATTTGGTACGGAATTGCTAATCGATTGAAGGAGGAAATACAATGAACATTTACACAAAAACAGGGGACAAAGGGCAGACAAGCTTAATTGGAGGACGAGTAAATAAAGATGATATTCGAGTGGAAGCATACGGTACGATTGATGAGCTAAATGGCTTTGTAGGTCAAGCGATTTATCAGCTGGATGAAACAACATTAAAAGATGTAAAAGAAGAGCTAATTACGATTCAACATGAGCTTTTTGACTGTGGAAGTGATTTAGCATTTGCAAAAGATGATCATCCGTACAAAGTAACAAACGACATGATATCAGTACTTGAAAAGCGCATTGATGTCTATATGTCAGAGGCGCCGGCCATTGAGCGTTTTATTTTACCTGGAGGCACACCTGCAGCGACAACGCTTCATATTTGCCGGACGATTACACGCCGCGCAGAACGGCTTGTTGTTGGCGTGCAGCGTGAGTATAAAATTAATGCGGCGGTGCTTCAGTATTTAAATCGTTTATCCGATTATTTCTTTGCTGCGGCTCGAATCGCTAACGCGCGAGAAAATGTACAAGATGTAGAGTATATTCGCAGTGCCAAAGTATTTAAACAGCCTAAAAAATAAGGTATAAAAAACGGTCGAGCTAAAAGCGATCGTTTTTTTTATGAGTTATTTCGATAGGTAAAATAAAGCTATAAAAAAGAGGTAAATGCATCTATAATGATAAGAGACAGAGAGATAAAGAAAAGAGGTTGAGAAATGAATCAAGATTCTAAACGAGCAGGTATTGTTTATACAGCCAGCGCTTACGTTATGTGGGGGCTTTTTCCGCTTTACTGGAAGCTTCTTGGCGAGGTGAATGCGAATGAAATACTCGCTCACCGTGTCATATGGTCATTTGTTTTTATGCTTTTACTTTTGCTTGTGACAAAGCAAATGAGTGCTTTAAAAAAGACGCTTGGTTTATTATTTCGTAATACGAAACAAGCGGTCATTTTATTTGTGGCTTCAGTGCTGATCAGCATCAACTGGTTCGTTTACATTTGGGCGGTTAACCATAATCATATTATTGAAACAAGTTTAGGTTACTACATCAACCCGCTCGTTAGTATTTTACTTGGTATAGTCGTTTTAAAAGAGAAGCTTAATTTTTGGCAGGGTGCTTCTGTTGGATTAGCTGCTATAGGTGTTATCGTTATGACAGTTACATACGGGCATATCCCATGGGTATCATTAAGCTTAGCGTTTAGCTTTGGTTTGTACGGACTTGTAAAAAAGACTATTCAATTAGAAGCAAAAGTAGGATTAACGATTGAAACGATGATGGTTGCACCTATTGCAGTTATTTATTTTATTTTTCTTTTAGTGAAAGGATCTTCAAGTTTTTCTCTTCAATCGCTTGATCTGAGTGCTCTTTTAATTGGAGGCGGTGTTGCTACAGCTATGCCACTACTATATTTCGCTAAAGGGGCCCCTCTTATTCCGCTATCGATGGTCGGTTTTTTACAGTACATTGCTCCTACCATGACGCTTTTATTAGGGGTATTCGTGTATCATGAACCGTTTTCTAGCGTAGAGATGATTGCCTTTTTGTTCATTTGGGGCGGATCGGTTATGTTCATTTTATCTAAAACTAAGTTCATGAATTCTCATCAGCCGAAATTTTTTAAAGGGCGCTCAGCTTAACGGACAAAAAAGCGGATATCTTTAGATATGCGCTTTTTTGTCTGCCGTAAAGAAATAAAAACGGAGACGGGAAAGTCACCGTATGTATACTTTATAGCTTCCGCTTGAAATGAGCGTTCAACTGACCTTGAAGCATTTGGTTTTTTACTTCTTTCATTTTTCTCGCTTCATCTTTTTTGGCCAATTCTGTGCGTATTTCACTCGTTTGAACTCCTTCTTCTATGCGATCGGCAATATCCATTAATCGTTCGACGTCTGAAAACGAATATTTCCGGATACCCGTATTGGTTCGGTCCGGAAAGAGCAGGCTTCTTTTCTCGTAGTAGCGAATTTGCCTTTCTGATAAACCGGTTAATTCTTTTACAATCCCAATAGACATGACTTTTTTATCTCGATATGACGCTTCATTCGTAGACAATCTCCCTCACCCCTGAGTACGTAGTAGTATGTTATTATCATAAAGGAAAAAAATACAAAAAATTATAACATGTAATACATTCTAACATATATATGTTATATTTTTGAATTACTATGTGAGAAAAAGTGACATAAATAATGAAATAGGGAAAAGAGTCCTATAAACTAATGATTAACTCGATCCCAAGTGGTTAACCATACAGGATAAAGCCTTGTGGTTAATCACTTGCTTTCAAAATGATGAATAGAAAACAAATGTGAGAATATACATAAATTCTAAAAGGGAAGGGCGTTTTAAATGGCTGTGCAACAATTGAAAAAAGAAGAGATTATTGAGCTGGCAAAAGAAATTATTGAACTTGATTTGAAAAGAGATGAAAAATTTGAAGAGTTGACAGAGTTAGCCGGAAATCGTGCATATGAAATTTTGCGCAGAGTACAAAATGCCTGTTTATAAGTAATAAAAAAATCCCGCTCTAGGCGGGATTTTTAATTGGACTGCTGTTCAAGATTAAATAATTCTTGTTTCATCTTAATGTGGTTGAGGTTTTCCCCTATAAAGACAAGAGTGGTGGGCAGCTTCATCATTTCTTTCATATATAGAGGCATGCCGTATGAATATTGAAACGAATACGTATCATCCGAATGAGTAAAGCGCATATAGCCTTTAATACGATAGATGGTATCTGGCATTTGGCGCAGCCAATTTTCAAATAATTCAAGATCCACTTTTTTTGTAAACTCATATACAAATGTTTTCAAATGAAGATGATCTTCAACATGAGCCTTATGGTGCGGCTGTTTTTGAGACAGCTGAGCTCTTTGAATCAGGTCAAGCTTCACGCGGGAAAATGTTGTTAATAATGTTATTGCACGAGCGTTAATTGATTGAACCTCAAAAAGCAGGGAAGACTTTTCTGCCTCAGACAGCATGTCCGTTTTATTTAATAAAATTACATCTCCATGTTTTACTTGTTCTTGAAGAAGTTTTTGAAGTTGAATGCTTAAGGACCCACGTTCTTTCCACCTTGTTGCATCGAGTGTGGTGATAATACTTTTAATCGTGACTTGATGCGCAAAAAGAGGAGACATACAGGCATCCAACACTTCAATGGGATGTGCAACTCCGGTTGTTTCTATATAGATAGCATCCAATGTGTTCTCCTGTAGAAGTGAATGAAGCTGAGTTTCAAATTGACCTTGAATCGTACAGCACACGCAGCCGTTTAGCAATTCTTTTAACGGCGTGTCTTTTTCTACTTCATTTGAGTCAATCGAAACTTGGCCAAGCTCATTCATCACAACAGCAATGTTGCGATTACGATCTTTTTCTTGCTGAAGCAGCTGTTTAAGCAACGTTGTTTTTCCGCTGCCTAAAAATCCAGATAAAATGTAGATTTCTGTTTTCATTTCAGTCTCTCCTATGTAAATAACATTGTTTAAATCGAAACTTTTCCGATTGCGGATTGGTAAATAGTATATCCAAGAGGGGATAAATGTCTAAGCGTAAATTTTTATGCTTTTTTTGTATTCATTATAACAACTTTAAAAGCACTATGGCTATCTTTTGTAAAAAACTCAAAATACAATGAAATAAGAATATTATAAAATTTCAAACTAGCTGTGCTACAATAAAAGAAAAAGAAAAAGGGGAGCAAAAGTTATGCGAATATTAGTTTTAGGCGCAGGCGGCGTTGGAGGTTACTTTGGAGGCAGGCTTGTGGAAAAAGGAGAGGATGTGACTTTTCTTGTCAGAGATCGCAGAAAAAAAGAGCTGGAACAAAATGGACTTGTTATCAAGAGCATACACGGTGACTTCACTTCACCTGTACAAGCTATTACAAAATCTGAGATGAAAGAGCCTTATGATGTTATTTTGTTCACAACTAAGGCTTATCATCTTAAACAGGCAATTGAGGATGTGCGTCCTTTTGTGGGGAATCAGACAGTTGTCGTACCTTTGCTAAACGGTATGGCTCACGTGGGTCCTTTACAAGAAGCTTTTGGGGAAGAAAAAGTCATTGGAGGACTATGCTTTATTGAAACAACTTTAAACAAAGATGGAGATGTCGTCCAGACGAGTCCTGCTCACAGACTTGTATTTGGTGAATTTAAGCAGAAGGAAACAGAAAGATTACAACTGATTGAGCAAGCGTTCAGTGGTACAAAAGCTTCGTTTGTAAAAAGTTCATATATTGAACAGGATATGTGGCATAAGTATTTATTTATTACGGTTATGTCAGGCATGACCACTCTTATGCGCGCACCTGTTGGCCCAGTGCTAGCGGCAAAAGGAGGGCGTCAATTCGTACAAGAGCTTTTTAAAGAAGTTGAAAATATTATGATGGCATACGATGCACCATTAGCTGAAGGGATTATTGAACAGCATATGAATACGATGGACAAAATGACGTATGACATGAAGTCATCGATGCAGCGTGATATGGAAAAAAGTTTTCAAATTGAAGGAGACCACCTTCAAGGATATTTGCTGACATTAGCTGAAAAGTCGTCTATACACGTACCGCTTCTTCAAACTGTGTATACGCATCTAAAAGTGTATGAAGAAATGTTAAAAGGTTATCAAAAATAATGACAGCGAAAATTGATTTAGCAGTCATGCAGGTACTGCAGAAGCTGCTAAGTACAGCAGAAATAGGACAATTGCCTTCCGCTCCCGGCATTTATTTTTTCTTTGATAAACCGGGCAGGCTTTTGTATATCGGAGCAACGACGGGCTCTCTATTAGAAAGAGTAAGAGCTCACGTTGCAGGAAAAGGCGTTAGCAACACAAAAAAATTCCACAAAGAAATTTGTGCTGTTGGATATATTGAAGTGCATGGATTAAAAAAAGAATTAGATATGCTGAGAACGATGCTTGTAAATGGTTATTTTCCAAAATACAATAAACAAGATGTAAAAAGAGAAAATGAATACGACATTTACACCGTTCACGGCAGGGTCCTCAGGGATACAGGAGTTGATAAGAAAAAAGTCTCCAAGCGAAAAACGGTGCTAAAGCCAACGTTAAAAGAGATAGAGATTCGTCAAGAAAACAGCGATATTACATATGCACGAGTCGCAAATATGAATGCTGAAGATCGAGTGAAAAAATTGTGGTCTTGTCAAGAAGCAGGAGCGCAGCTACATCTTCCGGAGTCGAAAGTGTTAGCAATAAGTGACCGGCTCTTAAAAGAGCAGTATACATTTCAGCGGGATATGAAAAAGAATATGATGTTTACGATGCGGGATTTAGTTGTTATTCAAGTGTTGTTAAATTTAAATCCGACCCATGATTTGAAAAAACGAGAAATAAAGGAAGCCATCAGTTTAGTGCGTAAATTTGGCATAGAAGAAGCTCTTCGCATCTCTGAAAAACTACTCAAAACGTAATAAAATCCATGATCATTGTGATCATGGATTTTATCATTTATCATTCACACTTAAGCTAATTCGTCAATAACTTTTGGTAGAGCCATAATGGAAATAACGCAAAGTGAACTGACAACTTGATGCATTTCAAAAATGGCAATGATGAATAACATCAGTGATATATATAATTGAAGGCCTTTTAATCCCCACGGCTTGCGATCGAAAAAAAAGTCGCTAAGTACAAATACAAAGAAAATGAGCGAACTGAACAAAATAATCATGGATGTAGACATGGAACGATCATAAGCAATGATAAATAACAAAGCGAGAA
Source organism: Priestia sp. YIM B13490 (assembly GCF_042787735.1). NCBI lineage: Bacteria > Bacillati > Bacillota > Bacilli > Caryophanales > Bacillaceae > Priestia > Priestia sp. YIM B13490. The sequence continues at coordinate 185,229 of NZ_JBHZOT010000003.1, forward strand.
GCGACACAACAGATATAACTTTTAATGTTTTAATCATCGTGTTTTTATTCACTTTTTTCACCTTCATTTGTAGGATTGATCTTTCATCCTCATTTTATAGGATAGTCAAAAGTTCTAAAAGCCAAACGAATAAATCATAACAACAATTTAACATCTTTATACTACATTTACATTGGGAGAAAAAAATGGGCGTGTTTTGAGCTTTGTACGCTTCATTGACGCGTGCAAAGAACAAGTGCTATAGTATGTGTGCTCTAAAAGCTAAAGGAGCAAAGTTTTCAAAGGACGTGACTATGTGAACGAAACACTATTAGTAATTGATGGATTTAATTTATTAAGCCGCTGTTATTTTGCTACTTCTTATGGCAGAGATGAAGCAGCGTTGACAAGAAATAGTAAGGGCCAATTTACGAATGCCCTGAGAGTAACGATTCAAAAAATGCATGCATTGATTCACCAATATGAGCCAAGCCATATTTTCGTCGCTTGGGATGTTAAGCGTGAGGATACAAAACGTAAAGATACATACGCCCTATATAAGCAAACAAGAGCAGAGCTGCCTGAGCCGCTGATTCAGCAGTATGAAACGTTAAAACAATTTTTTGACACAGTAGGCATTTATCAAATGTCATTGTCTTCTTATGAAGCAGATGATTTAATTGGAGCACTTGTAAGCAAGTGGAGCAAGGAAAAGCAAAGTCCAGGGTACATCTATAGCAATGACCGAGACTTGCTTCAGCTCCTAGATCAACATATTTCGCAAATTATTGCCAAAAAGCAGGTTGGCGATCTTGTTTATGGCTTCAAGCACTTTCAAGAAGAATACAATATTCATCCTCGTCAATGGGTGGACGTAAAAGCATTGCTTGGTGACAAATCGGACAATATTCCGGGTGTTCCTGGTGTAGGAGAAAAAGCCGCACTGCCTCTTATTCAACAATATGGCTCTATCCATGAAATTTATGCACAAATTGAACAATTAGATCCAGCTTTTAATCGTTACAAAAAAAAGCTGGCCGAAGGAAAAGAACTAGGTATGCTTAGTCGTGAACTTGCTGAGATTATTATAGACATTCAAGAAATCAGTATGTTAAATTGGGAATATTTAACATTTATGTATGATTATGAACGATGGAATAAAGAAATTCAAAGTCTAGAACTAAACATTAGGATTCGCTCATGATTTTTAGTACAATACAATTTATGAACATGAGAAAGGAGTAACAAGCGTGCAACCAATTCATAAAGAAACAGTCCAAAAAAAAATACAAACATTTTTAAATAAAGACGTATATGTACACCTTGAAACGACAAACGGTGCATATGCTTCACACGTAAATGAAAAAGTAATGACAGTTGGGGCTTTTATTCGCAATGGTAAAGTCACTATTTCAAACGGAAAGATAACTGGAGAAGGTCCTTATCGTGTAGGTCTTCAAATTGATTTAGGATGGATTTATGCAGAGGGATTAACAGATTGGGAAATTGATGAAGAAGGCCGACTTCTTCTAGCTGGGCATGACTTTGAAGGTCGTTTAGCAGTTGCCCTTCAATTAAGTGAACATCCGTTTTCATAAGAGAAAAGAGAGGAGAATAGAACATGGAAGAAAGATTATTAATTGTATTTCCGCATCCTGACGATGAAGCATATGGAGCAGCAGGAATGATCACGCAAGCTAGACAAAAAGGAACGCCCGTTACATATGCCTGTGTTACGCTAGGTGAAATGGGACGAAATATGGGTAGACCGCTGTTTGCTAACCGTGAAACTTTACCTCAAATCCGAAAAAAAGAACTTTTAGATTTAGCGAACGTTTTAGATATTCAAGACTTGCGTATGCTAGGGCTTCGTGATAAAACGCTGGAATTTCTTGATATTGATGTTTTTGCAGATAAAATTGAAGAAATCATTAACGATGTAAAGCCGACTCACATCTTAACACATTACCCTGGCTTTGCGGTACACCCTGATCATAATGCTACGGGTGCAGCTACGATTCAAGCGGTAAAACGTATGCCAAAAGAAAAGCGTCCGGTTGTTTGGTGTCATGCGTTTTCGAAAGATCGTATTGAACATATTGGAGAACCAGATGTTATTTTTGATGTAACAGCGATGAAAGATAAAAAAATTGAAGCGTTAAAAGCCCATCGTTCTCAAACAGAAGGAATGATGAACGCAATTGACTTCGATCGCTTATCTGACTATCCGCAAATGGAACGTTTATTAACTAGAGAAGAATTCTGGACATATAACTGGGAGTAACAGATGAAAAAACAGCGAATTTTATTTATTGGAGCAGGACGAATGGCTGAAGCTGTAGCTGCTGGTTTGGTTACGAGCAGCGCTGACAGTATTGAGGCAGTGGTGATGTCAAACAACGGAGATATTGAGCGGTTACAGCGTGTTGAAACAACGTACGGCGTACAAACGACGCAAAATTGGCGCCAAGAAGTCGACAATTCGGATGTTATTATTTTAGCGATGCCTCCTGAGGCCCATCCTTTCGTGCTCAAGGAACTTTCAACTCATTTAAATCAACAATTTGTCGTAACGTTAGCGGCAGGGATTGGTCCGAGTTACTTAGAAAGTCATCTTCCGCAGGGTACGCCTGTCGCTTGGATTATGCCAAATACAGCTGCTATGATTGGACAATCGATGTCACTATATACACTTGGAACTTCTGCCACAAAAGAGCATAAAGAAGTGCTTCAAATGATTTTAAAAGGAATTGGTAAAGCGCATGAGTGTTCAGAGAAAGAAGTACATGAGCTAACGGCTGTAACTGGCAGTGCACCGGCGTTTTTATATTATTTTGCAGAATCGTTAATTGATGCAACTACTGCTTACGGTGTGGACGAAAAAACAGCCAAAGATTTAGTTATTCAAATGATGTATGGCTCTGTACAAATGCTGCATGAAACCAAAGATCCTGCGTCTTTAAGAGAGCAAGTAACAACTCCAGGCGGCGCTACTGCCGAAGGGTTAAAAGTGATGAAAGAACAAGACTTTTCCCTAATAATAAAGCAGGCAATTGAAGCAACGAATAAAAAAGCAATGGGTGGAAGCTAAAAAAGCTCATACAACCATATGTTAGCTGGAAAATCCGAACTATAGTTCAGCATTCTTTCATTGGAATGTTGAATCAGTTCGGATTTTTTAATGAATAGACTTCCTTAACATACATATATTCCTCTTTGGAACTGTTTTTTCTCTATGGCCCAAACTTTTTTAGTCATCAACAAACCGCTTTTTCATATCAGAAGTTGGGAGCATGCAGTGCTGCTGTTTGCCAAACCACTTATATCGGTTGCGAGCGATCCAGTTGTATACTATATCTCGAATAGGTGCAGGAATGATAATGAAAGCATATAAAAATTTAACGGGTCCATCTAAGCGCTTGGCGATTTTTAAAGCAGCCGTTGATTTTACATATCTTTGGTCTCCATGAATATATACAATGCTGTCTAATTGCTCAGGAAGTAAGCCGTGAGAGGCTAGCTGCTGCTTTCCGAAATCTGATTGAAGAGAAGCGAAAGAAAACAAAGCTTGTTCATCATGTTTAATAATATATTGAACACTGCTATTACATAAATTACATATACCATCAAAAAGAATTAAATGTTTCATTGGACGATTTCGCTCCTATTCCATAAAAAAAGTATAATTACTTGTCATTTTTGAAAAATAAAGGTACGTTTAAAAGATGTGAAAGTGATCCAAATTCAAAGGTAATTCGATTATATAATAAGGACTCATAAGAGTTAAAGGAGAAGGGTATGAAAGAGCAAAACGACGTTGTCTTATACAATAGAATAAAAGAACGAGACAAAAAAGCCCTTGAACTGCTGTATGACAAGTATGAGCGAATTCTTTATTCGTTTATATACCGGTTAACAAATAGCTCTGATATTGCTGAAGAAGCTGTTCAAGAAGTGTTTATTAAGCTGTGGAGAGGAAAAGGAGTTTACAGCGATGAAAAAGGGAAGTTTTCATCATGGCTGTTTACGATTACAAGAAACACCGCGATTGATATTGTAAGAAAAAGAAAAAACGATCCTATTTTCTCAGAAGAAATTTTTGATTTTATTGAAGATGATCATCCTAAGATTGACGAGCAGCTTCAGTGGAAAGAAGAACAGCAGAGAGTGCGGCACGCTGTATCAAAATTGTCTGAAGACCAAAAAAAGATTATTCAATCCGTTTATTTTAAGGGATTAACGCAGCAAAAAGTAGCAGAAGAGCAGCAAATCCCATTAGGAACAGTAAAGGGTAGGGTGCGATTAGCGTTGCGGAAATTAAAAACATATTTATGTACTGATGCAGAAGGGAGAGCTGATTCATGAGTATGTGCAATAAACTAATTGATTACTATAATGATCAGTTGACTTCCCATGAGAAAAAAGAGTTTGAAATGCACTTGAAAAACTGTCAAAGCTGTCAAGAAGAACTAAGAGAGCTGGAGGAAGTTCTTGGAGATCTAACGTATTTGACACCAGAACAATCTCCTCCGCCAGAAATGAAACAGCGAATACTTGCGAATGTATTCGAAGAAGAACAAGGTGAGACAAAGAGAGAACCAATCGCTTTAAAAAATGAAAAACAACATGCTGCGTCTAAGAAATCAAATAAAAAGTCCATCATTATTGGATTAGCTGCGGCACTTCTTTTATCCCTTGCAGGAAACAGCTACTTTCTGTTGAAAGATGGAGACAAAGGCAAACAAGAGCCAAATGTTTCGGTTGCTCCTCAAAACGAACCTCTTACATCTGAAAAAACAATGAAGCTGCAGGCAGAGCCGAACGTTTCTGGCGAAGCAACAGCATCTCTTACGAAAAAAGGTGGAAATCTAAATGTGGTTATTCAAGCGAATAACTTGAAAAACGTAAAGGGGAATGAAGTCTATCAGGTGTGGCTCATAAAAGGTGATAAGCCTCATCCGGCAGGTGCTTTTGTAACAGATAAAAATGGAAACGGGACAGTGGTCTATACGATGAGCCAAAAAGAACAGACTGAAAAGTGGGATGTTATGGCGATTACTTTAGAACCGAACGCGAATAATAAGACGCCAAAAGGAAACATTGTGTTAAGTTCAGCGCTCTAACAAAAACCCTTCTGCTAACAGAAGGGTTTTTGTTACGTGCAGTTAATCATCTTCAAATTGTATGGCAATGGTTTGATCATTTTCTATCTTATTCAGTCGAATTTCCAATAATCCATTTTTGTACTTAGCGCGAACTGGTTCGTCTGTGTAGTGAAAAGGAAGTTTGACCGTGCGAGAAAATACGCCTGTATGGCGTTCGTTGAGCTTTAACTTTTGTTTAGATGCTTCATAAGCATAAGGAACGTTTCCTTCAACTGTTAATATATTTGCGTCCAACTTGATTTGAATGTCGTTAGTTGAATGCAGTCCAGGAACCTCAACGACGATAATGCCTTCTTTATCGGTTTCATATAAGTCGACGTTTGGAAATCGCTTGGGCAAGATGTGATTTAAATCGCTCCAAAAGTGATTTCCAAGCATATCTTCTACCTTATGCTGAATCGAACCCCAATCAATCTCTTCATATTTTTTACTCAAAGGAAACCCTCCTTATATTCACGTAAATTCCTTCTATATATATGAAAAAAAGAAAATTCAATGCCTGCTTACAAAAAATGAGAAAAACACGTAAATAAGTGAAAAAATGTGAGAAAAAAAAGAGATTTTGAGTGAAAAAGAAGGATTATGTAGAATAAAAAAAGTATAATTACGTATAGAGCTTTCTATTATCCTGAATGAAAGCAAGTATGTGAAGGAGGAAGTTGAGATGAGAGAAAAGCGTACATCCAGTGGTTTTCTATTAAAACAACGTGCTTTCTTAAAATTATATATGATTACGATGACAGAACAAGAGCGTCTGTATGGCCTTCGGTTATTAGATGTGTTAAGAGATGAATTTCGACCTTTTGGATTCAAGCCTAATCATTCTGAAGTATACAAAGCCCTTCATGACTTGATTGAAGACGGTGTCCTCAAACAGGTGAAGCGTAAAAAAGAAGGAATGAAGCTTCAAGAAGTGGTTTATTATACATTTACAAATGAGGGAGAAGAGAAAGCTAAATTATATAAAAAACAATTAAAAGTAGAGCTGGAGCGGTGTGAAGCTATGATTCAAAAAGCTATTCGTGACAACTTCGGGTCCAAATGAACGTGTCTTTAGGTAGAAAAGACACGTTTTTTCTATAGCTGATTTTGTCGTCTTATGTCGGAATAAAAGTTATAAAATGGGTACAAAGTAGTGTAAAAGATGGATATATAGTTATATTATGGATAAAATACACACTTTTAACATATATGGATGAATTCGATTTTAAAGATTATGCACTATTCATAAATAGTGTACGAATTGATATGATACAAAGTGTATATAAATCTATTTAATGCGTTATTTGCCATATTTTAAGAACTTATAAACCGTTATCAGACCATCATTCAAGCATTTTGGTTTTAGCAACTCTGACGAATTTGACTAGATTTGTATCGAGAAGATATTATTTGTTTACTATGAAAGGAATGGATTTTATGAAGTCTACAGGAATTGTAAGAAAAGTAGATGAATTGGGTCGCGTAGTAATTCCTATTGAATTGCGCCGCATTTTAAATATCAACACAGGTGATCCAGTAGAAATATATGTTGATGAAGATATTATTATTTTACAAAAGTATAGCCCGTATGGTGCTTGCTTAGTAACTGGGGAAATTACGCGTGAAAACTTAACCTTTGGGAATGGAAACGTTGTGTTAAGTAAAAAAGGTGCGGAACAGCTTTTACAAGAGTTAGAGCGTACCTTGAATAAATAAGAAGTTTTAGGCCTTAGTATAAGGAAGAGTATCAATCCATCTTTAAACAAAAAAAGAACGTTCTTTTGAGAACGTTCTTTTTTTGTTTAAGCCGTTCGAGAAGATTTATTCTCCTCTAGCAGCTGTTTTTTTTGTATTTTTATCAAACGATACGCAAGTCCTGTTGCGCCTGCAGCAAGCCCCGCAATTAGTCCAATCCAATAGCCAAACGCCTGTAAATCGGTGTATTTTGCTAAAACAATGCCTAAAGGTAGACCAATTACCCAATAAGATACCAAGGACATTAAAAAGGTAACATTTACATCTTTATATCCTCGCAGAGCGCCTTGAATAGGAGCTTGAAGAGCATCAGAAAGCTGAAAGAAAATTGCATAAATCAAAAAATGAGAAGTTAATGCGAGTACCTCTGCATCTTTTGTATACAAAGAAGCTACTGATTCTCGAAGAGTAAATAAAAGACCTGCGCAAACAAAAGCCATGCCAACAGCGATAGTTACACCGATCCTGCTATAGCTTCGTGCATCTTGATGACGCTTAGCACCCGCTTCAAATCCCACAACAATCGTTAAAGCCATAGAAATACTCAGCGGAATCATATAGAGAAATGAGGCAAAATTAATAGCTGCTTGGTGAGAAGCGATCGTAATGGTATTATACGAGCTCATAAACAGCGTGACGGCTGAAAAAATACTTGTTTCGAAAAAGACCGAAAAACCGATAGGTAAACCAATTTTTAATATTTCTTTCCAAGTAGAAAAAGAGATACGATGAAATCTTTTAAATAAATCGAAGTTAGAAAAAGGTTCTTTTTTATGAATAATTACAATGGATACAATGAGTATGCACCAATACGTAACGGCAGTTGCATAACCAGAGCCTACTCCACCCAAGTGGGGGAAGCCCAGCTTACCGAAGATTAATACATAGTTTAAAGCTACATTAACGGGAAGCCCTAAAATGGTGATAAGCATAGACGTACGAGTTTGCCCTAAAGCATCAATGAAGTTTCGTAAAACAGTATAAATAAAAAGCGGAATAATACCAAAAGATAAAGCAATTAAATACTGTTTGGCAATGCGCATTACGTTTGCTTCTAAATTCATCCCTTTTAAAATAGGATCAACAACAAAAAAACCGATTAAAATAATAACAACGGCCATTAAAATGGAGACATAAAGCCCTTGAATGACGGAGAACGGAACTTTTTTCTTTTGATTAGCTCCGACAAGCTGTGCAACAATTGGCGTAATAGACATTAAAATTCCGCTTAGCCCTGTAAAAACAGGTACCCATAAGCTTGAACCAATTGCTACCCCTGCCAAGTCATCTGCACTTACCCTTCCTGACATCATCGTATCAAAAAAAGTCATTGAAAACATTCCAAACTGGGTGACCAATATCGGAAATAAAATAAAAACGAACTGCTTAACTTTTTGAGACGTTGAAAACGTTTGTTGCATTAAAAAACCCCCAATTTGAAAACATTTACACCAAAAAGCATTATATCACGCCGTTGCTTGTTTTTGCTAAGAGTTCTGACAATAAATTCAAAGAATGTATCCATAAAACGCGGTGATTTAAAAGGAGTAAAAAGGTAAAACAGTATATGATTTTAATTTTGACATGCAGTGAGCTATGATAGAAAGTATAGTAATTATCATTTAACGTGGAGGGATACGTGTGGATTTACAGTTGCAAAGTAAAAATGTACTTATTACCGGCGGGTCAAAAGGAATTGGGAAGGCTATTGCTGCTTTGTTTATTCAAGAAGGAGCAAACGTTGGAATTGCGGCAAGAGGAGAGGAAGCGTTACAGGATGCACAGTCAGAATTAGAAAACGTGCGTACATATACAGCAGACCTAACAAACGAATCAGACAGAGTTGCATTAATTGAGAAGTTCATTAACGACTTCGGAAGCATTGATATTTTAATTAATAACGCTGGAGGAAGTAATGGAAGCACCGCGATGGAAACAGATTTATCCCTTTTCAAAGAAGCAATGGAGCTTAACTACTTTTCAGCTGTCCACTTGAGCAAGCTAGCAGCGACGCGTATGACAAAAGATGCGGCAATCGTTAATGTTACGTCTATTTTCGGAAGGGAAAGTGGAGGGAAAGTCACGTACAATAACGCAAAATCAGCACTTATCAGCTTTACAAAGTCGTTTGCAGATGAAATGATTTCTAAAGGAATTCGTGTAAATGGAGTAGCGCCGGGAAGCATTTTGCATGAAACGGGTAATTGGAAAAAAAGAATGGATGAAAATCCGGAAAAGATTAAGCAATTTGTTGAAAACGAAATACCAGCAGGGCGCTTTGGAGAGCCGGAAGAAGTGGCAAACGCCGTTGCCTTTTTAGCATCTTCTAAAGCTTCATGGATAGTTGGTGCGACGTTAAACGTAGACGGTGGACAGTCAAAAATGAACTTTTAAAAAAAGTGCAGGAATTTCCTGCACTTTTTCATTATCCAATATCTTTTTGCATAGGAGGAATCTGAAAATCTTCATTAATTGCGTCCGCTGTAAGCTGACCAGATAATGTCACCATTGGCACGCCGCCTCCAGGGTGTGTAGATCCGCCTACAAAATAAAGGTTAGAAAGAAGCTGACTTCTTGCCGGAATTTTAAAACCTCCATTTTTCTTACGGTCAGTTGCTACGCCATAAATGGACCCGCCGTTAGCACCGTAAAGCTCCTGGATATCGTTAGGAGTAAACGTATATTCAAACTCAATGCTTGAACGTAAGTCTTCTAATCCCATTGCCTCAAGCTTTTTCAATACGACATCACGATAGCGGTCTTTTAATGCAGCCCAGTCGTCGCCTTCTTTTAAAGGAGGTACATGAGTAAGAACGAACAGGTTTTCTTTTCCTTCAGGAGCTTGCGTAGGGTCTGATTTAGACGATACGCCAATGTAAATTGTCGGATCCATGGCTACTTGACCTTTGTTAAAGATTGTATCAAACTCTTCTTTCTGATCCTTTGAGAAGAAGAAATTATGATGTTGAAGCTGCTTGTACTGTTTGTTAACCCCTAATAAAAGAACAAGGCCAGAAACAGTAGGTTCAAATTTTGCAAGCTGCTGAGTTTGCTTAGCTGCTTGCGCATGATTTTTTAATAAATAGCGGTAAGTTGGAATTGCTTCTAGATTAGATACCACAATATCTGCTGATAGATTCTCGCCATTTTCTAGTGTAATTCCAGTTGCCTTTGCTCCGCTTGTTGTGATTTCTTTTACCGGCGTATTTAGATGCACAGTGACGCCAAGTTCTTGAAGGAGCTTATCCATCGCTTCAGCAATTTTGTACATTCCGCCTTTTACGTAATAAATACCTAATCCTAGCTGAACGTGAGCAAGCTGTGTTAATACAGCCGGTGCATGATAAGGAGAAGAACCGATGTACATAATTAAAAAATTAAACAATTGACGCAAATGTTTGTTTGAAAAATATTTGCGTGTAGTAGCATCCATAGACCTCATTGGATCCATTTGAAGCAGTTCTTTTACCGTGTGCATCGTTCGTAAATCGTGAAGTCCAGATAAACTTTTTTTATAAAAACTTTTTAAGTTCGATTCATACATTTTATTTGCATAAGATAAATAGTCAAAAAAACCTTCAATGTCTTCTGGAGCAAGTTCTTGAAGCTGCTGAAGCATGCGAGGAAGGTCACTGGTCAAATCAATTTGTGTTCCATCTTGGAAAAAAGTTCTCCACTGAGGCTCAATTCGTTCTATTGTTAAGTAGTCGTGGATATTGCGGCCTGCACTGTCAAACAGCTGCTCTAGCACCCACGGCATTGTTAAAATAGAAGGTCCCGTATCGAAAGAAAATCCTTTGCCGCTGCGAATATTTAACTTACCGCCAATTCGCTCGCTTTTTTCAACGATTGTTACATCATATCCATCAGCTGACAGACGAATAGCAGCTGACAGACCACCTAAACCTGCGCCTACAACAATTACTTTCTTTTTCATCTTTTTCCTCCTTATAAAACAAAAGCGAGTTGTCAACAATGTGTATAAAATGACTTCACGCAAAATAAAAATAGGTCTACAACTTTTTATTTTGTCCAGTTTGCTAATTTTCATACGTGAAGGAAAGGAGAAAAGGATGTCTTTTTTACTGGTTGCTCTTGTCTTGACAGCTACGCTTGTCATCACTATCCCTACATTTAAACGTGTAAAAATAGTAAGAAACAATATGTCATGTTTGTCCATTATTATTCCAGCTAGAAATGAAGAAAGAAACCTTACCTTTTTATTGCAGTCACTCCAGTTACGGAACGCTGACTTTGAAGTGATTGTTGTAGATGACAATTCAACAGATAATACTGAGAGGGTAGCCAAAGCATTTGGCGTAAAAGTAGTGCAACCGGGCGCACTTCCAGCTGGGTGGCTAGGAAAGTCATGGGCATGCTGGAATGGAGCACGAGAAGCAAAAGGCTCGGTGCTTTTGTTTTTAGATGCTGATATTACAGTAGAGAAAGACGGAATTGAAAAAGTATTTTTCTATTATCAACAGCAAGGGGGTGTGCTGTCGGTTCATCCTTATCACCTTGTTAAGAGGCCTTATGAAATGCTTTCTGCTTTATTTCACTATGTTACGTTTGCATCGATTGGCGCGTTTCACCCCTTTAAAAATTGGAAAAGTCCTTCTGTCGGTTTCGGGCAGTGCTTGCTTTGCAGCGCAGCCTCCTACTTTCAAAGCGGAGGCCACGAAGGGATAAAAAAAGAAGTGGTTGAAAATATGGCGCTGGTTGAGAAAATGAACAAACAAGGTGAATTTATTACGTGTATGAGTGGACAGGGAGCTTTTTCCATGCGCATGTATCCAAATGGTATGAAAAGCCTTATAAGAGGGTGGAGTAAAAGTTTTGCTTCAGGTGCGGGGAAAACGGAAGCCATTTATTTATTTCTAGTAAGCTTGTGGCTTACTAGTATGATTAATTATATCCTTTTTTTACCTACTCTATGGAATCAACATGCAGGCTTGGCAATTAGCAGCTATATTTGCTATGTAAGCCTCTTATTTAATAGCTTAAGGAAAATAGGTTCGTTTACTTTTTTTTCTTTGTGCTTATTTCCTATTCATGTACTGTTTTTTCTGGGTCTATTCGTATGGTCTTTCGTCCAAACGGCGGTGAGAAAGCAAGTTAAATGGAAAGAACGCAGCATATCTATAGAAGAAGAAAAAAAGAAGAAAGTGATAAAATGACAGGTGCTCAGCTCTTAATTAATATCATGGCATGGTTTGTGATTCACATGTTGATCGCCTACAGATGCACAAAAATTTCTGCCTTTTATTTAAAGAAGGACCTTGCGCTGTTTAAGGTTCAAAGCTGGGAAACAGTTGGGATATATAAAAAATTGGGGGTGCACCGATGGAAAACGTGGCTTCCTGATGCAGGAAAGCTATCTAAACGAGGATTTTATAAAAAGAAATGGGAGAGTAGAACGAAGGAATATGCACAGCTTTTTTTAATTGAAACAAATCGAGCAGAGTTAACTCACTGGATCAGCATACTTCCTTCTATTCTTTTTTTTATATGGAACTCTCCTTCTATAGGTGTTTGGATGGTTATTTATGCGATTGTCGCAAACATACCGTTTATTTTGGTTCAACGATATAATCGAATACGAATTCATCAAGTCGTTTTGAAACTCAAATGAAATTAATTCACGTGCCTTTGGCTCCGAGTAGGGGCCTCGGTTTTTATTTTTTTCTCCTTATTCGAAGACAACAACCTCTTGGATAAAAGAAAAAAAGAAGCAAAGGCGATATAAATACTAAAAAAGACTAAAAATCCCCATAAACCTGCTATGGCATCATCAAATTCCATATTGCCTCGGGTGGTAATTCCTTGCTGAATTTCAATGGCAAAAACTAAGACAAGCATAACGGTAAGGGTATAGATAAAAGAAATAGCTGTAATACTAAATTTCCACTTTGACAATAATTTAAAGATCATATAAACGCTTAAAAACGTGAGCAGTCCAATAATACCAATAATCCAGAAGTGAAGTTCTTTATCTGAAAGAGAAAATCCTAGTAAATAAAAAATATAAATTAATCCGTCGTGCAATACATTAATAATATTTGTAATGAAAACAATACATTCTTTCATTTTTTCTCCTTTATAAAAATGTAAGACGTTTAAACTTCTAGGTATACAAGCATGCATAGCCCATACTCATTCCAATTTTATATAAAAAATGCACTTTCTAGATCAGACGTTAAAGAGATCTGAAATTTCAAATAATATTTATAATTTATATTATAAACAAAAAGGTAAAAAAATAAAAATTTTCGATGCAAACTGACACATTTTTTTCAAATTTAAAGAAAGAAATAACTCAAAATATGTGGTTTACTGTAGAAAGAAAAGAAAATAAGAGGTATTAGTATAACAAATATTCACAAGCGCTTTTATGCATTCTCTTGTAAAGGAGAAGGAAAACTAAGGCAAGTGTTAAATTTATATGTATAGTGGACAAAATAAAAAATAAATATAAAATAGTGAAACTTAAAGAGAAGCTGTCCGTATTAAATAGTGAGAAGAAAAAAAGCATAGGAAACATTTGTGTTTGAAAGCCGATATAGCTGGGAATAAGAAAGTAGTTATTTTCTCACGTTTGGTGAAAATTATACGTAGCGGTGTTGACAATTTTTTTTAAAGAGTTAAAATGTGAAAGAACAGATTAGCTCTCTTACATTTTTTGTAAGGGAGATTTCTTTTTACATTTACTATAAAAATAAAAGTGAGCTTAAATTTCAATAGAGACAGAGGTGGGAATATGAAACAGCTCATGACAAACGGTAAAAATATTTTTTCGAAACAGCTGCCGTTATTTCTAATTGCAGTTTTGTTGTTTTGGATTAAAACGTATACCGTTTATCGTATCGAATTTAACTTAGGGCTAGATAATTTTATGCAAAAGTTTTTACTTTTCATAAACCCAATTGGTTCGGCAATTTTCTTTTTTGCCATTGCACTACTATTTAAAGGGCGGGGAAAAGTACGAGCACTGCTTGGAATGAATTTTTTACTTTCATTCATCCTGTACGCAAATGTAGTATACTATCGCTTCTTTAATGATTTTATTACTGTTCCTGTATTGACTCAGTCAAACAACTTTGGTCAATTAGGCGGCAGTGCCATGGCTTTAATTAGCCCAACTGATATTTTATACTTCACAGATTTCTTTATTCTTTTAGTTTTAGTACTATGGAAAAAAGTTGACTTACCAGCAACAATTAGTCGACGTACTGTGACAGGTGTATTTTTATCAGGGATTTTATTCTTAAGTGCCAACATCGCACTAGCGGAAATGGATCGTCCTCAACTATTAACAAGAACATTTGACCGCAACTATTTAGTAAAATATTTAGGAACGTATAACTATACGATCTATGACATCATCCAGAGCTCGAAATCTTCAGCACAGCGCGCGCTAGCAGATAGCAGTGATGTGGCTGAGGTAGAGAACTATGCAAAAGCAACATATGCTGAGCCGAACAAAGAATATTTCGGTCAAGCAAAAGGCAAAAACGTCATCTATATTTCATTAGAGTCACTTCAGTCATTTATGATTGGTTATAAGTTAAATGGTGAAGAAGTAACGCCGTTCTTAAATTCACTACTAAAAGATCAGAACACAATGTATTTCGATAACTTCTTCCATCAAACAGGGCAAGGTAAAACGTCAGATGCTGAATTCATGATGGAGAACTCATTATTCGGCTTACCTCAAGGTTCTGTATTTACAACAAAAGCAAATAACACCTATCAGTCGCTATCTGGTATTCTAGATCAGCAAGGCTATACAACATCTGTGTTCCACGGAAATGGAAAATCGTTCTGGAACCGTGATGAAATGTATAAATCAATGGGTGTAGAAAAATTCTTTGATTCAGCTTATTACAATATGTCAGACGAAGATACGCTGAACTATGGTTTAAAAGATAAACCATTCTTTAAAGAATCAATGCCGTACCTAAAAGGCTTAAAGCAGCCATTTAGCGCGAAGTTCATTACGTTATCAAACCACTTCCCTTATCCGCTAGATAAGGAAGACCAAACGATTGGACCTCACAATACGGGAGATAAGTCAGTTGACCAATACTTCCAAACGGCTCGTTATTTAGATGAATCAATTAAGCAATTCTTTGAGGATTTACAGGCCTCTGGCTTAGCAGACAATACGATGGTCGTGATGTACGGTGACCACTACGGTATTTCTGAAAACCATAAGCGTGCAATGGGCAAAGTAATGGGTAAAAACATCAATGATTTTGAACAAGCTCAACTGCAGCGCGTACCATTATTTATTACTTCACCAGGCCTTAAAGGCGGCGTAAATCATACGTATGGCGGAGACGTAGATGTTCGTCCAACAGTGATGCATTTATTAGGTCTTGATACAAAAGACTATATTGACTTTGGTACAGACTTATTATCAAAAGAACATCAGCAAGTTGTACCTTTCCGTAACGGTGACTTTGTTACACCTAAGGTAACAAAAGTTGATCAGAAAGTGTATGACAACGCAACGGGCAAGCAGCTTTCAGATAAGGAAGCGAAACAGTATGATAAGTATGATGAACTAGTTAAGAAAAAGCTAGAACTATCAGATAAACTTGTTTACGGAGATTTACTCCGCTTTCATACACCAGAAGGGTTCAAACCAATTGAACGCTCGAAGTATGATTACAACAAGCGCGAAGATCAATAAAAAACAGGCAGCTTTTAATAGCTGCCTGTTTTTTTGTTTTGTGAAACCTTTAAAGGTTTTATCCGTATATAAATTATAACAGTAATCGTTTTAAGAGACGGGAAGACAATGGTATAATATGTATACGTTTAAAAGTTCGGTCACATTTGAGATAGGAGTGAAAGCGATGAAAGTCGTTCGAATCATAAAAAAGATTCTTGCCATTTGGGCAACAGGAGCAGTAGCCGTTCCGGTCAGCTATTTTGGATTTAGTACCACGATGACTCAATCCTTTGGCATTAGTATAGGAGTAATGGTCGTGATGAGCCTGTTTTTTATTATGAGCAGTGCTCGACGTCATTATCAAAATCCGTATAGAGAAGAAATTGCATACGTTCGTCATCAAGTAAAAGAGGCAAGAAAGCAATTAAGAACCATTGGAAGCTATCGTTTTAAAATTCGGTCTGTTCATATGTGGACAGAACTTTCTAAACTACACAAAGTAGGTAAAAGCATCATTGAAATGGTAGAAAAAGAGCCCGCACGATATAAAGATGTTCAGCCTTTTTTTACGAACTACTTACAATCAACGGTTACCGTCATTGAAAGGTATATGTTTTTATTATCAAAACCAACGAAAAGCATAGAAGTAAAAGAAAGTCTTCATGAAGCGGAAGACATGCTGCGCGGGTTATCAGGGAAGTATGAGCATTTATTAACAAATGCTCTTTCACAAGATAAGCTGACGTTAGATGTAGAGCTTAAAGTGCTAAAACAAGCATTTGAAGAAGAGCAGCCGTATATACCGACAGCTACTAATCGCACGAAGTAACGTAAATGCAAAGGATGGGATTTTATGATGAAAGAATATAATCAAAATCAATCGTTAGATGCGCTGCTTGATGATCCTTTTGCGTCGCCTACCCCGCAGGTACAATCGGACTCTCGCGCTGCAAAAAGAAACACATACGATGATTTGACACCGGAATATCAGGAAAAAGCACAGAAAATCGCAAATCAAATTGATTATAAAAATCAGCAGGCTATCTTACAGTATGGGGTAGCAGCTCAGTCAGAACTATCTCAGTTTTCTCAATCTGTACTACAGCATGTGCAAACGAAAGATACGGGACCAGTAGGAGATGTTATAGGAGATTTAATGAGTAAGATTCGCCAAGTGAATCCCGATGATTTTTCTGCAAAGAAAAAAGGAGTCATCCGTCGATTATTTTCAGGAGTCTCTAGGCCTATTCAAAATTTATTAACAAAATATCAAAGCATTAATGTTGAAATTGATAAAATTGCAGATAAGTTAGAGCGCTCAAAACAAATGCTGTATCGAGACATTACGATGCTAGATAGCTTATATGATAAAAATAAACAGTTTTACGAGGCGCTTAACGTCTACATTGCAGCGGCCGAATACAAGTTAGTGGCGCTGCAGAATGAAACGCTGCCCCAGCTTCAGCAAACAGCATCTCAAAAAAATGACTATTTGATGGCTCAGGAGGTCAATGATTTAAATCAATTTATCAATAGGCTAGAAAAACGAGTGCATGATTTAAAACTGAGCCGTCAAATTGCCATTCAAAGTGCACCGCAGATTCGATTAATTCAAGAAGTCAATCAGACCCTTGTGGAAAAAATTCAAAGCTCTATTTTAACAGCTATTCCACTTTGGAAAAATCAAGTAGTAATCGCAACCACTTTATTACGCCAAAAGAAAGCAATGGAAGCCCAAAAGCAAGTATCTAAGACAACAAACGACTTGCTTACTAAAAATTCAGAGCTGCTCAAGCAGAACACGATTGAAGTAGCTCGTGAAAACGAGGCGGGGATTGTCGATATCGAAACATTGAAAAAAACGCAGTCCGATTTGATTACCACGTTAGAAGAAGTGCTAAAGATACAAGAAGAAGGACGTACGAAGCGTACCGAGGCAGAATCAGAGCTGTATCAAATGGAAAAAGATTTAAAAACTAAACTATTAGATATGAAATAAAAAAAAGTCGGTTTACACACTTTGTAAACCGACTTTTTCTCTGTTTTATGCATTTTGAAGCGTTCTCGCCATTTCTAAAAATGGAGTTAAATCTCTTTCAGATTTAGGAGCAAAGATCGTTAATCGGAAAGTAGGGTGTTGATTTTGCTTTCGAACGAGAAAACCGTATGCGTTACTTTTATCATCTGATGCTTTGTACGCAGCTGCTATCTCTAAGTTATGGTGAATGAGGTGCGTATCAAGGGAAGCCACTTCTGAAAAGCCAGCTCTTAAAATTTTTTTTGTTTCTTTATTGAGCTCATCTACACTTTTATTTGGTGGAAACACTTCAATCCGCATCCACAAAGCATCATTTTTTTTGTTGTAAATGACATCTTTTCGTGGCTCTTCTTCTGTAAACTTGTATCCTTCTAGTACGTAAAGCGTATAGTTTTGATTGGTGCTTTTTTTAAGATAACCTACCTCTGTTCTGCTGCTTCCTTTGTAAGGATAGGTGAACTTTTGCTGTGGCAAGCGTTCTTTTGGAATTTCTTCTTGTGTGTTAATAAGCTCTTCACGAAAAGCAGTTGAGCAGCCACTCATCAAACATATAAAGCAAACAAGAAATATCTTTTTTTTCATAGCTGGCTTCCTTATCTATTTTCATTCATGCGTTTTTACTGAGTTAACAATTGAAATTAACTTTTTTTCATCATCAGAATTTTTAGCTGTAATCATCGTGATTTTTAAAGCAGGGTGCCCCTTTGTTTCTCTTAGTACATATAGCTTTGCCGTTTCTTTTTTACTCCCGGATGTAGATGCAAACACAACAGGCTGAATAAATAGGGATGTAGAAGAAATTTTTAACGATTTTCCAAACTGGTCATCAAATAATTCTTTTGAGCGATCTAGATATGATTTGCTTGTACTTTCTTTCCTGGAAAGGACTTCAATTCGCATCCACGTATAGGGAGTCTTGGTTGAAAAAAGAATATCTTTTCCATCCTCTTCTTTTTGAAGCGTATATTCATTGGGCAATGAAAGAGAATATCCTTGTTCGCTTACGGTCAGCTGCTGATGTTTCGTATTGCTTTCACTGACTGCTTTAACAGAAGGCAGTATAACCATGGTTGTGCTTATCATTAACAGAAAAGCTAAATAAAATTTTCGCATGTATATATCTCCTATTCAAAACGCTAGACAGCGTGTAGTTACTATAAAAAAATGTTTTCGCCATATTAGAACCCGTAGGTTTATTTTTGACTTTTTGGTAAAGCTAAAAACACAATCAATTAGTAATGGAGAGAAGACTATGAAAAACCGTAAATCAACTTCTGCAGCTAATCGCCGTCAACAGCGCGTGTGTTTAGGTGATGAACGATTATTTGCAGTTGGTATTAAAGCGTTTATTGACAATACGCATGAAGCACACCTAGACAAAAAAGGAGGTCATTGAGTGAAATGGTACTTGTCAATTATCATTATTGTTTCCATTAATTTCTATGGTATTCAGGCGGATGCTGCAAAGAAGAGCAGATTTTATTATGAAAAAAAAGGAGATATCGTGTGGGAAGTTCCCATGAAAGACGAGAAGTTAATTGCGCTTACATTTGATGATGGACCAGATCCTAAATATACGCCGACCATTTTGAATTTATTGCAAGAGTACGGTGCCAAAGCAACTTTTTTTGTAGTCGGAGATCGAGTAACGTCGTTTCCCAAGCTTGCTCAAAGAGAAGTTCGTGAAGGGCATGAACTTGCTAATCATACATATAGCCATTTGAAAGTAAGGGGTCAGGAAGTAGAGAGAATTGAACAAGAAATTGAAAAAGCGGATGAACGTATACAAGCTATTACAGGAATAAAACCTTACCTGTTTCGTCCACCTACTGGCTATTATGACGATCGTGTAGTAAAAGCTGCTAAAAATCAGCAGTATACCATTATTCTTTGGTCTTGGCATCAAGATACATTTGATTGGAGAAATCCAGGCGTAGGTAAAATTGTAAGTCAAGTGCTTAACCATGCCAGGTCAGGAGATATTGTATTGTTTCATGATACGGGAGGAGATCGAACCCAAACCATTGAAGCATTAAAACAAATTTTACCGAAGTTAAAGGAAGAGGGGTATAAATTTGTAACGGTCTCAGAACTTTTAAAACATCACCCCAATTATAAATCTCTTTATTTGATGCAACAGCAAAAACAGCACTCCGTTCAATAATCGGGTGCTGTTTTTCTCGTAAAGACTTTAACCAATTTTTTAACTAGTTTTTCCTTCTCTTTCGTCCCCATCAGACGTATTTTTTTGGAAAAATGCTTTTACTTTATCCCGTTTTTTCTTCGAAATAAGAATATATAATGTATCACCTGCAAAAATTTGTGTATTTCCTCTAGGGGTAAGTAGTTTATCATCTCGAATAACAGCAGTCACTAAAATGTCTTCAGGGAGGTGAAGTTCTTCAAGCGATTTTCCTGATATATCTGCATGTTCCACGAGCTTCAACTCAATCATTTCATTTTTGGTTTTGCCCATCGAAACAAGCTCGAGACTGTGAGGAACCGTCTCTTTTTCACCTTGAGAAAGGTTTAGAAATTTGGCTAAAGGAGCGATTGTTGCTCCTTGAAGAAGAGCGGAAGTTAAGACAACAAAGAAAACGACGTTAAAAATGAGCGTGCTGTTCTCCAAACCTGCCATCATAGGATAAGTAGCCAATACAATTGGAACAGCTCCTTTTAAACCGGCCCAAGAAATAAACAGTTTTTCTTTGGAAGAATATTTAGCAAACATCATCGAAAGAAATACGCCGAGTGGACGAGCGACAAACATAAGTAAAAGAGATAACAGTATACCCTGCCAAATGATATCTAGCAGTTGATTAGGAAAGACAAGAAGGCCGAGTAAAATAAACATTAAAATTTGCATCATCCATGCAAAACCTTCGTTAAAGCGGACAATTGTGTGACGATAAGTTAGATCTGCATTTCCTACTACCACTGCCATTACATATACAGCAAGTAGACCGCTTGCTTCTACAAATGTGGAAATTCCATAGGTTAAGGCGGCCAATGACAATGTAAGCACAGGGTAAAGACCTGAAGAATCCAAATTAATTCGATTAATAATCCAAACGGATGCTTTTCCGAGTACTAAACCAAGTACCAGCCCGATTCCCATTTGCCAAAAGAAATTAAGGATTAATGAGAGGATAGGAGAGTCCGGATGTTGAATTAATTCAATAATAGAAACGGTTAAGAAGATGGCCATCGGATCATTGGAACCAGATTCTGCTTCTAGCGTGGAGTTTAATTTTTGGCGGATATTCTGTGTCCCTAGTACAGAGAACACGGCTGCAGCATCTGTAGAGCCAACGATTGCCCCAAATAAAAAGCCTTCAAGCCAAGTAACACCTAAAATATATTTGGCAAGTACACCCGTTAAAACTGTCGTAATGAGGACTCCGAAAGTAGCTAATGAAACGGAAGGGCGAACAACGCGTTTAACATCTTTCCATTTGGTCTGCACGCCTCCATCAAAAAGAATAATGATAAGCGCTAATATTCCGAATCCTTGTGTTAAAAGAGCATTGTCAAAGTAGATGTAGTGGCTAACAACCATTCCTACAATAATAAAGAGTACAAGCGAAGGGACTCCAAGGCGAGTAGAGAACTTTGCAGTAAGTACCCCTATGACAAGGAGAATAGATAGCAAAAGAATTGAATGGTCTACCGTAAAATCCAAAAAATACACCTCTTTTGTTCAAAATTTTTATGTAAGCAATAAATGAGGTTCCTCTATAATAATTGTAGCATAATGGATTTAAAACCTTGAGAAATCTGCTTATCAAAAAAAGAGATGCATAAACATCTCTTTTTTTGATCATGTATGAATAACAGGGACAGATTCTTATTTAACATCTTGCTCGTGATAAAGATGAGGAGCTTTAAATGTTGCTTTCTTTTTAACTGAAGAACCTTGTTGATCGGGACGGGAACGATCGTAAATAGCTGTTCCAACAATCTCAGCCACATCTTGAAGTTTTTCTTTGCTTATTTTATCAAGGGTATCTTCAGGCGTATGATACCAAGGTTCAGACGGACTGTGAATAAATAGAGCAGCCGGTATTCCTGCCTCTGCAAAAGGAACGTGATCACTGCGGCCGCCAGCTTGGAATGGCGTAGGTGATCCATTTAATCTTGTACTTGAAGCTTGAGCTAATTCTGTGACAAGATTTGGTGTTCCATCAGCTGTATTCATCACCAAATCTCCCGCATCTCGACTTCCCACCATGTCTAAATTAAACATTCCAACAATACGATTTTTCTCATCTTCAGATAGCTCACTAACATAATGCTCGGATCCTAGTAAACCTACTTCTTCAGCTCCGAATGTAACAAATCGCAGTTCTGTATCAGTAGGAAGAGTTTTAAATACGCGAGCTAATTCAAGCACCATTGCTGTTCCAGAAGCATCGTCATTTGCCCCAGGCGCTCCGGCCACAGAATCATGATGAGCACCTACTACAATAATATCATTTGTTCCTTTTTTCTTAAAAGTAGAAGGTTTAGTAGCGGTTACATTATAAGATGTTCGCTCACTTACGACAGCTCCTTCAATTTTTACTGTACCTGAAGGCTTTTCGCCTTTTTGAATAGAAGTAAGAATCTTTTCACCTTCTTCTTTGGTAACAGCAAGAGACGGAATGTAGTTATCATTAGCGCCGCCAAGCGTTCCGCTTAGCTCACCGTCTGTATTATTAAAAATAATGACGGCTGCAGCCCCTTTTTCAGCAGCATTTAATACTTTTTCACCAAAGGTAATAGTGCCTCGCTGAACTAATACAATTTTACCTGTTACATCTTTGTTTGCTAAATTATCTTTTGTACCCAGCCCTCCATCTACAATTTCAGCAGTGACATTTCCATTGGTGCTATAAGTAAAAGTTGTTGGAGAGTAGCTGGTACCGTTTACGCTTAGTGAAAAACTAGCTGCTGGTGTGTAACCGGTAAAGGTAAAAGGCTCTACTGCGCTCTCATAGCCTAGTTTAGACAAACGCTTTTGAACAAATGTAGCAGCTTCGCGTTCAGCTTCAGTTCCTGCCACACGAGGTTTTTTTGAGAGATACGCAATGTCTTGATAAATTTTCTCAGCATTGATTTTTTTTAATGCTTTTTGTTCAGAACTTTGATGGTGAGAAGCATTTGCAGAAGTAGAAGCTTGTACACTTGTAAAAGATAAAGTCAAACTTGTTGCTACAGCCAAAGAAATCACGGTTTTTTTCATTAAAATCCCCCTAAATTTATCGATGTAGTTGGTACTACTCGAATTTACAATATTAAGAAAATACAAAAAAGAGTATTATTACCTAAATGTTCCAGTATATTCCGTATCTAAATTCCTATTTTGATAGAGAAAATAATTCAAATAAAATGAAAATGCGGAAACAACTAAAGAGGATAAAAGAAACTGTGTCAAAAGTAATAAAAAAAGGTATTAGATAAGAATAAAAAAATAAGGTAAACTAGTTTAAAAGTAAGAAGAATATTCAGAACTTAATTGATGAGACATAGAGAGTATTCACTTAAAAAACAAAGGCTGGTGGGAAATATTGATAAAAAATAGGGAGGGTGTACGAAAAGCAGCGGCGGTAGCGGGTCTTCTGCTTGTAGGGGTGTACATCGTCTTTCAAACAATGGCATTTTTTAAAGGAGCATATGCTCTTAGCAGTTTGATAAAAGATAGTTTACTAGTGGGCGTAACGGCTGGAACGTTTTATTTACTTCATAAGCGTTCGGTTCATACCCAGGTGTCTGATGAACAGTATCAGCTTGCTACATTAATAAATTCAATGCCAGATTTTATTTGTTTCAAAGATGGGGCTGGCAAATGGGTGGCGGTGAATGATTTTGGAAGAGAACTTTATCATTTAAAGGGTATTGATTACAGGGGTAAAACCGATGCAGAACTTGGGGAGCTTGTCCCTTTCTTTCAAGCTGCTTTCTTACACTGTATTTCATCGGATGAAGAAGCTTGGAGGAAAAAGGAAAAGGTACGTACGGAAGAAGCGTTTGAAATACCAAACGGCGAGGTCAAAACATTTGATGTTATTAAAGTACCTGTGTTTTTTGATGATGGCTCAAGAAAAGCTCTTATCACAATTGGACGAGATATCACTCAGCAAAAGCTTGCAGAAGCGCTTCTGATAAAAAAGGAAAAGCTGTCTGTAGTAGGCGAATTAGCTGCTGGAATTGCTCATGAAATTAGAAATCCGCTTACGAGTATTAAAGGGTTTGTTCAGCTCATGAAAGAAACAGACCGATCCGCAATAGGGTATGCTAACATCATGCTTGATGAGCTGGAACGAATTAATGGTATTGTCAGTGAAATGCTCCTTTTGTCAAAACCTGAAAGTGAACATTTTCGCGTGTTTTCTCTTACAGAAGCGGTTAAGTATGTAATGAGTTTAACTTCCCATGAAGCTTTATTGAAAAACATTGACTTCTTATACGATGAACAAACAAATAACGCTAGTGTGTATGGAAATAAAAATCACCTTATTCAAGTATTACTTAATGTTTTTAAAAACGCAATTGAAGCCATGGATAGGCCTGGAAATATTTACATTACAATCAAAACAGCGCAGGATAACCATATTTTTATAGAAGTTAGAGATGAAGGAGTAGGAATTTCTAAAGATCGTCTAGAACATATAGGAGAACCGTTTTTTACTTTAAAAGAAAAAGGAATGGGGCTTGGATTAACAATCAGCTCCAAAATTATTCATGATCATCACGGTACCCTGCAGATTGAGAGTGAACAGAACAAAGGGACGATTGTTAAAATCCGACTGCCTCTGTATGTCGAAGATACGGCGGTTTTTGCAAGCAAATGAAATGTTGTAAACGAAAAGTAATGAAAACGTCATCCATTTCTTATTGCTAAACGCAGCCGTACATGATGTAATAAAAGAAACGAACATGTCAGGAAGGTAGCAAAATGAGACGTGCAGATCAAAAAATTATATTACCGTATACACCGGAAAATTTAAGAATGCTATTGCTTCAAGTATGTGACGGAGAAAATCCGTTTTCCCATCAGGACCTTACGTATTGGTGTGATAAATATACTCTCCATTATTATGAGTATGAAGCGGATGAAACGCAGTGGATGAATGATATGCAGCAGACAGATAATAGACAAGATCTAGCTAAATCCTATGCCATTGCTAAAGATATTGGCTGGCAGTGGTACTTTTATATGGCTAGAGGGACGACGCTATCTGATATTCAATATGTCGAGCTTCACGAACTAGAATTACCCAGACATTTGTTTGTAAAATGGCTAAATGAATTATATGAAATGTAATCCTATATATGAATTGTAGTACATCCGGTGTAATGAAAGAAAGACCATCTCTGGTAACGGGGCAAAAGACCACTGAAGTACATACAAGCGTAAAATAGAAAGCTAAGGAAAATCCTTAGCTTTTTTGTTTTGTCAAAATTATTCAAAAAAACTATCTTCAGGAAAAAACATAAAACCTAGTTGACTTATTGGTATTGTTATATTATAAGTAATAGAGACATGATTTATGGAAAAAATTACAGGGGGAACATCTATGAATAACTTATTAGTCATCCTAAACATCCTCATTATGCTCGCATTGCTTGCGGGGCTGTTTATGATGCAGAAAAAGCATGTATCATTTTCAAAGCGTGTGTTTACAGCGCTTGGACTAGGGATTATTTTTGGCTTTGCTCTTCAGTGGGTGTATGGTCCGACTCATGAAGTAACGATGACGACCGCCGATTGGTTTAGCATTGTAGGAAGCGGATATGTTAAGTTTCTGCAAATGATTGTTATGCCGCTTGTATTTGTATCGATTGTAGCGGCATTCACTCGCTTAAAATTGACGAGCAATATTGGAAAGATTAGTAGTTTAATTATTGGGATTTTGCTTGTCACAACAGCGATAGCAGCTGCAATTGGTATTTTTACAACAACGAGCTTTAATTTAGAATCTGTCCAAATTACAAAAGGGGAAGCGGAACTTCAGCGCGGAGAGGACTTAGAAAATAATTTATCTAGTTTAGAAGCAAAAACAATCCCGCAGCAAGTAGTAGAATTATTACCTGCTAACCCATTTCTTGATTTAACAGGCGCACGTTCAACTTCCACGATTGGAGTTGTCATCTTTGCGGCATTTGTTGGAATTGCGTATTTAGGCGTGAAGCGTAAAAAGGCTGAGGAAGCGGCGTTATTTTCAAAAATTATTGATACGCTTTATGCAATTGTAATGCGTGTAGTGACGCTAATTCTTCGGTTAACTCCTTATGGAGTACTCGCAATTATGACCAAAACAGTAGCAACGAGTGATATTGATGCAATTGTTAAACTTGGAAAATTTGTTGTAGCATCCTATGTCGCATTGGCAGCTATGTTTATTGTTCATTTAGTTATTCTAACAATCATCGGTGTAAATCCGATCACATATGTTAAGAAAGTATTTCCTGTATTGGCTTTTGCTTTTACTTCCCGTACAAGTGCTGGAGCATTACCTTTGAATGTTAATACACAAACAAGACAGTTAGGGGTTCCAGAAGGAATTGCGAATTTCGCAGGTTCATTTGGTCTTACAATTGGTCAAAACGGATGCGCTGGAATATATCCAGCTATGTTAGCCGTTATGATTGCACCAACGGTAGGTATTGATCCCTTAACGCCTTCATTTATTTTCACGTTGATTGCCATTGTAGCAATTAGTTCGTTTGGCGTAGCAGGCGTTGGCGGAGGAGCGACATTTGCGGCTTTACTTGTATTATCTTCTATGAATTTGCCCGTAGCGCTAGCAGGCTTATTAATTTCAGTAGAGCCATTGATTGATATGGGGCGTACGGCGCTTAATGTAAGTGGAAGCATGACAGCCGGAGTCGTCACTAGTAAATTAACAAAAGAGCTAGATACAAACGTATATAACGATCAAACTATCTCACCTGAAACAGCAGAAGTGTAAAAGAGATACGTCATCCATAGTTAACATTGTTAACTATGGATTTTTTTTCTTTATCGACATAAAATAGGAAAAAATACTTATGATAACGCTTTCAAAAAAGGTTATAGTGAAAAATGTGTACGTACTTTATTTTACGGGAGGGTTTTCATTGAAATGTAGTTGGACTAAATATGCAATGGTACTGATGGCTTTACTCTTACTAGTAAGCTCTTTTTTTAGCCCATTTATGCAATCGTTTGCATCTGCAGCAGACTCAACTAAAATCACGATTCACTATCAGCCTGCTCCAAATGATACAAAGGAATGGGGATTATGGGTTTTTCCTGAAGGAGGAGAAGGGAAGCCTTACGTATTTACAGAGGAAGATCAATTTGGAAAAGTAGCGGAAGTTGAATTACCCGGTATTTATGACAAAGTAGGTTTTATTGTTCGAACAGAGTCGTGGGAAAAAGATGGAGGAGACCGCTTCGTTTCGGTGGAGAACGGTGAAGGAGAAGTATGGGTGAAAAGTGGAGATGAACATACATATACGTCTCCTCCTGACGGTGAATACCGAGATTTACCGAAGTTTGATAAAGTAAACGTTACCTTAAATTATCATCGGTACGACGGAGATTACAGCGGGTGGAACATTTGGACATGGCCAGGTGATGAAAAAGAAGGGAAGCAAATCGAATTTACGGAAGACACGAATTTTGGGAAGAGGGCGACCTACGCCATTAACAGTGGAAGTGGTAATTTATTTGACAAAATTGGTTTTATTGTACGCCATTCTACTAGTGACAGCGATTGGGAAAATAAAGACGGACGAGAGCGCTTTATTACCAAGGTTGGTAAAGATGGGAATGTAGAAGTATGGATTGTTCAAGGACAAAATCGAATTTATTATGATAGAGCTGGAGTAGATATCACTCGGAAAATCACGAAAGCGACTATGGATACATTTAATCAAATCACCTTAGAAACAAACGTGCCGTTTGACTCTTCTAAGAGTTTAGGAGACATTGAAATTGACGGAGCTCAAATTGAGAAAGTGATACCTTATAAAGAGGGAGAAGACGCTGCTACTACTAAAGTTAAAATCATAACAAAACAGCCTTTGGACGTTACAAAAACGTATAAAGTGAAGCAAAAAGGCTACGGCTCAGCTGATGTAGTCAATGGAAATGTCGTTCGCACGAAAGAATTTGACGAAAAGTATGCATATAGCGGAAACGATTTAGGAAACACGTATTCTAAGAAACAAACAAATTTTCGCGTATGGGCTCCAACCGCAAGCGAAGCCAAGCTAGTGACTTATTCATCATGGAACTCCAAAGCTGTAAAAGAAATTTCTATGATCAAAAGTGAAAAAGGAACGTGGAAAGCGGAGTTAAAAGGAAATCATGATGAACTAATTTATACGTACAAAGTGAAAATTGGGAACAGCTGGAGCGAAGCGGTTGATCCATATGTACGAGCAACAACGGTGAATGGAGATCGCGGAGTTGTCGTAGATTTGGCTAAGACAAATCCGAGAAAGTGGAGTGCAAATAAGCCGAAATTTAAAAATCCAGAAGATGCGATTATCTATGAACTGCACGTACGAGATTTATCGTCTCAAAAAGAGAGTGGTATCAAAAATAAAGGAAAATATTTAGGCGTAGCGGAGTGGAATACGAAAGGACCAAATGGAGTAAAAACAGGACTCAGTCATATTAAAGATTTAGGTGTGACGCACGTTCAGTTCCTGCCTATTTACGATTATCGTACGGTGGATGAAACGAAATTAAACGAGCCGCAGTTTAACTGGGGATATGATCCGAAAAATTACAACGTCCCAGAAGGTTCCTATTCAACAAACCCATATAATCCTAAGACGAGAATCATTGAGCTTAAACAAATGATTCAAACGCTTCATGATAAGCAGCTTCGTATGGTAATGGACGTGGTTTATAATCATGTGTATGCAGTGAGTGAGCATAGCTTTGATAAATTAGTTCCAGGCTACTACTTCCGTTATAAGGAAGATGGAACTTTATCCAACGGAACAGGTGTTGGAAACGACACGGCGTCTGAACGGAAGATGGTTCGGAAGTTTATTGTAGATTCTATTGCGTATTGGGCAAAAGAGTACCACATTGATGGGTTTCGATTTGATTTAATGGGGATTCACGATACAAAGACAATGAATGAAGTGAGAAAGAAGTTAGATGAAATTGACCCTTCCATTATCGTCTTAGGAGAGGGCTGGGATCTAGGAACCGAGCTTGATGCTAAGCTAAAAGCTAATCAGAAAAACGCTCAGGATATGAAGCGCATCGCTCATTTTAATGACGGTATGCGAGATGGTCTTAAAGGCAGCGTATTTTTTGATCATGACAACGGATTTGTTAATGGAAAACAGGGGCAAGAAAAGCTCATACAGCAAAGTATAGCAGCTGGAATAGATTATGATCATTCCACTGCCACGTATGAAGACCCGGATCAAGTTGTGACGTATGTAGAAGCTCACGATAACCATACGTTATGGGATAAGCTTCAGCTGACGAACCCTGCTGACACCGAGCAAACGAAAAAGCAAATGCATAAGCTTGCTTCTTCTATTATTTTAACATCTCAAGGAATGAACTTTATACATGCAGGTCAAGAGTTTATGAGAACAAAAGGCGGAGATCATAATAGCTATCAGTCACCCGATTCTGTCAATCAGCTAGATTGGAAGCGCCGAGCAGCTTTCAGCCAAGAAGTAGATTATATGAAGGGACTTATTGCGCTTCGAAAGCAATATTCCTCATTTAGAATGACGAGTGCACAGGCTATTCATCAAAATTTACGCTTTGTTGATGCACCAGCAAACGTAGTAGGTTATACGTTAAATGCTAAAGCCAATAAAGATAAAGCAAACGAAATAATGGTGATTCATAATGCAAATAAACAAGCTCAAACGGTTCATCTGCCTTCTAACAGAACGTGGAGATTACTTGTTGACGGCGAGCAGGCAGGAACAAAAACGCTCCGTACGGTGAAAGGAAATACAGTAAACGTTTCGCCTCTTTCGACATTTGTGCTAGTAAGATAAATTTTAGATAACTAGAATACATGTAGAAAAATTCAGAATATTGTATGCGAAATTGTTGATTTTACTAGATAACATGGTAAAATATTCATTGTTAGCGTTTTCAAAATTCGTGGGGAGGTATGTATTTGATGCAAAATCTTGGAGCGAAAAAAGTTGAAATGAGTCCGAAAGTAGTGGAGTTTTTAAAAGGAGTTAAACAGCTATACATTAACGGCGAATGGGTAGACTCTGTTTCAGGAAAAACGTTTGAAACAGTAAACCCAGCAACGGGTGAAAAGTTGGCAGATGTAGCTGAAGCAAATCCAGAGGATATTGATCGTGCCGTCAGAGCGGCTAGAGAAGCCTTTGATCATGGACCTTGGACAAAGATGTCAGCAGCTGAAAGAAGTCGACTTATTTATAAATTAGCTGATTTAATGGAAACACATCAATTGGAGCTTGCGCAGCTTGAAACGCTTGATAACGGAAAACCAATTCGTGAAACATCAAATGCAGACATTCCATTAGCAATTGAACATTTCCGCTACTTTGCTGGATGGTCAACTAAAATGGTTGGACAAACTATTCCTGTGCAAGGAGCGTATTTTAACTATACAAGATATGAACCAGTAGGAGTTGTAGGCCAAATTATTCCGTGGAACTTCCCGCTTTTAATGGCCGCTTGGAAGCTCGGAGCTGCTTTGGCAACTGGATGTACAATTGTGCTCAAACCAGCAGAGCAAACGCCGCTTTCTGCACTTTACTTGGCCCGACTAGCCGATGAAGCAGGGTTCCCAAAAGGCGTGCTAAACATTGTGCCAGGCTACGGGAAAACAGCAGGTGAACCGCTCGTTCATCATGATCTTGTCGATAAAATTGCTTTTACAGGATCTACTGCTGTCGGAAAAGCAATTATGAAGCAAGCTAGCGACTCCTTAAAGCGTGTGACGTTAGAGCTTGGAGGTAAATCACCAAACATTATCCTCCCGGATGCAGACTTAACAAAAGCAGTTCCTGGTGCGCTTTCAGGTATTATGTTTAATCAAGGACAAGTATGTTGTGCTGGAAGTCGTCTGTATGTCCAAAAAAGCTTATATGATAATGTCGTAGCTGATTTAGTTTCTCAAACGAAATCTATTAAACAAGGAAATGGATTAGCAGATGAGACGACAATGGGTCCGCTTGTATCTGCGCAGCAGCAAAAACGAGTGAAAACCTATATTGATAAAGGAATTGAAGAAGGAGCGGAAGTACTCGCAGGAGGAAACATTCCATTTGATCAAGGCTATTTCGTAGAACCGACTATCTTTGCAGATGTCGATCATTCAATGACGATTGCTCGTGAAGAAATCTTTGGTCCGGTTGTAGCTGCTATGCCGTTTGATGATCTCGATGATTTAATTGCCAAAGCAAATGATACAGCATATGGTCTAGCAGCGGGCGTCTGGACACAGGATTTAAAGAAAGCACACTATATTGCTCATGGTATTAAAGCAGGTACAGTTTGGGTGAACTGTTACAACGTATTTGATGCAGCAAGCCCGTTTGGAGGCTATAAACAGTCGGGAATTGGTCGTGAAATGGGAAGCTATGCGCTTGATAACTACACTGAAGTGAAAAGCGTATGGATCAATATGGAATAATAAGTAAGAATTTTTGTGAAAATCAATAGCATATCTTTGTGTGAAAAAGAGTAGTCTTTAGTGGACTACTCTTTTATTTGTTTAAGTCCCGCATTTTTAGAAAAGGAGTGATAACATTGCCGGTTATACAGGGCCCCTCGTCGTATAAGCTTACCGGTCACCTGCAAAAGTTTAGAGAGAACCCACTGGGTTTTTTGGAAAACTTGACTCAGTATGGAGAAATTGCAACATTTAGAGTTGCGCACAAACGCTTTTATGTAACGAGAGACCCTCAACTTATTAAAGATGTAGTCATTACAAACAGCAAGGCGTTTCAAAAAATTAAACTAACGCATATGTTTAAAACGCTGCTAGGCGAAGAAATGTTATGGACAGATGAAGCATTATATATGAGCCCCATTCAACCCTCACAACTAAAACAACATCTAACTTATAATAAGGAAGCAATCGCAAAAATAATTGAAAAGCATACGGAAACGTGGGAAGAAGGGCAGCTTCGAACGATAGTAAAAGACATAAGACAGATAGTCGTAGCTGTACTCCTTCAACTTGTATTTGGCATTTCGATTGAGGAGAAAGATAAAATTCACTATGTTCAAGCGCTTATGAGAAAAAAAGAAAAGTTAGGCAAAATTTATATTCGTCTACCTTTGCACCAGCTTGACTCAGATGAGCAGCTAGAACAACTCCTTTTTGAACGCGTTCAAATGCGTGTTCAAAACAAAACCGAAGGAAATGATTTACTGCAGTATATATTGAATTCTTACGGAGAAGACAGCGATGAAAGAGAAATATATGAACAGCTAAATTCTATATTCCTTTCGATGTATGAAATGATTACGCACGTATGCAGCTGGTCTATTCATTTACTGTCTCAAAATACTAGGGAGCACCTTCAGCTGCATAAAGAAATTCAAGCCTATGCTAGCGGCGAATCACTTTCAACCAAAAATCTGACCTATATGCGCAAAATAATTGCTGAAAGCATGAGGTTGTATCCGCCTCTTTGGCTATTTGGGCGTCAAGCACGTGAAGATATACAAATAGATGGCTACAGTATCAAAAAAGGGGAGATTATGTTAATCAGCCCTTATATGATGCATCGCCATGAAGATTATTTTTTAGAGCCAAGTGAATTTTTACCTGACCGTTTTGAAAAAGGAGGGTCCATTGATGTCCCAAGCTATATGTATATGCCGCTTGGGATTGAGCATCAAGCGGAAAGGGGCATGGACTATATCACTGAAATAGTAACCATTTTTCTGTCAGAAATGACAAAGCGCTTTTTATTTCAGCTGACTGAGCCCGAATCTATTGCTCCGATGGCGGGCGTAATGCTGAATATGAAAGAAGAACTGAAGGTGAATGTTCACAAAGTTCACGCGCAGTCTTGAATGAACGGGAATACTTTCCCTCTTTATATCAGGCTGTCAATTTATTGACACATCCTGCATTGAGATTTATCATAGGGTAATATTTGATAGAGATTACTGAAGGATTTTTAGAGGGGACTATGGATAAAACAATTAAACAGTTAGTGTCGCTAGTTGAAACATCATTACTAACGCAAGTTACGATTCAAAGTGAAAGTGACTATGATCCAGTTGAAGTTACGAACAAAACAAAAGAGTGGGTACTTATTGGTAAAGGAAACTATGCGGGTGTGTTTACGCACGAAAATTATCCTGAATTTGTCGTGAAAGTATACGGAAGAGAAATTTATGGTGTAAAGAAAGAAGCGCAAGTGTATAGAAAGCTGGGCGTTCACCCAGCTTATTCTCAACTTTTTCATGAAGGAAAGACGTACTTGATTTTAAAAAGACTTACAGGCGTTACCTTGTATGATGCCATCCAGCGGGGAATAAAGATTCCAGAACAAGTCATAAAAGATGTGAACGCAGCTTTGGACTATGCAAGAAGCCAAGGTTTAAACCCGTATGATGTGCATGGTAAAAATGTCATGATGAAAGATGGAAGAGGGTATGTGGTGGATATCTCTGACTTTTATAAAGAAGGTATTGATAAAAAATGGACAGACCTTGTAAAAGCTTATTACACCTTTTATCCGACTATTGATAAGTACCATATCCGCTTGCCGTACCCGCTTTTAAACGTTATCAGAAAAGCATATCGTCTATATCGTAGAATCAAATCAAAAAGGAGTTTCCGCTAAAGGGAACTCCTTTTTAAGATGAAATACAGCGCAATACATGCTGCTGCTCAAAAGTTGGTTTTAATTTGAATAGAATGGTTTGTAGTATTTCAGATTGATAGACAAATTTTAGCGTATGTTTAAGGGAAAGAGGATGTAAGAAAGAACGTATTCTTTTTTCAGCATAACGTATCACCTGTTCTTCATAAAATAAAGTACGTGCGGAGATTTTAGCGTGAATGTCTTTTGTTAGTTCGATTGTAAACTGGATAATCAATAAATCAGTGTCTTTACAGTATTTTTCTAGTAGCATGATATCACCTCCATTTTGTCAACTCATTTACATAATCTTAATATAAAATTTACAAATGTCAATAAGACACGGAAAAATAAATGGTAAGACTGTTCTTTTTATATGTTGAATAAACAAGAACGTGACAGAGGTGAATAAACTTGAACATTAACGTCGGATTTGCCATTTTAGCTGATATTGATAATAAGATGACGGCTGCTATTTATGTGGAAAATCAAATTGTAGCGATTATAGCTGGACCTTCAGATATTCTGTATGAAAAGTTGAAAAAAGTGTTTTTATAATAGAGAAAAGCTGTAATTATAAATATGATTCATAAAAGGCTTAAAAATTCTATGAAATAGTCGAAATAAAAGATGAGGATAAAATACACAAAAAGAAAGAACAGGAAGTTAAGGATAGGAGAATTACATATGGATAAAACATCTTTTATTGGACTGATTTTAGGAATAGCCTCTCTTATTGTAGGTATGTTTTTCAAAGGGGTTAATCCATCTGTGTTAGGAAATCCCGCTGCTATTTTAATTATTATTGTCGGAACCGTCGGAGCAGTAGTGATTGCATTTCCTTCAAATGAAATCAAAAGAGTCCCAAAACTGTTTGGTGTCCTGTTTAAAGAACAAAAAATGCTGCAGCCCGTTGATTTAGTATCCATGTTTTCTGAATGGGGACAAGTTGTTCGAAAAGAAGGGTTACTATCACTTGAAGCCCAAATTATTGATGTAGATGACCCTTTCTTAAAAAATGGTTTGAATTTAGCTATTGATGGTCAAAGTGCGGATTATATACGAGACGTGTTGTCTGAAGAAATTGATGCTATGGAAGAAAGACATCAAACGGGTGCAAGTATTTTCGCTTTAGCAGGTACATATGCTCCAACTCTGGGTGTACTTGGAGCTGTTATAGGGTTAATTGCTGCGCTTGGGAACATGGAAGATACAGATACGCTAGGACATGCGATCAGCGCGGCGTTTGTTGCTACGCTTCTTGGTATTTTTACTGGGTATGTACTATGGCATCCGTTTGCAAATAAACTAAAGCGTAAATCGAAACATGAAGTAAAGGTAAAGTATATGATGATCGAAGGAGTGCTTTCACTTTTAGAAGGAGAAACGCCAAAAGTAATTGAGCAAAAGCTGGCTTCTTATTTGCCAACAGCGGAACGTAAAAAGCTTCTTCAAGAAAGTGAAGTGGGCATAAATGAGTAGACGCAGAAAACGAAAGCATGAAGAGGACCATGTTGACGAAAGCTGGCTGCTTCCTTACTCAGATTTGCTTACACTTTTACTTGCTTTATTCATTGTATTGTTTGCAATGAGCTCAGTGGATGCGCAGAAATTTAAGAACCTTTCTCGCGCATTTAATGAAGCGTTCGTTGGAGGAACGGGCGTGATGGAATTTCAATCTCTGCAGGAATCTGAAGAAGCGGTTCAGCCTTCAAATACCCCTGCAGCTAAAAGTACGGAAAAAACAAATGAAGTGGAGACAGCCCCCAATCAGTCTCCTGCTTCTTCACAATCGTTAACGAGCGAACAAAAAGAGCAAACCATTCGAGAAGCTGATCAAGAAGAGCTTCAGCAAATTCAATCTAAAATTAATGCGTATATTCAAAAGAAAAACCTAACAAATCAATTACAGACTTCGTTAACCCAGGAAGGTCTCTTAATTTCCATTCGAGACAATGTATTGTTTGATTCGGGAAGAGCACATGTTCGGAGTGAAGATACAAAAATCGCCAATGATATTTCAGAGCTTTTGGTGATTGATCCTCCTCGTAATATTATTATTAGCGGTCACACCGATAACGTACCTATTCGCAACGCTGGTTTTGAATCCAACTGGGAGTTAAGCGTGATGAGAGCAGTTAACTTTATGAAAGTTATCTTAAAAAACGATAAGCTTAATCCAAGCATGTTCAGTGCAAAAGGATTTGGAGAGTTCAAGCCGGTGACATCTAATAATACAGCAGAGGGACAAGCGAAAAATAGGAGGGTTGAAATATTGATTACTCCTCGTACAATTAAACAGCCGTAAAAGCAGGACTGCTTTTACGGCTGTTTTTCTATGTGTTATAAAGCTAAGAGTCTTCTCTTTTCAAAGTTTCCTCGTACTAACTTGAGATCCATTCCATCTAAAATCAAGTCAATGAGAGCTCCTTTAAAGACATCCGCTGTTTTTTTCTTATCATTGGACTGCAAATATTGCACGCGATACCACTTGTCTTCAACTTGAAAGTACATAAAACGTCCATGCGTAAAGTCAATCCAAAACTTTGTAGGTTGTCCATTGAGATTTTTATAAACATATCCCCAGCTTCGACCTTGGTGAGAGTCCTTCATTTTAGGGCGAGCTGTATTAAATACTTCGTAATATACTTTGTGCTTAATATCATAGAGCATCATATGACAGTCCTCCTATCTATAGACGTGCTAGTAGGTAAAGATATATTTGCATACAACAAGTATACTCAGCTGAAAGGAATCGTAGACTACTTTTTTGAGACAAGCAGAAATGCAGTTAAATGAAAAAGACAGTTTAAATTAGCTCAATCATTCCGCTTTTTTTATACTGTAAGTAAATGCGTTAAATAAGGAGGAAAAAATGAGACGAGTAGGAATAGTAGGTGCTGGAATGGCGGGCCTTACAGCAGCGGCTGAATTACAAAAAGAAGGAATAGAGGTCTTTCTTCTTGATAAGGGTAAAAGTGTAGGGGGACGAATGGCTACCCGAAGAGTAGGAGAGGGAAAAGCAGATCACGGAGCTCAATTTTTTACAGTGAGATCCGATGAATTTCAACAAGACGTAAATAAATGGATAGCTGATAGAAAGGTTAAGAAGTGGTTTGGTGACCATCATCCTCGGTATCAAAGTATGAATGGGATGAATGCGCTAGCTAAATATTTAGCTGAAGATTTACGCGTATACGTGAATCGAAAAGTTCAAGCTATTGATTTTCGAAACGGAAGGTATCAGCTGTATACAGAAGAAAATGAGATTTTTGAAGCGACTGATATCATTTTTACACCTCCGTCTCCTCAGGTTATTGAGGTGCTTAATAACAGTAGGTTACAGGCGGGGCGATCTATCCTTAACACACTGAAATTTAGTCCTTGCTTGGTTGCTATCGTAGAGCTTTACACAGAGATGCTGTATGGTGATCATGGTCAAATCACGAATCCTTCTGGCACAATCCAAAGAATCGTTAATCATGAGCAAAAAGGAATATCAAAGACGCCCGTTCTTAGCATATATATGAATAAAGACTGGTCAGAAAAACATTTTGATGAACATGAACATGAGCTACTGCGGGCGATAAAAAATGAAATAAAAGAATGGATAGGTGCAAATCATATTAAAAGCATTCAGTTAAAGAAATGGCGCTATGCAGAGGCTGAACAAGTTCTTCATCAGCCCTTTGCTAAAATTATGCCGTCGCTACTGGTGGCAGGAGATGCTTTTTTAAGAAGGGAAGACGAAACAAATCACTCACGGTTAGAGAGCGCATATTTGTCAGGGAAATCGGCAGCCGCTGAATTAATGGGAAAGAACATCTAGAAAAAGGAGGGACCAAGAAGTGAAAAATAATTGGATAATGAAACAAACGTGGAAAGATTTACTGTTTATTCATTGGCCTGTAGATCCGGCATTTTTGGCTTCTTTATTGCCTAGTCAGTTAGAGCCTGACACCTATGATGGTCAAGGATGGATTGCACTTGTGCCTTTTACGATGACAGACATTCGATTTAAAGGAACGCCCGCAGTTCCTATCTTTTCACGGCTATATGAGCTGAATGTGCGTACATATGTTACATATAAAGGGGAAAAAGGCGTTTATTTTTTTAGTTTAGACGCAAGCAATCCACTAGGGGTATGGATTGCTCGTCAGTTTTTTCATTTGCCTTATTACCACGCTGCTATGACATTCAACAAAACTCAGAACCATATTTCTTTTCAGTCAGTTCGAACGCACAGAGACTCACAAAAAGAGCGAGTAAAGCTTACATATAGAGGTATTTCTCCGTCCTATCGCAGTAGAGAAGGAGAATTAGCTCATTGGCTTACAGAGCGCTACTGCTTATTTACCACTCATCAAGGAAATGTCTACAGAGGAGATCTTTATCATGACCCTTGGGAACTGCAAAAAGGAGAGTGTGAAATAAGAGATGATTCTATCACTCAGCCTTTTTTGCGTCCGGCGGACCATCATGATTTAACTGTACACTACGCAAAGAAAGTAACCGCTTATTTTTACCCTTTTAAAAAAGTATAGGTATCAAAACAAAATTAAAAAATCTTCATAGCCTTCTTCTTTAAGCTTCTCTTTTGGAATAAAGCGCAGAGCCGCGGAATTCACTTGATAGTATTCGCTGTTTTCTTCTGTTAAAAGTAAACCCAGATAGTTATCTCCTTCTTTGCTTTTTAGCGCTGTTGAATGCTGCGCCGGCACTCTTTTTATGTTTCCGTATAAGATAGGGCGCTTAAAAATGGGCCAGCCTGTATGAGAAGGAAGCTGATCTGACGTTTTGAACAGTGCTTCTCCAGTTAGAAGGTCAACGTAAATTCCTTGTTTTTTGTTATTCCAATATAAATTTGTAAAAGGAGGTTCGGTACCGTTTTCCTGCGTAACAAAATATTGCATAGGCGTTAGGATCTTTTTGAGGTAAGAGCGGTCCTTGGGCCAATGCTGCGTCAGAAAATCAGTGCGCCCCGAGCCTTCTTTGTATAATTTATAGTGAAATGCATTTTTTCGATAATAATCCTGATGCTGCTCTTCGGCTTCGTAAAAAGAAGAAAAAGGTAAAATAGGTGTGACGATAGGATTGTTAAAACGTCCGCTTTGGGCAAGCTTTCTTTTAGAATCGAGAGCCGCTTCTTTTTGCTTTTCGTTATGATAAAAGATGATGGCTCGATACGATGGTCCGCGGTCTGAAAACTGTCCGGCGGAATCCGTAGGGTCAATTTGCTGCCAATACAGGTTAAGCAGATCTTCAAACGTAATTTGAGAAGGATCCCATACAATTTGCACGGCCTCTACGTATTCGTTTTCCTTTTCTACAAGAGCAGAAGCTTTAGAAGTGATTTGTTTATCTCTAGCGTAGCCCGAGCGGATACTGCTGATTCCTGTAAGCTGATCAAAAGGAGCGACCATGCACCAAAAGCATCCTCCTGCAAACGTTGCATATTCTTTCATATTACTTTCCTCTTTTCGTTGAATAAAATAAATGAAAATATATTTATATATTAAAATGTATAAACAAACAGAAAGCGCTTTATAATGAGTCTTGTAAGAAAGCACATTCTTATGGTATTATGACCACTGGATAAAAGAAAATGGCTTATTGTTTACGCGAGTATCCTTATTTTATGTTCTTAAAAAGATGCAGTTTATTGTTTAAGTACTCATAGAAATACATATGTTGGAGCAGTAAGAGGAACAATTAAAAAATAAGGACGTTTTGCTCTTAAACGATACCACATTCCAGAATCTACATACCAGTTTAGGAGGAGCTAGTTTGAACACAACCCGTTTACCATCTATGTGGGAGATAATGATTGTGCTTGCTTTATTTTTAGCAGTTGTTATTTCATTTGCAACTGTTTTGGATTTACCTATTCAGCTCGCTTTATTTATTTCATGGTTTATTGTTATGGCGCTAGGAGTACGACTTGGGTATACGTATAATCAGCTGCAAGGAGCCATTACAAGAGGAATATCAAACGGCTTAGAAGCTATTTTAATTTTATTAGCCGTCGGTACGTTAATTGGAACATGGATTGCCGGAGGAGTTGTTCCTTCTCTTATTTATTTTGGACTAGAGTTTATTAATCCAACATTCTTTTTACTTGCTACACTTATCATTTGCTCTATTACCTCGATTTCAACAGGAACATCTTGGGGAACGGTTGGTACAGCCGGAATCGCGATGATGGGAATCGGACAAGGCTTAGGCATGCCGCTTCCTTTAGTAGCTGGAGCTGTGATTTCAGGAGCTTATTTTGGAGACAAGCTTTCTCCTCTTTCTGACAGTACCATTT
The DNA here is from genome assembly GCF_042787735.1 of Priestia sp. YIM B13490. Taxonomy (NCBI): domain Bacteria; kingdom Bacillati; phylum Bacillota; class Bacilli; order Caryophanales; family Bacillaceae; genus Priestia; species Priestia sp. YIM B13490. The sequence continues at coordinate 224,963 of NZ_JBHZOT010000003.1, forward strand.
TATCTGCGTCAATGGCTCGAGTGAACGTTATTGATCATGTAAAAGCAATGTTAGTGTTGGATATTCCTGCTTACGTCATTACGGCAGTATTATTTACGGTAACAGGATTTATGTATGGAGGAAAAGATTTTGATGCCGGACGGGTAGACGGATTAAAATCTTCGCTGTTGGATACATTCCATATCAGCGGGTGGATGCTGATTCCGGCTTTGGCTGTTATTGTCCTTTTAGCATTAAAGAAACCTTCTCTTCCATCAATTGCCATTGGCTCGTTATTAGGAATTATATGGGCAGTTGTCTTTCAACATATGGATGTGGCGAGCGCATTTAATACGGCTTATGAAGGATTTAAAATTAATACCGACAACACATTTTTAAGTGAGCTGTTAAATCGTGGCGGAATTTTAAGCATGGTCGGTTCCATTATTGTCATTATTTTTGGACTAGGCTTTGGCGGGTTATTAGATGAGCTCGGTGTCTTAGAAGTCCTGCTATCTAAATTCGAAAAAATTCTTGTCAATTCAGGAAACGTTACGGCTTCTACTATTTTCGTTGGATTATTAGGGAATATATTTGGTTGTGCAATGTATGTTTCATTAATTTTAACACCGAAAATTATGGAGAAAAGTTATGACAAGTTAAGAATACAGCGTCTAGTGCTTGCCCGTAACTCAGAAGTAGGGGGAACCTTAACTTCAGGGATGGTTCCGTGGACGGACAACGGTGTATTTTTAGCTACAACGCTTGGGATTTCTACATTCGCTTATCTGCCGTTTATGTGGCTCAGCTTTGTCTCTATTATTTTGGCGATTATTTACGGATATACTGGGAAATTCATTTGGTACGTAAAAGAGGAAAAACAGCGTTCTGCTATAGCAAAATAAAAGAGGCTGCGACAACAGTATGTTAGTTAAAAGAAGATCCGAACGATGAATTAAGATTCTTGATGGAGAATCAACTTCGTTCGGATTTTTTTATTGGTATGATAAACGTAGGTTTCATGTATTTTGTTGCTTCTAGCTGTTGACTGGATTGATTTAGTTATGCCTTAACCTCTTTTTGATCAAATCATTTCTGGATATTCGATTTTCCAGTGGACATTTTGAAGGTAAAGCTGAACATCCGCCTTTTTTTTCTGCTTCAGAAGTTTTAGAATATGGCGGTGATGTTCATTCATCACATGTAAAATGGCGTATAGCTCTTTATTGTCATCGCTAAAGTACGTTTGTCTGATGAATCCGTCTTGTAAAGATATAAGCTGTTCTTTTAAGGTCACATTACCGCATCGGTTCAAATATACTCGATGAAAATACGTTTGGTATTTTTGATAATCCTGATAATTTTCTAATTCAATCGAAACATCAATTTTTTTAATAAGCTCATCCATCTTCGTAAAATCGTCTTCCGTTAAGTGATCAATCGACAGGGAAGCTGCAAGACCATCTAAAGCACCGACGATTTCAAATACTTCTAGTTTTTTTGGTGTATCAATTTCCTTTACGGTAAATCCTCTGCGCGGTCTGTATTCTAATAGGTTGTCTGATGCCAGTTTAATAAGCGCTTCTCTCACAGGCGTTCGGCTGACATTCAGCTGAGAACAAATGCTGGCTTCATTTATTTTGTCGTTAGGCAGCAGTGTACCGTCTTGAATTTGACTTGCTATGTAGTTATATACATGATCTTTTAATGAATGATAAATCATAGGCCCCTTGTTCATTGTTTCCCCCTAAAATAAATATCGCATCAGCCGTTCTTTCTCATCATGTCATGGTGATGAGAGAGTATAAAAATAGCGTGAAAGAACGTACATGTGTAAAAATAATCATATCATATCACTTCGTCTAATCTTAGTTAGAATATAAAAAATAGAATTATTGAAATATTTTTTACTATTGATTGTTGTAAAAAATCTGAAAAATGATATAATCGAAAAAAGATTTAAGAAGTGTATATTGTATACAATATACAAAATTTGTACATATCGAAGAAATAGAGCCTACTTTTTCAGAGAAGAGACTATAGAGAATATGTAAATAAACCAAGTTTTTAGATGGGTTTACTATAAAAAGGAGGTACATAATGGGAGAGAATACAACATCTATGAATCAGTTACAAAGAAAAATGAAAAGCCGTCATTTATTTATGATTTCTCTTGGCGGTGTTATCGGTACGGGGCTGTTTCTTAATTCAGGCTACACAATTAATGCAGCAGGTCCTGGGGGAACACTCCTTGCTTATTTAATCGGTGGATTAATTATGTATTTAGTCATGATATGTCTAGGAGAACTAAGCGTAGCAATGCCTGTGTCAGGATCATTTCAAGTATACGCTACGAAGTTTATCGGGCCGGGAACTGGTTTTGCGGTTGGCTGGCTTTACTGGCTGACTTGGGTGGTGTCTGTCGGTTCGGAGTTTACAGCGTCTGGATTGCTTATGCAAAGATGGTTTCCTGACGTTTCGGTTTGGATATGGAGCGCGCTGTTTGCCCTTTTATTATTTGGTTTAAATGCAACATCTGTACGTTTTTTCGGTGAAACAGAATTTTGGTTTTCAAGTATTAAAGTATTAACCATTATTGTATTTATTATTTTAGGCGCAGCAGCGATGTTTGGATTCATTCCCCTTAGCGGTCATGAAAAAGCGCCGATGCTTTCTCACTTTACAGGAGAGGGCGGTTTATTTCCAAATGGACTTATGCCTGTATTAATTACGATGGTTTCTGTTAGCTTTGCTTTTTCGGGAACAGAATTAATTGGTATTACGGCTGGGGAAACAGAGGATCCGGAAAAGAACATACCTCGCGCAATTAAAAATATCATTTGGCGTACGTTCTTCTTTTTTATTGGCGCCATGTTTGTACTATCTGGATTGATTTCATGGAAACAAGCAGGAGTGTTAGAAAGTCCTTTTGTAACGGTATTCGATCAAATAGGTATTCCTTACGCAGCAGATATCATGAACTTGGTTATTTTAACAGCTTTATTATCAAACGCTAATGCAGGATTATATGCATGTTCGAGAATGCTATGGTCATTATCTGATCAAAAAATGGTCAGCACTTGGTTAGGAAAAGTAACGTCTAAAGGAGTTCCATTTAATTCGTTGCTTATCAGCATGGGAGTGGCATGTCTGTCCTTGCTGTCAAGCGTAGTTGCACCAACAACTGTTTACTTAGTATTAGTTTCTATTTCTGGATTTGCGGTTGTAGCTGTATGGATGGCTATTGCGGCTTCTCACTTTATGTTCAGAAGACGCTATATTAAAGAAGGGAATGATGTATCGAAGCTTGTTTACAAAGCTCCTTTATATCCTATTGTACCTATTTTAGCGTTTGTTTTATGCTTTGCTGCTTGTGTAGGACTGGCTTTTGATGAGAGTCAGCGTATCGCATTATACTGCGGTATCCCCTTTGTCCTTTTTTGTTACTTGTTTTATTATTTGAAAAATAAAAAAGGAAACAGAAAAAACGAAAGTCAGCCTATAGCAAAATAAAAAGCAGAAGACCTAGGTCTTCTGCTTTTTTTGCATACAAAAACACCCTATCCATCCGTACTGGTTAAGTGTCCCGCAACAAGCGAAATTGAATTGGATAGGGTGCGTATCTATATAGTAGAGAAAGAGGCGCCGTTTGTCAAACTTATTTAGCCGCGCCTTATTTAAAAATAGAACTAAGCAAGGTTTTCACTGTTTTTTCATTTTCACTATGTATAGTAAGGAATGTAAAGAAAAGATATTCGCAGCAGCACGTCGTACAAATTCGTAGAAGGCGAAAGAAAGGAGGAGATCAAATGGCTAAGCGGGATGCGTATTTTGATAACGTAAAATTTATCTTAATTGTATTAGTAGTATTTGGCCATTTGTTAACTCCCTTCATTAATGATGAACAGTGGCTACGGACGCTCTACATATTTATTTACACCTTTCATATGCCAGCGTTCATTTTAATAAGCGGCTATTTTGCAAAGGGATATCGAAAAAAAGGATATATGTGGAAGATGGCGAAGAAAGTATTACTTCCTTATATTATTTTTCAACTTATCTATGCGGTATACGACTATAAACTGTATGATGAATCCACATTCAAAGTTTCAGTGTTTCAGCCAGCTTGGTCGCTATGGTTTTTATTGAGTTTATTTTGTTGGAACGCCATGTTGTTCATTTTTACAAAAATCAAATATCCTTTAGCCGTTGCGGCAGTTTTAGGGATTATGATTGGCTTATATGAACCGCTGGAAACAACGTTAAGCCTTTCTAGAACCTTTGTGTTCTTTCCCTTCTTCTTAGCAGGATTTTATATGAAAAAAGAACATTTTAAAAAGTTGACGTCGGTTTCTTGCAAAAAAGTAGCTGGAGGCACTTTGCTGATTATTGCTCTATGGATCCAGTATATAGCACCGGACTTTGAGAAAGAGTGGTTATTTGGTTCAAAATCTTATGCCTCTTTAGGTGTAAATCAATTAGAGGGAATGACCATTCGTATGCTATTTTATAGCATCAGCTTAGCAATGACGATTTCCTTTCTAGCTTTGATCCCTACACAAACAATGTCCTTTACATCTCGAGGTGCTCAAACCTTTTATGTATATGTGCTACATGGGTTTCTGATTAAATATATACGCCTATCTTCTTTTGGAGACTGGATAGAAAGTGTACAAGGATACAGTATTCTTCTAATTGGAGCTTGTGGAGTGGCGTGGTTGTTGTCGAGTAAATACGTATCTACTATTGCAAGACCTTTAATTGAGCTTAAACCGTTACCAACGCGCAAAAGTTTAAGTTTAGGTAAGTAATGAGAAATGGAAAAGGAGTTTAACGATGTCTAAAAACAAAATAATTATGATTATTGCAGCCGTTGTGGTTATTGCTGCAGTAGCTATCGGTGCCGTAGCAATGAATAAATCAAAGGTGGTTGCTACCGTTGGTGATGAAAAAATCACAAAAGATCAGCTGTACGATGCTCTTCTTGCTCAAGGAGGATCAAGTGTCCTTGACTCACTGATTGAACAAAAAGTCATTTCAAAAGAAGCAGCTAAACAAAATATTAAAGTAACCGATAAAGAAATTAATGCTGAATTAGAAAAGCTTAAAAGTCAGTACGGGGGAGAAGATGCATTAAATCAAGCATTAGCATCTAGCGGTGTAAAATTGTCAGAGCTGAAAAAAGATTTAAAGACGAATATTGAGGCAAAAAAAATGGTCGAGTCGACTATTAATATTAAAGATAGTGAAATGAAATCGTACTTTGATCAAAATAAAGATTCACTAGCTACAGAAGCACAGGTGAAAGCTAGCCACATCTTAGTAGCAGACGAAAAGACAGCGAAAGAAGTAAAGGCAAAGCTTGATAAAGGAGAAGATTTTGCGAAGCTAGCAAAAGAATATTCAACAGATACAGCTTCTAAATCAGATGGCGGAAACCTTGGATACTTCAAAAAAGGTGATATGGTCGAAGCTTTTGCCAACAAAGCATTTTCAATGAAGGTAAATGAAGTAAGTGATCCTGTTAAAACAGAATACGGTTATCACATTATTAAAGTAACAGGCAAAAAAGAAGCGCAAAAAGCAACATATGAAAATAGCAAAGCAAAAATCAAGCAAACGCTGCTTGATCAAAAATACCAAACAGAGTATCCAACATGGTTACAAAAGCTAAAGAAAAAGTATGATATTACAAACAAACTTGATTCATAAATAATACCTTAACGAAATGAGGGGATGGATATGAAACAAACAGCGTCTTATAGTAAGTTAGAAAAAATCGTCGAGCAATTGAAGCACAGAGGTGTACGAGCTGAGATATGCCGGCGTGTTGTAAAGGTCACAGAAACTGTTAATGGATCAAATCCTTCATATTCAAATCAAATCGTTAGGCATTCATAAAGAGTACAAAAGACGCAAACTGCTGGACAGCGGTTTGCGCCCGTGCTGAGTATAGCTAAGGGAATTTAAAATGAAAAGAGATCAGTAGAGGCAGCTTGTTTCTGCTGATTCTTTTTGTATAATAAAGTAAACAAAAGGATGCAGCGACATGTATCGAAGGAAGGAGTTACGCGGAATGAATGTACTGCTAGCAGAAGATGATTTGCAGCTAGGTGAATTAGTTAGTTATATGCTAAAGAAAAAAGGAGGCTATAACGTCGAATGGGTGACGGAAGGGAATGATGCATATGATTATGCATCTGAAGCGCATTATGATGTGTTAATTCTTGACTGGATGATGCCCAATGGAGACGGAATCGATGTATGTAAACGTCTAAGAAAAGAAGGATACGCCGGAGCTATTCTTATGTTAACAGCAAAAGATGCGGTTCAAGATCGTATACAAGGTTTAGATGCGGGAGCGGATGATTACGTTATTAAGCCATTTGAAATTGACGAGCTGCTTGCAAGGCTTCGTGCTTTGTCTCGTCGTAATTATGCACCGATTTTAGAAGAAGAAGTAGAGATTGCCAGCATGATATTAAAAAGAGCAAGTCAAACCGTACAGTTTGACGAGGAGTTTATTCAATTAAGTCCTCGTGAATTTCAACTTCTAGATTTTTTAGTGAAAAACAAAGGACAAGTTCTTTCTCGAGATATTATTTTAGACCGGGTATGGGGATATGAATCAGATGTTTCAATTAAAACGATTGATGCGACGGTTAAACTTTTGCGAAAAAAACTAGAGAAATTTAACAAACAGGATCTTATTCAAAGCATTCGCGGAGTAGGCTACAAAATTGAAAGCTAAACTCCTTACAAGAGCTAAACAGAAAGTAAAACAAAAAGTAAAGCAAGATTTATTCAGCCAGACGCAAAATCGTTTAACATTCCGATATAGCGCATTACTAATGCTGTTTTTGCTATTATTCGTGTTTATTGTTTATGCATTGGTATATGTGGTTGTATCCAACAGTCAGCAACAAAACTTAAATAGCATGCTAAAGCAAGAGTCCCGAATTGTCCAAAGCATCTTAATTAAACAAGCGATAAACAGCTCGAATCAACAGTCAAAAGAAGAGTACAAAAACATTGTCGTAGCCGGTGAAGATCAATTTTTTTATTACGTAATCAGTCCTGAAGGGGACCTTATTATGGGAAACGAAGCGAGCGAGCGGCTTCGCTCTAACTTATTAAATTTAATTGATGGCTGGATCCCTATTGAAAATGAAGTGAGGAAAGAACGAATAAAAGCCCCGCGCCCTAGTTTCGAACATATTGAAGGAGTAAAAGGGCAAAACGGGGAAGGCAAAATAGATATTGATTTGATGATGGCGGGTGAACCTATTTTTTATAAAGGTCAATTTTTAGGGATGCTTTATATTGGAAAAGACGTTTCATTTCTTTATCAGCTGTTAAAGTGGCTCCTTATTATTATGCTGAGCCTTACCGTACTGTTTGTAGGAGTAGCCATTTATATCAGCCGCTTAATGTCAAAACGGGCCATGGTCCCAATTGAAACAGCTTTTCAAAAGCAAAAAGAGTTTGTGGCGGATGCATCCCATGAGTTAAGAACGCCGCTTAGCGTTATGCTTTCTTCTATCAATGCTTTAGAAATGCAGGAGGAAGTAACAGAAGATCCTTTTTCTAAAAAATTAATCAATAATATGAAAGCTGAAGTGAAGCGCATGACGAGTCTCGTCAGTGATTTGCTTACGCTTGCACGTTCAGACTCTAATAAAGTAGAAAAAGCAATGATGCCCTTTGATATTACAGATGCGGTGCAAAAGGTAATGGAATCCGTTGAAACTCTAGCGGTTTCTAAACATATTGATTTGCAGCTGGATACACCGGAAAAATTAGTGGTAACTGGAGATCAAGAGCGTCTAACTCAGCTGATTTACATTTTGTTAGATAATGCGATTAAATATACGACTCCTCATGGAAATGTCAACATTCAAGTAGTTCAGCATGGAAGTGAATGTATATTAAAAGTACGTGATACGGGCGTTGGGATTCATCCAGATGAAAAGGATCGAATCTTTGACCGCTTTTATCGTGCTGACAAATCGCGATCTCGTCAAATGGGAGGTCATGGGCTAGGCTTAGCAATCGCTAAATGGATCGTAGAAACACATAAAGGGAAAATTGACGTAGAAAGTGAACAAGAAAAAGGAAGTACATTTACAGTAAGGTTGCCAATGTCACAAAAAGTGAAAAAGAGTTAAAAGAGGCTGTGACAAAATTAGTTGAAGGAAGATCCGAACGAGTTTGATTCTTGATGAGGAATCAAACTTGTTCGGTTTTTTTATGTTTAGGGTGAACGTAGATTTCATGTATATAGTTGCTTCTAGCTGTTGATTGGTAGGCAAGGCGAAGACTCCTGCGGGAAAAGCGAAATAGGAGGTGAGAGCCCGCAGAAACGAAAGGCTTGCACGGAAATCAACAGCAGTGTCACAAGCGATCTATACTTGTCCCTTTATCCAATTTGTTCGTCCATTCATTTATTTATGTCTCAATCTCTTTTTAGTTAGTGAAAGTGACCAAATAAAAAAGAAAAGTTTAGACAAAATAGCGAGTGTAAAAATCAGATGATTCAGTTATATTTACTAGCGTAATAACCAGTCTATGTGTCAGGTTTCTTTACAAGGAGAAAGACTTTTTGAAGGAAACAATGCATGATAGAACAATAGCAGACTGCTTCGTTTAATAAGAAAATGGAGTAGTTAAATAAAGGGGAGTTTGATAACATGTACGATTTAATTATTCGGGATGGTTCGGTCGTATTAGAAGACGAAATAGTAAAAGCGGATATAGGGATTAAAAAAGGAAAGATTGCAGAAATAGCGCAAGATGTTAGCATACCAGCAAAAAAATACGTAGATGCTAAAGGCAAATATGTTCTGCCTGGAATGATTGATATTCACGTGCATTTTGATGAACCGAGCCGAGACCATTGGGAAGGGTTTGACTACGGTTCAGCATCTATGGCCGCAGGAGGCTGCACTACATATTTTGATATGCCTTTAAACGGCGTTCCTCCTACCGTAACAGAAGCAGCTCTGTGGGAAAAGAAAAAGCTGGCTGATCAAAAGTCAGTAGTAGATTATGGTCTATGGGGAGGGTTGGTTCCTGGTAATAAAGGAGAATTAGCCAAAATGGCTCATTCGGGTGTAATAGGTTTTAAAGCATTTATGTCAGAAGCCGGTTCTGAATTTGATTTCTCAGATGACCTCACATTATATGAAGGAATGAAAGAGATTGCAAAACTAAATAAAGTGCTTGCCCTGCATGCTGAAAGAAATGACTTAATACAAAAGCTTGAACAGGCTAAACAGAAGCAAAAGCAAACTGCTATTAAAGATTATTTAGAAACGCGACCGATTGTAGCAGAAGTAAACGCAGTAAAGCAAGCGCTTGAGTACGGTGAAGAAACGGGATGTCCGCTTCACTTTGTACACATTAGCAGCTCTGAAGCAGTGCAGCTTATTACGGAAGCAAAGAAGAATGGAATGAACGTTACGCTTGAAACTTGTCCGCATTATTTACTTTTTACAGAGGAAGACTTTGAAGAAATTGGCGTAACGGCTAAGTGTGCACCTCCTCTTCGCAGTAGGAGTCAAAAAGAAAAATTATGGGCTTGTATTCAATCAGAGGAAGTAGATATGATTTCTTCGGATCATTCTCCTTGTCCGATTGAGTTAAAAACAGCTCATCAGAATGATTTATTTAAAGTTTGGGGTGGAATATCAGGCGGTCAGTACTCTTTGCAAGCAATGATTAGTGAGGGAGCCATCACTAGAGGGATTTCTCTTCCTCACATTTCAAAGCTTGTATCAACGAATCCAGCTAAACGATTCGGTTTATACCCTAAAAAAGGAAGCATCTTGCTGGGATCAGATGCGGATTTGGTTATCGTTGATCTGGATCAAACTGAAAAAGTGACAAAAGAAGGAATGGTTTTCAAACATAAGCACAGTATATATGAAGGAACGGTATTTAATAGCGTTATTTTAACTACCATTAATAGAGGAACGATTGTATACAATAAAGAAGAAGGTGTGTTTCCTCTTCACAAAGGACAAATGGTAAACGGTGAATACGTAAAATTGTAGGTACAGTGAAAAAAGAGATAAAAAATAAACCTTTTATCTCTTTTTTTACATAAAAAAATGAGGATGACTTATATTAAAGGTAATACATAGGGGGAAAATGAGTATCTACTATAACAAAACAGATATTTTTAAAGAGGTTTTTATTATTCTGAAAAAGTATATTTTCGATTGAGGGAAGCATAATGAAAAAATAATAAAGTTTCTTTTTTAATATAGAGAAAAAATTCCCAAAAAGAAAAATATTATCTGGTTGTATGAAAAGTAGATAATCAGATGCTTTGTAATCAAGGGTTTTGTATAAAAAAATTTTCAAAAAGGTATTTCAAGAAAAGAAATCTTGATTTAAAGCTTTTTATAGGTACAATTTTATGATGGAAAACCGTATTTTATGCACTCATTGTAAAATTCTGATATTGACAGAATCATTTTATAAGAATAAAATTTTCTTGTTTCTATTTTTTTATATCATCATAATTTTTTGACAGTTTTGTCTATGGTGGTTTACGGTTGAAAGAGAGGTTAAGGAATATGTCGGTAGAGAGAGAAAAAGTGTATGAAACAGTTCCTCAAAAAGGATTCTTCGGACATCCTAAAGGGTTATTTACCTTGTTCTTTACAGAATTCTGGGAGCGTTTTTCATACTATGGAATGCGTGCGCTACTTGTATTGTACATGTACGATACAATTGCAAACGGTGGATTAGGAATGGAACAAGGAACCGCTTTAGCGATCTTTTCTATTTATGGTTCCCTTGTTTATATGTCTGGAATTATTGGCGGTTGGATTGCAGACCGCATTTTAGGTACGTCTAATACGGTGTTTTACGGTGGTATATTTATTATGCTCGGCCATCTAGTGCTTGCGTTGCCAGCAGGTGTAACCGCGCTGTTTATTTCAATGTTCTTAATTATTATCGGAACAGGTTTATTAAAACCAAACGTTTCAAGCGTTGTGGGCGATATGTATAGCCCTACTGATAACCGTCGAGATGCTGGATTTAGTATCTTCTATATGGGTGTAAATGCTGGAGCATTTATCGCGCCGCTAGTTGTTTCAACAGTAGGTGAAAAGTATAACTACCACTTAGGTTTTGGAATCGCGGCAGTAGGAATGCTTTTAGGTCTAATCGTATTTATGGCTACACGAGGCAAAAACCTAGGTCGTGCAGGCAGACAAGTTCCAAACCCTTTAAAACCAGAAGAACGTAAAAAAGTTTTTGGTACCATTGCACTTGCTGTAGTTGTACTGGCAATCTTTATTGTACTGACTTCTTTAGCGGGCATTTTAACTGTTGAAGGCGTTATTTTATTTGTAAGTATTTTAGCGATTGTTATTCCTATTATTTACTTTGTTGTTATGTATAAGAGCCCCAAGACAACAGCTGATGAGCGTTCACGCGTATTAGCGTACATTCCTCTTTTTATCTCTGGAGTAATGTTCTGGGCGATTCAAGAGCAGGGATCAACAATTTTAGCAACATATGCAAAAGATCATACGCAGCTAACGTATGGTGGTTTTAAAATTCCAGTTGGCTGGTTCCAATCGTTAAATCCGCTATTCATTATTATATTTGCGCCAGTTTTTGCAGCGGTTTGGGTAAAATTAGGAAACAGACAGCCTTCTACACCAAAGAAGTTTTCGTTAGGACTTTTATTTGCAGGGCTTTCTTTCCTTGTCATGGTTATCCCGGCTAGCATTCATGGAAATGAAACGTTAGCGAGCCCGCTATGGCTAGTGCTAAGCTTCTTCTTAGTTGTAGTTGGAGAGCTTTGTTTATCACCAGTAGGGCTATCAACTACAACAAAACTAGCACCTGCAGCGTTTTCTGCTCAGACGATGAGTTTATGGTTCCTAACAAGCGCAGCGGCGCAGGCAATCAATGCTCAGCTTGTTCAATACTATGAAAACATTTCGCAAGTTGTTTATTTTGCTGCATTGGGCGGAGTGTCGGTCATTTTAGGTGTAATTGTGCTAATGATTTCGCCAAAAATTCAGCGTTTAATGAAAGGTGTTCAATAAGAAAAACCGTCCTTAAGGACGGTTTTTTTATGATTTATTTGAAAAAATATTCATGAAGGAGGCGTAGGTCTGATCGTCCTCACCCTCATAGAACGCAAGATTTAAAAGTCTGTTAAGTTCGTTTGTTGATTTTTCAGTTTCTGCAATAATTTGATGCATATGAGCAATTTTAGACATAGATCCGTTGCCATGAGCATTTTTGATTTGATTTAATGTTAAATGAAGCGATAAGACCTCTCGGCGAAGAGCTTGTCTTAATTCAAAGGAAGCAGGGATAAAAAAGCGTTTATAAAAATAACTCGCTTCTTCAAACACCAATTCTCCATTTTCTAGCTCTTTAGCCGCAATTTCTTTAATCTCTTGATCGTCTAATCGACTGGCCGCTTCTTCGATAAGAAATCCAAAAATAATAGCCGTATCTGGTTTTAACATACAATAACCTCCATTATTATAAAAAAGAACTATGTAGTTAATATGTATAGATAGAAAGGAAGAAATATTCATAGTAATTCATTAATCAGCATAGACAAAAAAATAAAAAATATTCTTTATAGGTAAACTAAAATTATTTCAAAATAAATTTTTTATAATTAAACATTTTTTCCATATTAAAGGATTATTTTGACTTTTAAGAAGAGATGAATAGAATAAAGAGGGTTCTTAGTACCTATATAAAAAGAAAATTGATAAAAGATATTAAATTCAGAAATTTCTACCGCTTTATAACTAAAAAATTGCTCTACTAAAATAGTTGACAGCAGAAATAGATAGGCATAAAATATACTATTGTCAAATGAATTAGCAAGCTATTCATAAAAAGTTAACGGACATTTGAATAATATGAGTAATATTCATATAAGGTATTTACTTAAATCTAACCAACTTGTATGCTTGTCATACAAGTCTACAGAAAGGAAGATAGTCGTATGCGCAACGTATTTTTTGCAGATAATGAAACAATTGAAACGACTTTACGTGGGAAAGAAATTTTAGGAGCTCCAATGCTAAACAAAGGAGTAGCTTTTACAAAAGAAGAGCGTAAAACGTTAGGATTAGAAGGTTTACTTCCTCCAATGACTTTAACTTTAGATGAGCAGGCAAAACGTGCATATGAGCAATTTTTAGCTCAGGCAGATAATCTTGGTAAGAATGTGTATTTAAACGATTTACAGAACCGTAATGCTGTATTATTCTATCGTTTATTGCAAGATCACTTAAAAGAAATGCTTCCAGTTGTTTATACACCAACAGTTGGACAAGCAATCCAAGAATACAGCCACGAATATCGCCGTCCGGGTGGCGTATACTTGTCAATCGATAATGTAGAAGGCATTGAAGAAGCTCTTAAAAATATCGATGCAAATAGTAAAGACATTGATTTAATGGTTATTACAGATTCAGAAAGTATTTTAGGAATTGGTGACTGGGGCGTTGGCGGTATTAATATTGCTATCGGTAAATTAGCCGTATACACAGCTGCAGCAGGAATCGATCCAAGCAGAGTACTTCCAGTTGTTCTTGATGTAGGAACAAACAACGAAAAATTATTAAATGATCCTTTATATATCGGAAACCGTCATGAACGTATCCGCGGTGAGCGCTATGATCATTTCGTAGATCAATTCATTTCAAAATCTCTTGAAATATTCCCTAATGCACTGTTACACTGGGAAGATTTCGGTAATGTAAATGCTCGTAACATTATTAACAAGTACGGAAAAGAAATTCTAACGTTTAATGATGATATCCAAGGAACAGGTGCTGTAACGCTTGCCGCTATTTTCTCAGCAGTTCAAGTGTCTAAAATGCCACTTCGTGACCACCGCGTTTTAATCTTTGGACCGGGTACAGCAGGTATCGGTATTGCAGATCAAGTTCGTGACGCAATGGTATTAGACGGTATTACAGAAGAAGAAGCATACAAAAACTTCTGGGCAGTTGATTTCCGTGGCCTTTTAACAGATGACATGGACGACTTATTAGGTTTCCAAACGCCTTATGCACGAAAAGCAGAAGAAGTGAAGGACTGGAACCGTGAAGAAGACAAAATTTCTCTTCTAGAAGTTGTCAGACAAGTGAAGCCAACAATCTTAATTGGTACGTCTGGTGTAGCAGGCGCGTTCTCAGAAGAAATCGTAAAAGAAATGGCGAAGCATGTAGAACGCCCAGCTATTTTACCAATGTCAAATCCAACTCCGCTTGCGGAAGCTACTCCTGAAAACCTATTAAATTGGACAGAAGGAAAAGCGCTTGTAGCGACTGGAAGTCCGTTTGAACCAGTTAACTACGATGGTGTGGAATATGAAATTGGTCAATCTAATAATGCTTTTGTTTTCCCTGGTCTTGGTCTTGGATCAATCGTGGTAAAAGCAGAAGTTATTACAGACAGCATGTTTGCAGCATGTGCACACGCTGTAGCTCAAATGGTAGACAGCAGCAAGCCGGGTGCTTCATTACTACCACGCGTAGAAGAATTACGTGAAGTATCCTATAACGTTGCTTTAGCGGTTGCTAACGCAGCAATTAAAGATGGCGTTGCAAAAGAAGTTCCAACAGATGTTAAAGCGGCAGTAAAAGCAGCAATGTGGGAACCAACATACAAAGAAATTAAAGCTTTAGAAACAGTAAATGCTTAATTTTTAGATAGAAAAAGCACAGCTTCTGAAAAAAGAAGCTGTGCTTTTTTTAGTTACAAAAAGAATTCTTAAGTTACATAACGTATATAGTTTTTTGGAATTTGTGTATGATTCTCTATATTAGAACCACAGGGGGTTATGAGATGAATACAGCACGTAAATTGGAAACGTTTACTCAAGATTCACAGCCTGAAAATAAGGGTTTTTGGAACCGAATCAACAATATTAAAGTAGGAGTTATTCCTCTGCCGCTATACGTTTTACTTGCATTAATTGTATATGGCGCGGCCGTTTACAACGAGCTTCCTCCAGATATGATTGGCGGATTTGCGATTATTATGGTAATGGGAATGCTGCTTGGTGATTTAGGATTAAAAATTCCGATTTTAAAAGATATTGGCGGACCAGCTATTTTATCACTGCTTGTACCTTCCGTATTAGTTTTTTATAATGTTTTAAATCCCGCATCTATGGAAGCGGTAACAACTTTGATGAAAACATCAAACTTTTTATACCTTTATATTTCTTGTTTAGTAGCCGGAAGTATTCTTGGTATGAACCGTAAAGTTTTAATTCAAGGCTTTACACGTATGTTCGTACCGCTTGTATTAGGTACGTTAGCCGCTGTAGCTGCAGGCGTAGCTGTTGGGATGTTATTTGGTTACGGAGCAAAACATACATTTTTCTATATTGTTGTACCAATTATTGGAGGAGGGATTGGTGAAGGTATTTTACCACTTTCACTTGCTTATTCTCAAATTTTAGGTAGTTCAGCAGAATCTTTTGTGTCGCAAATGATTCCAGCTGCTGTTATCGGAAACATCGTTGCTATCGTATGTGCTGGCTTAATGAAGCGTCTAGGAGAGAAAAAGCCAGAATTAACAGGTAATGGAGTTCTTGTGAAGACAAAAGGCGGAGATGGCATCTCAGAAGATACAAATATCAAGAAACCAGTAGATTTTTCGTTAATGGGCGCAGGTCTTTTAATTGCATGTAGTTTCTTTATTTTCGGGGGCTTAGCACATAAGTTTTTAGGAATTCCAGGTCCAGTTTTAATGATCGTAGCGGCAACGCTAGTCAAATGTTTACAAGTAATGCCTGCTAAGATGGAGCAAGGTGCTTACCATATGTACAAATTCATTTCTACGAGCTTAACATGGCCGTTAATGGTGGGGCTAGGGATTTTGTATATTCCTCTTGAAGATGTAGTGAAAATTGTTACACCAGGTTATGTGGTCGTATGTGCAGCAGTTGTTATTGCTATGGTAGCAACGGGTTATTTTGTAGGTAAAATGATGAAAATGCATCCAGTGGATGCTGCAATTGTAACAGGTTGTCACAGTGGTTTAGGAGGTACGGGAGACGTAGCGATTTTATCAGCTTCCAACCGTATGTCACTTATGCCATTTGCTCAAGTAGCAACAAGACTTGGAGGCGCTTCCACTGTTATTTTAGCTACGCTTCTTATGAAACTTTTAGGAGTATAAAATCAAAACAAAAAAGCAGCTCGGTTCGTATGAGCTGCTTTTTTGTCTTATGAAACGCTAACAGGTTTTAAGATAAATTCTTCCACAACTTTTGCCACACCGTCGTTCATGTTTGTATCTGTTACATGGTTGGCTTTTTCTTTAATATCTTCAGGAGCATTTCCCATTGCTACGCCAAGTCCTGCAAATTCAATCATGGCAAGATCATTATAACTGTCGCCAATGGCAATCACTTCATCGCGTGTAATGCCAAGCTGTTGAATTAATAAGTGGAGACTTGTCCCTTTTGTGACGCCTTCTTCTGTAAATTCAAGGAAGTATGGTTTAGAGCGCATTACGCTTAGCTCTCCTTGAAGCTGCTTTTGAAGTTTCTTTTCAACGTGAACCAGCATTTCCGGTTCTGCAAGCATGAGTACTTTTACAACAGGTTCTGTAACGGCATCAGTAAAAGATGAAACAACACGGATCGGCAGACCTGTAATGTCACTTTCAATATCCGTAAATTTATTTTCTACTTCGGTTATAATTTCATCTCCCACGTATGTATGAATTAAAACGCCTTCTTCGCGGCTAATATCGTCGAGACGTGCAACAGTTCTCGGAGACAATGTACTGCTAAATAGCTCTTCATTTGTTAGGCAATTAATGATTTTTGCCCCATTAAACGATAAAATAAAGCTTCCGTACTTTTCTAATTCGAGCTCTTTCGCAATGTGAACCATTCCGTAAGTTGGTCGTCCAGAAGCAAGTACAACTTTCACTCCCGATTCTTGCGCCTTCATTAATGCTTCTTTTGTGCGCGGAGAAATAGTGTGATCATCGCATAATAGTGTATCATCCAAATCTAAAACAATCATTTTGTAAGGCATATTTTTAAATTCCCTTCTTCTACTAGACTCATATCTTCATATGGTACTATAAAAAAACGTTTGATTCAATTTAATGATTTTTTGAAAAAATGAGAGGTATGCGTATACTTTGTTTGAACTCCTCGGAAGTAGATAAAACAATGAAAAACACGAACTAATAATCGATAATTTTGATTATTAGTTCGTGTTTTATTTCTGCTAAAATACTTTTATCTCAGCTTCTGGATTAGTAAGCAGCTAGAGTTTGATTAATTTTCTGCACATCTCCTTCATTGAATGCTTCTTTTAAGAGCGTATAAGATTGCTTTTTTTGTTCGAAATTCTGAATAGCGGTAAGTATGATAAATTCATCAATAGAAAATTCCTGTTTCAAAGCTTGAAGCTTTTGACGAATGGTTTCTTTTGTACCGTATATAACGTTTGCTTCTTTTTCTTCAATTCGATAGCTTTCTTTGGACTGCTGACCAAATTCTTCAGCTTTTTCTTTGGACCCTAATGTAGCGGACTTCCCATTTTGTAAGTATACTTTAAATATTTTTGTGCTGGATGCTAATGCTTTTGCTTCTTCTAAGGTATCCGCTACGATGACGGAAAGGGCAACGACAAGCGAGCGTGCGCGAGATGAAACGTGCTGATTATAGACAGAAATCGCTTCTTCCAGCACTTTTTGATCGCCATTAATAAATTGAGCAAATACATAAGGAAGGTTTAATGAACCCGCAAGCTCTGCGCTTGAAGCACTTGCTCCCAGTAAAAATATATCTGCCGATTTTTCGGGCCTTGGATAGGCTTTTAAACCGTAAAGAGGGTGATCTTCCGGCAGCGTATTGTTTAGGTATTGTTTAAGTTCTATCAGTTTGTCTGTTAAGGACTTAGTGGGCTGAGAGTTTTGTTGCAAGGCTTGAGTAGAATGAGGTAGTCCTCCTGGTGCTCTACCGATTCCAAGATCGATGCGATTTGGAGATAATGAGGCTAAAACATTAAAATTTTCTGCTACTTTATAAGGGCTGTAGTGCTGAAGCATAACACCACCTGAGCCGATACGGATATGATGCGTTTTAGCGAGCAGGTGAGAAATTAACACTTCAGGTGATGATCCTACAACATGTGCAGAGTCATGATGCTCCGCTACCCAAAAGCGGTGGTAGCCAAGTTCTTCTGCTAGCTGAGCTAATTGTATAGTATGCTGAAATGCATCTTCAGCACGCTCACCTTCACAACGTGGGCTTTGATCTAAAATACTTAATTTCACTGAAAACACTCCTTAAAGTTGATAAAAAAGGTAAGAATAATTGGGATTAATTTTAGCAAAGGATTTTCCAGATGAAAAGAGTTTTTTTAAAGAAAAATATTTTTTGAAAAATAAGTTGACTTTGCCATTTTGAGGCTATATAGTTGAATCATCAAACAGAAAAGCCGATAAAACAACTTGGATAAATAAGAATTAAGTGAGTATGTTTCAAAGACACTTCACTTCATTCTCCGGTTTTATCAAAGAAACAACAATTAAAGCTGATTGGTCTACCAAAGGCTCCTGAGGAAACTCCAGGAGCCTTTTTGCTATAAAAAGGAGGGGAAGAAAGTGAGCGATGTATGTATTTTATATAACGGAAGCTCTCATAATTATCAACAAATAGCCTTAGTGAAAGATGAGCTAGAAGCTTGCTTAACCTCAAAAGGAGTGCATGCAGAAACTATTTTGTATCATGATGTACACGCTTTGAAGCAGGAAGCGCAGAAGGAAGTAAAGGGATTTATTTCAAAATTGAACCAAGCTAAAAGTATTATCGTTCTGTTATCTGGAGTAAATGAAATATACGTACAGTCTTTTGACCGGCTAACAAAAATATTGCCAAAAGATTTATTGCATGAAAAAATACTTCTGCCAATTCTTATTGGTGAAAATGTGAATTCTTTACTAAAAGCTAAGTATGATTTAAAACTTTTAGCGTCTTTTTTAGGTAGGCCTTATTGGCTCAGCACTCTTTTTCTGCTGCATGAATACGTCTCTTTTACAGGCATCAACAATGCGAATGCCAAAAGTCGTTTAAAGGAAGCTGTGGATGAGCTGATTTATAAAGCCGATCTATCTCTTCAAACATTTATAAAATGAGGTGAAGAAAATGAGTGAATTATTTCGATTAGCAACCGTAGAAGATGCTGAAGAACTGTTGAATTTAACACTTCGAGCATACGAGCCGATTCGAGAGCTAGGAATTAAGTTTCCAGCCGCAACGGCAACGATTGAACTTGTAAAAGAAAACATTCAAAACAGCCGTTGCTACGTGCTGGAAAGTGATAAAAAAATCGTAGCTACGATTACAGCAAGAACGTATAAAGAAATAACGAACTGGCCTTTCTTATGGTGGTTTGCCGTAGATCCTTTGGTTAAAAAGAAAGGAGTAGGTTCTAAACTCTTAACATGGGTTGAAGAAACAATTATTCGGGATCAATTGGGGGAACCTGCCGTTACATTGGCTACTTCTGATCGACATCCGTGGTTGATTCCTATGTATGAAAGGAAAGGGTATGAACGTTTTTTTGAAGTCGATCAAGGAGAAGAAGGAAAAGGTGTATTCTTAAGGAAAATCTTACATCCTGAAAGATACGAGTTAGAAAAGCACAAGGAGTTACAAAAAGCTAATTAATCATTTAAAAGAAAAGAGGAAAAAACATGTCAGCAAAGATTTTATTATGGAATCGAAAAGGTTGTCATCATTGCGAGGAACTAAAAGCATATTTTCATGAGAAAGGATATCAATATGAAAGTATCGATGTAGAAGGAAAAGATTATTTGCGGGATTTACTTGAAATTAAATACGGTATTCGCCATGTACCGGTCGTTGAAATTGGAGACGAGGGGCAGTTTAAAGGAGTAATTGAAAAAGATTATGAACAAATAGAAAAATTGATTGAAGACTATTCACCAATTGTTAAATAGCTGGAACATCTATTTTATTCATTCATTAAAACAATAAATTATTTTGAGACATAGTGAGGGACAAAACACATGAAAAAACTACAGCTGACAGCTATCTTTTTATCACTTCTTTTATTACTAGCCGCTTGCGGAACACCAAATAAAGAAACAGCGGCTAACGCAAGCAAAGACAAAGTACAAAAAATTATTGTAGGAACAGGTACGCAATTTCCGAACATTTGCTTTCTTGACGATAAAGGAAATCTAACAGGGTATGACGTAGAACTTGTTAAAGAAATAGACAAACGTCTTCCAAACTATAAGTTCGAATTTAAGACAATGGATTTTTCTAATTTACTTTTGAGCTTAGAATCGAACAAAATTGATTTAGTAGCCCATCAGATGGAAGTAAATGAAGAGAGAAAACAAAAGTTCCTTTTTAACAAAGAACCTTATAATATCTTTCCGCTACATGTAGTTGTAAACGAAAAAAATACGTCTATTAAATCAATTAAAGATTTGAGCGGTAAAAAGGTAATTGTAGGAGCAACGAGTAATTCTGCTAACTTAATCGATAAGTATAACAAAGAACATGGAAATAAAATTAATATCGTCTATTCAGGCCAAGGATCTGATGATACAAAAACGCAGCTGAAAACAGGGCGTGCGGATGCCACAATTAGTACGCCGTTTGCAGTTGACTTTGTCAATAAACAAGCGGACGCAGAGCAAAAAGTTGTAGGGCCTGCTATTTCAAATTCAAAAGTATATTTTATGCTTCGCAAAGATGAAACAGGTTTACAAAAAGATGTGGATAAAGCGCTAAAAGAAATAAAAGAAGACGGAACATTGACAAAATTAAGTAAAAAATGGCTGGGAGAAGATTATACAAAAGCAGCTGGAAATAACTAAAGCACTTACTGTGACCCAAGCCTTGAACTTGGGTCCTTTCGCTACCTGTAGAGGGAAACAAAGGAGAGAAAAAGATGGGAAAAGCATTTGATATAGAGCTGATTTTCACCTCTATTCCTCAAGTATTATCTTATTTGCATATTACAATTTGGATTTTGATTGCATCACTTGTGATTGGCAGTACCTTGGGATTGTTTATTGCCCTGCCTCGTATTTATAAAGTACCGGTGTTAAGCCAAATAGCAGCAGTTTATATTTCTTTTATGAGGGGAACCCCTATTTTAATTCAATTATTTTTAGTTTTTTACGGGATACCTGCCCTTTTACAATTGATTCATATTGACGTTTCAAGAATGGCTCCGCTTGTATTTGTTATTATCACGTATTCACTGAGCACGGCGGCGTCTTTTTCTGAAATGATGCGCGGTGCCATTAATAGTGTAGATAAAGGGCAAACCGAAGCAGCTTATAGTATAGGAATGAGCGGAAAACAAACGTTCACTCGAATTGTGCTGCCGCAAGCTCTCGTTGTAGCCTTTCCTAACTTTGGAAATCTTGTGATTGGGTCCTTAAAAGATACATCTTTAGCCTTTACCATTGGTGTGATGGATATGATGGGAAGAGGAGATACCATTATCGCTGCAACGGCTCATGCAGTGGAGGTATATATCGCACTTGCCATTATTTATTATTTGGTGGCGATTATATTAGAGAAATTTTTTGTGAAATCAGAACAGAAGCTGCAAAAACATGATCAGCCTGTTCATGTATAAAACGAGCTTACTAAAAGAGGTGTAAACATGATTATTGATGTACCATTTATATGGACAGCATTTGTAGAAATTTTAAAGGCATTACCTTTAACGCTCCTTATTACCACCGGTCCGTTACTAGGCGGGGTGATTATTGGTATTGCTGTTGCGGCTGTGAGAATCAATTCAGTAAAAATAATAACGCCAATTGCCAACGTATACGTGTCATTTTTCCGAGGAACGCCTGCTATTCTTCATATTATGGTTATTTACCTAGGGTTCCCGTTATTTATTAATAAAGTATCGAGTTACTGTGGATGGGGCTTCAATGCAAACAGCATTCCTATTGTCGTATTTGTATTAATCGCTTTGTCTTTTACAGCGGGAGCTTATATGTCAGAGATTATTCGCTCTGGTTTGTTAGCTGTAGAAAAAGGACAAATTGAGGCCGCGTATGCCATTGGGATGAATCGTTTTCAATCAATGAAACGAATTGTTTTTCCACAGGCGTTTGCTTTGTCTTTACCGAATTTATGTAATATTTTCATCGGCTTTTTGCATACGTCTTCTATCGCATTCATCGTCTCGCAAAAAGAGCTAAACGGTGCTGCTAATATCGTAGCTTCCAATAATCTCAAGTTTTTAGAAGCCTATATTGCTGCTGCTCTTATTTATTGGATGCTGACGATGTTAATAGAGGGGATAACAGCGCTGCTTGAACGAAAATTAACGGTTTATAATCGAGGAGGAGTTGTATGATTGCATTAACAAATATAAAAAAAACATTTGGTGATAATACAGTATTGGACGGTATTGATTTAATTGTTAAAAAAGGCGACGTTGTGACCATTTTAGGACCGAGTGGTTCTGGAAAGACTACGTTTTTACGCTGCATTAATTTCTTAGAAAAAGCAGATGAAGGAGAAGTTTCGATTGATCAATTTACGGTTCAGTGCCAAAAGCCAAACCGCAAAGCCATTTTAACTCTTCGACAAAAAACAACGATGGTTTTTCAGCAATACAATTTGTTCAAACATAAAACCGTTATTGAAAATATTATGGAGGGGCTAGTTATTGTTCAAAAGCTGCCAAAGGAAGAAGCGAAACAACGCAGTTTAGACGTCCTTGAAAAAGTGGGGCTTGCTGAAAAAGCAAATGCTTATCCAAGTCAGTTATCAGGAGGTCAACAGCAGCGAGTGGGCATTGCTAGAGCGCTTGCTTTAAATCCTGAAGTCATTTTATTTGATGAGCCGACGTCTGCTTTGGACCCTGAACTGGTGGGTGAAGTACTGTCTGTTATTCGTAAAATTGCTGAAGAAGGAATTACAATGATCATTGTTACGCACGAAATGAGTTTTGCCCGTGAAGTTTCTAATCACGTGGTATTTATGGACGGAGGAAAGATTGTCGAACAAGGTCATCCTGAAGACATATTTTTAAATCCAAAAGAAGATCGAACAAAGCAATTTTTCAAGCGTATTAACCCAACGCATTCTCCTTACTCTTATATTTATGAAAAAACAATCTAATATTTTAATCGAAAACCAACTTGACTCATAGGAATAATAAGTATATGATGAAATCATCAAATTAAACAAACCGACTAGATCACTAGAGGTTCTTTGCACAATGTGTGACATTGTGCAAAGAACCTTTTATTTTTTACTAGACTTAAGGGAAGAAGGGTGAACGTAGTGAATAGAGGAGCATTAAAAGCTAAAACAAGTAAAAAACTTATTATAAAAGGGCAGGTTGTACCTGGAAGGCAGCAAGGAAGACACTTAGGGTTTCCAACAGCTAATATAGATACTCAGCATGAGGAATTAAAAAATGGCGTGTATGGTGTCCTCGTTCATCTGCGGGGACTTGAACATATAGGAGTTATGAATGTAGGAGTTAAGCCGACATTTGGATCGGAACTATCTAAAACATTTGAGGTTCATATTCTGGATTTTAACGACGTTATTTATGGAGAGACAGTTCAATGCGACGTGATCTTTCGGGTGAGAGGAGAGAAAAAATTCCCTTCTATTGAATTTTTAAAGCATCAAATTAAAGCTGATACGCTACAAGCAAAGGAAAGATTTCAACATATGGGCTATGTATCTAGTGAAGCTACAGCTTCCAAGCTAGGGCAAGCGAGATATTTAAATCTGCCTGATCTCCAGTTTTTTAATTGGTGCCACAGTCAATTCAGAGTCAATAAAGGGATTTACAATACAATTGATCAATGGTTTTATGACGAAGGAATTGAAAATATTCATCCTAGAAGAGTTCACGTTATCGCTTTTTTGCAATTTGCACAAGAAGGAAATGGAAGAAAGACAGAAAAAGAAGGAGTCCTTCGCTTTGGAGCAGGCGGTTTAACCAATCAATTACGAGAATTTATGAATGGGTATGAAAAAGGAGAATGGTAATATGACACATCAAAGACAATTAAAGCTAGGGGCTATTATTCATGGAGTCGGAGGTAATATGGGGGCGTGGAGACATTCTGAAATTTTGTCAGATGCCAGCGTTAATTTCGGTTTTTACAAGCAGCAGGCTCAAAAAGCGGAAGAAGGAAAATTTGATTTAGTGTTCATTGCCGATGGGTTATATATCAATGAAAAATCGCTTCCGCATTTTTTGAATCGTTTTGAACCTCTTACTATTCTATCAGCACTTGCTTCTGTCACTTCTCATATTGGTTTAGTCGGCACTCTATCGACTTCGTATAGCGAGCCGTTTACGGTGGCTAGACAATTCGCTTCACTTGATCATATTAGCAGCGGCCGAGCGGGATGGAATGTTGTAACATCTCCATTAGAAGGATCTGCGCTTAACTATGGAAAAGAGCACCCCACTCATGACAAACGCTATAGAATAGCTGAAGAGTTTCTAGAAGTAACAAAGGGATTATGGGATTCTTGGGAAGATGATGCATTTATTCGAAATAAAGAAACCGGACAATTTTTTGAGGAGAAAAAGCTGCACCGATTGCATCATAAAGGCGAATTTTTCTCTGTAGAAGGTCCGTTAAACATTGGGCGCTCAGCTCAGGGGCAGCCCGTAGTGTTTCAAGCAGGATCTTCTGAAAGCGGAAAAGATTTAGCAGCAAAAACAGCTGACGCAGTGTTTACGGGACAAGACAATTTAGAAGAAGCAAAAGCTTTTTACCAAGATGTAAAATTGAGAGCTGCAGCGCAAGGACGCAATGAAAACGAACTTTTAATTTTTCCGGGAATTGGTCCTATAATTGGTAGTACAAACGAAGAAGCCGAAAGAAAATATGAAGAACTTTCTCAATTGGTGACAATTGAACATGCGCTAAACTACTTAGGACGCTTTTTCGATCATTTTGATTTTTCACAGTTTCCATTAGATGATGCATTTCCTGACTTGGGGGATATAGGGAATAATAGTTTCCGCAGTACAACCGACAAAATTAAAGAAAACGCCAAAAAATATAAGTGGACACTGCGAGAAGCAGCGCTGCGAATTGCTACACCTAAAACACAATTTATTGGGACGCCAGAGCATATCGCTAATTTGATGGAACAGTGGTTCGAAGAAAAAGGAGCTGACGGCTTTATTATTCATTCAAGCGTTCCGCATGGCTTAGATGACTTTGTTGAACATGTTGTACCGATACTGCAAGAAAGAGGCCTGTATCGTACAGAATACGAAGGGAGTACGTTAAGAAGTAACTTGCAGTTGAATGTTCCTAAAAATCGCTACACACAGGTAAAAGTTAACTGAAGTGCATTCAAAGAGACTCGAAGGAGTCTCTTTTTTAATATTTTTAATATTAAAAATATGGTAAAATTCTTTTTGTAGGTTATTCGTTTCAGTTCATAAGGCCTAAAGGGTTTTGAATACCCGGAAAGGAGTCAAATGGAAAAAAGACATAAAAGTAAGAAGAAGCGTATGATCATTTCGGTATCTTTATCCGTTTTTTTAGTCGGGGGAGGAGCGACAGGATGGATATTGTACCAAAACGGAAAAATTCCTTTTTTATCACAGCAAAGTATAAAGGCAAGTGCCATTAAAGTGGATCAACAAAAAGTTGATAAGCTGGAAAGCAGCGATCAGCAGGCAAAAGACTTTATTGCTGAACATCATGACGTACTAAATGATTTGACGGGGTGGAGTGCCATTGAGCATCCAGACTGGCCTGCCGTACAAGAAGAAGCCACAGCCATTAATAATACAATTGGCACGATTGAAGTAAAAGATTCTGTTTTAAAGAAAGACTTTCAGCATATGGAGAAGCTCGCTGGACAGCTAGAGCAGACGAAAGATCAAGCACTGTTAAAAAAGCTTCATCGTTATTTTCATGACTTAGATGTTGTGATCAATGAAGACGATGGATCAAATACATATTTTGATGTTACCAGCTATGGTAAATCAGTTGTAAAGACTTCTAAATGAGTCATAGTAAAAAGCTTTATACATAAAAGTAGTTTTATATAACAAACGTCTTCGCTTATTCATGCATATGCTACGGATAAGGAGGAGACAGGTTATATGAAAAAAATTTATTTAGATGCAGGTCACGGAGGGGCAGATCTAGGGGCTGTCGCCAGCGGGTTATATGAAAAAGACTTAGTGTTAGCTGTTCAACAGTACATCATCTCTTTTCTTTCTACTCACTATGAAGGATTTTCTCTTTGTACAACGCGTACAACCGATGTGTTTTTGTCATTAAATGAACGGGTCAACAAAGCCAATGCGTGGGGTGCTGATGTATACTTATCTATTCATATAAATTTAGGCGGCGAAACGGGATATGAAGATTTTATTTATAGCAAAAATATAAATAACCAAACCATTGTGTTACGAAACGATATTCACGATCATGTGAAATTTGTTCTCACTAAATACAATCACTTTAACCGAGGCAGGAAATTGGCTAATCATAGTGTGTTAAGACGTTCCTATATGCCGTCTGTACTAACTGAAATCGGGTTTATTGATACAGAACACGATGCAAAGCTCTTAAAAAATCCTCAATTTCTAAAAGATATGGGGGTGGCATATGCACAAGGGATTGCGCAGTTTTTAAACTTGGAGTCTAAATCTACAAATTCTGTGGGAGATTCTGACGAGGAAGGTTTTCTAAAGCCTACTTTTTTATATAAACCTTTATGGATAAAAACAACCGAGGATACGGAGACGTATAAGGATGCAAATATGTCAGAGAGAACAGGTTATTTAAAAAAGAATACCTTCTTTCAAGTTTATGGTGAAACACGTGCAGCCTGGGTGATGGATGGACAACATTTTATTGAAAAAAAAGATACAATCATTGAAGGAGAAACCATCACAACTGCGGAATTAACAAAAGAGAATATGGAAACATTAAAAGTGTTTGTGACAAAAGAGAAATTAGAAACAGCCGTAACCTTTTCCAAAGAAGGAGCCGCGGCAGCCATCATTACCCTTCGCGATAAAAAAATACTGAATGTAAAAGCATTTTTAGATAGAGAAAATTGGTGGTACAAAGCTGAACGGATAAAAAAATAGTGAAAAAACCTGCTTGTTTTTTGAAGCTTTCACCCTAGTAATTTTACTTATTTTTGATAGAATATAAAGAGCTGAATCGTAAAGATGCATAAAGGTGTGATGGAAATGGAAGAGCAACAAGAAGCGATTGATTTAACAAAAATATATGTATATGAGGAGTTTCCGGATAAAGTTGCAGGCAGATGCGATAACTGTGGACATGTGAAATTTAAAAGCTTAGTAAAAGACTTTATTTTTATCCGTACATGCGCAAAGTGCGGCATGAAAAAAAGCATTTAAATCCCTACTTCTTTATAAAAAACGCTCTTTTCTGAAATGAAAAGAGCGTTTTTTCTCTATTTAACGTATAAATGATCGCTAAGCTGCTCTGAAATAGTCTCTACATCTTCTTGTACATGTTTTTGTTTTTTCATCATTTCTAGTAGGATTTCTTCAAGATTCTGTGAATGGTTTTGCTTATCTTTTGGTTTATGTAAGTACTTTGCAATTTGATGCATATTATTGCTTAGCCGGCTTAGTTCAGACTCAATCTTTCGCAGGTTAACCAATAGTTCCACACCTGCTTCTTTGCCGATTAAAGGAGGCTTAACTTTTCCATCCATAATAAATTTTCGAATGAGAGACGTTCGTTTTAAATTATAGTGTTCAATAAGTTCCTCTAATTTTTCTTTTTCTTCTTCATTCAACTTAATTGCTGGAATGCTGTGTCCTCTCATAAGGTATCTCCTTTCAAGAGCAGTTCTTGCTGCGTTCAATCATATGTAAACATTCTCTTGTCTTTAATAATAGCAACCTTTTCCATGGTTAACTATGGTGAAAAGTTACTAAAATGTCGAACGTACAGTCTGTTAAAAAACTGGTAAATTAAGAAATTTGGTTTAGTAATAGTTGAATTATAGAAGGAATGTCATTATCTACAATATTGCTGCTTTATTAAAAAGGCAGCAAAAGGGATGAATGGACCGCTGTTGTACTCAACCATTTTTGAGAGCGCAGCTTTAAAGAAGAGGGATGATTTTTATGATTTTTTCCTCATACCACATCTTTCCTCCTAGTAACTCTGTCGAATCTTCTAGACTATTGTCTCAAGGGAATAGAAAGAAAGAAGACGAAATGGTTGAGAACGAGGTAAAGTCATATTATGTCTTTATTGACCTCATTTACATACTTTACGGGGGAGGAATACGTTTGAAACTAAAAAAAAGATTAAAACTAAATAAGATAGGGGTAGCCATGCTTACGGCTGGTGTCATATGTACAGCTTATATGCCCCTTCATACGCTGCAAAAGCCTGTAGTCGCTTTGGCGGCAGAGAATCAGTCAGATTCTTTAGAGCGAGCATTTGCACAAGCATCTAAAGAATTTGGTGTGCCAGCTTCGCTTTTAAAAGCAATTTCCTACAACAAGTCGCGCTGGGAAAGTCATAATGGAAAACCTAGTGCAGCCGGGGGATACGGTCTTATGCATTTAACAGACATCCCTTCTTTAGAAGATGGAAAAGGAAACGGAGCTGTGCCTTCAAAACCAGCATATGATAAACAGCAAACTCTCTCCTTAGCTGCTAAGCTGCTTAACTCAGATAAAGAAAGATTAAAAAAAGATCCTGTGCAAAATATTCGCGGTGGCGCTGCTGTGCTGGCTTTTATCGCAAAAGACAAAAATGGAAACATACCGTCCACTGATCAAAAATGGTACGATGCAGTCGCCGCTTACAGTGCTTCTCAGGATAAGGAAAACGCTCAAGTATTTGCCGATGATGTATATGAAACGTTGGAAAAAGGAGCAGAGCATACAACATCAGACGGACAGCATCTTAAAATTTCCCCTCAAAATATAGATATGTCGATTCCTCGTGCTGAAAATTCCAATACGAATAAAGCGGATTGTCCGGCATCTTTAAAATGTGAATACATCCCTGCATTTTACGGGAAATTCAGCGAAAGTGCTTCAGATTACGGAAACTATGATATTGCAAACCGTCAAAAATCAGATGTTCGCTATATTGTTATTCATGATACAGAAGTAAGTTATGATGGAACGATTGATTTGTTTGCTAACCCTAATAGAGCCGCTGCAAACTATGTAATCCGTTCAAGTGATGGCCACATCGCACAGATGATCCATAACAAAGACGTAGCATGGCATGCAGGAAACTGGTATTTTAATACACACAGTATTGGAATTGAACATGAAGGATTCGCCCTTGAAGGATCTACTTGGTTTACGGAAGAAATGTATCGTTCTTCGGCAAGACTCGTACGCCACCTTGCCAAAGAATATAATATTCCATTAGACCGAGCTCATATTATTGGTCATGATGAGGTGCCGGGTTTGTCTCCTAAGGCTCAATCAGGTATGCATTCAGATCCCGGGCCGTTTTGGGATTGGGGGCACTACATGGATTTAGTAGGAAGCCCAGTCGAGCGCCAGCATACAAACAAACTAGCCGTTACGATTAATCCAGTCTTTCAAAACAATCAGCCAGAAGTATCAGATGCACCAAAGCAGCCGGCCAACTTTGTGTATTTGCATCAAGCTCCCAGCAATGATTCACCGCTTCTGAATGAGCCTGCAGCTTCAGGGCCTGGAACGAAACAAACGTTAGACTGGGGAAGCAAAGCAGTAACTGGACAAACGTATGCAGTAGCTGAGACAAAAGGAGAATGGACAGCGATTTGGTATGGAGGACAAAAAGCGTGGTTTTATAATCCTCATAATAAAAATACAAGTAAAGGTACAGGCATATTATTAACGCCAAAACCAGGAAAAGAAAGCATTCAAGTGTACGGAGGAGCTTTCCCGGAGGCCTCAGCCTATCCTTCTGATATACCAGTTAAAGCTATGGTGCCACTTCAGTATAAAATTTCTCCAGAGCAGGTGTACGTGGGGGTAGAGAAAGTAAGGAGTGACTATTACTATGCCCCAACTTTTACAACAAACCCAAACGATCACAAAATGATTGTTGGAAAAGACGAATATTATCAAATTTATTTTAATCACCGCTATGCGTTTGTGAAAGCGTCAGATGTAGAGGTTAAAAGACAATAGAATAGAGTGTTAAAAGAAAAGAAAGAGACAGGGTGTTTAAATGGTATGTCTCTTTCTTTTTTTAAAAACCACAAAAATTCAGAAGGTTATTGATGATGTTTTCTTATAATGATTTTCTAGCTTATTATCTTTTTACAAAAGGAAGGAATGTCCCGTGATTATAATTAAGCCTCTAAGCCAGTGTTCTTTTCCTGATGCATTACAAGCATTCAATAAGGGTTTTGAAGATTATTATCTTCCGATTGAGCTGTCACTAGATCAATTCACTTGTAGGTTTGGTTTTGATCAGCTATCTGTCGACCATTCTTTTATGGCTTTTTATAATAATACACCAGCTGGAATTATGTTAAATGGAATAAAAAAGGTCAAGGGAAAAAAACATGCTTGGAATGGAGGTACAAGCGTAGCCTTACCTTACCGGAAAATAGGAATTGGAGAAGCCTTACTAAAAGCTACACTTGAGAGATACCAGCAGCAAGGAGTAATGGAAGCCAGTCTGGAAGCATTTAAAGTGAATGAAAAAGCCATTCACCTTTATCAGAAATATGGATATGAGATTGTAGATACCCTTTTATTTCTAAAGCATAGAGGTAGTTTTCACGCTTCTTTACTTAAAAAGAAGAATCAGCTTACGTATTCGTTAAAGCGAAGGCTTGCAAAAGATATTCAGAACCTACCCTTTTATACATACGATGTCCCGTGGAAAAATCAATTTGACTGTATTCGTGATGGAGAATCGTTTATTGCGTTGAATGAAAGAAACGAAGAAGTTGGCTATCTGTTATTTCAAAGGAATTTTTCTTCCATAGGCATCGTGAATTCGGTTACTTTTTATCAAGGAAGCGTTAAGGAACATATCTCAAATTCAGAGGACGTTCTGGGCTTTTTATTAGCAACTATTTTTAATATGTATGGACCAATTGCTTACAATACATATAATGTACCTGAAAAAAGAAATAGCTTACTCGTGAAAATGTTAAAATCATTTGGTTTTCAAGATTTATATACAGATGAAGGAATCAAACTTGAGCAGGTGTTTATGAAAAAACAGCTTTAAAAAGCGGCCATGGGCCGCTTTTACTGCATTTCTGTAATTGGATGTGCATCATAAAATTCCTCGATTTTTTCTTGCTGTCCTTCGAATTTTTCTTTCCATACTTGTTTCACGTCATTATAATTCCGAAGATCTATTCCGTAGAAGTCCTTTAACTCTTTTCGAGTAATGGTGATTGTCTGAGGAACAGTCGTATTAATAGTAAAGTGAACGCTGTCAGCATTTTGTACGGCAGAAAGTAAGATGGTTGCGTTATGTAAAAGTATGCGTTTGGTTTTAACAGACGTCCAGCTTTTTTCAAACGTATGCTGATTATTATTTATTGCAGCGTAATTAATTGTTAAGTAATAAGGTTTTTGTGTATCTTGGAAGGTTATACCTTTTAAATAAACGTGTCCTGGAAGCTTATTTGTAATTTCCTCTATTGAAGCCTCATGTTTTGAAGAAGAAGTATGTTGAATAGAAGAAGCAGAGACTCTTTCGGCAGACAGATTATTATGAGGTGCATAAGCACACCCTGATAGGCAAGTGAGTACTGTGCAAAGTGTAAGAGAAGCATATATTTTTTTCATAATGGTAACTCCTTTTATTTATATCTACTTGTAAAGACGAAAGACCTATATATTTTGTTTCATACAAAATATAAGTTTATTCATTAAAAAGACATATAATCCAAAATAATAGAAGTTAATAACCCTAATGAAGCAATAAAACCAATAACAGGACCACCTTCTTCAAAAGCTTCTGGCAACATCGTCGAAGCAACCATTGCCACAATTCCACCACCGGCGAATGAGGCAATAAAACCCATCATGTTTGGGGTAGCATTTTGAAGAAATAGATATCCAATCCAAGAACAAAGAGCCGATATAAAGAAGACAGAAAGCCATAATGAAAAAATTTTCTTTTGCTTATATTGGCTTTTTAGTAGTCCGCTTGTCCCGGAGATTCCTTCGGGTATATTGCTGATAAAAATAGAAACAACAAGCAGCCAGCTAACGTGGTGCTGTTCAATCAAACTTGCGCCAATCATCAGTGACTCAGGTATAGCATCCATAATGGTACCAATAAAAATGGCTAGTCCCGAGCTAGCGGGGACAAGGTGGTCCGAACGTTTTCTTTTGTGAGCGCCTTTTTTAGCTAAGGAGATGTCAAGAAGAGTAAAAAGTGCTGCGCCTGTTAAAAAGCCTAAAGAAGAAGAAATGATTCCTGCTTCTTTTACCGAATCTTGAATGAGCTCGTAAGCAGCAGCTCCTAACAAAACGCCCGTGCCAAAAGCCATAATATAAGCAGTCAAAGGTTTTTTTAAAGGTACAAAAATAGCTATAATAGCTCCAATTAATACAGCTGAGCCTGAGACACCACCCCACATAAGGGCATCTATCACATGAGATCCCTACTTTCTTACGTACTTACTTGTAGTGTAACCATCTCTATGATTATTATGAAACAAGATAAATGAACTAAAAAAACGGAAAAAAATCACTGATTTAGACCTTAAATAAAATAAGTCTTCTGTATAATTGACAAAATTTTCTGATTATGTCCGTTGAAAGTGAAAAAACCTTGTGATAGTCTGATCAAAAGATACAAAGATGGAAAAAAATTCTTTGATCTATAGAAGGTTAAAAAACTTAACGAGGTCACTTTTAAACGAAAGAAGGAATACGAGATGAATTCAAAAGCAGTAAAAAGAGAAAATCGCTATGCTAACTTGATTCCTATGCAAGAAATCAAATTAGTTGAACAGCAGCTTTACCCATTTGATATTTATAACAGTCTGCGTCAAGAGGCACCTATTCGTTACGATGAAAGCCGAAACTGCTGGGATGTATTTGATTATGAAACAGTAAAGTATATTTTAAAAAACCCGTCGCTTTTTTCATCCAAACGAGCAATGGAAGAACGCCAAGAAAGTATTTTAATGATGGACCCTCCAAAACATACAAAGTTACGAAACTTAGTAAACAAAGCTTTTACGCCAAGAGCTATTCAGCACTTAGAGAGTCATATTGAAGAGATTGCAGATTATTTATTAGATGAAGTAAGCAGGAAAAAAAAGTTTGATATAGTAGAAGACTTTGCTGGACCACTGCCGATTATTGTAATAGCAGAATTGCTAGGAGTACCAATCCAAGACCGAGAACTGTTTAAAAAATACTCCGATGACTTAGTGAGCGGTGCTGAAAATAATTCAGACGAAGCTTTTGCGAAAATGATGCAAAAGCGTAATGAAGGCGTGATTTTTTTACAAGGGTATTTTAAAGAAATTATCGCGGAGCGTCAGCAAAATAAACAAGAAGATCTCATTTCGCTTCTTTTAGAAGCAGAAATCGACGGCGAGCATTTAACAGAAGAGGAAGTGCTGGGGTTTTGTATTTTATTGCTAGTAGCAGGTAATGAGACAACGACAAACTTAATTACGAACGGAGTTCGGTATATGACAGAAGACGTAGACGTGCAGAATGAAGTTCGTCAAGACATATTGCTGGTTCCGAACCTGGTAGAAGAAACGCTTCGCTATTATCCTCCTATTCAAGCGATTGGACGCATAGCTGCTGAAGATGTAGAACTTGGAGAGTGTAAGATTAAAAGAGGACAGCAGGTAATTAGCTGGGCAGCAAGTGCAAATAGAGATTCAGCTAAGTTTGAACGGCCTGACACTTTTGTCGTGCATCGTAAAACAAACCCTCACGTGAGCTTTGGATTCGGCATCCATTTTTGCTTAGGAGCACCGCTAGCAAGAATGGAAGGGAAAATTGCTTTTACTAAGTTACTAGAAAAAGGAGAATTCTCGAAAGTTCAAAATCAGTCTTTAAAGCCAATAGACAGCCCTTTTGTTTTTGGCGTAAAAAAATATGAGATTACTTTTAATAAAGCTTAAAAAGCGAGCGCAAATTATGCGCTTGCTTTTTAGCGTTCAGTGTTCCATTTTTGGTCCTCTGAAGGAGACGTGTACGTGTCCATTGAAGAGATAAGCTGTTCAGGAGTATCAGAAATATTGATGAGACGAATAGCAGAATCTGTAGAAAACCCTTCATCTACGGCATGCTGAACCATTTGCATAAGCGGGTTGTAGTAGCCGTTCACATTTAATAACCCTACTGGTTTTTTATGTATACCAATTTGAGCCCAGCAAAGAGCCTCAAACAACTCTTCAAATGTCCCGAAACCTCCAGGAAGCGCAATGTAACCATCAGCTAACTCGTGCATAGTTGCCTTTCGCTCATGCATGCTCTCTACTTCGATGAGTTCTGTCAGCGCGGTATGAACAATTTCACCGCTAAACAAACCGCGGGGCATAATGCCGATGACTTCGCCTCCATGCTGAAGCATTTCATTTGCGACTTCTCCCATCAGGCCCATTCGTGAGCCTCCGTAAATCAGCCGGTAGTTTTTTTTGGCCATGTAGCGTCCTAGCGAGACGGCTGTCTCTTTATATTCTGTTTTTATTCCAGCGCTTGATCCTGCAAATACACAAATTGATTTCAACTGCTTCACTCCTTTGTTTCTTTTCTATATAAGTCTTTTCTGTTTATGAAGAACAAATTCCTTCTTAATAATTTATGAATTTTCACAATGTCATCGCTTGATTATTCTAAAAACTTTGCTTATAATCAAAGCGAAACGTCTGTTTGAAAGCGTTATCTATTGCTCTTCTTTTAATGGAAAAGACAGTACGTATGGATCTACTTGTAAGATAAGTAGGTAACATGAACTTATAGGAAATTTGACCGTTTTAAACGCTTCATTTAGTAAGTATACGCACTTGCAGGATTAAGACAAGGGGGGATATGGGGATATGATGAACAATTTAATACGCACATTAATGGTACAAACACCGACCGTACCAGGAAACTTAGGAAGAGTAGCAACAGCTATCGGAAATGTTGGAGGAGACATTGGCGAGGTTGAAACCGTTAAAGTAGGACATAACTACACCATGAGAAGCATTACGGTTCAAGTAGAAAGTGAAGACCAGCTTGAGGAATTGCTTGAAGCGGTTCGCAGTTTAGAAGGCATTACTTTACATACAGTATCAGATGAAGTTCTTCATGCCCATGAAGGCGGCAAAATTCAAATGAAAAGCAAAATGAAAATTGAGTCGATTGCTGACTTAAGAAGAGTATATACCCCTGGTGTAGCAAACGTTTGCCGTGTTATTCAAGAACAGCCGGACAAAGCGAAGATTTATACGAGCATTGGAAACACGGTTGCGATTGTAACAGATGGTACCGCTATACTAGGATTAGGAAATATTGGTCCAGTTGCAGGAATGCCTGTTATGGAAGGGAAAGCTGCGTTATTTGATCAACTTGCCAATGTAAACGCTATCCCTATTTTGTTGAATGTAAATGAGCCGGAAGAAATCATTCAAACGGTTAAAAATATTTCACCGGGATTTGGCGGCATTTTACTAGAAGATATAGGGTCGCCTCACTGCTTTGAAATTGAAGAACGTTTAAAAGAAGAGCTCGATATTCCAGTTATGCATGATGATCAGCACGGAACAGCAGTTGTGACGCTAGCAGCAGCTATCTCGGCTTGTCGCAGCACAGGTGTGAATTTGAAAGAAGCAAAAGTAGGACAAATCGGCTTAGGAGCTGCCGGCATCGCTACTTGCAGAATGTTCATGGCTTACGGTGTCAAACAGGTGATAGGAGCTGATAAGTCTCCTGAAGCGAATGAGCGCTTAGTCAGCTACGGTGGAAAAGTAGCGGATTCATTAGAAGAGCTTATGGAGAACTGTGACATTGTTATTGCGACAACAGGTGTACCTGGATTAATACAAAAAGAATGGATCCGAAAAGGGCAAATCATTCTAGCACTTTCTAATCCAAAGCCAGAAATTGAACCTGAAGATGCTCTTGAAGCAGGAGCTATTTACGCTACGGATGGAAGGTCAGTGAATAATGTACTTGGCTTCCCAGGTATTTTCAGAGGAGTGTTAAATGCGGGGGTGCGTGATATTACGCATACGATGCTTGTAGCTGCAGCTGAAGCCATTGCAAATTCAACGCGTCCAGGCGATTTAGTTCCTCATCCTCTTAATCTAGCTGTACATGAAGCAGTATCTGAAGCAGTTGAAAGAGCGGCTGTTGTACACGGAGAGAAAGACGGCGTTTATCGATAACAAACAAGGCTGCCTCGAAATAGGCAGTCTTGTTTGTTTTTTATCAAAAAATAATAAGAAAATAGCAAACTGTGAAACTTTTTTCCTTTTTTAACGTAATATAGTAATAGAAATAGTAAAAAAGGTAGAGAAAGGAGTTTTTATGGAGTTTGAACATTTAAAGGGAAAATTGCCCCTCGAGGCTAAAAAAGCGATGCGCTGGCAATCCATTTTTACGCATAGCCTGTGGCTTCTTGCAACAGCGGGTTATTTTCTACTCGTTCATTTTTTTGATTGGTGGTCAATTATTGGATGGATATCAGCTGGACTATTAGTCGTGAGCTTTATCATATATACAATTATAGCTCCAAATGTATATATGAATGTATATTCATATGAAGTCACAGATACTCAAATTGATGTACAAAGAGGGCTATTCATCTGGTATCATACGAAAATTCCGCTTGTGAAAGTGCAGCACGTTGAAACATTGACAGGGCCGATTTTTCGAAAATTTGACTTGGCATCTGTTAAAATCATTACAGCAGCTGGAAGCGTCGAAATTCCTGCACTTGTACAAAGAGATGCTGAAGCACTGCGAGAGTATATTGCTAGACTAGCAGAGGTAGATGATGAAGATGAGTAAGCGGCTGCATCCGCTATATATTGCAATAGCATTTATTGAACATATAAAAAATAATATCCTGCCTTTTGTGTTTGTATTTATTGTCAATCGGCACCTATTGTTTACATATTGGTGGGCAACGCTGTTAGCGGGAGGCGTAGTCGCTTTATTTGCTTTTTTTACTTGGAAGGAATTTCGTTACGAGGTAACAGAAACGGAAGTGCGTCTGTATAAAGGGATTTTTAAAAAAGAAAAACGATTTATTCAACGCAATCGCATTCAATCGATTCAGTTAGATCAGCCGTTTGTTTTTAGAATTCTTCGCTTAGCCCGGCTTCGTATTGACACGGCCAGCAGCGGTACGGATGCTGAAATTGATTTATCTGGTATTTCACTAAAAGAAGCGCACCATCTTAAAGATACGTTAAAGCTGTCGGGGAGTCAGCCGGAAATAAGGGAAAAAAGTCCTGAACGTACGATGAAAGTGTCGGTGAAACAGCTGGCGTTAGCTGCTGCGTTTTCCGGGAATTTTGGCTATATATTTGCTGCTCTTGGTTTTCTCTATCAGTATATTGATACGTATATCAACCGCTGGGTGAAGACAGCTTACGAAGAAGTGATTCATCAATCGATGCTTGGTTTATTTGTATTAGTGGCTGTAATTGTGGTGCTTGCTTATTTGCTGTCTATTGTTTTATATGTAATACGATTTGGCGGTTTTACAGTAGAGCGCTACGATCATTATCTACATATTAAATACGGATTGTTAAATAAGAAATCCCTTACGATTCCTTTTCATAAAATACAGGCTGTTACGATAGAGGAAGGGTTGGTCCGGCGCTTATTTGGATGGTCTTCCGTTTCGTTAAACGTCGTAACCTCTGATTTAAAAGAAAAGGTCTATTTACACCCGTTTATCCAGCAAAAAGAGATTTCAACATTAATGAACGTATATGTGCCGCACTATGAATATATAAAGTGTCCAAGAAATACAGCGATTCAATATGCGTGGTATCCATTACTATTACCGGTCTTGTTATTTGCGGCAGCAGGGATTGGCATTAGCTTTTGGAAATCAATGTTTGTGTGGATTATTGCTGTGCTATGCCTTATATACGTACTTATTCACTGGTTAGGTTATCGTCAAGGCGGCTTGATGATGAACGATGTATTTGTCAGTATTCGATCGCAGTTTTTAACACGAAAAACAACGATTATTAGAAGGAAGAAAATAGAAGAAATTGAGGTGTTTGCAGGCACTTTTTTATGGAAAAAAGGATACAGGAAAATAAAAATTGCAACTATGGGTACAAGCGGCAGCTATAAGTCCGGATATTTTCCATTTGAGATTTGGCATCCGGTCTTTCTGCAAGCTACTTCGGCTAAAAAGGCATGAAGAACATCATTGTTCTCCATGCCTTTTGACGTTATCTATTCATTAAATTTTTCCCTTGCTCGTAATAGCTGTTCATCACTTCAACGGGCACCATACTGCCTCCAGTTGACCATACAAGGTGAGTAGCTTTTGACATATCGTTTTCTAGTCCTTGCGCTTGTATATAGGAAGACCCGCTTTCCATCAGGTGGAGAGGTCCTTGTAAACCAGCCGCTGCTGAAGGTTCTATATACATATTTTCACGATTGGCTAGCTCATAAATAAATCGGAAAAGCTGATCATCTTCTACGGTATAAATTCCGCTAATAAGCGATTTTATCGTTTCACCTACAAAGCTAGATGGCCTTCCTACAGCTAGTCCATCGGCAGCTGTTACATTGTCAAGTCCAATATCCGTAACGGAAATGCCGTCATGCAGCTCGGTCATTAATCCAAGCAGCATGCAAGGAGAGTGAGTAGGTTCAGCAAAAAAGCAGTGAACGTGATCACCGTATATTGCTTTTAGTCCAAACGTAATACCGCCAGGACCTCCGCCTACTCCGCAAGGTAAATAGACAAATAAAGGGTGTTCGGCGTCTACTTGAATCCGCTGCTCGGCTAGCTGCTTTTTCAAACGTAAAGCCGCAACGGAATAACCGAGAAATAAATCTCTAGACTGCTCATCGTCAATAAAATGACATGCGGGGTCTGCTTCGGCTTGCTTTCGTCCTTCCTCCACGGCTTTTCCGTAGTCAGACTGATATTCAATAACGGTTACACCTTTAGAACGAAGCAGATCTTTTTTCCACTTTTTAGCGTCCGCTGACATATGGACGGTGACGTTAAAGCCGAGAGTAGCGCTCATAATACCAATGCTTAAACCTAAATTACCGGTAGATCCTACTGCAATAGAATAAGAAGAAAATAACTTTTTACATCGTTCTTCAGCTAGAAGAGCGTAGCTGTCTTCCTCGGTAAGCAGTCCTTCTTTGATAGCAAGACTTTCAGCAAATTTTAATACTTCATAAATGCCGCCTCTTGCTTTAATAGAACCTGATATGGGAAGAGCGTGATCGCATTTCATCAATAATTTTCCTTGCAGCTTATTATTCATTTGTTGATTTAAATAGTCTTTCATGTATGCAACTTCTTGAAGAGGTGATTCAATGATTCCTTTTGATGCTTTCAGCTCCGGAAAAGCGATTTGAAGAAAAGAAGAAAAGCGAGAAAGTCGTTCTTTTGCATCTTTTATATCTTTGGTATGTAAAGAAAGAGAAGAAAGTGCTTTTTGAGCAGGTTTTATATAAGGATTTATCCAAAGTATTTCCTGTTTATTGATTAAAGGTGTTAATAAAGGATATTCATGCATCCATGTAGCAAGGGGTTTTTGGTGAAATAAATGAGTTGTCATAAAAGCTCCTTTCGCAATATGTTATTTCCTTTATATGTATAGTACCAAGAATAGAAGAAGTTGAAAACGAAAATATCAAAAAGCAGAACACACATTTTAACCACCTCTTGTATACTAATAAAGATAATCTATACAACTGCATAGAAAAAAAGGAGAGGAATTCATGCCATTTTCAGGCGATGATAGCAGATGTCCTATCTGCGGAGAAAAAAATAACTGTGCTTCTGTACAAGGCAGAGAAATAGAAAAGTGTTGGTGCATGCAGAAAGTTTTTACTCCTGATCTGTTTAAACAAATTCCTTTAGAAAGCAGAGGAAAAGCGTGTGTATGTGTCAAATGCGTTGGGAGACAGAAGAAAGAAGGTGAGGATTAACTTGAAAAAAGGAATTATTTCATACGGTGAGGCATTTATTGATTATATTGCTAAAAACGAATTTAACACTAGCTTTGCCCCTTTTTTAGGAGGCACAACCGTTAATATAGCAGTCGGCGTTCAGAAGTTAGGAGCAAAAGCATATTATATCTGCAAGTTGGGCAGTGATGAAATAAGTGATTTTGTAAGAAAGAACCTTTTAATTGAAGGAGTGAATCAAAGCGGCTGTGTAATATCGGAGACTAAAAAAATTTGTGAAGTGTATGTACATAAAAGTAAAGAAGGAGATCGTTACTTTCATTCCTACATAGATTCTACACCTCATGAGCAAGTGTACAAACATGAGCTGCAGGAAGCTTTATTTGAGCAGGCAGCGATTTTTTATTTTGGATCAGGTACGTTGTTTCATCCGATTTCCCAGGAAACTACAAAAGAAGCTGTGAAGCTCGCAAAAAAACATCGTATGCTTGTAGCGTTTGATCCAAATATTCGAATGAAAAGATGGGAAAGTGAAGCAGCATGTAGAAATATCGTGACACCGTTTTTGTCCGAAACAGACATTTTGAAAATCTCTCAAGATGAGCTCCTATTTTTGATGAATTCAGCAGACCTGACAGAAAGCCTAGAAAAACTGAGAGCGTATCATATTCCGTACGTATGGGTCACTCAGGGAGAAAATGGCGCAGCAGCCGTTACTGCAAATCAAACGCTTCATGTGAGTGCAAATGAAGTGCAGGTGATAGACACGACGGGAGCGGGTGATGCATTTATGGCAGGAATTTTATGGTGTGTTCACGAAAAAGGATTACCTGAAAGTGAGGAGTCACAGAAGCAGTACACAATGTTTGCTAACGCGTTAGGTGGAGCAGTTTCGGCAAGGTACGGAGGAATGATTTCGCTTAAAGCAAAAGATGTATCTAGTATAAAAGCAGGTAGCTGATAGCTACCTGCTTTTGACCGTTTATTATTTAAAAAATGACAGTATAATCATAAGGGCAAAAATAATCGTAAGATGGTTCAATGAGAACACAAACATTAAAGTAGCCCATTTTGTATCTTCTAATTTTTTAAATCCAACAATTCCAAGAAGCATCCATACTAGTGTTAAACCGAACATTGTAAATGCGATAATTTTACTAAACGACAAAAATAAGAAAGATGCCGCTAGCAAAATAACTAGGTATACAAGCGTTTGGACTTTGGAACGACGGATCCCTTTTACTACAGGAAGCATTGGTACACCTGCGGCTTTATATTCCTCAAGTCTTCTAATGGCAATAGCGTAGAAGTGAGGAGGCTGCCATAAAAACATAAATACAAACAATCCAATGGCTACCGGATGAAATAAGTCTGGTGAAATAGCGGCCCAGCCAATGATTGGAGGCATAGCTCCAGAAATACTTCCAACTTCGGTATTATAGATAGTTGTACGTTTTGTGAGCATAGTGTAAGGCACTACATAAAAGAAAAATCCTAAAATACCCATAATGGCGGCCATGTTAGAAACTAAAAATAAAATGCCTACACCGATAACAAATAAAGCCAGTCCTAACCATAGAGCAAATTTAGGATTGACCGCTCCTGTTACCGTGGGTCTGTCTTTCGTACGTTTCATGATCGCATCAATATCACGGTCATAGAAGTTATTAACTGCCCCAGCTCCTCCTACGACAAAGGATGTCCCAATTAAAGCCAAAATAATGATAGGAATTTGTGTCACAAAGCTTAAGTCATTAACAGCAATTGCGAGACAAAGCCCAGCAACCATTCCTAGTGAGTTCGATTTAATAATCCCAGTTTTTATAATAGCACTGATTACTTCCCGGGAAAAATACTGATTGATAGGAAGTGATTCCTTTGTGATAACTTCGGTATTTTTCACAGCAATTCTCCTTTTTGAGCTTATTCCTACATGAATAAACCTAATCTTTATTAATCAACTAAACTATTTTAACAAAAAAATATCGTAATTACATCAAGGTTGCTCGTAAAATTTGTTAACATTCCTTGAACTTTTTAAAAAAACAAAGAATAATGTCGAATTACCAATTAAAAATAAGTACATCCTTTATTATAAGATAAAAATGGAATGCTTAAAAATGAAAATTTTGACTATCTGGTGAACTTTTAACGAGCAAGAAACTCGAACTTAATCGTACCATATTTATTGGTAATTGCAATCACATAGTATGTGATGAAAGAAAAGATGTGGTACATTAAAGAAAGAACTAATAAGTTTGTTTACTATGTCTTATTCACAAGGAGGATATATGATGCCAGATAAATATGCTAGCTTCTCTGAACTTGCCTCTCATGAAGTATACAATCAAGACTACA
Organism: Priestia sp. YIM B13490; assembly: GCF_042787735.1. Classification (NCBI taxonomy): domain Bacteria; kingdom Bacillati; phylum Bacillota; class Bacilli; order Caryophanales; family Bacillaceae; genus Priestia; species Priestia sp. YIM B13490. The sequence goes on from NZ_JBHZOT010000003.1 coordinate 267,436, forward strand.
AAATTCAATTCGAAATCAGACCTTCTAACATTATTATGCTTGCGATACACGGCGGAGGTATCGAAACTGGAACATCCGAACTTGCTGTTGGGCTAGCAGGAAACGAATACTCGTACTATATATTTGAAGGGTTAAAGAAAGCAGGAAATGCCGATCTTCATATCACATCCACTCATTTTGATGAACCTCATGCGCTAACTATTATATCGAAAGAAGACTATGCCGTATCTTTTCATGGATACAATGATAAAAGTGAAAAACACACTAAAATCGGCGGTGCTGACAAGACATTAAGATCCAAAGTGTATGAAGCGCTTGTTTCCAAAGGTTTTAGTACAGAAATTTTATCAGATCAAGACCCTTTTTCCGGTACAAGCCCTAGAAATATAACCAATAAAACAGCTAGGCGGATGGGTGTGCAAATTGAGATAAGTAAAGCGCAAAGAGAAGCTTTTTTTGCAACTAACACGAGAAATGAACGTAAAAATTCGAAAACCCAAGAATTTTTTGAGTATATATCAGCTATTAGAAGTGCATTTCCTCTTAGATAAATCAGATACGTTTAGTATTTATTAAACAGGTTAGATTTATTACGGACATGTTTGTGGTATACATATAGTAACTACATATACTGGAGGAGATAATCATGAAAACATTTGACCAAGAAGATACCTTAGAACGTCTTAAAGCCTCTTATCGATATTTAAAAAGCGTAGACGTACGGGGAATCAGCACACTAGATGATCAAAAGCGAGCGGAAGCTGTGCAGTTAATCGAAGAGATTGGTCTTAAAATATCAGAAATGCGTGTGAAAGTAGAGTGAGAAAGAAGGGCATCTGTCCTTCTTTCTCTTTTTCAACAACTATAAACAGGAGATTGGCCATGAACGAGCAATATTATGACGCTTTATTAAATATAAAAACAACGGGAGAACAAAAGGGATTTAATGATTCATTTCATTACCATCGTTATGAACCCACGCCTTATAGTGCATTAGAAACACTTTTCACTCAGTATGAGCTAACAAGCAGCGATAGAATTGTCGACTTCGGATGTGGAAAAGGAAGGCTGAATTTTTATGTGAACTACCTGTGCAATGCCACCGCCGTAGGGATAGAAATGAATGAACACTTTTATGAGCAGGCCATAGATAACCAGAGGCGCTATTTGAAAAAAGCCAAGGGCCGCAAACATCCTATTCATTTTCAGTGTTGTTTAGCCCAGGAATATAAGATTCATCCATTAGACAACTGCTTTTATTTTTTTAATCCTTTTTCAGTTCAAATCTTTATCCAAGTAGTGAACAATATTTTGCTTTCGTGGGAAGAGAATAAACGCGAGATTGATTTGATTTTATATTATAGTTCGGAGGATTATCTTCATCACCTCGAAAAACATCCTTCTTTCATTTTAAAAGAAGAGGTAATGCTGCCAGAGTTGGATCGTAAAAACCCATATGAACGGTTTTTGATTTATAAAGTAGCTTATTAAGACGATCTATTTACTGTTTGATAATGCTGGATCTTGCCGGTTCTATTTAACAAATCAGCAGGAGGTGGAAAAAGACCTGCTGATTGTATTTATAACTTTTTAGAAATTAAAGCATAACACTTTATTATGTAAGCGCTTTCTGTTATAATGAAATTAGGTTGGATAGCATGCGTGGCTATCGGTGTACTCAGCGCAGGCGGGGCTAGTACAGAAAGAGAAGGCTACATACAAGTTAATAAACATTTAGTGGATAGAAATAAGAACTCTCAAAAACAAATTTATTAATTTGTATGCTAAATCGTAAATTAACAAAAACGGCACTTATGATAAGGTTTTAGAGAAAAGAATCCAGCATATACTGTATAAGCAATTTTTTTACTCTAAAAAAGGGTAAAGAAATTGCTTATTTATTTTTAAATAAGTGCACAGCTGTTCAGATTTGTTTTGAGATATCTAGCGTTAGTGTATAATAGTAACAAGTATGAAAAGTTGACATTGTGAATTGATTAAAGGGGATTTAAAAATGAGTGAACTAAAAATAGATGATGTAGCGAAGCAAAGCGGTTTAACAAAACGTACGATTCGTTATTATGAACAAATTGGACTGATGCCAGCACCTCCAAGAAGTGAAGGTGGATTTCGTCTGTACACTGAAGAACATGTAGAATTTTTAAAGAAAATTACGAATGCCAAAGAAGTCATGGGTTTTTCACTTCAAGAATTACAGGAATTTCTTGCTTTAAGTGATACTCTTGAAATACAAAAGATGGATTATAGGCAAGTGAAAGGAACAAGTCAACAAAAAGAAAAGTTAGAGCAAGTGTTACATACGGTAGAAGAGCAGCTCAAACTGATTGAACAGAAAAAGAAAAATATCTTAAAAGTAGAGTCTGACCTTCTGTCATTGAGAGATCGTGCTAAGACTGCAATTGTAAAATTTGAGCAGGAAGAATCATAAAAAGCAGGCGCATTCACCAGAAGAGTGCGTCTGCTTTTACGGTTTTTATAGGGCATTCATTTATGATTGTGAAGTGTTTTCTTCTAGCTGTACCCCTAAAAGAAGTAAAATAGCCTGTATTCCATCGGCTTTTCCATTGTGAAAGCTTCTTGTTTCAGCATCCAAAGCTTCATTTACAGATTCCATCATATTTGATTCGTACAAGTCTAAAATTAATTGTTTTCCTTCCGGACTCAAATGCAGCTGCCCGCGTTCCTTCATTTTAAACTTCAACTTCTTCAACTCCCTTTCCCATAATACTATCAGTATACAAAAATAATAACATTTACGTAAACGTTAATTTTTGTATATGGACAGAAGAACGTATTGAGTATAGGTACTAAGTGAGGTGAGAGATACTGATTATCCTTTGCTTGTTTTAATGTTTGTCAGCTTATAGCCGCAAGCTGAGCATGTATAGATAACGTTTTGATTGGACTGAGCAGTTAAAACGGTAGCAAGCTCTTTTTGAGAATGACAGTTAGGACAAATAACAACAGGGGATTTCATGTGATTTTCTCCTTTTCTTTTTCATAGTCAAATTTTATTTTATGTAAAGTTTAATCAAATATCCTGTGTGCTATCAAAAATGACAGAAGACATGTAAAAAAGCATTCTCGCTCAAAAGAAACGGGAATGCTTAAGGTTAGTTTAAAATCCGTCCTGGCTTGCTGTAAATGGAATGTTAAGTCTTCTTTCTACATTGCGTAAGCGCTGATTTAATCTGTTTATACGATCAGTATGTCGCTCCACAACGCGATTTAAACGAGTAATTTCTCTGACTTGCTCCTCATTTTGTCTCTCAAGGGCACGAATTCTTCGTTCAAATCCTCCAAGATTTTGAAGCTGCTGTCTTTCATCGTATTCTTCATGCTGTGGTACGTAAGGGGGATAGTATTGTTGAACTGAGTAATCAACTTGCTGAGGACTGTATCCAGGGTTGAAATAATAAGGGTTCATTAGGGCACCGCTCCTTTTAAATAGTAATTTCAAATCAAACACGATATAACGTATGCGAAGATAAGAAAAATGCTATAGGCACATACCTAAAGACATTCTGTATTTAAAAAAGGAAAGTATTTTTAAAAGTCAAAAGGAGATAGCCGGTCCTTTCTTGAATATGCAAAATAGAAAAGCTTCTTTTTTAGACACTTTATTTAAGAAAGAGGGAAAGTGACCGATGGCTCAAGGAAAACAAAAACCAGCACCTAAAATAGAAGAATCAAAAGCTCCGCCTGCAAAGAAACAAAAGTCGAAGAGCCGAAGCACTAAAAAAGCGGAGCCTCCTACATCGCCCTGGGTAAAAGCTGCTTCCATTTTATCTAACATTGATTTCATTCGTTTGTTTCGAGTGCTGTTTCTTGCTTTAGTGGTTGCTTTTATTGTGTATCAATATATTTTACTTACAAAGGGAATCTTCATCAAAACATATGCGGCCCTTTGGCATCATCACAAAATGCTCTTGCTGGCTGCAGCTGCATTCATGACCTATACTTCTTTCGTTTTTTACCTTGGCTACCGCACCGCTAAAAAACGGTAGAACTGCTCTAGGGGGCGAATAGCATCTATTCTTTGAGCAAACCTTATATGTATATCAGCATAGAGGGGGGAAGAAACGTGGACAAGCAGCGAGCAAAACAAATTGCTGATTCGCCCGTTATGGCTAACGTTACGTATAACGATACGGCCGTTTATATTCAACATGTAAGCGAAGAAAATGATACGGTAAGAATTTATCCGCTAGGTCAGCCGGAAAATGAACAAAATGTTTCCGTGAGCCAATTATTAGAGAATTAAGGTGGATAAATAGAGCTGGTTTTTCAGTTAAATAAAAGCTAGAGAGCTACATAGCTCTCTAGCTTTTATTTATTCTTCCCATTTCTTACTGCTGATTTTCTCAATAATCCCGTGCAAATCATCGGGTTTATGAAACTCAATGGGAGAAGCGCCTTTTTCAAACAGAATCGATTCGGCTTCAATTACAGCTACGTAGCGTCCGTTCACTTTCGCTAAGTGAATATTTTCACCGAAATCAGCTAACAGTCCTTTAATCTCTGTTTCACCAAGCTTCATTTTAAGCTCGGCATCAGGTGTATGCTCGACGATATGAGCAGCAGCTTCCATGACTTGATGCGTATCTAAACGTTCTTGAAGCTCACGCTTTTCACTTGTTGCCCACAGTTCCATGTCGGACTCAAACTGTTCAAGCTCTACGCTTTCTGCTTCAAACGTTTCGCTGACGTGTTCACGCACCATATCCATCACTTGTGTTTTCATAATCTCAGGCATCGGTTCGTTGTAGTCAATAAATTTCAAGAAGTCTTCAAAGTACCGGGCATGAGACGCTTGGTGTATAACGAGTTCACTTTCTTCGACCATGCCTTCTTCAGGCATGTAGGGGTATTGAATAGATTTCATGTTTTTAGTAGTAATCGCCATTTCTACGTGACGAATAAGGGTTGATTCATCTGAAATTGAAGCCACTTTTGGTTCGAAGTCACATTTTAAAATAAACACAAAAGCATGATCAAAATATTTTCTTGGAACAGCAGATACAACTAAAAATGCTCCTCCTCGAACGGCTGCAGTATCAAGGTATGCATTGATAAACTGTTCGCTATTTTCTTCAAATTCTTCTTTGGTTGTGGCAAAACGAGTGCGGTGAAATAAATTATAATTAGGGTTTGAGTCGAGAGCGTGCCCTGGTTCAACTATAAAATACCCGAGCTTTGTAGGCACTTGTTCTGCTTTGGGGTGTCGCTCTACTTTGCGTTTTACAATTTTTTTAAATTCACCGTCTAAAAAATCTTTAATGGAACTTTCGTCATATTCTTCTGTATCAAGCGTTTGAAAATGCTTATATTGTTTAGAAGCCTGTTCTTCTTTTCCTTCTACTTGTATTACGTAAAATGATAAAAAATTAATTTTAAAATCCATAGCAGTCACCTTGTTTCTTTTTAGTCAGTTACTTCAGTATAAGAAAGAGTCCGGTAAGCGTCAATGCCTGTTAGATTTAGGGGAAGAAGAGCTATTTATACAATTGATCAGCTGAGGAATAGTGTATAAAGCAAAGAATAAGAGAGGCAGGGGGCCTCTCTTATTTATACTGCTCCAACCGTTCAAAAAAGGTTTTGACAAACTTATAAAAAATTTTATCAGAAGGTGCTAAATCACGATTTCGAGGAATAATCATCCCGACTGTACGCTGAAGCTGCGGCGTATGAATAGGGAGTTTAGTCGTAAAACGAGGAGTCGTTTCAGACACTGTGCTTTCAGGAAGAAGCGTGACGCCGATTCCTGCGGATACAAGACCTTTAATCGCATCTAAATCTTCTCCTTCAGATGAAATATTGGGCATGAATCCTGCTTGTTTGCAAGCGTCGAAGGCCATTTTATGTAAAATGAATCCTTTTGGAAATAGCACAAAATCTTCATTTCTTAAATCCCGTAGCCGAATGTTATCCCGTTCAGCGAGCGGATGATGAGAAGGAACAAGGGCTAAAAGATTTTCAGTGAATAGAATATGGCCTTCTATACTCTGGTCCTCTACAGGTACAGGACCTAAAAAAGCAATATTAATATCTCTTTTTTTAACCGATTCAATTAAAAATTTATACGAACCTTGTCTAAGATGAAAAGCAACATTTGGGTGTTCTTCTTTAAAGGCTGATATAATAGTAGGAAGAAGGTGACTAGCAAGGCTTGTGGGAAATCCGATTTTAATCGTTCCTCTTTCGGGATCGAGGTATTCATCAATTTGTTCTTTTGCATAGTCAATAGCTTTCATAGCCGTTTCCGTATGCTCAAGAAAGACTTTTCCTATTGCTGTTAACTTGACATTTCTTCCTTCGCGTTTGAATAAACTAACACCTAGCTCAGACTCCAGGTTCGCGATTTGACGGCTGATCGCTGATTGAGCTACATGCAGATATTCTGCCGCCTCAGATACGTGTTCTCTTTTTGCAACTTCCATAAAATAGCGTAATTGACGCAGTTCCATAGGCATCCTCCATCTATATATATCAAAATTAGATTAGTTTTATCTAAATTATATATTGTTTATATTGATTTGAAAACTTACAATGTAAACAGGTGATCTTAAAAAGATAAAGAAAACGAACGGGGGAGAAGAAGATGACATACAATCAAATGCCAAAAGCTCAAGGTCTCTACCGTCCTGAATTTGAGCACGATGCATGTGGAATCGGACTATACGCTCAATTGAAAGGCGTAGCGTCACATGATATCGTTAAAAAAGGACTAAATATGCTTTGCCAGCTTGACCATCGCGGCGGACAGGGAAGTGATCCGCTAACAGGAGATGGAGCTGGATTAATGGTACAAATTCCACACGCGTTCTTTAAAAAGACATGCGTTGAATTGAACTTGCCAGAAAAAGGTCGTTATGGAGTTGGAATGATCTTTTTCTCAAATAACGAAGACGAGCGTCGAGAAATCGAAGCTTATATTAATAAATTAATTGAAGAAGAGGGACAAACGTTACTAGGTTGGAGAACTGTACCTGTAAATGTCGGAAAAATCGGAAAAGTTGCAAAAGAAAGCTGTCCGTACGTACGACAAGTATTTATTGGGGCAAATGACAGTATTCAAGATGACTTAGCGTTTGAACGCAAGCTATATGTTATTCGTAAGCAAGCGGAAAATTGGGCGCAAGCGCGTCAAAACCGTTTTTATTTTACGAGTCTTTCAAGTAGAACAATTGTGTACAAAGGGTTATTAACGCCTGAGCAAGTTGATGCTTTTTATCTTGACCTACAAGATGAAGATTTTACTTCAGCGTTCGCTTTAGTGCATTCTCGCTTTAGCACAAACACGTTCCCAAGCTGGGAAAGAGCACATCCAAACCGTTATTTAATTCATAACGGTGAAATCAATACGCTTCGCGGTAATCAAAACTGGATGAGAGCACGTGAACAACAGTTTGTTTCGGACGCATTTGGTAAGGATTTACCGAAGGTTCTTCCGATTTTAGATGCTGAAGGAAGCGACTCATCCATGTTAGATAATGCGCTAGAGTTCTTTGTATTGGCCGGCCGTAAGCCAGCGCATGCAGCGATGATGCTTATTCCAGAGCCTTGGTCTGAGAATCCGCACATGTCAAAAGAAAAACGTGCTTTCTATGAGTATCATAGCGCATTAATGGAGCCATGGGATGGTCCGACTGCTATTTCGTTTACGGATGGAAAGCAAATCGGTGCTATTTTAGACCGTAACGGTCTACGTCCAGCTCGCTACTATGTTACAAAAGATGATTACATCATACTTTCATCAGAAGTAGGCGTCATTGATGTTGAAGATGAAAATGTATTATATAAAGATCGTTTAAGCCCAGGTAAAATGCTTCTAATCGATTTAGAGGAGGGCCGAATTATTTCAGACGAAGAAATTAAATCTGAAATGGCACAGGCTGAGCCTTATCAAGAGTGGTTAGATGAACAGCTGGTAACGTTGCCAGAAGTGCAGGAAGAAAAATCTGAATACTTCGATGATTTGGTCATTCGCCAGAAGTCATTTGGCTACACGTATGAAGATATTCATAAATATTTAGTTCCAGTTATTACAGAAGGAAAAGATCCGCTTGGTTCAATGGGTAACGATACTCCATTAGCCGTGTTGTCTGATCTTCCTCAATCGCTGTTCAATTACTTTAAGCAGCTATTTGCTCAAGTAACGAATCCACCGATTGATGCTATTCGTGAACAGTTGGTTACATCGACAATGACATTGCTTGGTGCAGAAGGGAATTTACTGCATCCAACCAAAGAAAACATTCATCGAATTCAGCTTGAGACGCCGGTTTTAACAAACGATCAAACTGATCAGCTGAAGTCTGCCATTCATCCGGATTTCAAAAGTGCCGTTATATCTGCTGTATTTACAAATGATTTAAAAGCAGATCTTGATCGCGTATTTGCTGAAGCTGAAGCGGCAATTAACGCAGGTGCTAGCATCCTTGTTCTGACAGACCGTGAAGCGGGAGCTCAATCCGTAGCTATTCCAGCTTTATTAGCTGTCAGCGGGCTGCACCAGCACCTAGTGCGAAAAGGAAACCGTACAAAGGCGAGCATTGTAGTGGAAACGGGAGAAGCGCGTGAAGTGCACCATTTTGCAGCGCTGATTGGTTACGGCGCAGACGCAATTAATCCATATCTTACTTTTGCAACATATCAAAATGAAATTAACGCAGGTACGTTGAACGTATCGTATGATTATGCTGTTGAGAAATATGTAAAAGCCGTTACTGAAGGTGTCGTAAAAGTAATGTCTAAAATGGGTATTTCAACGGTGCAAAGTTATCGGGGCGCACAAATTTTTGAAGCGGTTGGAATCAGTGCAGAGGTTATCGAGCAATATTTTACAGGTACTGCCTCGCAGCTTGGCGGTATCGGTTTAGATGTTATTGCAAAAGAAGCAAAAACGCGTCATGACAATGCTTATGTTGAAACAATTGAGCAAACGTTAGAATCAGGAAGTGACTTCCAGTGGAGACACACGGGCGAGCATCATGCGTTTAATCCAAAAACAATTCACACGCTGCAGTGGGCTTGCCGTAAGGGAGATTACAGCTTATTTAAAAAATTCTCTGAATCGGCTAATGAAGAACGCATCGGTTTCTTGCGCAATCTGTTCTCGTTTAATGGATCGCGTTCATCTATCTCCATTGATGAAGTGGAATCAGTTGATTCGATTGTAAAACGTTTTAAATCAGGTGCTATGTCGTTTGGATCTTTAAGTCAAGAAGCTCATGAAACATTAGCGATTGCGATGAACCGTTTAGGGGCACGCAGCAACAGTGGAGAAGGCGGCGAGCATCCTAGCCGCTACACTCTGGATGAGAATGGAGATAATCGCCGCAGTGCGATTAAACAAATCGCTTCTGGGCGTTTTGGAGTGAAAAGTCACTACCTTGTGAATGCCGATGAGCTTCAAATTAAAATGGCACAAGGTGCAAAACCTGGAGAAGGCGGTCAGCTTCCAGGAAACAAAGTATATCCATGGGTGGCAGATGTGCGTGGATCAACGCCAGGAGTAGGCTTAATTTCACCTCCTCCACACCACGATATTTATTCGATTGAAGATTTAGCGCAGCTTATTCATGACTTGAAAAATATAAACCGTGATGCACGAATCAGCGTCAAGCTCGTTTCAAAAGCAGGTGTAGGAACGATTGCTGCCGGAGTAGCAAAAGGAGTAGCGGATGTTATTGTCATTAGCGGTTACGACGGAGGTACGGGAGCATCTCCAAAAACAAGTATTAAACATACTGGACTACCGTGGGAACTTGGCTTAGCAGAAGCTCATCAAACACTTATGTTAAACGGTCTTCGTGAAAAAGTAGTGCTTGAAACAGACGGGAAATTAATGACGGGTAAAGATGTAGTCATGGCAGCACTTCTAGGAGCAGAAGAGTTTGGTTTTGCTACGGCGCCTTTAATTGTTTTAGGCTGTATCATGATGCGTGCGTGTCACTTAGATACATGCCCAGTTGGAGTGGCGACGCAAAATCCAGAGCTTCGTAAAAAGTTCCTGGGAGAAGCGGACCACATCGTTAACTATATGAAATTTGTTGCACAAGAAGTGCGCGAAATTATGGCTGAACTTGGATTTAAAACAGTGGATGAAATGGTTGGACGTACAGACGTATTAAGCGTTAGCGAACGTGCAAAAAATCACTGGAAGGCTCAGCACTTAGACTTAACAACTCTTTTATATCAAGCTGAAGGTGTACGTACCTTTAAAACACCTCAAAATCATAAAATTGACGAATCTCTTGATATGCAAAAGATTTTGCCTGCGGTACAGCAAGCAATCGAGCATAAGTATCAAGTCGAGTTAGAACTTCCAATTTCTAATATTAACCGTGTAGCTGGAACAATTGTGGGAAGTGAAGTTACAAAACGTTACGGTGAGAAAGGTCTGTCAGAAGATACGATTACTCTTCGATTCACTGGCTCAGCAGGACAAAGTTTTGGTGCGTTTGTTCCAAAAGGAATGTCTATGTATCTAACTGGAGATGCAAATGATTATATCGGAAAAGGTTTATCAGGAGGTAAAATCATTGTTGCTCCACCTAAGGAAACAACAGCTGTGTCAGGCGAGAATGTTATCGTTGGGAACGTTGCATTTTACGGTGCAACAAGCGGTGAAGCTTATGTTAGCGGGCTAGCAGGGGAACGTTTTGCAGTTCGTAACAGCGGTGTGAACGTAGTGGTTGAAGGAATTGGCGATCATGGCTGTGAATATATGACTGGCGGACGCGTTGTCGTATTAGGCGATGTAGGTAAAAACTTTGGTGCAGGAATGTCAGGCGGTATTGCTTACGTATTTGCCGATGATCAAGAAGCATTCAAAAACCTTTGCAATAAAGACATGATTGGGTTTGAGGGCTTAAAAGGCGAAGAAGCAGAAGAAGTAAAAGAGATGGTTTCAAATCATCTGAAATATACGAACAGTCATAAAGCAGCATTTGTCTTGGAAAATTGGGAACAATCACTTTCAAAATTTGTAAAAGTGATTCCGAATGATTATAAACGCATGATGAATCGCATTGAAGAGCAAAAAGCAGCTGGACTAACGGAAGAAGAAGCAGCTATGAGTGCGTTTGAGGAAAATGCAAAACAAGAAAAGAAAGCATCGGCAAAACAACAAGAAGCGGTAGCTCAGTAAGAAAGGGGAGAGTACGATGGGAAAACCAACAGGATTTATGGAAATCAAACGTGAAAAAGGGAAGGAACGTGACCCGTTAAAACGTTTAGGTGATTGGAAAGAGTATGCTGCTCCTTTATCTGATGAAGCGCTAAGCCGTCAAGGGGCACGATGTATGGATTGTGGCACACCTTTTTGCCACATGGGAATGGATATTAATGCTTTTACTTCTGGATGTCCAATCTATAACTTAATTCCAGAGTGGAATGATTTAGTTTATAAAGGACGCTGGAAAGAAGCTTTAGAGCGTTTAATGAAAACGAACAACTTCCCGGAGTTTACAGGACGAGTTTGTCCTGCTCCGTGTGAAGGTTCCTGTACGCTTGCTATTTCAGATCCAGCCGTTTCGATTAAGAATATCGAACGCGCTATTATTGATAAAGGCTTTGAGAATGGGTGGATTACTCCGCGTATTCCGGAGAAGAGAACAGGCAAAAAAATTGCTGTTATTGGCTCTGGACCAGCAGGCTTAGCAAGCGCAGATCAGCTGAACCAAGCGGGTCATTCAGTAACGGTATATGAAAGAGCAGATCGTGCTGGCGGTTTATTAACATATGGAATCCCGAATATGAAGCTAGATAAAGAAGTAGTGGAAAGACGTGTTCGCTTATTGACGCAAGAAGGTATTGATTTTGTAACGAATACGGAAGTTGGAAAAGACATTACTGCTGAAGAGTTAAAAGAACAATATGATGCTGTAATTTTGTGTACAGGGGCTCAGAAGCAAAGAGATCTAGTATTAGAAGGTCGTGAAGCAAAAGGAGTTCACTTTGCAATGGACTACTTAACAACTTCAACAAAAAGCCTTTTAGACTCTAACTTCAAAGATGGTCAATTTATTGATGCTGAAGGAAAAGACGTTATTGTTATTGGAGGCGGAGACACTGGAGCTGACTGTGTAGCTACTGCTCTTCGTCAAAAATGCCGCAGCGTTGTTCAGTTTGGTAAACATCCTCAACTTCCTGCTGAGCGTACGGCAGATAATATGTGGCCTGAATATCCGCATGTATTTAATCTTGAATATGCTTATGAAGAAGCACAGGCGAAGTTTGGGGACGATCCACGTGAATATTCAATTCAAACGAAAAAAATCGTGGCAGATGAGCAAGGCAATCTAAAGGAACTTCATACGGTTCAAATGGAAAAAGTAAAAGGTGAAAATGGACAGTACATCTTTACCGAAATTCCAGGAACAGAAAAAGTATGGCCAGCTCAGCTTGTCTTTATCGCGATTGGGTTTGAAGGTCCAGAGCATCCGGTTCTATCATCGTTTGGTGTTGAAACGAAAAATCGTCGCGTAGATGCAGCGTATGGAAATTACAAAACAAATGTTGAAGGTGTTTTTGCTGCTGGTGACGCTCGTCGTGGGCAAAGTTTAATCGTATGGGCTATTCATGAAGGTCGTGAAGTAGCTAAACAAGTTGATAGCCATCTAATGGGAGCAACTGTATTACCATAACAAAAAACCGTCACAATTGTGGCGGTTTTTTGTTTATCTAGGATTTGGCACTTCATTTCCTCTACGTAAATTCTCAAATGAAACGGTTAAAATCGTGTTGGTAATTCGAACTTGTGAAGCGGGGGAAACGCTGTATAAGTTAAAAAGTTCAAATATCCAGGGGTCACGTTTTTTTAACTGTCGCGCGGCTTTTTCAACGCGTTCGTTAATAGATCCGCTGTAATTGTTATAGTTATCATCAACAAATCTTACAATGGAACGAAATAAGTATTCTGTTAGTTTGCTATCCATCCCGCCTCTTTGAGCATCTCTGTAGATGGACTGATACTGTCGTTTTAAAATTTTCATCACTCTGTCTACATCGCGTGTAGATCTAACTTCCTCTTCTTCATGCAGGATATAAGAAAATAAGTCTTCATTGTATCTATAAGGTTCTAAATAATTTTCATTCGTAGTAGGAACCACTGGATGGTAATAGCGCGGCATATAGGGGTAAACCCATTGACTGTACATGAAACATTCACACCTTCCTCGTTCATTTCCCATTAGTTTATGCACGAGCGTGCTAGCTGCTGCATGTTTGTTTTAAATAAAATTTAGGAGTTTGATAATAGGACCACCCTCTAAATTCTTGATAAGTCGATATAAAATAAATGTAAATTGGTGTATTTAGCAAGTCGGGATAATGTTGAAAAAACGCTTGGTCTCCGTAAAACATTGCTTCTAAAGCAAGGGGGAGTTCACGGCGGAAAATCTGATAACGAAGCTGCGCTTGCTCGCGGCTGAACTCGCCTCCGCTAACAAAAACTTCGCCTTGAATAACTGCTTGACGGTCTGTTACGTGAAGCGCAGCTATTACTTCATCACGCATATTTTTATCTATCGCCTTGTTGTTATATGAGCATCCGATGCTTAAAAAAAGCTGACCGGTTGTATCAGAATGAGTAAGAGTATATTTTCTTCCGGAAACCGGATAGGAGGAAGTAGCAGGGGGAATAAGAGTCGTAGAAAGTTTTGAAGGATTAAACGAACTCATAGTCATTGACACTCCTTTTTTTGAATAAATTTCAATATTATACGGCGCTATAGGCTCAATTGTGATAAATGTCTACTTTCTTTCTGTAAGAAAGGCGTTTTGATGTACTTTTTGAGAAAAGGATGGTAATATTTAGCTGGAATTATGCGTGTACAGTCCCCAAGAGTGTCTTCAAAAGCAAATGTGAATGGAGGTTATCACTTGAATATCACAACGTTTGACGGTAAGTATGGAAACTGGCTAACGACTAAAAATCCTCTTCAATTTCAAGCAGCGACTGCCTATGGGAACATTGGGCTGGCTCCTATCTATTGGGGAACAAAAGAAGAAAAAAATGGATGGTATTACATGTATCAGCCTGAAGAAATAACGGGCGTTCAAGTAGAAGGTGAAGTTGATGGTGGTAAATTTCTCATTCGAATTCCTGATGATTGGAATGGAAAGTTAGTTATGTCAGGAGTCCCAGCTACCCGAGATGAGAAATCAACGGATTTACTATTCAGTGACTATGTGTTGGCAAAAGGGTTTGCGTTTGCTGCTTCTGATAAAGGAACTCAGGGAGAAGAAGTGAGAGATGATCCATTTGCTAAAGCAAAGAACGCTCTAGTCAAAGAAGAAGACTCCATTAGAAAATGGCATATTCAATACCGAGAAGTGACAAAAATAGCTCAGAGATTTTTGTTTGAAAATTATCGTCACAAACTTCAAAAAGAAGTGACAGAATATTTCGATATAAAAACGTATGCGTTAGGTATTTCTAATGGGGGTTATGTTGTTCGCTATGCTTTAGAAAACGATGGGAAAAATGGGGAGCCTCAGCTTTTTAATGGAGGCGTTGAATGGGAAGGGGTTATGTGGCGAGCTGATCACGATAACTTGATTACTTCCTTAACCCCTGTTGTAAATCATGCCGAAGAAGCACTGTACACCGTAGGTGAATCGCAAAAAGAAGCTTTGCACCGTTTGTATCAAGCAGGGTTGCCAAAAGGATCTGAGTTTTTATGGCCATATCATGATCAGTATTATTGGTTTTTAACGCTTAATATATATAGAGATGAGTTTGACAGTCAAGCACCTGGAAGCATTCCATGGCAAAAATACTTGACTCTTTTTGAAAACGGAGTTAGAGATCGTTCATTAGATTCTATTTTTGAAAAGTATGATTATCAAGAAAGACCGCAAGATGTAAAACAAAGCGTTCGTGAAATTGAAAATACAGGTGATATTTCCGTTCCGTTGATAAGCATTACAGGGTCGTTAGATGCTCTTATTTTTCCGGATATTCATGCTTTTCCTTATGAACAACTGGTAAAAGATTCTGGTAAGCAGCACCTTCATCGTCACTATGTAATTGAAAATGGCAACCACATTGATAGCTTAGTATGGAATCATCAAATTGACCCAGATCGAAAGCTTCAGCCTCTCCTGCCTTATGTGTATCAAGGATTTGAACTGCTATGTGATTGGGTGGAGAATTTTGAAGAACCTCCGAAAAATAAGAAAATAAGTGCGCCTCTCAAGGAAATGCATGTAAAGGATCTAAAAACAGAGGAAGACGTGCTGCCGTTGACTACAAAGAAAAGCATATCAACAGAAAAATAAATCGTTCAAAACCGTGCCAAAGGTGCGGTTTTTAATTTGGAAAAGCAATGTTTGAATAAAAACACCTTTGGTGAATACAAAATATTATAGTACGATAAGAACGGAATATACGTTATTTGTTATTTATTTTCATCTATTTAAAATAAAAATAATAAAAACATTGAACAAAACCGAACTTTTGTGTTAGATTAATAACTATAATTCGTACATTTATTAAATGGCTACAGTTGAAAGGAGCAAAAAACATCATGACAGCGAAAGTAATTAAAGGAAAAGAAGTAGCGCAAGAACTGCGCGCCGCATTAAAAGAAGAGGTAGCTCAATTAAAAACAAAAGGTATCGTTCCTGGTTTAACCGTGATTTTAGTAGGAGAAAATCCTGCTTCTCAATCATATGTAAAAGCAAAAGCAAAGGCTTGTGAAGAAATCGGTGTTGCATCTGAAATTATCAAACGTGACGTATCGATTACTGAAGAAGAGCTTTTAAACGAAATCCATCACTTGAATGGAAATCCATCTGTTCATGGTATTCTTATTCAACTTCCATTACCAAAACATATTGATGAAAAAGCAGTATTAAATGCTGTATCTCCTAAAAAAGATGTAGATGGCTTCCACCCGGTAAGCGTAGGGAATATGGTTATTGGCGATGAGTGCTATTTACCATGTACACCACACGGTATCGTTGAGTTAATTAAACGTTCAGGTGAAGAAATTTCAGGTAAGCATGCGGTAGTAATTGGACGAAGCAATATTGTTGGTAAACCAGTATCCATGCTGTTACTTCAAGAAAGTGCAACGGTAACAATTGCTCACTCTCGCACAAAAGATTTATCTGCTTTAACAAAACAAGCTGATATTCTTGTGTCAGCTGTAGGACAACCTAGACTTATCAAAGCAGATGATATTAAGCCGGGTGCCATTGTAATTGATGTAGGTAACACAATGGAAAATGGTAAACTCGTTGGTGATGTTGATTACGAAGCGGCTTTAGAAGTTGCAGGTTATATCACACCAGTACCAGGCGGAGTTGGTCCGATGACCATCACAATGTTATTGAAAAATACGGTAGACGCTGCTAAAACAATTAACAACGTAAAATAATAAGAAGTAAAAAAGAGGCTGAGACAAAGGTATTTTCGTTGAATGAAGATCCGAACGAGTTTGATTCTTGATTGAGAATCAAACTCGTTCGGATTTTTTCATTGATAAAGTCAACACAGGTTTCATGTATGGAGGTGCTTCTAGCTGGTGATTGGAGGGCAAGGCGAAGACTTCCGCAGAAAGCGAAATCTTGCGCGGAAATCAATAGCGGTGTTACAAGTGACAATAATGGATAATTTATCTATTTTATTCGTCTTTAGGTTGGATTGATTTCGTTATGTCTGAATCTTTTTTTGCTTCAGTAATGGAATGGAGGCTAATAGAATAGAATGTAACAACCTGTATACAAAGAGGAGGAAGCGATGGTTACGTTGCCTGCAACCGTATATTCTCAACAAATGGTGAAGAAAAAGTTAAACGTTTACTATCCAGTTGTGCATTTGACTAATCAAGCTGTTCAGCACAGCATGAACAGTAAAATTTTGCAGCGCACGAATGAATTAATTCGTCAGCAGGGATATGGAGAAAATCCGGATACAGAAGAAACGGGTTATTATGAGTTGAAAACAAACGAGCGAAATGTGCTCAGCTTAACACTTGTCAATTTTGCTTATTCCGGGGGAGCGCATGGATTGACCGTTGTCGTTCCATTAACGTTTAATGTGCTGACTGGAAAAACGTATCAACTCAAAGATCTATTTAAAAAAGACAGTAATTACGTGAGCATTCTTTCTAAAATAGTAGGAGAGCAAATAAAAGAGCGTGATATTATGGTTCTTGGAGAATATAAAGGAATTAAACCAGATCAAGATTTTTATATCGCCGATAAGTCACTTGTGCTCTTTTATCAGCTGTATGACCTGGCTCCTTACGCATATGGAATTCCTTACTTTCCAATTTCTATCTACGCTATTCAAGATATTATTGAAGATGAAAGTCCACTTGGACAAATGTTTGGATAAAGTTATAAAAAATTGCGGTGCGGCCGTACGTATCTTTTTAATTCGGCCGCTAACTGCTGACGAAGCGAACGAACGCCAATCGCTTCAGCAATATCTTTTGCTACAGGAAATACCCCCACTTTAGTGATATGAACACGAAGATAACCCTCATACAAGCATCCTCGGTCTGCATGCTTGATTTTGGTGCGTACAACAGCTTCTATTTTATCGTTTTCATTTTGCAAAGGGTAAGAATCTGTAATATGAAAACGAAAAGAATATTCCTCCATCACCATCATCCTTTTTCTATGATATGTACTAGCATACTACACAAATAGTGAATCAGAAAAAATAAATGTGTCAAAAAGGCAAAGCGCAAAGCAATCAAGGAAGCAGTTTCTTGTATGTAATGATCATTATTTGTGAACGATAACAGAAAAAGACAAAAAGCTGGAGTTGCGATGATAAAAATAGCATTCAAAGGATTACTTATTATTTTATCTCTATATATTCTGTACGTGGTTATAGCCGCGGTGGTTCTCTTTTATGTACCTTTAAAAACAGGAGAGGAAACGGCCTCAATTAAACCGGCTAGCTTTTTTGGTCACAGGGAGTCTACGGACCGAGTGAGACTTCTTGAAGATGGTTATGAGGCAGGAAGAGTTCGTATTCAAATGATTCAAGAAGCTGAGAAATCGATTGATATTGCATATTACTCAATAGGAAAAGGAGAGTCAACTGATTTAATTATGGCCGCTCTTTTTAAAGCAGCTGATCGAGGCGTCCATACTCGCGTTCTTTTAGACGGGATAGCTAACGGCTTGCGGGGAAACCGAAGAGGCGTGCTCTACGCATTAGCCTCACATCCTAATATTGAAGTGAAGTATTATGAACCGTTTCAATTGTTTAAACCATGGGCGTGGCAAAATCGTATGCATGACAAAATAATGATTGTAGACGGAGAGCTAGGCATAATAGGGGGACGGAATATAGGGGACAAGTATTTGGCTAAAAAGCCTCCTCCAGATTTCGTCTATGATCGTGATGTCTTTATTACAAACAGCAAACATAAACAAGATAGCGTCATCACTCAAATGCAAAATTATATAAATGAATTATGGGCTCATCCTTACACTAAAAAAGCTTTTCATCATCTCACGCAGTACCAGGTCGATCAGGGAAAAAGGATGAAAGCTTTGCTGCTGCAGCAATATGATAAAGCTAAGCAAGTAGGAGAAACGTTTGCGACGCCTAAGATTGATTGGAATGCTTCCACCGTTCCTACAAAGCGTGTTTCTTTTATTCATAATCCAATTGAACGCTTTAATAAAAGGCCTTTTATGTGGAAAACGTTTATTAACCTGGCAGAAGAAGCTAACCGCTCTGTTCTTATTCAAAGTCCTTATGTGGTGCCAACCAATGCGATGAGAAAGTATATAGCAATGAAAAAGAATCCAGCTGTTCAATGGACGCTACTCACAAATTCAGTTACATCTACGCCCAATGTGTTGGCTTTTTCCGGGTATATAAGTATGCGTGATACGATTGTGAAGACGGGTGTAAAGCTTTACGAATACCAAGGACCTTATTCCATCCATGCAAAGTCTGTGATTTATGATCAAAGACTGAGCGCCGTAGGCTCTTTTAATTTAGATTCCCGTTCTACATTTTTGAATAATGAATCAATGGTCATTATCGATAGTCAAGAATTTGCAAAAAAGCTGACGATGGCGATGGAAAACAAAATGGATAAAAGTATCCTTATTGCCAACCATAAGCGATGGATTAAATCTCCTGACATCCAAAAGAAAGAAGAACCTGTTATGAAGCGAACCTTCCTATACGCCTTTGCAAAAGTGACGAGGTTTTTTAAGGAATTTATTTAAACAATCGGCAGTAGAACAAAAAGCACTCAATGGTATATCCATTAAGTGCTTTTTGTTACATATCTTATAAATAAGTGAATAAATAAACTTATCACATAACGTAAATTATCCTCTTTTATTTATTGGAAAAACTAGGTAGTATAAACATAATAAACAAAAAGGAGGAAGGCACGTGGAGACCGCCGTTTTAATGAAACCAGATGCAGCTTATAAAGAGGCTTATATGAGCTTTTATCATGAATGGAAAGCAAGCGGAGAAAAAATGATTCCGTGGGTAATTGCTAAAGATCCTGCTTACTTTGAAAAAATGGTTCAAGAGTTGTTAGATGCAGAAAAAGGGATCGGATTAAAAAAAGGATATGTACCCGATTCCACCTACTGGCTAATGCATCACAAAAAAGTAATAGGCGTAGTTAATATCCGCCATGAGCTAAGTGAAATACTGCGAAACAGCGGAGGACATATAGGTTATGGTATTCGGCCAAGCGAAAGACAAAAAGGATATGCGAAGCTGCTACTGAAGTTATCTCTTCAAGAAATTAAAAAGCTGGGAGTTCAACGGGCATTAGTTGTGTGTGATGATTGGAACACTGCTTCTCATCGAACTATTCTGGCAAACGGTGGTATACAAGACGAGGATTATATAGAAGAGGACGGAGCTGTCGTTCAACGCTTTTGGATTCATACGGATAAAATGGCATAAGAAAGAGGTGAATTCTTCAATTCTCCTCTTTTATGCTTAGTCATATTGTTTTAAAGCTAACTTCAGCCGCATATAGGTATACATGGCGTATGCCTGTCTTCCTTTTAAACTGTACGGATTTGCTTTGGAGCAAAGACAGTTAAGAAATTGCTCATCACATGAGCGGCATGATCCATAATCTTCATAGCATAAATCATGGTATTTACAGCAGCAGTCTACATCATTTACAGGACATCCGGGACCACTGCATCCGGGACCACACCATTTATAGCCAGGGAAGAGGCAGGGCGTTGCTTTCCGTTTGTTCGGAACAGACATAATCATACATCCTTTTCAATAGTCTCTTTACATTAAATGTAAAAAAGAGAAAAGAGACAGGGACAAACACCTTGCAGCAGCAGCCTAATTTTCATGAATTTCTATCTAATCGATAAATGCGTCATTCATCCGCATTAGTAGTTTGCCAAACAGCTCCTTTTCTTCATTTGACCATTTTTTTAACATACTATGATAGCGTTCAAGGCGCATTTGCTTATCAGTTTGCAGCATTTGTTTTCCACGTGGTGTGATGTCAAATAAGCTGACGCGTCCATCCGAAGGATCAGAAGAGCGGGAAATAAACTTTTTATTTTCTAAAGCAGCAGCTTGTCTAGACAAAGTTGAAATGTCGAGTTTAAATGCTTCTGCTAGCTCTTTTACACGAGCTGGTCCAAATTCATCTAATTGCCGCAATAATAAATAAGCTGATCTTTCTAGATTTCCTATTTTATTTTCAGAATTATCAAGATAGACGGCTCGTCTAATAAAGGTAGTAAGTTGATATTCAATCAATTCAATTGAATTTTTTTCTTGCATTATAATCTCTCCTTACAAAATCATTCATTGACAAAGAAATATATACTTGTATAATACAAATGTATATATAGTTGTATAGTACAAGTAAAAGTAGGTAAAGTAAAGGATGTTTATATAGTTAAATGTTAGACAACATGACAAAATAAAGAGAGGAGGACAGCTGTTCTTTATCTATAGGACAGCGACCTATAATGAAAGTGATACGAATCATTTTACAAATCGCGATTCTTTATGCCTTTTCTATGATTGGCGAAGCTGTTCACCACATGCTTCACCTGCCTATTCCAGGCAGTATTATAGGCTTAATTTTAATGCTCATTTGCTTAACGTGCAAAGTTGTTCCCATCAAGGTGATTGAAGACGGAGCAAGTTTCTTGTTATCTTTTTTACCTTTATTATTTATACCAGCTATGGCGGGAGTGATGAATTATCCTTCGCTTCTTTCAAGTAGCGGAGGGATTTTGTTTTTAATTATTGTGCTTAGTACAATCATTACGATGGCTGCCGCGGGGGCTGCCAGTCAACTTTTAGAAAAGAAAGCGAACAAACGAAAGGAGAAACAACAGTGCAAGAACTCTTTATCGCGCTCTTTATAATTATAGCTACAGTTGCTCTGTATCTAGTCATGGCGAAAGTATACGTACGGTTCTCCTACCCAATTCTTATTCCAGTGTTAACTACAACCGTATTCGTTATTCTTCTTTTGCTTGCTTTTCATATTTCTTATGACGAGTATATGATTGGAGGCAAATGGATTAATTCACTTCTGGGGCCAGCGGTTGTTGCATTAGCGTATCCACTGTATAAACAGCGTGAGATGCTAGTGAAATACAGCATTCCTATTATTGGAGGAGTGTTTGTAGGATTATTTGCAGGCATGATTAGCGGACTTGTGTTCGCTGAAGTATTCGGCATTGACCGAAGCCTGATTTTATCTATTGTTCCTAAGTCTATTACCACTCCCGTTGCAATTCAAATTGCCACGGGACTAGGAGGGGTGCCATCCATGACTGTGGTATTTGTTATGATTGCAGGCTTTTCGGGAGTAATTCTTGGACCTTTACTTTTAAAGTGGATTCGTATTAAAAGTTCTTTAGGAAAAGGAATTGCCCTAGGCAGCGCTTCTCATGCGCTAGGAACTTCTAAAGCATTTGAATACGGTGAACTAACGGTATCGATGAGCTCGGTATCAATGACGTTAAGCGCTGTACTGGGCTCGGTTTTTGGGCCGATTGTTGTCTGGCTATTCCAAGTGTAAAGTGAGATAAGTAAATACGGAAAACAATCCTGTTTGAGTTCAAAGAGGATTGTTTTCTATGTCAAATGACGAATTTTATTCGCAGCAAACTTTCAGTTGTGCGGCTCTTACTCTGGTACTATAATAAAAAGAAAGAAAATTCATAAAATAACCGCTTTTTTGTTATTTTTAGGAAGGCTAGTCAATTGTCGATTGGGTAAGTAGGCTTAGTCAAGGTTATATACGCAGTAAAAATAGCAGAAAAGAGGAGCTGAACATATTTTATGAAAGAGGAGCTCGTGTATATAGGAAAAAAGATTCTTGAACATAAATATAGCTTGTCAGAAAAATTAGCCGAACGTTTAGATTCTACACATACGCTAAGTATAGAGGAATTAAAAGAAAAGAAAATTTTGAAATGGCGAGTGTCAATTATGGAGTACTTTGGAAGAGCGCTATTTGAAGAACAAGAGGATGTACTTAAACTTGTTAAAGAATGGGCACTTGACACGGGAAAATATGCAGTGGAAAAAAATATTCCTTTAGAAAAAGCACTCGGTATCCTCCCAATCTATCGCAGCGTTATTTGGGATGTATTTACAAGAGAACTAGAGGAGCATCAGTTTGCAGCAATTACCATGCTGCATGTCAGTGAGCGAATTGATCCGCTTTTAGATACGGTAACATGTGTTTTTGGTCAAATTTATGATGAGCATAATCGATACATGATGAATTTAGCTTACACGTCACTAGAAGAACTGTCAGTTCCGCTCGTACCTGTCACAAAAGGTATCGCTATTATGCCGATTATTGGAGAAATTGATACCCATCGCTCGCAAGTTATTATGGAAACTTGCTTGAAAAAAGGGACAAGCCTTCAATTATCCTATCTTATTTTGGATATTTCAGGTGTCGTGATTATTGATACAATGGTAGCAGACAATCTGTTCAAAATTCATCGATCTCTCAAATTAGTAGGAGTGGAAGCTATTATAACAGGGATACGACCGGAAATTGCCCAAACGGTAGTGAAACTGGGAATTGATTTTAATCAAATTAAAACAGAAGCAAATTTAGAAGCAGCGCTTTTAAAAATTGGGTTTAGACGTCCTGAAGAACATAGCCGCGCGGATGTGTCATCACGGCGCATAAAATGACCGGTTATGAACATGCAATGGAGATATTCCTTCTTCTAAACGTCGGTATGAAATATGGATTTCAGCAGATAGAAAGTAAGCGCATAGTAAAAAAGCGGATGTTAATCAACATCCGCTTTTTTACTTAATAAATGCCATATGCCATGGTAGCACAAAAGCATAAACGAGGAAGTATACCACTATTGAGTAGATAAAAAACCAGCCGTTTAAATGCATATAGCCACTTTTAATCATTCCGTATTCTATGAGTAGTGAACCAGCGCAAAAGAGAAGTGATAAAACCCATTTATTTTTAGCTGTTAAGTAAGTCAAAAATAAAATGGAAAGGGAAGGTGGAATAAATGTATAGCTTAGAATATCTCCAAGTCCTGTAACTTTTGGATCTCCCAAATCAATCATGTTAAAAACACGCGTAATGATAACATCACAAAGCCATCCGACAAACCCAACTACGCAAAACGTGATATAAAAATCTCGCCAAGTTAGCTGTCGTTTAAATAAAACAAGGGCAAGAATAAATAAACATAAACTAACGGTAATCGGAAACCACAAACCATGTGCAGATAAGTCTAAATGCTGAATTGCTTGCTCCAACATTGTTCACCTCAAAAGAAAGAGTTAGTGTTGAAGTTAGCCTATGTTATGGAAGGTATTTTATACATTTTCTACGCGTTGCGTGTATATTCTTCTCGCAAGATTGAATATAACTTTAAGTCTTGATGAGCTCCTTTAATAAACATGGCTTTTCGAATCGTTCCTTCATAAGACATACCGATTTTTTTCATTACTTTCTCAGATGCAGCATTTTCAACAAAGCACCTCGCCTGAATGCGCACTAAATCCATTTCTTCAAATCCAAACGCAATTACTTTTTCAGCTGCTTCCGTAACAAATCCCTTATTCCAATATGCTTCAGAAATCGCATAGCCAATTTCCGCAATGCGATGTGTAGGGTTCCAAGTGACAAAGTCAATGGTGCCAATACATTTTTTTAAGGCTTTGATTTCCATAGCCCAAGGAGAAATGGATTGGTTGCTGTACTGCTTTAGAACGAAGGAAACAAACTCTTTTGTATCTTGAAGCTTTCGGTGCTTTTCCCAATTTACATATCTGCTCACCTTTTCATTTGAGGCATATTCAAACATGTCACGCACATCTTTTTTTGTAACTTTCCGCAAGCGGAGTCTTTCGGTTTCTAGTGTGGGTAAATTTCCGTATATATCTTTTACTTGAATCATAAAGTTGTCTCCTTTCTCAGCAAGAAGTGGATGAAATGTTGATAATAATGTTTCAGAGAAGCTGCAGCATTCCAAAAATACGCTTTCTATTTCATGTGCTTGATTCTTTAATTGTAAAATATTTCATTGGTGAGCGTAAGAGGTCAAATGGGTTTTTGAAAAATAAAAAATTATTTTTTCTGTTCATAATCAGTTCACATATGCTTGTTAGACTAAAGTCAGAAATTAAGAAGGAGTGAAATGAAACACATGAACAGTGAAGTGAAAGAAGAACGAACTTCAAATAAAAACAGAATAGACTTATTTTTAGTTCCCATTGTTTTAATTGCAGCGTTTTTGAACTTATTTAAAATTTGGACAGATGAATACGCCAACGCTTATTACACGGCAGCTGTCAAAAGTATGCTTCAAAGTTTTCATAATTTCTTTTATGCATCTTTTGATCCAGGAGGCTATGTAACGATTGATAAGCCGCCGGTTGTATTTTGGATTCAGACAATTAGTGCCAAAATATTTGGATTTCACGGATGGAGCGTCATTCTACCGCAAGCATTAGCAGGCATCGGTTCAGTCCTTTTACTATACGTACTCGTAAAACGTACGTTTGGCGTATGGGCTGGGAGATTTGCTGCTCTTGCCATGGCTCTGACGCCAATTGTACCTGCGGTAAGCCGAACAAATAATATCGATAGTATGCTTGTATTTACATTATTAGTAGCAACGTGGATGTTATTTCGTGCTGTGCGTACGGCTAAATTTGGCTGGGTGTTAGCAGCTTTTGCGATGATTGGTGTTGCATTTAATATGAAAATGCTTCAAGCATACATGGTTTTACCAGCATTTTATGTTTTCTATGTAGTGGCAACCAAAATCACTTGGAAAAAGAAAATTGCTTTTTTAACAACAGCGACTACACTAATGCTCGCGGTTTCTGTCTCATGGGCAGTTGTAGTGGATTCCACTTCTGCTGATAAGCGACCTTATATGGGAAGCAGTCAAACAAATTCAGTTTTAGAGCTTGCTTTTGGATATAACGGTATTAATCGTTTAACTGGAAATACAAGCGTGACGGGAAGCAGTCATAAGCAGCCTGCTCAAACTGAGCAGCAAACAGCAAGCAGTGAAACAAAACAAAGTAGTAATTCAAGTGCTGATTCTTCACAAAGCTCAAATCAAAGAAAAAGCAGCTCTTCTCAAAAGATGCAGGCTCCAGGCGGAGGGAATCAAAACGGAATGTTCAACACGGGGAATCCTGGTCCCTTCCGACTATTCCAAAAAGGGTTATCAGATCAAATCAGCTGGTTATTACCATTTGTAATCTTTTCAATCGTGGGTTTATTTGCCGGAGTAAAATTTAAAGGGCCTTACACGACAAAACAAAAAGAAAGTTTATTTTGGTTAGCGTGGCTGCTACCAGTAGCTGTCTTCTTTAGTATCGCAGGATTTTTCCATCAGTATTATTTAATTATGCTGGCACCTCCAATCGCTGCATTTGCCGGAGCGGGAGCAGTAGCTTTATGGAGCATGTACAAACAGCATAATGGCTGGAAATCATGGCTGCTGCCAGGTGGTATTTTAACAACAGCAGCACTTCAAGTATATATTATGTCTCCTTATGTCAGCTCAATCGGCGCAGCGCCAATTGCAGGTGTAGGAGCACTGGGCGTCATTTTAGCTCTTGTTTTAGCTGTTCGTAAACAGCGTAAAAATTCGTTGACGAACTACCTGGGAGCCGCAGCGATGGTTGTCTTACTTGCGATGCCGGCGTACTGGGCGATGACACCAATTATTTATGGTGGAAATAGCATGCTTCCATCAGCAGGTCCTGATTCTTCAAGCGGTATGGGAGGACCTCCAAGCACAGCTACAAATAGCAAACAATCTGGCTTTAACGGTATGCAGCCGCCAAGCGGTTCATCGAACGGCGGTCAAATGCCGGGTGGTTCATCCAATAATGGTCAAATGCAGCCGCCAAGCGGTTCTTCAAACAGTGGTCAAATGCAAATGCCAGGCGGTTCATCCAATAATAGTCAAATGCCAAATAGCTTTTCAAGCAAATCATCATCTTCAAAACGAAAAAGTGGAGGGATGAACGCAGAAGTAAACCAAAAGCTACTAAACTATTTAACAAAAAATAATACAGGTGAAAAATATTTATTTGCCACAACGGATTCAACTTCAGCTGCACCTTACATTATCAAAACGGGCAAGCCAGTAATGGCAATGGGTGGATTTAGCGGTTCAGATCCAATTTTAACGGTAAGTAAATTAAAAGCCATGATTAAAAAAGGTGAAGTGAAATATTTCTACTTGTCTGGCATGGGCAAGGGAGGTCAATCTGACGTTATCACGTGGATTAAAGAAAATAGTAAGGAGATTCCTTCTTCCAAGTGGCAATCTACTTCATCAAGTGCTCAGCAAGGGCCATCTGGAAACGGAACACTATACGAAATAACGCTTAAATAAGGAGGGCATAAACATGAGTTCCATTGTTAAATATTCTATTGTTGTTCCTGTCTACAACGAAGAAGAAGTGATTCATGAAACCTACCGCCGTCTCACAGAAGTGATGCGTTCAACGAAAGAAGCTTACGAGCTTCTTTTCGTGAACGACGGCAGTAGAGATCGAACAGCAGAAATCATTAAAGAGTACAGTGAGCAAGACCCAGCGGTTGTTTTATTAGATTTTGCCCGTAACTTTGGTCATCAAATTGCTATTACAGCTGGTATGGATTATGCAAGAGGAGAGGCGGTCGTTGTGATTGATGCTGATTTGCAAGACCCGCCCGAATTGATTTTAGAGATGATTGAAAAATGGAAGCAAGGGTTTGACGTTGTATACGCTAAGCGTACAAAGCGAAAAGGAGAAACATACTTTAAAAAACAGACGGCTGCTATGTTTTATCGCTTCTTACGTGCGATGACCGATATTGATATTCCGCTTGATACAGGGGATTTCCGTTTGCTAGATCGCAAAGTGTGCAATCAAATGAATAGCATTCAAGAAAAAAATCGCTTTGTTCGCGGATTAGTAAGCTGGGTTGGCTTTAAGCAAACAGCAGTAGAATATGAGCGAGACGAGCGTTTGGCCGGGGAGTCGAAATATCCTTTGAAAAAGATGCTGAAGCTTTCAATGGATGGTATTACATCTTTTTCATATAAGCCATTAAAGCTAGCTAGCTATGCTGGTGTAACTCTATCTGGTATCGGTTTTATTTATCTTTTAGTAGTGCTGTATTTGAAGTTATTTACAGACAGCACCATCACCGGGTGGTCGTCATTAATTGTCATTCAGCTATTCTTTAGCGGCATCATTTTAATTATTCTTGGTATGATTGGAGAATATATTGGCCGCATCTACGATGAAACAAAAAATCGTCCACTCTATATCGTCCGTGAAAAGTATCAGCTTGAAACACGCAAGGAAGTATCACTTCGTGACTAACAAATGGATATCTTTTATTAAATTTGCGTTAGTAGGAGTTGTAAATACACTGATTGATTTTGTAGTATACGCACTTTTAACAACAATCGGTGTTAACTACATACTAGCGCAGTGGGTTTCATACAGTGCGGGCATCTTAAACAGTTATGTCATGAATCGCAAATGGACGTTTGAGAGAAAAGAAAAAAGCAGTAGGCGTGAAGTGATTTCATTCGTGATCGTAAATTTGATCACTTTATCCCTAACATCATTTCTGTTGACTGTTCTATATAATAAATGGGGTATATCGCTGCTAATCAGTAAACTTTTAATTACAATCGTAAGTGTCGGTATCAACTTTATTGGTACTAAATTATTTGTATTTACTACTAAAAAAGAAAGAGGGATTCATATATGACGATAAAAAAAGCAGTTATTCCAGTAGGCGGTTTAGGAACTCGATTTTTGCCAGCGACAAAAGCGCAGCCGAAAGAAATGCTGCCAATTGTCGATAAGCCTGCTGTACAATATATTGTAGAAGAAGCTGTGAAATCAGGCATTGAAAGTATTATTTTTATTACAGGACGAAACAAAAAATCAATTGAAGACCATTTTGATAAATCAATTGAGTTAGAGCAAATGCTTGAAGAAAAACACAAGTTCCAAATGCTAAAAGAAGTACAAACGATCTCATCAATGGCCAGCATTCACTATATTCGTCAAAAAGAGCCGTTAGGACTCGGTCATGCTATTCTTTGTGCCGAACAGTTTATTGGAGATGAGCCGTTTGCCGTTCTTCTTGGAGACGATATTATGACTTCTGAAGAACCTGCGCTCAAACAGATGATTCAAGCGTATGAAACGACTAATCAATCAGTTATCGGAGTTCAAAAAGTGGATGTTGAAGAGGTATCAAAATACGGAATCATTCAGCCGAAAAATAAATCTAGCAGCCTTCATGAAGTGAATGACTTGATTGAAAAACCATCGATAGAACAAGCTCCGTCAACTATTGCCGTTATGGGCCGCTACATTTTAAATCCTTCTATTTTTTCTTATCTAAAAACGATTGAAAGAGGGGTAGGAAATGAATTACAATTAACAGATGCACTGCGTGTGGTATGTGAAAAAGAGCGATTGTTTGCTCTTGAACTGGAAGGACAGCGCTTTGATATTGGAGATAAGGTAGGCTATATGAAAGCGATGGTAGAAGTTGCGTTAAAGCGCAGAGATTTACGTCAAACGTTTTTATCGTATTTGGAGGGAATTGTAGAAAAAGAACGAGCAAACAACTTCAGCTAATAAGAGTTAATCCGTTTGTTCATATTCAGTTCATATTTGAAGTATAAAATCATTGTATGATCTTATGCGGCTCTCTGTTTACTATAAACAGAGAGCTTACTGTGCGTAAAAGCTGGACAAACTTAGGAATAGGGAGAGACATGTATGATTCAAATATTAGTTGCAGATGATGATCAACATATTCGAGAGCTGATATCATTATATTTAGAAAATCAAGGATTCAAAATTATAAAAGCAGCAGATGGTGAAGAAGCGTGGGCAAAAATGGAAGAGTTTCGAATTGATCTAGCGGTCGTTGATATCATGATGCCATTTAAAGACGGATGGGAACTAACAAAGGAAATTAAGGAGTATTTTGATATACCGGTTTTAATGGTAACAGCTAGAGGCGAATCGCATGATAAGCTAAAAGGATTTGATATCGGAACAGACGACTATGTCGTGAAGCCTTTTGATCCTCAGGAAATGGTTGCTCGTGTAAAGGCTCTTTTACGCAGATACCGAGTAGAAGCTAACAATGTAATCTATATGGGGAATATAAAACTAGACCGTACCAAATTAGAGATGAGTGCAGGAGAAACAAGCGAACAGCTGCCGTTAAAAGAGTTTGAATTACTGTTCACGTTAGTTAGTTCTCCAGGAAAAATTTTTACTCGTGATCAGCTTATTCAATTAATTTGGGGATATGATTATGAAGGCGATGAGCGCACGGTAGACGTTCACATAAAACGTCTGCGAGAGAGGCTTAATCATATGAAAAACGTCGGTATGGAAATCAAAACAATTCGCGGACTAGGCTATAGAGCAGAAGGGTGTTAACGTGAAATCAATTTATGTAAAGCTGGTTCTGTCGTTCATCATTACAATTTTATTGAGCGTTGTGATTACCGTTGTCGTCACGACATTTCTTAGCAAGCAGAAGCTCGAAATGCGATTAGGTCAGGATATGGTGAAGATGGGAGAAGATTTTATCGATTTGTACGGAGCAGAAGACTCGGACAAAGCTGCAAGGTTTTTATCTAATTCATCATTCATTCATTTTTCGTTTATTATTATTGATGATCAGCATGAAGAAAAAGTATTAGGACAGCCAGGACCGCCTATTCCAATTACACCGAAAGAAGTAGATCAAGTATTAGACGGGAAGCGTTATTCTAATTTAAACGAGGAAAAAGATGATCGTCCACAGCCAAACGTAGTGGGTCTTCCTTTTAAAGAAAATGGACGGTCGTATGCTCTATTTATTCAGTCTCATCCACAGCGGCAATTTTCAGTTATTCAAGATGTTCAAAATATCCAGCTTATTACGATTTTATTAGTGGGTATTGTATTATTTGCATATGTTTCAATGATTATTATTAAACCGATTAAGCGTCTCAGTACAGCGATGAAAGTTGTCGGACAAGGCGAATACAATGTGCAAGTCGAGCACGCAGCGAATGATGAAATCGGTCTGTTAACTAAAAATTTTAATCAAATGACTAAAGAATTAAACAAAATAGAAACGATGAGGCAAGAGTTCATTGCTAGCGTTTCGCATGAGATTCAATCACCGCTGACCTCTATTCGCGGTTTTTCAGCGGCACTTAAAGATGATATCGTCAGTGAAGATAAAAAGATACAATATTTAACGATTATTGAAAAAGAAAGTACAAGACTTTCTCAGCTTAGTTCCAATTTGCTAAAGCTTGCTTCTCTAGACTCTGAACATCAAACGCTAATGCTGCAGCAATACCGTTTAGATGAACAAATCAGGCATGTGGTCATGGCTTTAGAACCTCAGTGGACAAAAAAGAACATAGAAATTGACCTTGATTTATCCAATGTTCAAATGGAAGCAGATAAAGATTTGTTAGAGCAAGTTTGGCTGAATTTAGTAACAAATGCTATTAAATATACGCCTGAAAATGGATTTGTGAAAATATCCATTTCTCTAAAAAACGAAGAAATAGACGTGAAAATAAAGGATAATGGAATTGGTATTGCCGAAGAAGATCAAAAATATATTTTTGAAAGCTTTTATAAAGTAGATAAATCGAGAACGTTAAAAGGAAGCGGCCTCGGTCTAGCCATTACAAAAAAAATTGTTCGGATGCATGAGGGCACAATACGTGTTGAAAGCAAAAAAGAACAAGGAAGCATTTTTACGGTAACCTTGCCTATCCAAAAAATTAGGGCTAAAAAAGACTCGTCTGTGTAAGTTCATGCAGATGAGTCTTTTTTATTAGGTCAAAGATATAAAAAAAATTAATAATATCTATTTATTTTTTTAATCCCTACTTGACATATAGGTAAAGTGTAAATAATATAGATAGTATAAATCTTTTGGAAAAATTGGGATGCTAAAGAAGCTGATCGGTCAACCGAAGGCTCATACTTGTTCGCTACTAGTGTGGGCCTTTTCTGTACATTGGTTGTGGTCATTAAAATCTCAATCTTCAACTGAACATATGGGGAGGATTACCATGTATTTATCTTCTGCACATTATACAAGTACTTATAGATGTTGTTCGCTTTGTTTATTCAACTGCAACTAAAATATAAATTTATCTATGAATAGGAGAATGATAAAATGGCTTCAATTACACAAGAAAAATT
Source organism: Priestia sp. YIM B13490 (assembly GCF_042787735.1). Lineage (NCBI taxonomy): Bacteria > Bacillati > Bacillota > Bacilli > Caryophanales > Bacillaceae > Priestia > Priestia sp. YIM B13490. Next base: position 299,192 of record NZ_JBHZOT010000003.1, read on the forward strand.
AGATTATATTGTTAAATTACTAACTGAAATCAACTATGGATCTGTACTAATTACCCTTCACGACGGACAAATTACTCAAGTGGACAGCACGGAAAAAAACCGCTTTTTAGCTAAAAGCAAAGTAGCAAGCCACAAATAAGCCTATTTAAATACGTATTTAGAGAAACTGAAGGGCCAGCCTAGCTAGCGAATGCTTGGCGGCGGGGCAAGCAAGTACCGTACTAAATATAGAAAACGTGCGTATTCGAAGAAAAATTGACTTTCTTTCCGGTTAAAGATTTAGAATTTTTTGAATTAAAATTGAGTTATAGGTTGTATGAGTATGACGATGAGAAGTACAAAGCTGCTAAAGCAGCAGCTTTGTACTTTTTAAAATTATGAAAATCTGACAGTTTCATTCCTGTGCTGACCGGATTACCGAAGGCTTCTGACCTGTGTTAGGAGTCTTTTTTTTATTCTTAAATTAATATAATAGGAGGAGAAAATATGGAAAATTTATTACGAGCAGCGGTGCGGCAAAGAAAACAATACCTCATTGAAAAGTTACTGAAAAAAGGGATTTACAAAAAAGAAAACCATCATCTTTTTGAACTTACACTCTCTGACTTAGAAAAAGAGTATCAGGCACGCAGTAGGTAAGGAAAGCACGTAAAAAGAACTAAAATAAGTGTAAAAAAGATTAAAAACCTAGTTGACTAATAGGTAAAGTGTGTTTATTATAAAAACAAGAATAAATTGTCTTTTCAGAAAGTATCTGCTTTTTATTCTTACGAATAAATTTAATAAGAATAATCTAAGAGCATATACGCTGATCAGACTAACTGAAGGCTGCTTCTCTTTTCAAAGAGATAGCGGCCTTTTTGTATTTTTTTATAAAAAGGGGAGTAAAACATGAAGAAAAAAGCAGTTCAGTTTTTAATGGTGCTAACAGCACTGCTCGTCGTGCTAGCAGGTTGCGGCAATGGGAAATCTACTGAAACAGCAGGGAAAGATAGTTCTGCGAGTAAAAAAGATTCAAAAAAACCAGTAGAGCTTTTAAACGTTTCATATGATCCTACACGTGAGCTTTATCAGGAGTTCAATAAGAGCTTTGCATCTTATTGGAAAGATAAAACAGGGCAAGACGTTACTATCAAGCAATCGCACGGTGGCTCTGGTAAGCAAGGCCGGGCAGTTATTGACGGTTTGGAAGCGGATGTAGTAACGCTGGCGCTTGCTTACGATATTGATGAAATCGCTCAAACTCGCCAATTATTAAACAAAGACTGGGAAAAAGAATTGGCTCATAATTCTACACCATACACATCAACAATTGTTTTTTTAGTTCGTAAAGGAAATCCAAAGGGAATTAAAGATTGGAATGATTTAACGAAAAAAGGTACATCCGTTATTACACCAAATCCAAAAACGTCTGGAGGCGCACGCTGGAATTATTTAGCAGCTTGGGCATACGCGAAGAATAAATATAACGGAGATAACAAAAAGATTGAAGACTTCATGAGTAAACTTTATGGAAATGTCGAAGTGTTAGACTCAGGCGCACGCGGAGCGACAACTACGTTTGTAGAACGGGGTATTGGAGACGTGTTAATTGCATGGGAAAATGAAGCTTACTTATCGTTAAATGAGCTAGGAAAAGATAAATTTGAAATTGTAACACCGTCATTAAGTATTTTAGCAGAACCGCCTGTTGCTGTAGTAGATAAAGTAGCTGAAAAGAAAGGCACAACAAAGGTAGCAAAAGCATACTTGAAATATCTATATACAGAAAAAGGTCAGGAAATCGCAGCGGAAAACTACTATCGTCCTCGAAATGAAAAAATATTAGAGAAACACAAAGATCAATTTCCTTCTCTTAACCTAGTCACCATTAAAGATTTTGGCGGCTGGAAAAAAGCTCAAGAAACTCATTTTAACGATGGAGGAACATTCGATCAGATTTATCAGCCAAAGTAATATGATGCATTAAAAAAGTAAATGAGGAAGATACGAATGTTAATTCGTATCTTCTGTGTACATGTATCTTGAAAGCAGAGAGAGGTGTAAGACGTGAGTGTGTTACAACGACAGAAGAAAAAGAAAAGCATCTTACCTGGATTTGGGCTTTCTTTAGGTTTTACGATGTTTTATGCAAGTATCCTTGTGCTTTTTCCGTTAGCTATGATTTTTCTAAATACGGCATCTATGGGATGGAGCGAGTTTATTAAAACTGTTACAGACTCTAGAGTAGTAGCATCATATAAATTAAGTTTTGGAGCAGCATTTGCAGCAGGGATTATTAATGTTATTTTTGGAACTATTATTGCATGGGTATTAGTGAGATATCATTTTCCAGGAAAGAGGTTTATTGATGGACTTGTAGATTTGCCGTTTGCTTTACCAACGGCTGTTGCCGGCATTGCCTTGACCACTCTTTACGTTCCGAAAGGATGGATTGGTCAATTATTTACGTTTAAAATCGCATTTACGCCTATCGGAATTATTATCGCTCTGACGTTTATTGGTCTGCCGTTTGTTGTCCGAATGGTGCAGCCAGTATTGCAAAACTTTAATGCAGAGATCGAAGAAGCATCGGCTAGTTTAGGAGCCAGCCGAATGCAAACGTTTAGAAAAGTTGTTTTTCCAGAGCTGGTGCCTGCTATTTTAACAGGCTTTTCTCTTTCATTCGCAAGAGCGCTTGGAGAATACGGGTCAGTTGTTTTTATTGCTGGAAATATGCCGATGAAAACTGAAATTACGCCGCTTATTATTATGACAAAACTCGAGCAGTACGATTATGCGGGCGCTACTGCTATTGCATCAGTCATGCTCGTTGTATCATTTTTTCTGTTATTACTTATTAATATTATTCAATGGTGGACAAATCGTAAATTTGTACATAGTTAAGGAGGGATGACATTGGCAGGACATGTTCCAATGCAACATGAAAAAACGACTGTTAAACTTAATCATTTTAGTTTAAAAGAGCCCAAAGTCGTCCAGTGGCTGCTTACATTTATTGCACTGGCTTTTTTAGCTCTATTCTTAGTGCTCCCGCTCATCACCATTTTTATGACAGCTTTTCAAAAAGGGCTGGAAACGTATCTCGCTGCGATTACGAATCCGGATGCTTTGGCTGCTATTAAACTAACGCTAATTGTGGTGCTTATTACTGTTCCTTTAAATGCCGTTTTCGGCGTGGTAGCTGCATGGTTAATTACAAAGTTTGATTTTAAAGGAAAGAATATTTTAATTACGCTTATTGATTTGCCGTTTGCTGTTTCGCCTGTTATTGCTGGATTGGTTTTTATTTTATTATTTGGTGCACAAGGGTTATTCGGAGAATGGCTGTTTAATCAAGATATTAAAATTGTATTTGCTATTCCCGGTATTATAATAGCTACTCTTTTTGTAACGCTTCCGTTTGTTGCCAAAGAATTGATTCCACTCATGCAAGCTCAAGGGTCAGCCGAAGAAGAAGCGTCGTTAACGTTAGGAGCTAGCGGTTTCAAAACTTTTTTTCTAGTGACGTTACCTAATATTAAATGGGGCTTATTATATGGCATTATCTTATGTAATGCGCGCGCAATTGGAGAGTTTGGAGCTGTATCCGTTGTGTCTGGGCACATTCGAGGAATGACAAATACGATGCCTCTTCATATTGAAATTCTCTACAATGAATATCAATTTGCAGCAGCGTTTGCGGTAGCATCTTTAATGTCAGTTTTGGCTATTTTTACATTAATTATAAAAAATATTATTGAGTGGAAGGCCAAACATATTTAAAAAGGAAGGAGCTTATGAGATGAGTATCCATATTAAGCACGTATCAAAGAACTTTGGTGATTTTAAAGCGCTGGATTCTATTAACATTGATATTCAAACGGGTGAATTAGTAGCTTTACTCGGTCCGTCCGGTTCTGGAAAAACATCTTTGCTTCGTATCATTGCCGGTCTTGAACATCTTGATCAAGGAGCTATTTTATTTGATGGAAAGGAAATTACGCACATAAATCCAAAAGAGCGGAATGTAGGGTTTGTTTTTCAACACTATGCTTTGTTCAGGCATATGACTGTGTTTGATAACATTGCGTATGGTTTAAAAGTACGACCTAAAAAAACAAGGCCTTCTAAAACAGACATTACCAAGAAAGTAACCGAGCTGCTGCAGCTTGTTAAACTAGAGCCGCTTGCAAATCGCTATCCCTCTCAATTATCGGGCGGACAGCGCCAGCGAGTAGCGCTTGCTCGAGCGTTAGCAGTAGAACCGAAAGTACTGCTACTAGATGAACCTTTTGGCGCTCTGGATGCAAAAGTTCGCAAAGATTTGCGCAGATGGCTACGTAAATTGCACAATGATTTTCATATTACGAGTATTTTCGTTACGCATGATCAAGAAGAAGCTTTAGATGTGGCCGATCGTATTGTTGTGATGAACAACGGGAAAATTGAGCAGGTTGGAAGTCCTGAGGAAGTATATGATCATCCTAATAGTCCATTTGTGTACGATTTTTTAGGGAACGTCAATTTATTCAAGGGCCGCATTCATAAAGGCAGACTAAAACAAGGAAGCTTTGAAATGGATGTTCCAGAATTTAACGGAAGAAATGAAGAAGCAGCTGTTGGGTATGTACGACCTCATGATATTCACCTTGAAAAGGTAAGAACAAGCGCAGATGCTGTTTCTGCAACCGTTAGCCATATTCATGTGATAGGGCCTATCGTGCAAGTTGAATTAAAAAGAGAAGATGCAGAAGAATTTTTAGAAGCTGAATTGAGCAAAGAGCACTATAAAGTCCTCAGTCTTCAAGTGGGAGAGAACGTGTATGTAAAGCCTAAGCAGCTAAAAGTATTTATTCCAGAAGATTATTCTATTTAATAAAAAGCGTAAAGGGTATGCCTTTGCGCTTTTTATCTAACAATAAATTAGTACCAGATATTAAAAGTAGGTGTTATAATTAAGTATCAACTGATTTGAGGTGGAGAAATGATGCAATCAAAAGCTAGAATTACGGGAATGGGGATATATACACCAAAGCAAAAATTAACGAACGACCATTTAAAAGAAATGGTTGATACAAGTGACGAATGGATTGTACAGCGTACCGGAATGAAAGAACGACGAATTGCTGGTGAAGGCGAATACACGTCTACGCTTGCCATTCGAGCCGTTGAAAATTTGCTTAACCGATATGCTGTAGAAATAGAAGATGTAGATGCAATTATTGTTTCGACAACAACGCCAGATCACTTTTTTCCTAGCGTAGCATGTCAGATTCAAGATTACTTTCATATTGATCAAGCTGCTGCATTTGATCTAAGTGCCGCATGCGCCGGTTTTACATATGGCCTTCATGTGGCGAACGGCTTAGTGACGTCGGGATTGCATAAAAAGATTTTAGTTATTGGTGCTGAAGTCATGTCGAAAATTACAGATTATACGGACCGGGCCACATGCGTGCTGTTTGGTGACGGAGCGGGAGCTATGCTTGTAGAGTACGATGAGCATAATCCGAGTTTCTTAGGATGTCACTACGGAACGGACGGAAGCGGAGGGGTGAATTTATATCGTTCTAACTTATCTAATACTCTTTCAGGAAAAGAAATTAATTCGAGCGGGAATTTAGTTCAAAACGGGCGTGAAGTATACCGCTTTGCTGTCCGAACGATTCCAAAAGGAGTAGAAGCATTATTAAAGAATACTTCCATTTCTCTTTCTGATGTAAATTGGTTTATTCCGCACAGTGCAAACCTTCGAATGATTGAAGCTATTTGTGCTAAAACAGGTGTTACAATGGATAAAACGTTAACGAGTGTGCAATACTGCGGAAATACATCTTCAGCTTCTATTCCGCTTGCTTTAAACGAAGGAATAATGACAGGAAAAGTACAGGGTAATGACCTCCTTATTCTTTATGGGTTTGGAGGAGGATTAACGCACTGCGGCTTGTTAATTAAATGGACGTGTAAAGAAAAAAGCTAAAAGGCGTCGCCTTTTAGCTTTTTTCTTTTTCATTACAGAGCTTTTTATTGTCGTTCCAAGAAAGTTTATTCTTTTTATAACAGCAGGTTTGCAGTATTTTCAGCGCAAACATATATAATAGAAAAAACCCGCTTTTTTACAGCGGGTTTTCAACTGGCCTTTGGAATGGTAAAACCTAATCCAAAGACGTCGCGTACATCGTGTACGACCACAAAAGCTTGTTCGTCGACTTTATGAATAATGCGCTTTAATTCTAGCAGTTCTTGTTTGTTCACAACTACGTACAATACGTCTTTTGCTTCTTTTGTATAGCTTCCATGAGCAGAAAAGACAGTGACGCCGCGCTGCATCTTTTTATTGACTTGTTCGGCTACTTCAACTGAACGGTGTGAAATAATAGTGATTGCTTTGCGAGGGTTGAGTCCTTCAATAATATAATCAAGCACCTTCGTTCCGATGTAAAGAGAAATAACCGTATACATTGTCTTTTCTCCACCGATGACAAAATAAGCGCTTGCTACAACTAATAAATCAATTGCCAGCATCGTTTTGCTAATATTCCAGTCTAGATATTGATTAGCTAAGCGGGCAATAACTGCAGAGCCTCCGGAAGTTCCGCCGCCTCTAAACACAAGTCCGAGTCCTACACCAGCTAAAATACCAGCAAAAATAGCCCCCAGTAGCGTATCGTCAAGAGGATTTCCCAGTCCTTCAGTTATATGTAGGAATAGAGAAGTGAAAATAATACATATAATTGTGTAAACAATCACACGTTTATGAAGCAATTTGTATCCGATCAGTACCAGCAAACCGTTTAATATAAAGTTTGTGATACCCGGAGACCAGCCTAATACATAATAGGTAATCATTGTTACACCGGTTACGCCGCCTTCTGCTAATTCATTTGGAATAGCAAAGTAATTAATGGCCAGTGCGAAAATGAGGCTCCCTAGAATAATGAGGATAATTTCTTTTGTTTTATTAATCATGAACGTTACCTCCAATCATCAAAAGCTCCGAAAACACAGTCATGACAATGTATTATACCAACTCTAGAGACCGAATTAAAGATGGGATATTATTATTTTTTTAAAAATCAGTTTCTGCTATTAACATAAAATCTTTTGACAGTTTTTATGGAGTATGAAAAAATGAATTGTTTGCTTTTATTTTGATTAAAAAGTTTTGCAATGAGAATGTTCGTTCGGTAAAATAGAAGCAAGAGTCAAGGGGGAGAATGAACGTGTATCAAGATGAATTAAAACAGTATGCGAAGTTAGTAATGCCCGAGCATTTAGAGAAAATGAAGAAAATGTACAGTCCCGATGCGCATAAGCAGCCTTTAGGGTTAAAAAAAGAAAAGATTGAGCATATTGAAAATGTCATTATGAACAGTTACTCGGAGCATCATCCAGTAACGCTTCACGTCTATGAAGCAGGACATATTCAAAGGTATGAACGAGTGACGATTGATAAAGTCTCGCTGCAGTCGAATACGCTGATGGTTACAGGCCCTTGCTATACATATTCGATTCGAGCGGATGCAGTAATTGAAGCAGATGTATGGAAAGATGAAAGCTACTCTAGCTAAGAGTAGCTTTTTTGTTCGTTTTGTATCTTTTTTTTAACGCATGCATACAATACATAAAAGCATATTCTGCGAGTAGCAACTTCTAGCTACTAGGAAATTTTAATTAAAGAAGGGATTATTGTATGCAAAATGAAAAAACTCAAGTAAGAGAAATCGAATTAACGCAGTTCATTAAAAAGAGACTCGTTCGTTTTATCTCAAGTTTAGCTATTTCTTCTGCCCTTGCTTCCATATTATATATGCTTCTGTTTTTATTTAAATGATGGGTCACTTTGAGTTGTCCAAAAAGGTGGACAACTTTTTTGGTGTGTAGGCTTTTATGAAATCAGGACAAGCTATGGCTGATTCAGTCAGAAAAATTCAATCGGTCAAGAAATAGTCAAAAACAGTCATAACTAATTAAGTGGAAGAAAACCTTTACATATAATGAGAAAAGTAGACAAATTCTTGAATTACCAGCATATTTCCTTTTGTATGAACTATTATTAAACCAAATGCAAATCTAATTGTTCATTCAAAAAACTTTATTTTGTAATTAAAAAAATGAATGTTTTTGATTTTTTATGATTGATTTTGAATGTAAACCGTGATAAAGTAAGTACATGAAATAAATGAAAACGCTTTTTTGAAAAAGGAGCTAGAACATGTTAACGCCGGAAAGACATCAACTAATCTTAAAACTTTTAAAAGAGAAAGAACTTGTAAAAGTGCAAGAGTTTATCGAAGTTACAGGCGCTTCGGAATCAACCATTAGAAGAGACTTAAGTCAACTAGAAGAAGAGCAAATGCTCAAACGTGTTCATGGTGGCGCTTCGCTTATTCGCAGTAAACGAATCGAACTGAGCGTTATCGAAAAATCTGCTAAAAATGTTCAAGATAAACGAAACATTGCAGAGTATGCGGCTTCCATTATAAATGAAGGTGACTGTATTTTTTTAGATGCAGGAACTACAACGTATGAAATGATTCCTTTTTTAAAGCAAAAAGATGTAGTTGTCGTGACAAATGGTTTAATGCATTTAAACCCGATGCTAGAACAAGGTATCACCCTCTATTTAATTGGAGGATCTGTTAAACATAAAACGGGCGCTTTAATTGGCAATGGAGCTCTTTTAAGTCTTGAGCAATATCGTTTTGACAAGTGCTTTATGGGAGCGAATGGGATTCATCATCAATATGGATATACAACTCCTGATCCAGAAGAAGCATTGATCAAGCAAACGGCAATGAAGCTGTCTAGAGAATCTTATATTTTATCAGATTCCACTAAGTTTTTTGAAACAAGCTTTGCGAAAATAGCCGATTTACATGAAGCAAAAATTATAACAAATGACGTACCTAGCGATGTACTTATACAGTATGCAAACAAAACAGACATAAAGGTTGTGAAATCATGATTTATACATGTACGTTGAACCCATCCGTTGATTACGTAGTACATGTTTCAGCATTCGAAGAAGGCGGGCTTAACCGCACAACGAATGAAGCCAAGTTTCCAGGAGGAAAAGGCATTAACGTCTCTCGCGTTTTAAAACGATTAGGTGTTGATAATAAAGCCCTCGGTTTTGTAGCCGGCTTTACAGGAACCTATATCGAAGACTACTTAAAAGCGGAGAATATCGAAACAGCTTTTACAAGAGTTGAGGGAGATACCCGTATTAACGTAAAGTTAAAAACAGAAAAAGAAACAGAAATTAACGGTCAAGGACCTGCTATTACAGACGAAGCGCTTCAGTCTTTATTGACTCAAGTAAAGCAAATGACTGAAGGCGATATCTTCGTATTAGCAGGGAGTATACCGAAAACGCTTCCAAGTTCTGTGTATGAAACGTTAACTGAACTAGCAGCAGCGAACGGAGTAAAAGTTGTAGTAGATGCAAGTGGAAAAACTTTGCTAGACGTCGTGTCCCACAAGCCGTTTTTTATCAAACCGAATCATCATGAACTTGCAGAATTGTTTGATGTAGAAGTAAACAGTGCAGAAGATGCGCTAGTATACGGTAAGAAGCTCGTGGAACAAGGAGCGCAAAACGTCGTTGTGTCTATGGCAGGTGATGGAGCACTGCTTATTAACGAAAGCGGTGTCTACAGTGCCACAGTCCCTAAAGGAACGGTAAAAAATTCTGTTGGAGCTGGCGATTCACTTGTAGCTGGATTTATTGCTTCTTATGTAAAACAAGGGGATTTATTAGAAGCTTTTCAAACAGGAGTAGCTTCAGGAAGTGCCACAGCATTCTCACTTGAATTATGTACAGCAGAAGATGTAAAGACGCTTCGTGAACAAGTGTCAATCACAAAGGTAGAGTAGGGGGAAACGAGAATGAGAATTACTGAATTATTAAAAAAAGATACAATCATTCTTGATTTAAAAAGCACGTCAAAAGCTGATGTTATTGATGAATTAGTTGGAAAATTAGACGAAGCTGGTCGCTTAAGCGACCGAGCTGGCTATAAAGAAGCAATTTTAAATCGTGAATCTCAAAGTACAACGGGAATTGGAGAAGGCATTGCCATTCCGCATGCGAAAACAAGCTCGGTAAAAACACCGGCCATTGCATTTGGACGCTCAACAGAAGGTATCGATTATGAATCATTAGACGGACAGCCTGCACACTTATTCTTTATGATTGCAGCGAGTGAAGGAGCGAATAATGCTCACTTAGAAACATTATCTCGTTTGTCTACGTTGTTAATGGACGAATCGTTCCGAAAAACGTTGCTAACAGCATCATCAATTGATGAAGTCATTAAAGCAATTGATGATAAGGAAACTGAAAATGAAGCGCCGGAAGAGGAAGTAGATACAGCTTCAGATCAATTAGTGCTTGCTGTAACGGCTTGTCCAACGGGAATTGCCCACACATATATGGCAGCGGACAGCTTAAAAGCAAAAGCGAAAGACATGAATGTCACGCTAAAAGTTGAAACAAACGGTTCCAGCGGGGTTAAAAACGCGTTGACGAAGGAAGAAATTGAAAACGCTACCGCTATTATCGTTGCAGCGGACAAGCAAGTAGAAATGGAACGTTTTGCAGGTAAAAAAGTTATTCAAGTTCCAGTAGCTGAAGGAATTCGCAAGCCTGAAGAATTAATTAACCGCGCGTTAAAAGGAGACGCTCCTGTATACAGCGGCGGCGGTGGCAGCAAAGAAGGCGGAGAAAGTAAAGGATCAGAGCGTACAGGGTTTTACAAGCACCTAATGAGCGGTGTATCAGCAATGCTTCCGTTTGTTGTAGGGGGCGGGATCTTAATTGCTATTTCATTTATGTTTGGCATTCACTCAGCAGAACCGAAAGATCCGACGTACAATGCATTTGCAGCAGCATTAAAAACAATTGGCGGAGATAATGCATTCTTCTTACTAGTACCAGTACTAGCAGGGTTTATTGCAATGAGTATTGCTGATCGTCCTGGTTTAGCTCCCGGTATGGTTGCAGGTCTTTTAGCAGCTTCTGGCGGAGGCGGTTTCTTAGGTGGTTTAATCGCTGGTTTCTTAGCAGGTTATGTAGTAGTGGGGTTAAAGAAATTATTCAGCGGTTTACCGCAAGCGCTTGATGGAATTAAGCCAGTTCTTCTTTATCCGCTATTTGGGATCTTTATCTCAGGATTGATTATGCTTTATGTTGTAAATGAGCCAGTTAGTGCGATTAACAAAGGATTAACGCACTGGTTAAGTGGATTTGGTACAGGTAACTTAGTATTATTAGGTATTATCTTAGGCGGTATGATGGCGATTGATATGGGTGGTCCTATTAATAAAGCAGCCTTTACATTTGGTATTGCAATGATTGATGCTGGAAACTATGCACCACACGCAGCGATTATGGCAGGCGGTATGGTTCCACCATTAGGTATGGCCATTGCGACAACTTTGTTCAAAAATAAATTTACTCGCCAAGAGCGTGAAACAGGTAAAACGTGTTATGTAATGGGTCTTTCATTTATCACAGAAGGTGCGATTCCATTCGCAGCAGCTGACCCAGGCCGTGTGATTCCCGCATCGGTTATCGGTGCTGCAGTAGCAGGTGCTTTAACAATGATGTTCCACATCGGTTTACCAGCACCACACGGCGGCGTATTCGTTATCGGAATTGTACAAGGAAATCCTCTTTTATATGCACTAGCAATTTTAATTGGTGCAATTGTAACAGCGGTCCTTGTAGGTGTATTAAAAAAGCCAAAAGCAGAATAACAAATAAAGACTGATTTTACATGATGTAAAATCAGTCTTTTTGTGTTTTTCTGGTAGACATTTGTTCTTTATGAGAGTACAATTACGGTAGTATTCCTTTAATTTTTAGAAAAGTTAGATAGATAAGCTTTTCTACTTGATAAAATATGGTACAATAATCGAATATTAAAAACAAAGTAAGGAAGTGTCTCAAACATGAAGGTTGCGAAGTTTGGCGGGAGTTCAGTTGCAAGCGCAGAGAAATTTAAACAGGTTGCGCATATTGTAACGTCTGATAAAGAGAGAAAGCTGGTGGTTGTATCAGCTCCGGGCAAGCGATACGGAGAAGATACAAAAATGACAGATTTGCTAATCGCACTTTCTGCCAAAATACAGCTTGGAGAAGATTACGTCGATGAGTTTGGGCAAGTAATTGATCGCTATCGTGAAATCGTTGTGGACTTGTCTATGCCAGAAACGATTATTACTGACATTATTACGAATTTACAATCACTTATTGATTTACATAAAAACGATCCATTTCGCTTATTAGACTGCCTAAAAGCAAGTGGAGAAGATAATAACGCAAAGGTAATGGCTGCTTATTTAAACCATTTAGGTTTTGAAGCTCATTATGTAAATCCAAAAGAAGCAGGTATTTTTGTTTCTGATGAACCCGGAAGAGCAAGAGTGCTTCCACTGTCTTATGAAAAATTACCGCAGCTAAGAGAGCGTTCGGGCATTTTGGTGATTCCAGGATTCTTTGGCTACTCTGAAGAAGGAAACATGGTTACGTTCTCGCGCGGTGGGTCAGATATCACAGGCTCAATTGTAGCAGCGGGAGTAAAAGCTGATTTGTATGAGAACTTTACCGACGTAGATGCTATTTATAGCGTAGATCCAAGACTTGTGGAAAAGCCTCATGAAATGAAAGAAGTAACATACAGAGAAATGCGTGAACTATCCTATGCAGGTTTTTCTGTCTTCCATGATGAAGCGCTAGAGCCGGTTTATAAACTAGGCATTCCTGTATGTGTAAAGAATACAAATAATCCTGAAGCAAAGGGTACATTCATTGTAGCTGAGCGTCCTCACGGCGATACGCCGGTAGTTGGAATCGCTGGGGATAAAGGTTTTTGCAACATCCACGTGAGCAAATACTTATTAAACCGTGAAATTGGTTTTGGCAGAAGATTGCTTGAAATTTTAGAGGATGAAGGTATTTCATACGAGCATACCCCTTCAGGAATTGATAATATCTCTGTCATCATGCGCGAGCATCAGCTTACGCCAGATGTGGAAAAGCGTGTATTTACTCGAATTGAAAAAGAACTTGAAGTGGATGAAATCTTTATTGAACGTGATCTTGCTATGGTTATGGTAGTAGGAGAAGGAATGAATAGCACAGTAGGAATTGCTGCAAAAGCTACAGAAGCTTTTGCTCGTGCTGAAGTGAATCTTGAAATGATCAACCAAGGTTCTTCTGAGGTGAGCATGATGTTTGGTGTGAAAGCAGATGCTTTAGACCGTGCTGTTCAAGCTCTTTACAATACGTATTTTAACAGCATGTACAGTATTTCTTATTCGAATGTAAAATAAACAAGACGAAAAACCCCGCTTTCTTTTTAGAGAGCGGGGTTTTCTAGTGAAGGCGTATAAAAATCAGATTTGTGGACATAAAGGGAAGGAAGAGTGAAGTCAAAGGAGGAAATACAGTGAAGAAACGACCCTTTTTCATATTCTTTTCCCTTATAGGTATTAGCGTACTTTCAGCATGCCACAATGATGATGCAGCACCGGCAAAAGAAGCTCAAAATAAACAAGGCGTGACGAATGGCGGAACGCCGATGAGCTATGATAATCAAAGCGAAAACACATCTTTTAACTTTTCAAAATTTGATTTAGAAGTAGACTATAAGGGGCTCAACAATGATTATGAAGCCGACTACGAAAATGAAAATGATGAGATAGAAGCCAAAGTGGATGATAATATTAACGATGAGCACTTGAACGGAGACAAAGCTTTTAATAAATTATCTTCAAAATTTAAAAAGTTAAATTTTGATCAGCGCACGCCCGATGAAGATGTAAAAAAGGAAGTAATCGATGCGTTTGGTCTAAAAAAAGATTTTCAGTCGTTTGAATTAGAAGTTCGTTTTTCAAACGGAACGGAAAAAGAATACAACTTTAAACAGAAGTAAGACGTTAAAACAAAGTATTTTAGTTGAAGGAAAATCCGAACGATGAATTGAGGTTCTTCATTAAGAATCCAACTCGTTCGGATTTTTTCATTGGTAAGGTGAACGTATGTCTCAATCTTATTTTTGATGTCTAAAAAAAGGAAAATAGTGAAAGGATGGTGATAAATAAGAAAAAGGAGGAATCACGGATGCAAAAGTTGATAATGAACGGATGCGTAGTCTTTGTTCTGTTATTGTTAGGAGCATGCAGCATGGTAAAAGAGCAAAATAACGCTCATGAAAACCACCTGAAAACAGAGGAAGCGAAAGAAACAAGCGAAGTATCGGTAGAACCTGTTAAAGTGGATTTAACAAATACATCGGGCAAAAAAGTAGGAGAGGCTACCCTGTCAGAAGCAAAGAACGGCGTGCGCATTAAATTAACTGCTCAAGGTCTTTCACCGGGAAGACATGGATTTCATATTCATGAAATAGGAAAATGTGAGGTGCCGGATTTTAAAACAGCGGGTGCCCATTTTAATCCTTTTAAACGTGAACACGGCTTTAAAAATACAAAAGGCCCGCATGCAGGTGATTTGCCCAATCTAGAAGTTGCTCCAAATGGCAAAGTAGATACAGAAATTTTTGCTTCTCTTGTCACGCTGCAAGAAGGAAAGCCGAATTCTCTTTTGGATATGGATGGATCGGCATTAGTGATACATGATAAAGTCGACGATTACACAACGGATCCTTCAGGAAACTCAGGAGATCGGATTGTTTGTGGAGTGATTACAAAATAAGCCAAAAAGCTGTGAGATCATTCACGGCTTTTTTATTTCAGTAACGAGCCGCTTCTAAATTGCGGTAAGCTTCTTTTTTTTGCACAATAAAAGAAAGAACGAAAGAAGGTGAAAACATGCATAAGCAAGTTGTTGTAATAGGCGGAGGAATAGGTGGGTTAACAGCGGGAGCGCTTTTAGCTAAACATGATTATGAAGTGACGGTTTTAGAAGCTTCTCGAGAATGGGGAGGCTGTGCAGGGAAATTTCAGCGCCATTTGTATACGTTTCCTGTTGGGGCGACGCTTGGAATGGGATTTGAGCACGGAGGGATACATGAGCGAATCGGCACGTACCTTAGCCTAGAAGTTGAAAAGGTTTCTCTTGAAAAAATCATGAAAGTCCATCTTCCTCATCGTACACTGATTTATTATCAAGACCGGCATCAGCATATTTCCTATCTTCAAAAACAATTTCCTCATAAAGCAAAAAATATTAGGAGCTTTTATGAAAATGTTTTTAGAATTGCAAAAGAAATTCGCAAGCTCATGCAGCCTCTGCCGGTTCTTCCTCCTCTGACAGTCGGTGAGTGGAGCAGGCTAGTAAGTTCGTTGAATGTTGGTTCTGTGAAGCTGTTGCCTTATTTTCATCAATCGTTTAGTTATTTACTAAAAAAACACAGCTTGCTAGACGAAGCGGACTTTCTTCATTTTGTTGATGGTCAATTAATAGACAGCATGCAGACAACGAGCGAGAACTGTTCAATGCTTATTGGGTGTTTGGCGTTAGATATTTATCACGAAGGAGCTTTTTATGTGAATGGCGGCTTATACAAAGTCGCAGAAGCGCTGCAAAAATCGATTAAAGCCAGCGGAGGAAAAACGACTCTAGGAAGGAAAGTAGTAAAGATAGAGCGTGATAATGACGGGTGGATCGTGCATGATCATAGAGGTAACCGTTACCGTGCATCAGACGTTGTATGCAACGCGCCGGTTCAAAGCTTAAAGTCTTTACTGCATGATGAAGATTACCAACATATTCATAAGCGGGCAAAAGAAAAAAGCGAGCTTCCGCAGTGGGGAACGTTTTCGATGTATTTTGCGATTGATGAAAGAGATCTGCCGCAAAATGTAGAGTTGTTTCAGCAAGTACTTCAATCCGAACAAGGGGAAATGACAGAAGGAAATCATTTATTTATCTCAGTCTCTCATCCTGATGATCGTTTTCGAGCCCCTGAAGGCAAGCGTACAATTACAGTGTCTACTCACATTGATCTTAGCAAGTGGAGCAACAAAGAAGCCTATGACCTTCAAAAACAAGTTCTTGAGAAAAAAATGGTAGCAGGCATTAAAACCATTATCCCTGGCATTGGAAAAGCAGAGCATCAAATTTCGGGAGCTCCTAAAGCATGGGAAAGGTTCACTTCTCGCCCAAACGGGGGAGTGGGAGGCTTTCCGCAAACGTTAGATCATGCCTTGTTCAAGAGCATTTCGCATCGATCTGGCTTACAAGGACTATGGTTATGCGGAGATACAGTGTTTCCGGGAGCGGGAACTATAGGCGTATCGGTAAGCGGCTATCATGTGTTTCAAAGTATAACGTCTCATCGCCATACGTTACCTTAACATTTTTTACATACAAACTACTATTGTTCATACCATTAAAAAACACCGGCCCTATTACCATAGGGCCGGTGTTTTCAGGAGAGGAACAGCTTCCACCACTTCCGTTTTCGCTTCATATCAGCAGCGGCGGTTTGTCTAAAGGTTTGGACAAAATCACTAAACATCTCTTCGCGTTCAGCTACGCTCTGACGATGAAGCTTACGTTCTTTCTCCATTTCTTTTAAATAATAGACTCGTTCCTCATTCATTGAATCAATTAAATCACGAAGCTCTTCTGTCGTATTAGTTGAAGAATTGTTTAATTTTTCAACCATAAATTTTACTTGATTCATCGCAACGGTGGAATTACTGGAGAATCGGTCTAATAAATACTGCATTTCTTTAGAGGATTCATCCGCATTCTCCATGACATCTTTCATGAACAGGCGCATATCCTCGGTTTTCTCTTCAGCAATTGTTGAATAATCTTCAATCAAAGAAGTGACTTCATCAAACGATTTTTCGTTAGAACGGATAATTTTTTTAGACATATTTTCTACATCTCTTGCACTGCGTTCTGAAGACTCAGAGATGTATGCCCCGACCGACTCCACCATTTCTACAGTTTGGGTAGCACTTTTTTCAAGCTCTCTTTTTACTTCTCCGACAATTTCTTCGCGAACTTCATTTCGCATACCTTCTCGCATTTCTTTTAACAAATCAGCTTTAAATGTATCAAGTACCTCAAACACATCTTCATAGCGGCGAACAGCTTCTACTAATTCCCCTTGAAGCAGTTCTTTTTCATTCACAACAAGGTCGTTTGGTTTTGGCTCTTCAATAGAAGCAGAAATAGCCTGCTTTTCTTCTTCAGTAGCTAATCGTGCTTCAGGTATAGGAGGGGTCTTCTCCTGCTTATTTTCTGAAATGCTTTCCTGTTTTTCAGCAGCTTTTTTCTTTTCTTGCTTCATTTGTTTATTGGAATGTTCTTGAAAATCAATGACGTTTTCTTTTTTAGCAGTTTTCAACTGTGCCGGTTCTTCTTCTTTTGAAACCGCTGCCTCTGATTCCATCACTAAATGCTCCTGTGCTTCTTGTTCTTTTATCAGCAGCTGAACGTATTCTTTGACTTCATCTAACGTACATTGTTCATCAAACAGCTGTTTAATATCATTAAATAATTCAATTTGTTCCTCTGTATAGACACGGGCTCCATCTACTCGTTCAATTGTTAAATAGCTGCCCAATAATTTTTCCCATTGTTTTAGCGTTTTCTTTTCTACCTCTAATTGATCACTTACTTTTTTAATTGTATATGACTCCATCATTTTTCATTTCCTCCCTTATCTATTTTCATCCAACTATGTAATGGATTATTTGTTGTATGTTGTATTCACCATATCTTCACTTGTTTTCCTGCTAGGTGACAAAGGTTGTCAAAACTAGACGACATTAGCCTTCTATGTAAAGAAAACGCATATTTTGTAAAAAAATGTACAGAAATGCGTAAATGGAAAAAGTGGAAAACACAAAAGAAAAGAAGAGTATAGAAAACAGTTGACGGGAAAAAATGAATCCTATAAGATAAGTTTAAATGTTTAAGTTCTTGAACATTTAAACATAAGGAGTGAACACTATGTCACAGCATTATGCGCTCATCACCGGTGCGTCGGGAGGAATAGGTAAAGAATTAGCTTATCAATTCGCAAAGGATGGGCATCCTGTAATTTTAGTTGCCAGAAGCGCTGATAAACTAGCCGCTATTGGAGAGAATTTAAAATCTACTTATAATATTGAAGTCATAACGGTTGTTAAGGATTTATCAAGAGAAGAAGAGATACAGTCATTATATGAAGAACTTAAAAATAAAAAAATGCACGTTGACTATTTAGTGAACAATGCTGGTTTTGGACTATACGGCAAATTTATTGAAACAGCTTTAGATGAAGAGTTAAACATGATTGATTTAAATATTCGAGCATTAACTCATTTAACAAAATTATTTTTACCGGATATGGTCAAAAGAAATCGCGGGAAAATTTTAAACATTGCATCTGTTGCTGCATTTATGCCAGGTCCACTTATGACGGTATATTACGCAACGAAAGCGTACGTATTATCTTTCACAGAGGCCCTTGAAAATGAATTAAAAGGTACCAATGTAACGGTAAGTGCTTTATGCCCGGGTCCAACTAAAACGGGTTTTAGCGACCGAGCCCAGCTAAGCAACTCCAAGCTTTTTCAAAGCGGTGCAACGGATGTAGAAACAGTAACGAAAGTTGGCTATAAAAAATTTATGAAAGGGCAGACGGTTATCGTACCAGGAGTACAGTTTCGTCTCGCTACGTTCATCCCGCGCTTCGTGCCAAGAAAGTGGCTTACATCTGTTGTCCGCAGAACACAAGAAATTAAATAAAGGAGAATCTATATGAGTCAAAAAGCAGTCGAGTTATTTCGTGCCAGCATTCCTATTTTTCAGGCGCTAAGTGATTCAGCAAGACAAGATATTATTTTGCTGCTCGCGGAAAAAGAGCCTTTAACCGTAAATGAAATTGCAAATGAGTCTACGCTATCACGACCGGCAATTTCTCATCATTTAAAAATTCTACGCGATCAAAAGCTTGTGCAAATTGAGCAAAAAGGAACGCAGAGATATTATTCATTAGCTTTAAATGAGGCAGTCGAGCTATTAAAAAACTTGCTTGCTACAGTTGAAAGCGAATGTTTATAGGGAGATGAAAGAGATGAACCACGAGCGATTTTATATAACAGATGAAACGGTCATTGAACATATTGTTTCTACACAAAAGCAGTATTTCTATGCGCAAAAGACCAAGAGTATCAGCAGCCGTATTCAAGCGCTGAATAAGCTAAGAGACGCAGTCAAACAAAACGAGCAGAGAATTATGGATGCTTTAAAACAAGATTTAAATAAATCTGAAGTAGAGGCGTACACGTCGGAAATTGGGATTTTACTAGAGGAGATTCGGTTTACGCTTAAGCATTTAGCAAAATGGATGAAGCCTAAAAAAGTAAAAACCGCTTTAACACATGTGGGCTCTAAAGGGAAAATTGTTCCTGAACCGTATGGAGTCGCGTTAATTATTGCTCCGTGGAACTATCCGTTTCAATTAGCATTGTCTCCTTTAGTAGGAGCGATTGCCGCTGGAAACACGGCGATTATAAAACCTTCTGAATTAACGCCTAGCGTATCTCGCGTTATACAAGAATTACTGGCTGAAGCTTTTGACCCAGCATTTGTGACGGTGATTGAAGGCGCTGTAGACACGACGAGCCTGCTTTTAAAACAGCCGCTTGATTATATTTTCTTTACGGGAAGTGTAAATGTAGGGAAAATTATTATGCAAGAAGCAGGGAAGCAGCTTATTCCAGTCACGCTTGAGCTAGGCGGAAAAAGTCCGTGCATTGTACATGAAGACGCAAACCTAGATCTTGCAGCGAAGCGAATTATGTTTGGTAAAGGGATGAATGCAGGCCAAACGTGCGTTGCTCCTGATTATTTGCTCGTGCATCAAAAAGTGAAAGCGCAGCTTGTAGAGAAACTTCGCGAAGCAATTTCTCAATTTTACGGTAGTAATCCACTTGAAAGCGACCGCTACGGCCGTATTGTCAGTGAGCGTCATTTTACTCGGCTAGTTGAGTTTTTAAAAAACGGAAATGCTATAGTTGGAGGCGGGTACAATAAAAACACGCTAACAATAGAACCTACGGTGTTAAGTGAAGTAAGCTGGACATCAGATGTTATGCAAGAAGAAATCTTTGGGCCTATTCTTCCTATGATTGAATATGAAACACTAGACGAAGTCATTCATAAAGTTCAAGAAAAAGCTAAGCCGTTAGCTCTTTACTTATTTACAGAAAGTGAAGATGTGCAAAACGTGATAACGGAGCGCCTTTCATTTGGAGGAGGCTGTATAAACGATACGCTTATGCATATCGCTACGCCATATTTGCCGTTTGGCGGAGTGGGAGAAAGCGGCACGGGTCAATATCATGGAAAAGACAGCTTTCAGACATTCACTCATTTTAAAAGCATGCTGTCTCAAACAACCAAGTTTGATTTGTCATTCCGCTATCCTTCGGAAAAACAAAGCTTGAAAATGATCAAAAAACTATTGAAATAAAAGAGCCTCCTGATAGGAGGCTTTTTCGTTATTTTGAAAGTGAAAGCTGAGAAAGCGGCCATTTTTCTTGGGTATATGCCATTTCCCAAAATAAATACTCCAGTTCACAGCTTTTGATGAAGTGATCTTTCATACGGTTACGTTCTTCTTCAGTAGCTTGTTCGGCGAGTTCATCAAGCTTGTTACAAAACCATTGTGTTGTGCCATTCATTTCTTCATTATTATAAAACTGAATCCATTCATAAAAAGGATGAGAAGGAGATGGATTTACTTGTTCTGTAATGCGCTGGCCAATTTCAACGTACGTCCATGGACATGGAAGAAGCACTGCAATGATTTCTGCTAAGCTGCCTGTATGCGCAACACTTGTCATATGGTTAATGTAGTGGCTGGCCGTCGGTGAAAGCGTCTCAGTGTGAAGGTCTTCATAACGTACGCCTGCTACTTCACAAAAATTATTGTGAGGGTGTACTTCACTATGTAATACCGTAGAAATGCCGGCATTAAAGGCTTCCATTTCGGTACGCGTGCGGCATTTTGTTAAAGCAGCGCCGTAAATGCGAACAAATGCTGTTAAGTATTCGTAATCTTGAGAAACGTAGTGAATAAGCGCTTCTTTTGGCACGTTTCCTTCAGCAATTCCTTTAATAAAAGGATGGTTAAAAATGGCTTCGTAAATATAGTTTGCTTCTTGTCTTAATTGAGATGAAAATGACATCAAAATCCTCCTTTAATATGAGGAAGTCACAAACAAGCACATAAAGGAAATAAAAAACACTCCGTTTATAAACGGAGTGGCAAAGGACAGTAAAAACTGAACATTGCCACTTTCCTACGCTGGTATGAGCCAGATCAGGTTCAAAGGGATCAAGAAAACTTGTCTCAGCCGGTGGCACCCCTAGTGGACTTCCTATTAATCTAAGTTTAACTTACCATATATTCTGAAAAATAGAAAGCGTTATGGGAAATTGTGTGCTAACCGCTTTTCTTTCTTAAAGAGGAAATTTCTTAAAGCTATTTTTAATCATTTTTGTTTAAAAATGCATATTTTTAGGGAAGAAGAGGTATTAATGAAGGGAAGAGCCGTTTTCGTCTCCGAAACACTCCCATATAAATAGAAGAAAGGAGAGAACAAAATGGCGAAATTTCGTTTGTATGCTGTATTAAATACAGTAGGCTTGGCTATTACACTGCTTGTGAATTATTTAGCAAATGCCATTCCAATAGGAGGCAAAACAACGGGAGAAGCTTCTGCGCAAGTTCCTACGTTGTTTACACCAGCGGGTTATGCTTTTGCTATCTGGGGCGTTATTTATTTATTATTAACCATTTGGGTTATACGCCAATTTTTTGCAAGAGAAGATCAAAAGGAAATATATGCACGTATCGGCATTTGGTTTTTTCTAAACTGTTTGTTAAATAGTGCGTGGATCTTTATTTTCCAAAACGATTACTATAAGTTATCTCTTTTAGTTATGCTCTTTATTCTAGGCACATTAATGATTGTGTATTCCATTATTCAGCATTCTCGAATGACGACATGGTTTATGCGTCTGCCGATTTCGCTTTATCTTGGATGGATTTCTGTTGCGACTATTGTCAATGTGTTTGTCATATTTCAAGCAAATGGAATACAGCACTTGCTTGGCTTAAACGAGTTAGCATGGACGATTATTATGCTGCTGGTAGGAGCTGTGCTGGGCATCATGTTTACATTAAAAAACCGAGACGCTGTTTATCCGCTTGTTTTTATTTGGGCTTATATTGCCATTGCAGTGAAGCAAAGTGGAAATCAGCCAATTGTCATTACTGTCATCATTTCAGTTGTTTTATTAGCAATTGCCATTATTGTGGGATTGATTAAACGCTATAGACGTTTTTAAAAAGAAGCTCTAGCTTTTGTAAGCTAGAGCTTTTTATGATGCTCTTTTGATTGTAAAAAAGCAGCTGTAAAAGCAATTAAGCTAATTAAAATACCAAAAGGAACAACAATTGGTACGAATGATAAAATAAATGTCATAAGTGTAACCTCCATGTTGCATCGGTGCATAATGAAAAATTCAACTTTTTTAAATTGAAGTTCCGCTATTATAGTATGCTAGGCTTTATGTTTGGAGCCTATATGTTTAGAAATAAACGAAAAAGGCAACATACGTTACATACAGGTTATATTAGGAGGAGTTAAAATGGAAACATATTTAGTCGCTTACACGGATAAAGATGATATGGAATATAAACAAGTGACGTGCGAGAGTTATGAAGATGCAGAGCGTACGGTCCTTCGTTTAGAGAGAGAAGGGCATATGCATATTGAAGAAATTTCAAATCAAGAAGCCTACCGTGGAGATGAATCCTCGTACAGAGAATAAATTTTGAATAGAAACACCAACCTTAAAATGAAGAAGCAGCTGCTTCTTCATTTTTTCTATTCTATATAGATATCGTTTTATAGAAAAAAGTAAAACGGGAATGATTTTCTTCTGCATTTATGGTACAGTACTAATCAGGTGAGTTTTGAGTTTAGAAGAGGAGAGAGTAACATTATATGAGTAAAGGAAATCAGTGGTCTTCACGCCTCGGTTTTATTTTAGCATCTGCTGGGGCAGCAATTGGTCTAGGAGCGATATGGAAGTTTCCATACGTAACGGGAACCAGTGGCGGTGGAGCGTTTTTTGCGTTGTTTATTTTATTTACGATTTTTATTGGATTGCCGCTTCTGTTGGCAGAATTTATCATTGGAAGACATACGGGGAAAGAAGCGATTAGTGCTTATAAGGCAATTGCTCCAAAATCCGCTTGGGTATGGATTGGCAGGCTGGGAGTACTAAGCTGTGTCGTTTTGCTTTCCTTTTACAGCGTCGTTGGCGGCTGGGTGATTTTATATACGATTATGAGCGTAACCGGTATGCTAAGCGGAAAAGAGTACGGTCCGTTGTTCAATGCCGTCATTAGCCAACCTTATGTAGTATTAGGTGCACAGGCGCTGTTTTTATTAATTACAGTGTTTGTTATTTCAAAAGGCGTACAAAAAGGAATAGAGCGTGCTAATAAATACATGATGCCGCTGTTATTTATTTGTTTTATCATTATCGTGGTGCGTTCTTTAACATTAGACGGAGCAATGGACGGAGTAAAGTTCTTTTTGAAACCGGATTTTTCAGCCATTACAGGGTCATCTGTTCTCTATGCGCTCGGTCAGTCGTTTTTCTCGCTTTGCGTGGGATTATCTTGCATGGTGACATATAGCTCTTATTTAGGGAAAAAAGTAAGCTTGACGCGTTCAGCTGGGACTATTGCTATTTTGAACTTGTTTGTTTCGCTGCTGGCGGGTTTGGCTATTTTCCCAGCCGTTTTTTCATTTGGATTAAAGCCAACTGAAGGACCTGGACTTTTGTTTGTGGTCTTGCCAACAGTATTTGAGAAAATGCCGTTTGGTACCGTCTTTTTAGCACTGTTTTTAATTTTATTTCTATTTGCTACGCTTACGTCTGCTTTCTCACTGCTGGAAATTATCGTAGCTGCTTTAACCAAAGACGATCAGACAAAACGAACTCGCTACGCTTCTTTATCAGGGATTCTTGTGTTTGTGGTAGGTATCCCATCAGCGCTTTCGTTTGGTGTACTAAAACATGTCTCACTTTTTGGCAGAAGTATATTTGACGTAGCTGACTTTTTTGTGAGCAACTTAATGCTGCCTCTGGGAAGTTTAGCCATTGCGATTTTTGTGACATTTAAAATGAAAAAAGAAGCCGTGTATGAAGAGTTTATTTCAGGAAGTACAAAAGGCGCTAAATTATTCAACGCATGGTTCTTTCTAGTTAAATACGTATTGCCTATTATTATTATAGCTGTTTTATTAAGCTTACTTGTTGCATATTAAAAAAAAGCACTCATCTGAGTGCTTTTTTTGTTTATTTTGCAAAAACGTGATTTCCGATTGTGATCGTAACCTGTTTTTGACGAAGCCATTGGTCGCTTGTTTTATCTGGATTAAAGAAGAATAATGAACCTTTTCCTTGACCTCTAAAAGCTAGTGCTTCATTTACAGCTTTTTTTGCTTCAGCATCAGCTGCTTTATTAATTTCACCGTTTTGTACAGGTGTAAACTGTGTACCTTGATAAATGACATCATGAATAGAGTTTGGGAAAGAATCGCTATCCACGCGATTTAAGACAACTGTTGCTACAGCCACTTTGCCAGCGTAAGGTTCGCCTTTTGCTTCAGCTTGTACAAGGCGAGCTAACAATTCTTTATCACTTTCGCTAATAGAGTTAGGGATTGTTAGTGTTTCATTTGCATTAATAGAGTCCGTAGATTTGTGATTCGCTTCTTTTAACTGTTTAACCGTAACGCCGTATTCAGTGCCAATCTTGTAAAGAGTCTCTCCGGCTTTTACGCGATGAGTTGTTTCAGCGGCATTTGCCCCGTGACTCATGCCGAACATAGGAACTGCCAGTGCTCCAATAATTGCTAGTTTCTTAAACATAAAGTAAGTACCTCCTGAAATCCTTTTGAACGCCCCTTTTATCACGGATCGGTGCGTGCTGTGCACCGAACTTTATATGTACGTTTCAAAGATTAACAGGTGTCAATACATCTTGTCACTGCTTAAAACATACCAATCTAGGAAGATATTATAATAGTTAACAGATAATTTGAAAAATACGTTGACTGATAATAAAGGAGTGAATTATAATGAACGAGTAAATAGTTAACCGTTTAACTGGAGAGATTTTATGGGAGAAAAGATAACGATTCGTGATGTAGCGAAGCATGCAGGGGTATCTGCAGCTTCAGTATCTTACGTCTTAAACGGAATTAACAAAGTATCCGATGAAACAAAAGAGCGAATTTTAACAGCGGTAAAAGAATTAAACTACGAACCAAATTTAACCGCCGTTAGTCTTTCGAAACAAAAGTCAAATATGATTGGCGTTATGTTCCCGCTTACAGATGATTCACTTTCTACTATATTTAAAGATAACCATTATTACAGTGAAATGATTAGTGGAATTGAATATGTAATCCGTAAGCATGGTTATGATCTAGTCATATCTGGAGCGAGTAGCCCAGCTGATTGTCTAAAATGGATTCGAACGAGAAATATTGATGGTCTTCTGTTTTTAGGAGCCTTCCCGCATCGATTGTATGAGAAAATGAAAGCGTTATCGAATCCGATTGTGCTAGTAGATACATATGAAAGGTACGAACGTGATTATCATCATATTTCTGTAGACGATGAGTATGGAGGATATCTAGCTACAACACATTTAGTGAATTTGGGGCACAAAGAAATTGCCTTTGTTGCTCATCACCTCGTCAATAGTCCAGTGGATAAAAAGAGGTATATAGGCTACGAGAAAGCATTAAAAGAAGCGGGCATTACGCCATCAAAGACGTTTGTTTTTGAAGTGAACGAAAGTTCGTTTGATAACGGTTACAATTTAGGGAACAAGCTGCTGAAAGATCATAAGGATATTCGGGCGGTTTTTGCTTCCTCTGATACGCTGGCGCTTGGAATTATGAAAGCACTGCAAGAAAAGGGGAAAAAAATTCCGCAGGACTACTCAATCGTAGGGTTTGATGACATAACGTTTAGTAGCTATGCATCTCCCAGTCTAACAACCATTCGTCAAGATGTATTTAACAAAGGAGTCGTAGCTGCGACGTCGGTTATTCAAGCAATTGAACACCGTTTCAGCACGCTGCAGCATGTGAAATTATCGGTTGAACTTATTATTCGAGATTCGACTGCTAAGCGCGGGTGAACCGCAGTAAGTTAACCGGTTAACCAAAGTTTAGCATTTATGAAAAAAGGGGATATAAGTTAGCATTCACAAAAAAAGGGGATATGAAAATGATTAATGTTACAGTATGGAATGAAAATCGTCATGAACAGAAAAATCCGGTTGTAAGAGAAATTTACCCTGAAGGCATTCACGGTGCCATCGCTTCTTTTTTAGAAGAAGGAGGGTTTCGTACACACACCGCAACATTAGACGAAGTAGAACACGGGTTGACTGAAGAAGTATTAAATCAAACGGATGTTTTAGTATGGTGGGGTCATTTAGCACATGACGAAGTGAAAGATGACATCGTTGAGAAAGTAAAGCAGCGTGTGCTAGACGGTATGGGGCTTATTGTCTTACACTCAGGTCACTTTTCTAAAATTTTTAAAACGTTAATGGGCACAAGCTGCGACTTAAAATGGCGTGAAGCAGATGAAAAAGAGCGCTTGTGGGTAGTAGAACCGAGCCATCCGATTGTGGAAGGTATTGGTGAATTTATCGAGCTTGAGCGCGAAGAAATGTATGGAGAGCACTTTGATATTCCAGCACCTGATGAACTGATTTTCACGAGCTGGTTTGAAGGCGGAGAAATTTTCAGAAGCGGCTGCACGTACAAACGCGGAAACGGAAAAGTATTTTATTTCAGACCTGGACATGAAACATATCCAACATACCATAACAAAGACATTCAGCGTGTCATTATGAATGCTATTAAATGGGCGAAGCCAGCAGAGAGAAAACGTCCTGTTTACGGCAATGCGCAACCGCTTGAATCAATCGCTGTTAAAAACTAATTAATAATGCTTAAGCAAAGGGGATAGGAAAGATGGCAAAAGTAAAAATTGGCGTTATTGGGTGCGGAAGCATTGCGCAACACCGTCACTTACCAGAATATAAGATGAATGAACAAGTAGAATTAGTAGCCGTTTGCGATATAAACACAGAACGTGCAAACAGCGTAGCGCAGCAGTACGGTGTAAAAGCTTACACAAACTACGAAGAACTTTTAGCAAGCGGTACAGTGGAAGCAGTGAGCGTATGTACGCCCAACTATCTTCATGCGCCTATTTCGGTTGCAGCGTTAAACAGCGGAGTTCATGTCCTGTGTGAAAAGCCGATGGCAACATCAGAAGAAGAAGCGAAAGCAATGATTGAAGCAGCAAAAACAAACGGTAAAAAACTAATGATCGGACATAATCAGCGTTTTGTAGCTTCTCATCAAAAAGCTCGTGAACTTATTGAAAAAGGGGAAATCGGTAAAATTTACAGTTTCCGCACGGCATTTGGCCACGGCGGTCCTGAAGGTTGGAGCGTGGACGGAAAAGACAGCTGGTTCTTCAAAAAAGACGAAGCGTTTATTGGGGCTATGGGGGATTTAGGCGTTCACAAAACCGATATGCTCCGCTACATATTGAATGAAGAAATTGTAGAAGTCGGTGCATTTGTAGAAAGCAATGCAAAAGACTTTGCAAATGTAGACGACAATGCTGTATGCGTATTAAAAACGCAAAGCGGGATTATCGGCACACTTGCGGCAAGCTGGGCTTACAATGGAAAAGAAGATAACTCCACGATTGTTTACGGAGAGAAAGGGATTCTTCGTTTAGAGGACGATCCGACGTATTCATTAGTTGCACAATATGCAACGGGTGAAGTGGTGAACTATGAATTAGGAAAAATCCAGTCGAACGATGAAGGCGGACAAAGTAATTCTCACGTCATTGAACAATTTGTAGATGCAGTTGCAGAAGATAAAGAATCTCCTGTTCCTGGTGAAGAAGGATTAAAATCACTTGCTGTTATTTTAGCAGCTTTAAAATCAAGTCAAACGAAACAAATTACGCGCGTGTAAGAGGTGAAAAACGTGAGAATTGGCATAATCGGAGCAGGAGGGATTGCTGTAAGCAGGCATATCCCAGCATTCAAACAACTGGGTGATGAATGTGTGATTTGGGGGCTTAGCGATATTAATAGTGAAAGAGCCACAGAGGTAGCCAATGAGCATAATATCCCTCACGTATTTGTTGATTACAAAGATATGTTTAAAGAAGTGGATGCTGTATGTATTTGTACACCGAATAAATTTCACGCCGAGTTTGCAGTAGAAGCGCTAAAAGCAGGCGTTCACGTCATATGTGAAAAGCCAATGGCGATGTCTAAAGAGCAAGGTGAAGAAATGCTTGCTGCTGCTAGAGAATCAGGTAAGCAGTTAGCGATTGCGTATCATTACCGATTCATGAAAGAAGCGCAGGCAGCGAAAAAAATGATGACAGAGGTAGGGCGCCCATTAGTTGCACGTGTCAGAGCAATGCGTCGCCGAAAGGTTCCCGGTTGGGGGGTATTTACGAACAAAGATCTTCAAGGAGGAGGCAGCTTAATTGATTACGGCTGCCATTTGCTTGATTTAACGCTTTGGCTGATGGGAAACCCAAAGCATACTGAAGTGCTGGGAAGTACATATAATGACCTGAGTAAAACGCCTAACCAATTAAATCAATGGGGAGCATTTGATCATGAAACATTCAGCGTGGATGATCATGTAACGGCCTATATTAAATTTGAAAATGGAGCGTCGCTTCTTTTAGAAACTTCTTGGGCTGCTAATATCGAAGATGATGAAGAGCACGTAAGCATATCAGGGGTAGATGGCGGTTTAAGCGTGTTTCCGTTTGAACTATACACGTCTAAAAACGGTATGCTCATGAACAGTACGTCACCTTGGATAGATGGAGAAGATGATTACAGCCTGAGTCAGGCTAAAAATTTCGTTGAAGCGTGTAAAGGAAATGCTGAATTAGTGGTAAAGCCACAAGAAGCGCTTCAAGTCTCAGCTATTATTGACGAAATATATCGCACAGGGGGAAATTAAAATGAAACTTGGAGTATTTACGGTCTTATTTGCGGATCTTTCTTTTGAAGAGATGCTAGATAAAGTAAAAGCAGCAGGTCTTCATGCTGTTGAAATCGGAACGGGCGGCTATCCGGGAAACAGCCATTGTCCGCTAGATGAGCTGCTTGAAGATGAAGAAAAAAGAGAAGCCTATATGAAGCAGATAAAAGACCGCGGACTTACAATCAGCGCATTTAGCTGCCACGGCAATCCTATTTCACCTGAGGCAAGTTTTGCAAAAGAATCTGACGAAACGCTTCGCAAGACCATCCAACTAGCATCATTAGTAGATGTTCCAGTGGTTAACTGCTTTTCTGGAACAGCAGGAGATCACGAAGAAGCGAAGTACCCAAACTGGCCTGTTACTCCCTGGCCTAACGAGTATGGAGACGTATTGAATTGGCAATGGGAAAATAAGCTTGTTCCTTATTGGAAAGAAATTGGAGAACTAGCGGAGGAGCATAATGTGAAAATTGGTTTAGAACTTCACGGCGGATTTTTAGTTCATACTCCGTATACGCTCCTAAAGCTTCGCGAAAAAACAAGTCCATCGATTGGCGCTAACCTTGATCCAAGTCATTTATGGTGGCAAGGAATTGATCCGGTAGGAGCTATTAAAATTTTAGCAAAAGAAAATGCGATTCATCATTTCCATGCAAAGGATACGTACTTGGACCAGGATAATATTAATATGTATGGCCTGACGGATATGCAGCCATACGGAGAAGTCCAAACGCGTGCATGGACGTTTAGATCCGTAGGGTGCGGACATGATGTAAAAGAGTGGTCTGATATGATGAGTGCACTTCGCACATACGGATACGATTATGTAGTCAGCATTGAGCATGAAGATCCAATCATGTCGATTGAAGAAGGATTTAAACGCGCGGTTACAAACTTACAAAGTGTATTAATTGAAGAAACTCCCTCACAAATGTGGTGGGCGTAAGCAAAAAGAAGCACCTCTAAAAAGAGGTGCTTCTTTTATTTTCTTTAATAAATCAATTCGCCTTTTGTTCACCTGAATTTCGATACAAACGGGTGATTGGCAACCCAAAAGCGCCAAGGGTAATCCTTCGCTTCACCAGAATTATCAATGCCAACGCGAGGTCCGGCGGAAATCTCTGAAGGAGTGAAGCCACGAGCAATATAAAGAGGAGGGCTGGTTAAATCATGACCGTACAAATCCATTGAAACCCCTAGTGCTTTTGTTAGTTTCCCAGGACCGTTTGTCCAATTTGTTTCGTTTTCCATCCCTCGACGTCTATTTTTCATCAAATTTTTTCCGCTAAATGGCTCAATAGCTCGAATGAGGACGCCTTCTGGACAATTGATGTCGCTGCTTACAACATTGAGTAAACAATGTGTATGCATTGTATGCGTATAGGCATGACCAGGAGGACCGAACATTACCTCCGTTCTTTTTGTGCGCCGGTTATTAAAGCTATGAGCTGCTCGGTCGAAAGGCCCTTTATAAGCCTCAGTTTCTACAATAAAACCAGATGCAGTTCCTTCTGCCGTTTCGTGAACAAGAAGACATCCTAACAGCGACTGAGCTAATTCAAGTGTAGGCTGTTGATAAAATAAAAGAGGAAGTGGTTCAATCGCTAAAAGAGAACGCGTCATTTGCTGTAGTCCATCCTTTCAAAACAGAGTCATTCACGCTGTTATGCGCATGTTTTATTATGATGTTTTCTTTGTTATTTTGCAAAGAAAGGCACTGATTAATACAGTAATCTTTCTTACTCCACGTTCAAGTATTTATCATGATTCAACTTACTCTATGAAATTATTTTATTTTAAAGAATGGTTTCGTTTTGCACGTATAGGGGGAATATTTTACTACAATACTTCGCATTTGTTGCTGGTATGATATACATAGTTCATCCATATTTTACATGCTTTTAGTTTTAAAAATTAGTGATCCGTCTTTTCTTTATTTTCGTTCTACACATGAAAGCAAAATAAAAAGATTGAATTGTAGAAAGTTCTTTATAAATGGAAATAAAGAAAAAATATCCTTCAAAGAGTATTTAAGGGATTTTAGAACATATTAAAAATAAAATTTATACACTGTGAGGAATAGCTATGAACATCCACTTTGATACATTAATGAACTTATCAATTAAACATATTTTTGGGCCTGCATCTCAAACGATCAACCATCTGACATATCATTCAAAGCAGGTTCACGACGGATCAGTATTTTTTAGTATAAAAGGTGAAAATGAAGATGGACATCAATATATTAAAGAAGCTATAGCTAGAGGAGCCGTAGCAGTCTTTGGGACAAGCATTGAGGAGCTGCGTCTTTTAAGCACTCAGTATTCTCACTGTACGTTTTTAGCTGTTGACGACGTTCGCAAAGTAATGGCGTCTTTTTCTAAAATGTATTTTGATTATACGGATGAAAAGATTGAGACAATTGGCGTTACAGGTACAAATGGTAAAACAACCGTAGCAGCTTACGTAAGGTCGCTTTTAACTCTTTTAAAATTGCCGACAGGATCGATTGGCACGACCGGCATTTGGTCATCAAAGAAGAAGTTAGTTTATAAAAAAAGTACGCCTACAACACCTGAATCGATAGACTTGCATAAAATTTTTTATGATTTGTATACAAGAGGCGATGAAGCGGCAGTGATGGAAGTATCTTCAATTGCGATTGATCAGCAGCGAGTAGAAAATATTTATTTTGATGTAGCCATTCACACAAATCTTTCAGAAGAGCATTTAGAGTATCATAAAACGTTTGAACACTATAAAAAGTGCAAGATGAAATTATTTCAGCAGGCAAAACATGCCGTTATTAATATAGATGATCAGGACATGGGTAAAGACTTAAGCAGGCTATTTAAAGGACCTAAAGTCACGTATAGCTTATTAAATAATGCGGAGGCCACTCTGCAAGCAAAAAATATTACTGTCAAAGAAGGGGGCTCTTTCTTTGATTTGCTGTATAAAGGACAGTCATACAAAGTAGCAGTGCCTGTATATGGCGATTACAACATTGCTAACGTGCTAGCAGCCATTGGTACAGCTCTTCACTTTGAATACCACATTGAGGATATTATTAGCGTACTTCCTCAATTGGAAAGTCCAGAAGGGCGCTTTCAAGTGATAGAAGGTCCTAATAACCAAAAAGTGATTTTAGACTATGCCCATACGCCTGTTGCCCTTACGCGTCTAATAGAAGAAGTAAAAAAGATGGAGTATAACCAGCTAATTGTCATGATTGCAGGCATTGGCATTCGAGATTTTAATAAAATGCCTAAAATGGCGCGTGTCATTGAAGGAAAAGCTGATGAAATTGTCGTAACTGTTGATCATCCAGGTCATCATGATCCGAACGTAATTGTAGATCAAGTAATGACAGGCTTTTCAAATCCAAGCGCAAGTAATATTCACCGTGCCCCTACTCGAACAGAAGGAGTATTAAAGTCGCTTTCTTTAGGAAAGCTGAATGACATTATTTTACTTACAAGTGGCTGTATTAACGGCGCTCAGCTTGTAAAAGGCAACGAAATTCCGCATTCAGATGAAGAGATTATTGCCTCTTATTATGCATCGTTAAGCAATATTTCTTAATACTCTTCTTCATTTATCGCACGAACGTGGAGAAAGAAATTGAAACAGCATACGAAAGAAGGTCTCTTACTATTTTTAGAGACCTTCTTTTTGCATCAAAACTATAGGCTGTTTTCTCGCTGTGTTTTTGGTTCTTCAATTTTTACATCATGTTCTTTAGCCAGCTTTTTAATAGCTGCATTGTAATCGCGTATGCCTTTTCGTGCCTCATCAAGCATAGCATTTGCCTCAGCAATAAGGTTGCGGTCCTGCTTTTCTAAAGCGCTGACAATTTTAATGAAAGCGTTATACTGGGTATTGGCAGCCTTTATATAGCCTTCATGAACCTTTCGAAGATCGTCGGTTTCTACATTGATGTTTTCCAGTTCATCAACAAATTTACGATAAGTAGGAATGACTTCACTCGTCATCGTATCATACATCACTGCGTCACTTGTGTAGTTAGCGCCTGTAACAGAATCGTATGCGTCAATCGCTTCTTTTTCAAGCTGAGCGGCTTTTTTTAAATCTTGGTTGTTATAGTCGATTAAATCATCTTGAACAGGATCACTAAAGCAGGCGGATAATAAAAACAAAAGAGGGACAAGACAAAATAAAACCTTCTTCAACGAATTTCACCTCCGTTTAACAATGTATGAAATATCTGCTTGGCAAAGTCGGTTTTAATAACTGGAGAAAAAGAAGGGAGTGTATAAAAGGATTTTTAAAGGTCGGCAGTGAATTTATTCATAAGTCGGTTTGTAGTTGACCACCCCTTAGTAGCAGGAAGGAAGAGAAAATGATTAAAATAAAAAGAGACCACTTAACGAACAATGAAGTTATTGAACTAGTAAGTTCTCACCTTCAAGGAATGAACTTACATTCACCCCCTGAAAGTATTCATGCTCTAAATGTTGAAAGCTTAAAACACCGTGATATTACGTTTTGGAGCGTGTGGGAAGACAGCCAGCTAGCAGGATGCGGGGCTATAAAAGAGTTAGATGAGCACCACGGAGAAATTAAATCGATGCGAACAGCCGCAGCTCATTTGCGAAAAGGAATTGCTAGAGAGCTGCTGCAGTACATAATAAATGAAGCGCAAAAACGAGGGTACCGACGCTTAAGCTTAGAAACAGGATCCGCGTCTGCTTTTGAACCGGCTAGAAAGCTGTACGCCAGTTTTGGATTTTACGAGTGCGAACCGTTTTCTACCTACAAAGAAGATCCATACAGTGTATTTATGACAAAGAAATTGAATGATTGATTAAAAGAGGCTGTAACAAAAGTATTTTAGTCAAAGAAGATCCGAACGATGAATCAAGATTCTTGATGAAGAATCCAACTCGTTCGGATTTTTTATGGTGATGGTGAACGTAGGTTTCATATATGTAGTGACTTCTAGCGGTTGATTTAGTTATGTCTCAACCTCTTTGTTTTTTGTTTTGTCATAATTCATATAAAAAGGTATAAACTAGGTTTTTTCACTAGACAAAAAAGATTTTCCTATGTAGTATAAGTGTCAGATAATACAAAACGAATGTTCAGTATAAATAATAAATGTGCGGGGCGGTGGAAATAGCTTGAATAAAAAAAAGCTTCAAAGTGAACAAACCAAAAGAAAAGTGGCAGATGCCGCTAAAGCATTGTTTTCTCAAAAAGGCTATAAAGCTACATCTGTTGAGGAAATTGTAGAAGCTACGGGAAGCAGTAAAGGGAATATTTATTATCACTTTAAAAGTAAAGAAGGGCTTTTTCTCTATTTAATAGACGAATGGGATCTCGAGTGGGAACGAAACTGGAAAGAAAGAGAGTCTCTTTACAAAACAACAAGAGATAAGCTTTTTGGAATTGCGGAGCAAATCATTTTAGATGATTTAAATCATCCTCTTACGAAAGCTGCCGATGAGTTTTTTAACAACGAGGAAAAGGGCAGCGACATCGAAGAGCGAATTGATGAGATGGTGAAACGACACGTGGAGTTTAACCGGGAGCTTTTGCAAAAAGGCATTGATGAAGGAGAGTTTTCTCCTAAAAATGCAGAACAGCTTGCAGTGATTTTAGAAGGGCTGTTTGTTGGAATGAGCCGCATGTCTCGAAAAACGAACACGGAAAATGCCTTGCAGCTATACCATTCAGCAATCGATGTATTTTTAAATGGAATTATAGCAAGGTCTTCTTAAATAATCGGGGATGCTTATTGCGGTAATGAGTAATCCCTCATTATTTTGTATTTTTATAGACCGAACGTTCAGTATTTTTGTAATCAGGAGGTTTATATGTCATTATTGTTAAGAAATCGAGCGGCGATTTTGCTGCTCATGCTAAACATTTTTATTATTTTTACAGGAATCGGTCTCGTTATTCCAATTATGCCAACATATATGACGGAGCTTCATATCAACGGCAGCGTGATGGGCCTCTTAGTAGCGGTGTTTTCACTGACTCAATTTTTGTTTTCACCTTTAGCGGGTCGGTTATCAGATTCGTTAGGGAGAAAGAAAATTATTGTAGCGGGAATGATTGTTTTTGCCTTGTCTGAATGGTTCTTTGGTTCAGTGAGTACACCTCTTTTATTATTTGTATCAAGAATGTTAGGCGGTGTCGGGGCCGCGCTCATTATGCCTGCTGTTATGGCCTATACAGCGGACGTGACGTCTGCTAAAGAACGTGCTAAAGGAATGGGCTATGTGACGGCGGCGATTACAACAGGATTTATTATTGGACCTGGTATCGGCGGCTTTTTAGCTGAATACGGCATGCGTGTACCATTTTATATGGCCGCAGTAGCAGGAGGCTTGGCTGCAGTGATTACGCTTTTGGTTTTGCCAGAGTCTCGTCCTGTACAAAATCATGCTGTTTCAAACAATGAGAATCCAAAAGAAGATCGGCTGCTACTCCAGCTTATGAATTCCTATAAAGAACCTTATTTTCTAAGTTTAATTATTGTTTTTGTGACATCGTTTGGATTATCCAATTATGAAACGATTTTTTCGCTATTTGTTGATCATAAATTTAGCTTTACGCCCAAAGATATTGCGTTTGTTATTACGTTTGGCTCTATTGCGGGGGCCGTAGTGCAGGTTACGATTTTTGGCTGGATTTTAAATAAGTTTGGTGAAAAAAGAGTGATTTCGTTTTGCTTGATGATGACGGGACTTTTTATTTTACTTACGCTGTTTGTGCACACGTACTGGCTTATTATTGTTGTGACATTCATCGTCTTTTTAGCAACAGATATTTTACGTCCGGCAATCAGCACGCAAATGTCGATGATGGCACAAGACGACCAAGGGTATGTAGCCGGACTAAATTCTGCTTATACAAGTCTTGGGAATATTATTGGACCCGTTGTAGCAGGCTTTCTTTTTGATATAAACATTAATTATCCGTACGTATCAGCTGCACTTGTACTGCTGCTTTGTTTTCTTTTATCTTTAAGAGCAGGGAAGGACAGAAAAACAGCTGTGAGAAATCAAGCGGTTCAAGAGAAATAACCATAAGGAAAAAATGATAGAATTCTTAGGGAATTGAAGACCTCGAGTAGCTTACTGGAGGTCTATTGATTATTCTTTTAGGAATGGTGTAAGGTTTAAAGCGCCACTCACCCTATAGAGAAGCTTTATTTTATCGGCAAAACAGTGAAATGGTTGCAAATAAAAAAGGTTAATAGTAAACTTTAAACGTAACAAGAATAGTATGGGAGCTTGCGCGGGGCAGGCTGAGAGTACAGGGACGCCTGTTGACCATTTGAACCTGTTGGATAATGCCAGCGCAGGGAATGTGAGTACATACCAAAGCACTTTGCGCATGCAAGGTGCTTTTTTGTCTTTTTTTTGCAGTGTTAAAACTAAATGAAAAGAGTGAAAAAAACATGGATATTAGTAAAATTTCAGCTCAATTAGAAAAAGTAAGAGATACAAGTCCGCTTGTTCATAATATTACGAATGTTGTGGTAACCAACTTTACAGCAAATGGACTGCTTGCACTAGGAGCTTCACCTGTTATGGCTTATGCGAAGGAAGAAGTGGCTGACATGGCACGAATCGCCGGAGCGCTTGTCTTAAATATGGGTACACTGACGGCTCAAGAAGTAGAAGCGATGAGAATAGCAGGAAAATCAGCAAATGAAAATGGCGTGCCGGTTATTTTCGATCCTGTAGGAGCCGGAGCGACACCGTTTCGTACAGAAGTAGCACGTCAGCTTGTAGAAGAATTAAATATGGCAGTTATTCGTGGTAACGCTGCTGAAGTTGCGAATGTCGTAGGCGAGTCATGGCTCATTAAAGGCGTTGATTCATTAGAAGGGCAAGGAGACGTCATTGAACTTGCTGAAAAAGCAGCGAACAAATTAGATACGGTGATTGTTATCACGGGTAAACAAGATGTAATCACAGATGGAAACAAAACGTATACAGTAGACAACGGTCACCCGTTATTTACGAAAGTGACGGGGACTGGGTGTCTGCTAACATCAATTATAGGAGCTTTCGCTGCTGTAGAAAAAGAATATGTCGAGGCAAGCGTTGCTGCTTTAAGTTTTTACGGAGTGGCAGGTGAAATCGCCGCAGCGAAAAAAGGTGAAGAAGGACCGGGAAGCTTTCAAATTGAGCTGTTAAATCAGCTTCATCTTTTATCTGGGCAGGATATTGAATCATATGCAAGAGTACATCAACGTTAAAAGGAGCCGGAAAATGACAAATGAAGAAATCAAAAAGCTGCTGCAAGTTTATTTTATAATGGGCAGCAATAACTGTAAAAAAGAGCCGAAAGAAGTGTTGAAAGAAGCAATTGAAGGCGGCGTTACCGTGTTTCAATTCCGTGAAAAAGGCGAGGGTGCCTTAACAGGAGAAGCGAAATATCAGCTGGCGAAGGAACTTCAGCAAATTTGTCAGCAGCACAGCGTTCCTTTTGTGGTGAATGATGATCTGGACTTAGCGATCCGCTTACAAGCAGATGGCGTTCATATTGGACAAGAAGATGAAAAAGCTCATATTGTTCGAGAGAAAATAGGAAAAGGAATTGTGGGCGTCTCTGTTCATAATGTACAAGAGCTGCAGCAAGCGATAAAAGACGGGGCGGATTATGTAGGAATGGGACCTGTTTTTCCTACTTCTACAAAAAAAGACGCAAAAGCAGTGCAAGGTACAAAGTTAATTGAAGAAGTGCGAAACCAGAATATTGACTTTCCAATTGTAGGAATCGGCGGGATCACGCCTGAAAATGCCAAACAAGTAGTAGAAGCAGGTGCAGATGGCGTTTCTATTATTACCGCGATTAGCTTAGCAGCGTCTCCAAAAGAAAAAGCAGCTCAATTGAAAGAAGCGGTAAGAAAATAAAAAAAGCGCACAGTGTGCGCTTTTTTATTATAGCTGAACAGTTTGAGGAGTTTCTTCGCCTTCATTCATAAAGCGAATTTCGTTCGGCGTAATTTCAAGAACAACATACTCAGGGTCATTTGGACCGTCAAACCATTCTTTCATGTGATCGTTCCATATACGCCCTTTTAATTGATCACCAGTACGAAGAACAGCTGTACCAGATAATTCTAAGTATTGATCGCCATATCCTTCGCCGCTGTAGCCCAATAGTACGTGCACGTTCGGATTGGCTTCGATTTCCTCTGCCTTATGTGTATTGATATTTGTTGGTGTGTAAAGAGCGATACCATCTTCATCGCTAAAGAATGTCATATAGCGAGAGTGGGGTTTGTTGTTTACAACTGTGGCTAATGTTCCTACACGATTTCCTTCTAATACTTCGTTTACTTTTTTAGCAATTTTTTGTTCATTCATTTTATCCATCTCCTTTATTACTTTTTATGTTCCTCAATCGAAGATAAATAA
Source organism: Priestia sp. YIM B13490 (assembly GCF_042787735.1). Classification (NCBI taxonomy): domain Bacteria; kingdom Bacillati; phylum Bacillota; class Bacilli; order Caryophanales; family Bacillaceae; genus Priestia; species Priestia sp. YIM B13490. The sequence goes on from NZ_JBHZOT010000003.1 coordinate 337,714, forward strand.
AACATACATGTCTAAAAAAAATATAAGTTAACAATAAAATAATTATGTAAACTAGTAAAATGAAAAATAAAAAAAGCTAGCTACAGCTAACTAAAAAATAAGCCCGCACTGCCGTAACCCTAAGTGTCTTAAATACCCAGATCTACTAGGTGGGTGCCCTCATAGCTGGGTTTAGCGTCCCAAGAAGGGCGTGCTATCTGCAGCTAAATTTTGAGCTCCCTTTTAACACTCAAAGGTTTAAGACAACATGAGTATACGCACAGCGCAGGTATGTATAACAAATGTAAATAAAATGCCGATATATAAATGTTTTCTAATTAATCAACTTTCATCGTACAAGAAATGATTATAACGGAATAATGAATGGAACGCAAGACTTTTATTTAAAGTTTTTCTTCTCTAACATCTTGGCGGGGAAACAGCAACAAAATAAGAAAAGGGCCCGCAACTGGAATGAAACATAAAAGAAGGTAAGGCCGGGATGCTATCCTTTCTTTTGTCATAACGGAGTAAGAAAGCCACGTTAAAACAAAAAAATCAGCGGTCATCACGCTAACAAGCTGTGACTGCATAAAAGCATCTCCATAAGCTTTTATTGAACCTAAGGATAGCCCGTATGCGTAACCTGCAATCGTGAGCGCTAAGCATAATCCAATCCATAGACGAGAAGAAATGATAGCAATGAAACGTGAAGGAATACGCGAACGTGTTCGAACTTTTTGTCCTTTCCAATGATAATAGAACAAAAGAGAAAAAGCTCCAAGCGCAAATGATAGAAGAGAAAATGGCCATCCAAGCAGTTTGTATGTATCTTTTTTACAGATCATTACCATAAACAATACTGGGAAAAGTCCTAAAAAAGAGAATACTATAACCACGAGCGGATCTACCTGTTGAAAATTTCCTGTGATAAGATTTTTAAACAGCAAATCATTACCGGCGCTTGCTCCTGGAGCTAGCAGCAAGGCGTATAGTACAAGCATAGCCCATACAATGATATACATATTCTCAACTCCTTTTAATTGTTTTAGTGTACAAAAACCATTTCAGTATATTTCCCCGTCTTGTGACGAAGGGAAACGCTTGAAACTCTTCTTTAATTAGGTGTAATATTACACTAAAGAAATGTACGTGTATAGAAAGAAAGGGCTGTGAAAATGAATAAACAAGAAGTAATTAAATCAGTATCGGATAAAATACGATTAATTCGTTTAGAAAGAAACTATTCACAAGACAGAATGGCTGAAGTCATTGGTATTTCTAAAAAAACATTGGTTCAAATTGAAAAAGGGCGCACAGAAGCAGGGTGGACGACCACTGTTGCAGTATGCGGTTTGTTTGGTGACAGTGAAATCCTTCAATCGGTTTTGGGAGACGTTCCTTTAGAAGTAGTAGAAATCATTGCTCATAACGGCGTATCTTCTCCAAAAGATAAAACGCTCGGAGGAAGAGTATGGTGGAAAGAAATTCAAAAAGAAGGCTTTTTTCGTCTGCAGCAAAATATGATTAGTCAGCACTATCGCATTTTAGATGACCAAGACTATCGATGGTTTAGTTCATTTGATAAAAGCGAAGCGGTAAAAAGGTTTGAACAATTAACGAATGAATAAAAAGAGGCCGGGACATAACAAAATCACTGCATATATGAAACCTACGTTCACTCTATCCATAAAAAAATCCGAACGAATTTGATTCTCCATTAAGAGTCTTGATTTATCGTTCGGATTTTTCTTCCACTGCTATACTTTTGTCTCAGCCACTACTGATTCATTAACGTACCTGATGAGGGACGACTGAACCAATTCCATAGCTCTACATCTCCAAGTGACGCATATGTGATCGACGGATCATTCTTTAATTTCAGAAGCTTTTTTGTAGGCCCTGTAATCACAACGCCGTACACACCGACGCCGTGTTTTTTTACATAAGAATATCGCTGCTTTAGCAACAGATCGGAATGGTCCAGCTGACGAACTTTTTGGACCGTTTCTTCATTATCGGCTAATAATTTCATCATATTTAAAACATTCGACTTGCTAGTAGAGTGGGTTTGATTTCCTTTGTGATCGTAAGGTAAGTCTAAAAACTCTGGAAAGCCAAATGTTGATGTTAAGTCAATTAATGGCTCATCTTTTGTGCTTGTTTTTTGTTCGTGCCCTGTATTAAGCGCGTACCAAGAGGTAGAAAAATCACGGCTGTCGATGGCGTTCATTTTTTGCTGAACTTCTTTTAGCGAATACGTATCATCAAAAGAAATAGCCACTTCGCTTACCGTTCCTTTTGGTAGATTTTCTAACGCTTTCCATGTTTCGTTTGTCCATTCCTTATACTCTTTTGCATGCAGCTTTAGTTTTTTGGGATCAGGATAGACAAAAGAAAGGTTGAGGTCGTATTTGCCGCCGGAAAATTCTTTTTCTACACCGCTTGTTTTATCAAACAGCTGATGAAATGTAAACGTCCCAATGGCCTGCTCTTCACGTCCAATTTGCTTATAAGCTTCCATTTGCGACTGCATGCGGAAAAAGGACTGTGTATCAGAAGTGGTTTCACGTATATGAACGTTCGGAAAAGCAGATTCGATAGCCGCTTGATTCACGCTGTTTATGTATTCGGTTTTTGATTGATGATAATATACAATAGATAAAAAGCTGCCGATTATCCATAGCAGAACGACAGAGCCAATGACAGTTGTCACATTTGAAAGGCGCTGCTTCCATTTGGCGATATAAATGGACTTTTTAACTTTTTTATTATCCAACATCGTATCGTCACTTAGTGAAGTAGCTGATGAAGTTGGCGATAACAGTTCATCTTCAGTTAGCAAGTGCTCCAAATGAGCCGAGCATGCTTCACAATTTTCCGTATGTTCTTCAAGTGCTTCTGCTTCTTTGTCTGTCAAAGTGCCGTTTTTATATTTTTCCCATTGATGCTTCATATCTTGACAGCTCATCCGTCCTCTTCCTTTCTTTTTTTCAATTGTTGACGACCACGATACAAGTCCATTTTCACTTTTGACAGAGTATAGCCAGTCATTTCTGCAATCTCTTCATATGTGAAGCCGTGATAATCTCGTAACAGTACAATATTCTGCTTAGCCGGAGGCAAAGCAGATACATCAGAAAGCCAGCCGTCGATTTCACTTTGAATCATCACTTGTTCTTCAGCACTTGGCTGAGGAGTAAAGTGCCATTCTTCTATTTCGACAGTAGGGCGTTTTTTTTCTTTTCGATACCAGTCAATAAAGGCGTGATAAGCAATTTTGAACAGCCAAGGCTTCACTTCTTCGCCTTTATATGTTTCTAAGTGTAAAAGTGCCCGGTAAAAGGTCTCCTGCATTAAATCTTCCGCTGATTCTTTTCTGCGAGTAAGAGAGAGAAGATAGCGCAGCAAATCATGCATGTGCTGTTTATAAATGTGTTCAAAGTTATGCTGTTGTGCCATTTTCTCCCCCTTTCATTTAATCAACGCAATTTGTGGATAAAAGTTTCGGTTTTTTTATCAAAAATCGTATGTAATAGATAAAAGATGCTTAAAATACGATATATAGCTTATCATACTAAAAAGAAAACCATATGAAATTCGACATAATTCCATGTAATTTGTCATTTTTTTAAAAAACTAAAGGGTAATTGGTGTTCGAAGGAAACAGAAAATGTTATGATAGAACAAGGATGTGCTCTTACAAAAAACAGCTACATACATAATAAAAAATACAGCGTTTGTTTGCAAAATAAAAATGGACAAACACATGGTGTTTAACCATGGATGTTTGTGGGAAAATAAACTAAGTATTTTCAACAAAAAGTAAATTAAATTGTGTTTTCACTTATAAAAAACACGGTAAATTGGAAAAGGTGGGGTCATGATGGACGTAGAAAATACACAAGGTACAGAAGAACAAGCACCTAAAGTCAAAGCAGCTAAAGTTGGCGATACCATTCAGCCAAAAAAAGGCGACTATAAAGGATTTAAAGGAATTGTTATGGTAGTGCGAGACAATTCGGTTATCGTAGATTTTGGGAAAGATGCTGAAACGGGCGAATCCATGAAAACAGTCGTTAATCATAAAAACTATAAAATCGTAAAAAAGTAGGTGAATAACCTACTTTTTTTTACTGAATATATGTTTAAAGACTGCGGTTTTTCTATCGGAAACCTTAGAGAAAAGCGTAGGTAAAGCAATTCTTTGAGAAGAAGAATGTTTTTTAGTAAACTATAGAAAGTATGCAGAAAGAAAGGATTTTTGTTATGTCAATTCAACTATCACAATTATCATTACCACAAGAGGTTCTTTCGCTTTTAGCGAATCGTAAATATGAAAACTTGTCCGATGCTGATCAGCTATTAATTGGAAAAGGCGGCTATACAGCAGAAGAAGCAGATATTTTAGAAGATGCTATTATTGCCTTGTCACTAGGGAAAAACGTACTTTTAAAAGGACCAACAGGTTCAGGTAAAACAAAGCTTGCTGAAACGCTGTCGCATTTATTTTCTCAGCCGATGCATAGCGTTAACTGCTCGGTTGACTTAGATGCAGAAGCGCTGCTTGGTTTTAAAACAATTGCTGAACAAGAAGGGAAAACAGGTATTGAGTTTGTGGAAGGACCTGTTATTCAGGCAATGAAAAAAGGGCATTTATTATATATTGATGAAATTAACATGGCTAAACCTGAAACACTTCCTATTTTAAATGGGGTTCTTGATTACCGAAAAATGATTACGAACCCATTCACTGGAGATGTAGTACGCGGTCAGCAAACGTTCGGCGTAGTAGCGGCTATTAATGAGGGGTATGTTGGTACCGTTCCATTAAACGAAGCGTTAAAAAATCGTTTTGTTGTTATTGAAGTGCCGTATATTCAAGGAGGCAGCTTAAAGCAAGTTCTGATGTCTCAGTCTCAGTTAAAAGACGAAAAATTAATTGATAAATTTGTCACGCTCTCTGCGGATTTAATTACTCAAGTTCAAAGCGGCCATGTATCAGAAGAAGCTGCGTCTATTCGTGCGCTTATCGATACGTGTGATTTAGCTCTTTATATGCCGCCTCTTCGCGCGATTAGACGCGGTATTATTGAAAAGCTAGAAGATGAAAGGGAAAAAGCCGCCATTCAAAATATTGCTGAAACATTATTTGAGTAAGGAGTGGCGCTATGCGATTTATTAAATTTAACGACAAAAATGTAGATTCCTTTCTCTATATGGAGCTGGCAGATTTAACGAAAACATTAACAAAAAATGATGAAATTGAAGTAGAGTATCGCGTTTCTTCTTATTATGATCCTGTACACGGCATTATTTACCTCAGTCACTTTTGGGATAACCGTCCAGAAGAAGACAAAGTGTACGGCTTAAAAAGTGATGTATTTTTAAGAAGTATTGGAAGCTATAAGCATTCAAACTTCAAAGAAATTAATGCATATTTAAAGAAAATAAATAAAACCTCGGTACCTGGCTTAGCTAAGCAGCTGTTTATGCTGTTTGAAGATATTCGTTTAGAAGAAGTATGCAAACGCGAACGCCCTGGAACGAAAAAAGCCTTCGCCGTCAGAAGACAGCTCTATAGAAAATATTTTGCTACACAAATGAGCGCAAATCTAACAAAAAGCGTGTATACGGATGCACTTTTTAACGGCATCTACTTGCTATTGACGGCTGAAAATCCATTTGAAGAAATTCCTTCAATGAGTGAATCGATTAATTTAGCGATGCCTTTTATCCGCAGACAGCTAACAAATGTATATGAAGCTAAAACAACAAAAGATGTATCGCGCATCTGTCTTGAACTTGTAGATGTCTTTGATGATATTGTTGAAAAAGATATGCTTAATACTTATTTCTTCTTGGCTGAACTTCAGTATGATCAGTTAGAAGAAGGGTTAACATTTGAAGATCTAAAACGCAAAGATTCATTAGTGAACGATGATATTTTAGAGCATGAAAAAGACGGAGATGAAGACATTCACGAAGAGAAAATGGAAATGTGGCATCGAGAGACAAGCGAAGCGACGCAAAGTTTTCTACAGTTTGATATGGATCAAGGCTCAAAAACAGACATGCTAGGCGATGGTGTTCGTGAAGGCGACGATGGAGATCAAGCAATGGGCATGGTGCAAGGGTCTTCTCAAAAAACATCGCGGAACGATTATTCTCAAATCGAAGCCATGGAGCAAACGCATCCGGAAAAAGACGGGGAAGCGGATTATGAGTATGGGAAAGAAAATAAGCATGCCTATGCTGTTTTTATAGATTCTAAACTTCCGAACGACGATCACGTTGTTCAGTATGATGAGAATAAGAAAATTATTGCATCGTATCAAAAGAAATTAAAGCAAATGATTGAAAAAACGCTTGAACATAAAAAAACGCTTCCTAGAAGCGAGCTGCACTTTGGCCGATTAAATAAAAAGCTTCTAAAACTATGGACAGACGACAATCCTCGTTTGTTTTATAAAAAAGATGAAGATTCTGCGCAAATTGATGCCGTCTTTTCTCTTTTAGTTGACTGTTCCGCATCAATGTACGACAAAATGGATGAAACGAAGCTTGGGATTACGCTATTTCATGAAGCGTTAAAATCTGTTATGGTGCCTCATCAAATTGTAGGGTTTTGGGAAGATACAAATGATGCCACCGAAACGAGCCAGCCTAACTACCTGCAGACAGTTATGGACTTTCAAGCATCGTTAAAGCGTAAAAGCGGTCCTGAAATTATGCAGCTTGAGCCTGAAGAAGACAACCGTGATGGATTTGCCATTCGCCATATGACACGCCGCTTGCTTCAGCGTTCTGAACAGCAGAAGTTTTTACTTGTGTTTTCAGACGGTGAACCAGCCGCTATGGGATATGAACAAAATGGTATTGTAGATACGCACGAAGCGGTATTAGAAGCACGCAAGCACGGAATTGAAGTCATCAACGTCTTTTTATCCAACGGGGAAATTGATGAAGGACAAAAGAAAACCATTCAAAATATGTACGGGAAATATAGTATTCTAGTACCAAACATCGAAGAACTTCCCGATGTGCTATTTCCTTTACTCAAGAAATTACTTCATAAAAGCATTTAAAAAAGTCGAAGCATATTGCTTCGACTTTTTTTGCTATTGACCGTTAAAGAAGAGCGAGGTAAGTTAAATATATATGAAAAAGAGAGAAGGAATGGCAAGTGGAAGGAGTTCAAACGTCATCTAGAAGAGCATGGGGGCTGCTGCTTGTAATCATTGGCGCCACAATGTGGGGAGTATCTGGCACGGTCGCTCAATATTTATTTCAGCATAAAAGTTTTAACGCAGAGTGGCTGGTTGTCGTTCGTATGTTAGTATCCGGATTGCTGCTTTTGGCAATAGCCTCTAAGCAGCGCAATATTTTTGCAATTTGGAAAACAAAAGAAGAGAGGACTTCGCTGCTTTTGTTTGGTGTAATCGGTATGCTCGGCGTGCAGTATACATATTTTGCAGCTATTGAAGCAGGAAACGCTGCTACAGCTACAGTGCTTCAATATACGTCGCCAATATTTATTATTGGCTATTTAGCTGTGCAAGCAAGAAAGTGGCCGGTGAAAGTAGAAATGATTTCTGTTGTGCTCGTCATAACGGGGACCTTTTTTCTTGCAACAAGCGGGAATTTTAACGAGCTGTCTATTACAGGATGGGCGTTGTTTTGGGGAATTGGGGCAGCTGTGACGTCTGCTTTTTATACGCTTCAGCCTAAGCGTCTTCTTACGAAATGGAGCTCAATTGAAGTAGTAGGCTGGGGAATGGTGATAGGCGGCGTAAGTTTTTCATTTATTCACCCGCCGTGGCATATAGCAGGTGAATGGTCGCTATTGTCGCTGTGTGCGGTGTTATTTGTAATCATATTCGGAACGCTCATTGCATTTTATTGCTATTTGGAAAGCTTGAAGCATATTAGCGCTTCTGAAGCCATTGTTCTTGCGTCAGCAGAGCCTTTATCAGCAGCGGCGCTCTCTGTTCTATGGCTTCATGTGACCTTTGGATGGACGGAGTGGTTAGGTACGATTCTTATTATCGCTACGGTATTTTTACTTTCTCAGCGAAAGCCAGAGGTGACGTCATAAGTAAAAAGGACTTTCAAATGAAAGTCCTTCTTGTTTTTATAGAGGTTTTAGCGTAAACGTGTTTGTATACGAGCGGTTAGCATATAGTGTGTAATCAGGATGTGTTTTAGCTTGCCAGCTATCGTCTCCGCCAACGCCCATTTGCTTGTAGTTAACCCGCACGGTTACTGAATCGCTTGCCGGCAATTTGTAAAAATGATCGTAAGCCTCCAGTTCAAAAGGTGAGTAAGGTAAAGCATTCAGCTCGACTGTTGGCAAACCTTTTATCAAAAAGCCGCGTCCTTGATCGTTTGTAATAGTGGCCCATCGAACGTCCGTTTTATTTCCGCATTCTTGAGGGCGTAAATACGGTGTGACTTGCTCTTTTACACTGCCTTTATGAAGGGCCAGCTTAGCGCCAGTTTTACGATCCCAATAATTTTCATGAGGTCCTTTTCCGTACCATGTTAAAGAATCAAAAGTCGCATTCATCGTAAACAGCATGCCGATTTCTGGAATTTCAGGCATTGTCTCAGAAGGTGCTAAAGATTGTTCAATTTTCATTTCACCATCGTTATATAGCGTATACGTTACATAGCAAGAAGCAAGAGAGTTGTCTAAAGCTAGTTCAACCGAAATGATAACAAAGTCAATTTGCGGCTGAACACTTATTTTTTGCACATGCTGCTCTAAGCTTGCTTGACGCCACGTTTGACATCTTTCATGCAGTTTATTCCCGAGGTCATTATCGGTTACTGCACGCCAAAAATTTGGACGGAAACCCGACGCAAGCAGCTCGGTGTGCTCGTAGTTGTAAGAAATAAACTGTCCTTTTCGCTTATCAAAAATGGCCGTGAAGTTAGTTCCTGTAACCGTAAGCGTTTGTTCATTTTGGTTAACGGTTAAAGCAGGATGAGCAGCTTTTACTGAAGGCACAGCGGTTTTGGCAGGCAGTACAAACTGTTCGTACGCCACTTCATATCCAGCTGAAGCCCAGGCTGTATCTTTAGACAATCTGAGAGAAAGAGTTAAAACAAATTCGTCAGCTTCATTTTCTTGCTCACAAAGAGGATAAGAAAGCGTCAGTTCGTCTGTACCATCAGGAGCTACATTTAAAAGAGACGCATGCTTTTCAACGAGTTCACCGTTTTTTTCAACAGTCCAAACAAAATCATAGGCGTTCAAGTTTGTAAACAAGTGTTTGTTTTGAACGGCAAACTTTCCTTTTGCAGTGTCGACTGCTGTCCACTTTACGGGCTGATAGCATTTTTTTACTTCTGCAATTTTGGGGCTAGCTGTCCCATCAGCAAAGATTAAGCCGTTTCCACAGAAGTTGCCATCGTTAGGAGTATCACCAAAATCTCCCCCGTAAGCTAAGTAAGAAGTACCGTCTTCTGCTGTTGCTTGAAGGGCTTGATCTTTCCAGTCCCATATAAAACCGCCTTGTAAGATCGGATATTGATCGAACAGCTCCCAGTATTTGTACAGATTCCCGCATGAATTACCCATTGCATGACTGTATTCACATAAGATGTAAGGTTTTTTCGGATTCATTAATGCATAGCGCTCTACATCTGCTGGCTTAACGTACATCGTGCTTTCTATATCTGAAGCATCATAGTCGCGATGATGGAAGATTCCTTCATAATGAACAAGTCTCGTGGAATCTTTTTCTTTAAAAAAGGTATACATATGCTGAAAGTTTTCTCCGCCAAATGATTCGTTTCCAAGCGACCAAATAATGATAGAAGGGTGGTTTTTGTCACGTTCGTACATGGAACGACATCGATCCAATACGTTTTCTTTCCATTCTGGCTTGCTTCCTGGAACGGCTTTTTGCTCACCTTCTTGTAAATAAGTCCACGTTCCGTGCGTTTCTAAATTGGTTTCATCAATAACGTACAGCCCGTATTCATCACATAGTTCATACCATACTGAATCGTTAGGATAATGGGATGTACGCACCGCGTTAATATTATGCTGTTTCATCAGCGAAATGTCGTGAAGCATGTCTTCGCGCGTGATGCCTGCCCGGCCTTTTACTGAATCAAATTCGTGGCGATTCACTCCTCGAAGTACAATACGTTTGCCGTTGATTGTCATAAGACCGTTCTTTAGTTCAAACGTACGGAAGCCGACTTTACAGCTTTCTGTTTCGATAATAGAACCAGCAGAATTCTTTAAGCTGAGTACAAACGTATACAAATTAGGACTTTCTGCGCTCCATTTTGCAGGGCTTTTAATGTGTGTACGCAAGGAGACTGTACGTTGATCGCTCACACTTAAATTTGTTTGCAGCGGAGCTTGTAGTACTTCTTGGCCATTGGCGTCATACAGCATGGCTTCAAATGTTAGACCTTGAGTATCGTGCTCAAAGTAATTTAAAATATCAGCTGAAACGATAAGTTCACCATCTTCGTAGTTGTTATCAAGCGACGAACGAACGCTAAAGTCATAGATGTGAACCGGTGGAGTAGAATAGAGATACACATCTCGGAAGATGCCGCTCATTCGCCAAAAATCTTGGTCTTCAAGCCAGCTTGCATCACTCCAGCGATATACTTCTACTGCTATCGTATTTTCACCTTCTTGAAGGTAAGAAGTTATATCAAATTCAGCTGGAGTAAAGCTGTCTTCGCTGTAACCAACAAACTCACCGTTAATCCATACGTAAAAAGCAGATTCGACGCCTTGGAAGCTGACGTACACCGGCTGATCTTTCCATTCTGATTTAGATGTAAAAGTACGGATGTACTGACCGACAGGGTTATATTTAGTCGGTGCAAAAGGAGGTTCGAGCTCTTCATTTTCAACCCAAGGGTATGTCACGTTTGTATATTGAGGATAGTCATATCCTTGCAGCTGCCAGTGTGAAGGAACTGAAATAGAGTCCCATTTCTCATATGAAAACTCAGGTGCGAAAAAGTTTTTGACGCGGCCATCTGCATTTTCAGCAAAATGAAAATACCAGCTGCCATTTAAGCTTTGATAGTAAACAGAAGATTTTCTATCATTTTTCAAGGCCTCTTCGACCGTTTGATAAGGCATAAGTAAAGCGTGTGCTTTTGAACGGTTCAATTGAAAAATTTCAGGGTTGTTATTCCATTCAGGGTATCCGTTTGCAGGTGCTGTATAATGAAATTTCTTGCCGGTTTTTAACACGTCGATCCCTCATTTCTAAAGTACTAGGTTATTAGTTTATATGAAAATGATAACGTTTTCTGAAAACCTTATCAATCTAATTATTTTCATGATAATATAACTATATTCACATAAAAAGGGGGAAGTAATGTGGACCGTATGTACTTTCCGGCTCTTTCAGATGAAGATATGAAACTGCCATTCTATGTTACAAGCGCTGGAAGCTGGAGACACCAAACGCATATTAAGCGTCAGGGAGAGTTTCCTGATTATCAATGGATTCAATGCCTAAAAGGAAGAGGCGAGCTTCGTGTAAACGACGAGGTTTATATTATAAAAGAAAATGAAGGGATGTTTCTGACGCCGCACGTTCCGCACGAATACTATCCCGTTACGAGCGAATGGCAAGTATGCTGGGTTTCTTTTAACGGAAGTGTGATTGATGATATCATGCTTTCTCTTCAATTTATTAATTCGGGAAAAATCGTCCTTACAAATCCTGAAAGTCTTTACAGGATGCTTCAAGAACTAATGGATCGGTTAGAAGAAAATCATACCTCTAGCACCATGCAGTGCTCTGAACTACTATACAGCGTCATTTTAAAACTTCGCCAAGACAGCGTATATATAGAAAGTAAAAGTCGTCTGCAGCAAATTACTCAGCTAAACCCAGTCCTTCGTTATATCGAGGAATATTATCATCAGCCGTTAACGCTAGAAGTACTGGCGCAGCAGCTCAACGTAACGGAGCAGTATACGTGTTTGCTTTTTCAACAATCTCTTGGCATCCGGCCATTTGAATACGTAACGCGCGTGCGGATTCAAAAAGCAAAGAAACTGTTGCTTAAAAACAACCAAATCTCTGTACAAGATATAGCAAGACAAGTAGGGTATGAACATCCAAGCTACTTTATCAAGCGTTTCAAAGAACAGGAAAACGTTACGCCAACTATTTTTCGAAAAATGTATTTTTCATAAGCTACATATATCGGGGTTTATCTAGGTCATAAGACATGATGTGTATGCTGGTTATTTCGTATGAGTTTTAAAAAAGAAATTAAATGTAGTTTTAAGTGAAAACGGGGAGGAAAAGTAGAGAGAAGAAACAAAAAGGAGGGATAAACGTGTTTGGGTTAAATGATCTTCCAAAATTTGTGTGGTCATTCTGTCTTGTATTGCCACTTGTATCATTTGTTCATCAGCTGGGGCATTCCGTCATGGCAATTATTTTCGGAGGGAAGGTCGATTTTACTATTGGGCGAGGGAAAACGATTCTTAAAATGGGGAAGTTTAAAATTAAGTCAGTCTACTTTTTAGACTCGTTTTGTAAATATGAAAATCTTAAGAATGACAGTCGCATTTCTCATGCAGTGGTGTATGCTGGTGGTGTACTGTTTAATTTGCTTACTATTTTTATAATAAATGGATTAATTATGGCTAATATTCTGCCTGAAGATATATTTTGCTATCAATTTGTTTATTTTTCAGTCTATTATGTTATTTTCTCACTGCTGCCAATTCAATATACAGAGACAACTGCAAGTGATGGACGTGCTATATATAACGTATTACGGTACGGGAAAACGTGTGATCCAGATTAAAGGGCTGTGTGCAGCAGCCTTTTTTGGTGCGTTTTTTCTCGTTCATTTAAATAAAAAAAGGAAAACTTTACGAAAAGAAAATAGTAGCGGATAATAAAGATAGAAGATGTTGGAATGTAAGAAAGGAGAGGATTCATACGATTATTGAGACAGAACGAATGACGCTGCGAGCCATGGCCGAAAGCGATGCAGGAAATTTACTGAAAATCTTTGAGGATGCTGAAGCAATGAAGTATTATTCTTCTACTAAAAGCGAACAAGACACACGCCGCTGGATTCAATGGATGAAGCAGCATTATCAAACGTACGGCATTAGCATGTGGATCGCTGAGGATAAACAGAAAGGAGAGTTTCTAGGGCAGTGCGGCATGGTTCTTCAAAAAGTAGACGGAAAGGTAGATCCAGAACTTGGTTATTTATTTTTACGCAGCCGCTGGGGGGAAGGCTATGCGAGGGAAGCAGCAAAAGCTTGCTTAGATTATGGACTTCATACGCTGAAATTTCAGAAGATTATATCATTAATAGATCCTGACAATTTCCCATCGATTAAAGTGGCTGAAAGAATTGGCATGAAAAAAGAAAAGCAAGTTAACAAATGGGATAAATCGTTATTCTTTTATAGTATATATAATGAAAAATGAGAGTATAGGAGTGGTAGCATGATCAAAATTAAGAACGTTTCGGTAAAACGAGCAGAAAAAGAAATTTTAAAAAACGTGTCGTGGTTAGTGGAAAAAGGGGAACATTGGTGTTTGCTTGGGTTAAATGGTTCCGGAAAAACGACGCTTTTAAATATAATCAACGGATATATCTGGCCTACAAAAGGTCAAGTAGAAGTTCTTTCAAGGAAATTTGGAGAAACAAATCTGTCTGAGCTCAGAAAAGAAATCGGGTGGGTAAGTTCTTCGCTTCAGCAGCGGTTTCGAGATGACGATACGGTTTTAGAATTGATTTTAAGCGGCAAATTTGCATCTATTGGTTTATATGAACAAGTGGAGCAAAAAGATATGAACCAAGCCATAGAATTAATGCAGCTGCTAAATTGCGCAGATTTACAAAATCAGGCGTACGGAACACTTTCTCAAGGAGAGCGCCAGCGGGTGCTAATTGCCCGAGCTCTTATGGCTTCACCAAAGCTTTTAATACTTGATGAGCCATGTACAGGTCTAGATATAATGGCCCGAGAACAGCTTCTTCAGCTGATTGCAAAAATGGCAGAGCAGCCAAAAGCGCCTACGCTTATTTATGTTACTCACCATGTAGAAGAAATTTTGCCTTGCTTTACCCATACGCTTTGTATGCGCCAAGGAGAAGTGTTTTCTTCTGGAAAAACGAAAGACCAGCTCACTGAGCCGCATCTTTCTAAATTTTTTAATCACTCCGTAGAGATTAAGCAGCAGAAGGAACGCACTTGGCTGTCATTAAAAGAACCGGTACCGGTAAAAAGCTGATCTAACGTCGAGAAACCTTCTTACATACAATGGGAAAAAGAGCGCTGCTTGCAATGGAAACAAGCTCATTGTGAAGATAATGTTTACATGCTACATAAATAGTGGTGCCGCAAATAATATCAATTAGTAAAAAAGCAGCAATGTCATGTTTATCAATGGTTACAAATACAAAAGAAGAGGAATCATAAGCTGTCATCGTTGGCTCCTTTGATTATATCGTTATGTTACTTTATTCACAAAAGGCTTGGGCTATACGAACTTTTAAAGAAGTAAGATGATGACAGCTGGTTCTCTTTTCTACAGCTGATAATATTCTTGTTCGAGTATACTCATGATAAGATCTGTCTGAAATGCTTCTTCAATAAAAGCACCTTCACGCTCTATTCCTTCTTTTACAAAACCGCATTTTTCATAACAAGCAATGGCTCTATGGTTGTATTCGAGCACTCGTAAATCGACTCTGTGCAAGTGAAGGTGTTCAAATGCATACGCAAGTACCAATTTTGTAACTTCAGTGCCTAGCCCTTGATTCCAAACGGAGGAATCAAATAAACCAATTGCATACCGTGCGCGCCGGTCGTACTCGTTAACGGTCAGCCGGGCCTCTCCAACAAAACGCTGCTGATATTCAATGCACCAATTCAGCTTTTGAGACTTTATGTACTCGACGTGCCGCTTGGCATCTTGTAATGTAAGAGGTTTTAAGTTTCGGGTATCGCCTCCGTACATGCGAATAAGTTCTTTTGTTTGTTTGCATGCTAGGTAGTCATTTACATCGCTGTCCTTTGGTTTTCTTAGTATCACGTTTTTTCCTTTTAAAAATGGTGAAACATTATTCATTTGATGCATCCTTTCTTTTCTAACATTTAAAAAGGTATTCCACTTGTTTCTTAAAAAACCTGCTTTTACGTATAAAAAGAAATTGAGACACAACTATGTCCATCGAATCTCAAGACAAACAAATGGGATCAATGTGCTAGTATGGAGTGCTTGTTACACCGCGGTTGATTTCCGTGCAAGACTTGGCTTCCCATTAACTGCTCTACATATATGAAGCAAGCCTACGTTCATCCTACAAATAAAAAAATCCGAACGAGTTGGATTCTCAAGCAAGAATCTCGATTCATCGTTCGGATCTTCCTTCAGCTAAACTCCTTTTGTCCCACCCTTTTTACGAAGAATGTTTTTTTGCGTAGTGGGCAAGTGCAAGAAGAGGAAAAATATCATTGTAGCTGTGGTACTGAATATAAAATTGTCCAGGAAGACCAATTCCCGTGGGGTAATGAGTTTGCTGCTCTGTAAGATTTGGATTCAGTAAAAATTTAATTCCTTTTTCAACGGATCGATCTTTTAACGGACATATTGTCATTAAAGCATCGAGAGCCCAAGCCGTTTGAGAAGGGGTGCTAAACGATAGTGGCACATATTTTTTTAAAGAAGCGCTATAGCATGATTCTCCGAATCCACCGTCTTCTTGTTGAATGCTTTTGAGCCAGTTGATAGCTTTGATGATACGAGGATCAGAAGCAGAAATCCCTACAGCACGGAGTCCTGTAATAGCGGCCCACGTTCCGTAAATATAGCAAACTCCCCACCGGCCGTACCAGCTCCCGTTATCCAATTGATGATCAAACAGCCATTTTACTGCAGCTTTAATCGAAGGGTGGGATTTATTCATGCCAGCAAAGTTTCCGAGACACTCAAGCACTCGACCGGTTAAATCGGCAGTAGCCGGATCCGTCGCTGCATCTTTTGCATTTTCAAGCGGTAGATAAGTAAATAAAATAGAGTCGGTATTTTTTTCAAATGCAGGAAAACCCCCGTCTTTGTTTTGCATGGATAGCAGCCAGTTAATGCCTCTTTGCCAAGACTCCAAATAATCTGTGTCGGTTTGCGCTCTTCTAGAAAGAGCTCTGATAGCAGCAGACGTATCGTCTAAGTCAGGGTTATTCGTATTAATATCGGAAAACCCCCAGCCTCCAGGCGCTGTATTTGGGTTATGAAACTGCCAATCTCCAAGCTTTGTATGCTGTCTTTTCTTTAAATAGCGAGTTGTGCCTTTAATCATGGGATCTTGCTGCGGTACACCTGCTTCCTGTAGAGCGTAAGAGAGCAGCGCGGTATCCCAAACGGTTGACGTGGAGTTTTCTACGTGCACGTGGCCGCTGCATGTACTAAGTAGTGAACAAATCCCGTCAATTGCTTTTTGGATCACAAATGAATCTTTTTTATAGCCAAGAGCCAAAAGACCGTAAATCATAAAAAAAGTAGAGGTGGCGTAGCTGTAGAGTGTTCCATCTTTTTCAATTCTTTCTAGCATGTAACGCTCGGCTGCTTGATAACCAAGCTTGTGGATGTAAGAAGGTAAAGAAGCCAGCTGTTTTAAATGGTCGACTAAAAAAATAGAAGCGCGTGATTCTTGAGCATTTTCCTTCGATTCCTGTTTCTGTTCTCTTACATCTAAATGAGAAAGAGAAGGTGTATGTCTAGAAGTAAGTGAGAATTTTTTGTTTCCTGCTATCATCATCGGAACGAAGTGAATTCTGGCATAAGTGCTTAATTCATAAAAGTTAAGCGGTACATAGGTAGGCACGAGCAAAAGAGAAAGCGGGAGGTAAAATAGCTTTGGCCACTCGTATAAACCGTTAACAGAAAGCATCCATCTTGTGAGAAAATGAGCGCGCGAAATGCCTCCCGAATCTATAATATATCTTTCTGCTTTTCGCAAAATCCGGTCGTTTTTTTGGTAATACCCTGAATATAAAAGAGCTGTATAAGCTTGAATAGTGGCGGATAAGTTATGTTCTTCATCATCAAACAACGTCCAAAGACCATCTTCATTTTGAAGGGAAACGATCCGTTCGGTTAATTGTTTAATCAACACTTCTTTATCTAAATCAAAGGTGCGAAGAAGCATAATTAAAAACGCATCAGGCATAACGCCTGTTTCAAAACAGTAGCGAAATGACCCGTCATTTTTTTGTGTTGGGCGCAGATAGGCGATTCTTCGCTGAATCTCTAGCTGAACTTCCTTTAGCAATATGATCACCTCTTATGATAATGCTTTTCAATCTTTCGACCTGTTTCTTTATAACTGTATTCAAAGGAAGAGAGTTCTATGAGAGGAGAAAGTTGCAAAGAATAGAGCGCTTGCTGCACAATAAAGGTAATGGAAAATTGGAGTGATAGAAGTGAAAGAAATACAGGTAGAAGTCATTCAAGGACGAGGCTCTTACCGAGAGCTTGGTAAAATGCAAGGGAAATTACATAAAGGAACAAAGCTGTTTGAAAATCATCAAAAAAGAAGAAAACGTTCATTACGAAGCTATCAAACGATAGCAAAAGAAGCTCGTCATTATTACGACTTATTTGCTCGTGGACTGTGGGATGAGCTAGTGGGCTTAGCAGAAGGCTTAGATTGGCTTCTTGAAGACGTTATTCATGAATACAGCGGGTATCAGCAAGAGTGGAAAAAAACGGGATGTTCTGCTCTTATGCAGCACGGCGTGTATGTACGAAACTACGATTATCATCCTAAAACGTACGAAGGTCGATTTTTGCTTTTTCAGCCAAATGAAGGATATGCAAGCGTCGGATTTGGAACGAGAATGATTGGGCGAATGGATGGAATGAATGAAAAAGGACTGGCAATTGGCTATCATTTTGTTAATCGCCGCCGTCAAACAAACGGATTTATTTGCTGTACGCTCGCTCGGTTTATTTTAGAAACATGTGAAACGACAGAAGAGGCTATTGCTATTTTAGAAAGAGCACCGCATCGTCATGCGTTTAATTATTCCATTTATGACCGCAGCGGACAGGGAGCAGTAGTCGAAGCATCTGGAAGAGGCGTTCATGTACAAAGAGGGACGATGATGGGATGTACGAACCATTTTAATCAGCTGGTCGAAGAAAATCGTCATCATTTGGTAGAGTCAAAGGAAAGGCTCGATCATATTCGAGATCATATTGAAAAAAAGCTATCGCCTCTTGAAGCTTTCTCTTTATTTAATGAAGATGAATACGGTATTTTTAAAGAAGATTACCGGAATTCTGCTGGAACGCTTCATACAGTAGCATATGTACCGGAGACGCTGCAAGTCATTGTGGGGATTGGACGAAAAGCAAAGCCTCTCATTTTCTCGTTTGAAGATTGGGTGAAAGGAGAACAATTAACTATAACGAAAATAAAAGGAACGGTAAATACAGATGAACCATTTCCGTTTCAGTAAGGAGCAGCATAATGAGAATTGTAACGAATCAAGAGATGTATCAAGTGGATGATTATATGATGAATACAATTGGGATGAGTGAAGAGTCCCTTATGGAAAATGCCGGGCAGGCTGCTGCCAACGCGCTGAGTGAGCGAATCAAAAAACATGAAAACATAGGGCTGCTTATAGGAACGGGAAACAATGGAGGAGACGGCTTTGTTATTGCCCGTGCTTTGAAGTCAAAAGGCTATGAGGTTGACGTCTGGGTAGTTCCTGCACGGGAAAAAATAAAAGACGCGGCTAAAAAAGCCATGATCATCTATGAAAATGCTGGGTTCACGTGGCAATCGGCTGGAGACAACTTCTCTGTGAAAAAGTATACGGTTCTTATTGATTGTTTATTAGGTATAGGCGTAAAAGGCAGTATCAAATCTCCTTACGATGACATTATAAAAAAAATAAACGATTCTAATGCTTACATATACAGCATCGATGTCCCAAGTGGAGTAATGGAACAGAAGCAAGAGCTTACGGTACGTGCAGATGCTACGATTACGCTTCAGCAGCCGAAAGTCACGGCATTTACATACCCGAGTAAAGAAAGTTACGGTGAATTGATTGTAGTAGATATCGGTATTCCGCCGCTAGCAATTGAAAAAAGTTCATCTCTTAAGGAAGTATGGTCAACTCAGCATATTAAACAATCTTTTCCCATTCGAAACGCTTCGTCTAATAAAGGTACACATGGAAAAGGAATCGTAATAGGAGGTTCGCTTCAAACACCCGGAGCGCCGATGCTAACGTCAAAAGCAGCGCTCACAAGCGGAGCGGGACTTTTAACACTTGCGCTTCCGAGCGATATTCATGCGATTGCAGCTGCTCACATGCTGGAAGTGATGTATAAACCATGTCCAAGCAAAGAAGGATTTTTTGCAGGCGAGATTCCTTTAGAAGAAGGGAAGTATGATGCAATTGCAGTCGGACCAGGGCTTGGGAGAACCAAAGAAACGAAGAAAGTCGTCGAACAAGTGCTTCACCAGCCGGTTTCTGTTGTGGTGGACGCCGATGCTCTTTTTCATCTTCCCCATTTAGAAAAAGAAGTAAAAGAAAGAGAACATGCAACGATTTTAACGCCTCATCCGGGAGAAATGGCAAGGCTCGTGGACACAACAATCGCCGAAGTAGAAGCAAATCGATTTTCAATAGCTAGGCAATACGCAGTAGAACATGGTGTGTACCTTGTATTAAAAGGTCCAAACACGATTGTTACAACACCTGACGGAAAACAATACGTAAATACCACTGGAAACGCGGGACTTGCAAAAGGCGGAACGGGTGACACGTTAACAGGGATCATCCTCGCTTTTATTATGCAGCATGATTCTCTTCAAGAAGCAATCAGTAATGCGGTATATGTTCACGGAAAAGCAGCGGATGTGCTGCTCGATCAGGGGCATACAATGATGGATATGTTAGCAAGCGACGTTATTTCTGCACTGCCGGCAGTCTTAGGGCAGCTGAGTAAAAAGTAATTTCTTCTAGATTATTAAAATTTGTTGACAAATTCCTTCAAAAAGTTGTCAAAACTCTTTGTAAATGATAACGTTATTTTACGTAAGATTTTACATAGAAAGAAAGTGATGTTGTGTACTACTCAATGAGACCAAGAGGTATTCATTTAGCTGTGCCTACACTTTTCTTCCTTATCACAGTCGTGTTATTTGCGATGATGCAGTTTGGTTTTTATTTGGATTCCAGCATTCTTCGTAAAATTTGGGTCATCGTTATGGCTTTATTGCCCATTGCTGGACTAATCACGGCTATTAAAGGTAGAAGAGGAAGCGCAAAGCCGTGGTTAATTATAGGGAATGTGATTCTTATTTTAACCGTTACAATAATGAGCGTACAGGCTATTATTTACTAAACAAAAAACGTGTTCGCCAAATAGGCGGACACGTTTTTATTAGGAAAGAGAAACGATTTGCTTGGTTACATAGGCAGCTTCTCCTGCGATTACCACACCATACGTATTCTCTGTTTTTGTAATTTCTACATGAACGAAGCCATCTTTATCTATTTCCTGTCCTTGCTCAATGACAAATTGCCAGCGGCCGTTATCTTGCTGGTCCACATATCTCGCATAATAGGCGCCCATTACGCCTGATGCTGTTCCAGTTACGGCGTCTTCTACCGTACCTGAAAATGGTGAAGAGAAATGTCTTCCGTGCATATGAGCTTCTGAGTGAATCGTTTCAAAACAAAAGGGATGAATAGATGCTTTTGGCATATCTGTTAAAATATGAGGAAAATCTTCTTGATTAGGCTTCATCTTTTTACAGGCATCTAAATTTTTTAAAGGTACAATAAGCGTCCAGTTCCCTGTACTTCCATATACAATAGGCAGTCTTTGATCAAGGTCATCAATATGAAGATTAAGAGCTTTTGCCAGTTTTTCTTTTGAACCTGAAAACGGATGAAACTGCGGAGAAGCTTGACTCATGGTGATAACAGGTTGTCCGTTTCTATTCTGTACAGTCATCGGCAAAATTCCAGCATTTGTTTCCACTGTAAATGTAGTTTTTGGAAGTTTGTTTTTACTGTGTAAAGCATAAAGAGAAGCGACGGTCGCATGACCGCACAAATCTGCTTCTTGTCCGGGTGTAAAATATCGAATTCGTAAATCAGCGCGGGAAGACTTCATGATAAAAGCCGTTTCGTTAAACTGTACTTGATAAGCAATCATCTGCATTTCTTCAGCTGAAAAATCATCTCCATTAAACACAATTCCTGCAGGGTTTCCTTTATTAGGGCGCGTACTGAACGCATCGTATTGATAAACAATCGCTTCTTTCATAGAAATTACCTCCATTTTTATATCATTGTATGAAAGCTTTAACCAGTGTTATTAAATGATCGGCTATTAAAATAGTGAAATACCTGAACGTTAGAATAAAAAAACAGCAGTTTTTACCTGCTGCTTTTCACTTCCCAAAACTATTTTTGCATCGCGGCATTTATTCCTTCTTTTCTAACTTCTAGCATATGAGTAGCTTTTTTATCAATATCTTTAGCTGTATCGGAAGAAATGACGCCTACGCTGCTTAAGTCATAGGCAAGACTTGTAACAAGCAGTTGCTCTCTTTGTGCTAGTGTGCCGTATGTAAGTGCAGCGGTTTTAGCTTGAATGCCACTCATATTTAATTCATCAGTAGAAGAAGCTGCATCGTTTTTTGCGGCTATTGCTTCTTGATAAAGAGAATCATATCCTCCAAACCCCACTTGGGCAATTAGAAAATTATAAATGTCATCGGCTGATTTTTTAGAAGCCTGGGAAAAAGCTCTTTGAAATTTATTGCGCGGTAAAAAGTTTAGTGCCGCCTGTCTTCCGTCTTCATAAATTTTTTCTTGTATTTCTTTCGTCGCTTTTTCGTCGTTTTTTTTCTGCGCTGCATCTAGCTGTTTGCGATATTTTTGAATAATGACTCCGTCCTGCTGATTGTTTCCCTCTTTGAAAGTAGCCGCGGCTTGTGGAACATCTGACGTTGCTAGAGTCTCAGCAGCGTTCTCTGAAGAAGAAAAGAACGTATTTTTGACAAAAATAAGTGCAAAGATCAGCAAAATAAACCATAAAAACCTGAATTTCTTAAACAAAATGTTCACCTCTGTATAATATTTCAAAATTATGTAAAACAACATGGACCAGTATACAACAATTTTAGTGTTTTTTTACACATTTACCCAAAAATAAGAAAATAGTAAGAGGCGTTTTTATTCATCTAATAGATATATAGGTTCATTGTTATGGTTCTAAAGAAACCATTGATCTATTTGTACTGATTCACATAATCGAATATGTTTTTGCTAATAAGGCTTAAAGTGACAAGGATAAAAAGCGTTCGGACGTACGTCACGCCTTTTGATAGAGCGACATTTGACCCGACAAAAGAACCCGCGATCATCGCAAACCCCATAATTAATCCGTAAGAAAATACAACAGAATCGAAATATAAAAACACAAGCAAAGCACCTAAGTTACTGCCGAAATTTAAAAATTTTGCGCTGCCTGCTGACTGCAGGAAATCAAATCCCATAAATAAAAAAGCAAATAAAATAAATGAACCTGTGCCTGCTCCTAAAAATCCATCGTAAAAGCCAATAATAAAAATAAGTGCGGTAAAGAAAATAAGTTTCTTAATAGACAGCGGCTTATACGTAGACGTGGTGCCCCAGTTTTTTTTGAAGATTGTATAAATAGCAACTAAAACAAGGAGAATCAAAATAACAGGTTTCAAAAAAGCGGAGGATAGAAAATGAACGGTGATTGAACCTCCTAAAGAACCAATAAATACAAAAGGAAACCATTTACCTACGACGCGAAAATCGACTTTTCCGGATTTGACAAATCGAATGGTACTCGTTAACACGCCCATCGTTCCGGCTAACTTATTTGTAGCTAAGGCAGCAGCAGGAGGCAGGCCTAAAAATAAAAGGGCAGGCGTTGAAATTAAACCGCCTCCGCCAACTACAGAGTCAATGAATGCGGCTAAAAAACCAAATAGTAAAAGCAAAAGAACAATCTGTAAACTTAATTCTTCCATAAAGCACCTTCCTCATGTCATAATATATAGTGACTACTTAAATAGTAACTATATAAAAAGCAGTTGTAAATATGTAAATGATGAAAATTTCAAATAACTTAAAAAACAGGGAGGTTTCCTTTATGGAAAATATTATTCAGCAGCTGCAGTCGCTTGGATTTAATCAGTATGAATCAAAAGTATACGTGACGCTTGTCAAAAAAGGATCTTCCACTGCTTATAGCATTAGTAAACATTCAGGTGTGCCAAGAGCGCGTGTATACGATATTTTACAAACACTAGAGGAAAAAGGCATGGTGTTAAAAGAAGAGAGTAATGATGGCACCCAGTACACATCGCTGCCCGTCGATGCTTTTTTGCATTCGCTGCAAAAAAAATGGCACGAAACGTATGAAGACGTTAGCGAAACGCTTAAACGTCTTGAAGCTGCAGAGTCTATAGAAGAAAGCCGGATTATGACGATGAAAGGAGAAACAGCCATTCTTGCTTTTTGTGAGTCGCTATTGTTAAAAGCAAAAAATAAAATTGTCATCTCGCTTTGGCCCGATATTTATAATGAGTTGAAGCCTCTTTTATTACAGCTAAGGGAGAGCGTCACACTAAAAGGAATTGTGTTTGAACAAGATGAAGCGATGGAGGAATTTGACCGGCACCGCCATACAAGCTATACCGAAAACATTGGGAATCAAAACTGGTTTATTATATCTGTTGACAGCAGTGAAATGATTTATGGTCATAAAGAAATGGCGTACTATACGAATAACGCAGTCAACATTAATTTACTTGAAAATTATATTTGGCATGATATTCTCGTTAACAGACTTGTAGAAAAAAGTGATAGAGAAATGGACAGGTGGATCGAAAAGGAAAGAGAAAGTTTTTTTACGTAGAAAAGAGACTTAGACATAACGAAATCACTTCCATCGAAAGACGAACAAACGGGATAAATGATCTAGTATGAATGGCTTGTTACATCGCAGTTAATTTCCGTGCAAGGCTTCGCTTTCCGCGGGCGGCCGATGAGCCTCCTCGTCGCTTATGCGCCTGTGGGGTCTCATCTGTTCCGCTTTCCCCGCAGGAGTCTTCGCATTGCCCTCCAATTAACTGCTGGAAGCAGCCACCATGCATGAAAGCTACGTTCATCTTACCAACAGAAAAATCCGAACAAAGTTGATGCTCCATTAAGAGTCTCGAGTCCTCGTTCGGATCTTCCTTCAATTAAAATATTTTTGTTACAGCCTCTTTATATTAAAAAGTTTGGGCAAGTTTTTTTGCTTCTGCTATTCCTTTTTCTTTAATTTCTTGGGCTTTATCTGGCATTGCGTTATGCCCTTCCACAAAAATGCCGTCTAACGAAGGTACTCCGAAGAAATTCATCATAATCCCAATATAACGATGCCCCATTTCCATATCAGCTGCAGGGGCTTCAGAATAAATGCCTCCGCGCGCTTGAATATGAAGCGCTTTTTTATCCGTTAATAGTCCAACCGGACCCTCTGCCGTGTATTTAAATGACTTACCCGCTACGGCTACAGAGTCTAAATAGGCTTTCATAACCGGTGGAAACGAAAAGTTCCACATAGGCGTTACAAAAATATATTTGTCCGCTGATACAAACTGTTCGCTCAATTCTGCAAGGCGATTGACCTTCTCCTGTTCATGAGAAGAAAGTTCAGAGCCAGACTGAAGTTTGCCCCAGCCGCTAAATACATCCGCATCAATATGAGGGATATTTTCTTTATAAAGGTCAATATGTACAACTTCGTCACTTGAATTGTGCTCTTTGTAAGCATCGATAAATGCTTTTCCAGTTGCCATACTGAATGATTGAGACTCATCGTGAGGATGAGCTGTAATATAAAGTACTTTTGCCACGTCTTATCATCTCTTTCTTGTTTGAAATAATGTACTGTCTTATCGTTATCACTCCCATAAAAAACTATACGCGCTTTGTCAGGCAAGCTAAAAAAGAACGCAAGAAAGGGATGCCTATATAGAAAATAATGGTATAATAAATGTTTGAATATTTACATAACAAGTATTTCTAACAGAAGTAAATAAGAGGTGTCGAGATGAAAGAAAAATGGATAATCGTTACGGGTGCAGTTCTGGAATTGGCAAAGAAATTGTAAAAGAGTGTGTGTCGAAGGGCTATTCAGTTATTGCTTGTGATATTAACGATGGAGCTTTGAAACAGCTAGCTGAAGATACAAAGGGCCATATTGAAACACACGTAGTAGATGTTAAAAAAGGAAACGATGTAAAAGATCTTTTTTACCAAATAAAAGATAAAAATTTGTATGGGTTAGTCAATAATGCGGGCGTATATTTAGGAAAAAATTTATTGGACTATGAAGAAAACGAAATAGATTTTGTGATGGACATTAATATTAAAGGATATGTTTATTTTTCCAAGTACTTTGGCGAATTATTAATGAAAAAAGAAACGGAAGGAGCGATTATTAATATATCCTCCGTGTCAGGAATGGAAGGAAGCTCCGATGCTATATATGGAATGTCTAAAGCAGCAATACTAGGATTAACCAAGAGCTGTGCGATGAATTTTTCTCCTTATATCCGGGTGAATGCCGTAGCACCTACAATGGTAAATACCGATATGATGAAAAATATTCCAGAATGGCGCAAAAATGAATACATTGCTCATCAGCTGATTCCAAGCTTTGTTACGCCTCAAGACGTGGCAGATACGGTTCTTTTTTTACTGAGCCCTCAAGCAAAACATTATACAGGAGCCACTTTCGATTTAAATAGCGGATGTTATTTGCGCTGAATACTCTTTCAAAAGGAATGGAGACATTAACTACATCAATCCAAAGGCGCACAAATGGGATAAATAATTTAGTATGGCGCTTGTTACACGGCTGTCGCTTTCCGTGCAAGGCTTCGCTTTCCGCGGGCGGCCGATGAGCCTCCTCGTCGCTTGCGCTCCTGTGCGGTCTCATCTGTTACGCTTTTCCCGCAGGAGTCTTCGCCTTGCCCTCCAATCAACAGCTAGAAGCACCTACATACATGAAACCTACGTTCACTATCACCATGAAAAATTCAAATGCACTTAATTCTCAATAAAGGATTTTAATTCATAGTTCGGATCTTCCTTCAACTAAAATACGTTTGTCCCATCCTCCTTTTTGTTTTCTTAAGAATTCTTAAGAAATTTACTTAACGTTTCTTTAGATTTTTTTCTATTCTAGAAAGAAAGAGTAGAAAGAAGGAATAGAAAATGAATTTAGCTTTTATGTATCAATATTTTCACCAGCCGCGAACGGTAGGCGCACTTTTGCCGAGCTCTACGCACTTAGCGAAAAAAATGGTAAAAGGGATTGATTTTGAACATGCAGACTGTATAGTAGAGTACGGGCCAGGAACCGGAGTTTTTACCCGTGAATTAATGAGAAGACGAAGCGCTTGTACAACTTTGCTTCTTATCGAATACAATCGGCATTTTTACGAAAAAGTAAAGGAACAAGTAAGAGATGAAAAAAATGTGTATGTGATACACGGATCCGCTGAAAATGTTCAAAAGTACTTGATACAGTATGATATTCCAAAAGTGGATTACGTACTATCAGGTCTTCCTTTTGCTTCTTTAACGTCTGAAGTGTCGGACTGTATTTTGCAAAACACGCGCAGCGTATTAGCGAAGGAAGGGAAATTTATTACGTTTCAGTATACGAATTTAAAAAAACAGCTGATCCGCTCGTTTTTCCCTCAGATTAAAGTGGAAAAAGAGTGGAGAAATGTTCCTCCTGCATATATTTTTACATGCGAAAAAAATCAGATATAAGGAGTTTGTAAATGAAAGACAGAATTTTAATTATAGATGACGATGAGCAAATTCGTAATTTAATTGCTATTTACTTAGAAAATGAAGGATTTGAAGCGTTGAAAGTTTCTAATGCTGTATCTGGATTAGCGCTTTTAGAGGAACAAGAAGTAGATTTAATTATATTAGATATTATGATGCCGCAGATGAATGGAATCGATGCTGCTTTTAAAATACGTGAAGAAAAAAACATGCCCATTATTATGCTGTCGGCTAAGTCAGAAGATATGGACAAGATTTCTGGGTTAACAGCAGGCGCTGATGATTACTTAACAAAACCATTTAATCCTCTCGAGCTCATCGCACGAGTAAAATCACAAATTAGACGCTATAAAAAATACAATGAACGTGCTGAGCGCGATATTATTCAAATTGGCGATTTGGAAATTAACCGCAGCACCCGGCTTGTCTTTGTGCGCGGCCAAGAGATTCGTTTAACACCAAAAGAGTTTGATATTTTAGAGCTGCTGGTACGCTACAAAGGAACGGTGATGAGTATGGGGAAAATATATGAAGCCGTATGGCAAGAAGATGCGTTTAAATCGGATAATACCGTAATGGTTCATATTACAAAGATTCGCGAAAAAATTGAGGATAATCCCAAAAAGCCAATTTATATTAAAACCATATGGGGCGTAGGATACAGAATATGAGAAGAATAAGTGTAAAGCTTCTTTTTGCTATCATTATAAGTTTTTTGGCTACCAATTTAATTTTTATTTTAATTGCTAGGCTTGTTTTGAGCAGGTATATACAAGAAGAGAAAATGAATGTCCCTGCATATAATGTATTAGCGTTTGGACTTTTCTTTATCGCCGTTGTGGTCTTTGTTTTTGTTTTTTTAGCACTTATTCGTTCTCATATTCGTTATCTGAAAGAAATCTCTAAACAAGTTCAAAAAATTTCAAATGGAGATTTAGGCGCAACCATCCATGTACGAGGAAAAGATGAACTGGCTGAATTAAGTCAAAACATTAACAAAATGTCTGCGCAGCTTCGTACAAAATTTGATCGTGAACGAGAGCTGGAGCAAGCAAAAAATCAGCTAATATCCAGTGTATCTCACGATTTGCGTACGCCGTTAACATCCATCGTTGGGTACCTAGATTTAATCAAAAAAAGAGAAAGTATGGATGATGAAACATTATATAGCTACTTATATATTGTTGATTCAAAAGCAAAATACTTAACTGATTTAATAGAAGAATTGTTCGACTATACAAAATTAACGAGTCCTGATCTTCAGCTTCAACGAAATGAGGTCGATATGAAACGTTTGCTTCAACAGGTAATAGGAGAGTACGAGCCAATTTTAACAAGAGAAGGCATTGATGTTCATACTACCTTTGCTTGTGAATGGAATGCATTTATTGATGTGGAAAAAATGGTAAGAGTATTTCAAAACTTGCTCGAAAATGTCAAGAAATACAGCAAAAAGCCTTCCGTATTAGAGGTGAATCAGGAGATTGACGAGGGTTACATAGTTATTTCTTTTAGGAACAGCATTAACATCAGTGAAAAAATTGAGGTAGAAAAGTTGTTTGATCGATTTTATCGAGGTGATGAATCAAGAACGGACGCGAATGGTTCAGGTTTAGGACTGGCTATTGCAAAACAAATTATTCAGCTGCATCAAGGAGAGATACGAGCGGAACGTCAGCATAATAAGCTCACTTTTTTTATAAAGCTGCCGTTAACACAAGAAAGCCTTAAGAATCACTTGTAAAGATTCTTAAGGCTTTTTGCGACTATTTTGATGCCGTATTCAAATTCTGCAAGCGTCGCATAAGAAAAGGATATTCTGATATGCTGTGAAGCCTCATGGTCATACAATGCGCCTGGATTTAAAAGAACTCCTTCGTCGAGACAGTGCTTAAATAACTTCCGCATCGAAACAGGCTTATGCAGCGTAAGCCAAAAATAAAAACCACCGCTCGGAGCATTCCACACAGCGAGATTCTTCAAATACTTCTCTAGAATAGCCAGTGTTTGCTGAGATTTTTCTTTTAATTTATAGCGTACGCTGGCCACATGCTTGTCATAGAGTCCGGTTTTGAGAGCTTCAGCAGCAGCCCATTGAGATAAGGAACTGGCTCCGTAGTCAACTTGCATTTTAAGGTCAGCTAATCGCTCAATTACATGTTCAGGCCCTATAATCCATCCAATTCGAAATCCTGGACTGAATGTTTTAGAGAACGTTCCTAAATAAAGAACCATTCCATTTTTATCTTGAGCTTTTAACGAAAGTGGAGGCGGTGAATGGAACCAAAGCTCTCCGTAAGCATCATCTTCAATAATAGGCAAATGCATTCTTTCACACTGGCGAAGCAGCTCTTGGCGCCTTTTTTCACTCATCGTTACATTGGTGGGGTTATGAAAGTTCGGTATTGTATATAAAGCTGTGCCTTTTTCTTTTTCGTGCTGGTCTTTTAATGAAGCTAAATGCATTCCTTCTTCGTCTAACGAAACGCCCGTTATTTTCATTTGTGCGGACTGAAATAACGGCAGAGAATAAAGATAAGAAGGCTTTTCAGCTAATATATTGGCACCTGGAGGCAGCAGGCCGATTGAAATTAACTGAAGGGCTTGAAGTGAACCGGATACAATTAAAATAGATGAAGGAGAAGTTTCAATGCCCCGTTTTTTTACATGCTTGACTAACTCTTGTCGGAGTTCATCATTTCCTCTTGGGTGCTCGTAGCCCAAGTGTACGCTTCTATGATTAATTCCGCTAAATAGTTCCGAAAGCTGCTGGGAAGGAAGCAGGTCAGGTGCTAACTCTCCAGTTCCTAAACGAATAATGCCCGGTTGAAATTCAGCTTCGTTAATATGACGGATAGTCGGAGAATTTGGTTGGTATATTCCTGCTTCTACATACGAATTCCAGTTCATGTGAGAACCTGATGCTAGTAAGCTCCACGTATTGTTAATGACCTTGGTGCCACCGCCTTTGTTTCCGCTGAGCAGTCCTTCAGCAATTAAGTTTTCGGTTGCTGTCACCACAGTGCTTCTATTTACAGAAAAGCTAGCAGCTAAATGGCGCTGCGAAGGAATTTTAGTTCCAATAGGCCACTCTCCATTTATGATTTTCTCTTTCATATACTCTTGAATTTGTTTGTGCATTGGCTTTTTATCAGCCGGATCTGGAGTCCAGTTCATGTGAGACCACCTTTTTATAATTTGGTTGGTATTATAAATCAAAACTTGGGTGGAGACAACAGGGGATGTCAATTGTAGTATAAAAGAGAAAGGAGAGAACAACATGTTTACAGTGGTTATACATGCTTTATTGTTAGCATTCGGTTTGATTTTACCTTTAGGGGTACAAAATGTGTTTGTTTTTAATCAAGGAGCCAATCAACGAACGTTCAAACAGGCGCTTCCCGTAGTTTTCA
Source organism: Priestia sp. YIM B13490 (assembly GCF_042787735.1). Classification (NCBI taxonomy): domain Bacteria; kingdom Bacillati; phylum Bacillota; class Bacilli; order Caryophanales; family Bacillaceae; genus Priestia; species Priestia sp. YIM B13490. The sequence continues at coordinate 368,014 of NZ_JBHZOT010000003.1, forward strand.
CGGCTTCTGTTTGTGATACGATTTTAATTCTAGTAGCAGTGCTGGGAGTTTCAGCAGCAGCCGCTGCTTTTTCATTTTTTCAAACGCTTATTTTTGGAATAGGTCTTCTTTTTTTAGCGTATATGGGCTTTGTGACGTGGAAGAGCGAACCGTCAAAAACGTCAGTAAAGGAAGAAATGACGGTGAAAGCACAAATTTTATTTGCTGCTTCTGTATCTCTGCTAAATCCTCACGCGCTGATGGATATTATGGGCGTGATTGGAACAAATTCTCTACTGTACAGCGGAAAGGAAAAATGGGTTTTTACGCTGGTGACAATATCCGTTTCATGGATATGGTTTTTGTCCTTAGCTTTTGCAGGAAAAGCAGTAGGGAAAATGGATTCAAATGGGAAAATAATGATTTGGGTGAATAAGGCTTCTGCATGTATGATTTGGGGAGTAGCTCTTTACATGGCAAAAAGTATGTTTTTTCAGTAAAATAGATGCTAAAAGGAAAGTTATGTAATAGAAAGAAGTACTTTTTTCTAGAAAGCGAGGGGTAAAGATGATTCAAGGAATTAATCATATGTGCTTTTCTGTGTCAAATTTAGAACAATCCATCATATTTTATCAGAAAGTGCTAGGAGCGGAACTTTTAGTGAAAGGAAAATCCACCGCTTACTTTAGTCTGAATGGACTGTGGCTGGCGTTAAACGAAGAAAAAAATATTCCTAGATCAGACATTCAGTATTCGTATACTCATTTAGCGTTTTCTATTTCTATTGAAAACTTTGACGAAGCAAGAGAACTGTTAAAACAGCATAATGTAACCATCTTACCGGGAAGAAACCGCGACGAAAGAGACAGAAAATCTATTTATTTTACGGATCCGGACGGTCATAAATTTGAATTTCACACTGGTACGCTCCAAGACCGTTTAGCGTATTATCAAGAAGAAAAGCCTCATATGACATTTTATTCGCCAGAAGAGTAGTATTAAAATAGTTATATAAGGTTACAGTTTTATTACATTCGTATTCCTCGCTCAGTTATCATTAAATAAACGATACTGTTGTGATATAATGGAAAAAAAGTGAGGAGGAGGAAGAATGTATACCGCAAAACAGGTGAAGTTTGGTTCGCATATTGTGATAGGCGTACTTTTCGGCATCCTAGCTGCGATGTTAATCGGCACTTTTTATCAAAATGTACCAGGTGTATTACCATACGGGATGATTAGCGGACTTGCAGTAGGACTCATAGCAGATACATATTATACAATTAAAACAAAAATAAAGGTTATCTAATATAGTGTAGTACTATCTTCAGGAGAAATAAAAGATTCCTCTTGAAAATAGTACTATTTTTATGAGGAAAATGGTTAATTTCCACTTTAGAAAAACAAGTCAGTGAGCTACAAAAATTGTAAATTTATTATTTTGAATCACAAATAGGGGGTTGAAATATCACATTAACTCTAAGTATAGAATTATATGTTAAGGTAAATAACCGTTTTCTAAACAGTGAAACGGTTTTTACTTTTTTTCTAATTAGTTTTATTGCGCGTCAGATAAAAGGTCTAATAATTAAGTAATTGTTAGTAAAACTGCGGATAAGAGGTTTTTAAAGCTGCTACTAACAGATAAAATACTGTTGCTTTTAATGGTTCATCTATAGAAAACTTGATAATTTTACTAAAATCGTTCTTTTGGAGTACATAATATATGCTATCATTGTTGGGTGAAAAAACTACATACCAAAAAAAGGAGAAACAAATGAAAAAATTAAGAAGAATCGGCCTAGGACTTGTAGCATCTTTGCTATCTATTAGTTTAGTAGCTTGTGGGTCAACAAAAGAAGAACAAAAACAAGGATCTGCTAAGCAAGAGCAGAAACAAATGGGGAAAGAGCAGAAGAAACTCGAACAAAAACTCTCTAAATTAGAGAGTGAGTATGAAGAATATACAAAAGAAAAAGGATATATGGAATCTGATGATTATCTTGTTTTTGAAGCAGACTTTAACATACTTGCAAAGTCAATTGAAAGCAAGAATATTCTTCAAGGCGATGATGGTGAACTAGACAAACACTTAAAAGACTTAAAAACTGAGATAGACAATTTAAGTAATGATCAAGCAATAAAAGCTCAAAAGCGTTACGGTTCGGCAGTAGATGTGTACGAGGCTGCAATAGGTACTCATATGCATATTGTATTAACGAAAGCCGATATTACTCAGCACTTTAATGCAGTAAACACGATTGAGTTAGACAAAGATTTTAATGCAGATAGCTACGATTATGAAAAAATTGATGCAGACGCAACTGAGGCTATTAAGTCTATACAAGGAATGCCTATGAAAAGAATAAAGCTTATTAAGGAAGAGTTGGAGAAATATAAAGATAGCTTTAGTACTGAAGAATATAATCAATTGAATTCCGCAGTCACTAGCGTAACTTCGTCATTAAATAAACAAGTTGAAATGCTAGAAGTTCTACAAAAAGAAAGTGGTAAGGATAAATCAACTTTAGAAGAAAACACAAAAGCTGCTGAAACACAATTTTTAGATGCTAAAGAAAAAGTGTCTGCATTTGAATCTAAATATGATATCCAAATGTAAAATATATGCTTTAAATACAATTGTTTATTAAAATAAAAAGCCGTTTCTTAACCAAAGAAACGGCTTTTTATTATTTCTCTCTATTGATCTTTGGTGTACGCAAGAAGAAAGAGAGTAAAAACCAGACCTAATAATGTAGCAAATAAGAATACATCGTTAATGCCATCTATAGTCGGAGTTGTTATTGCTTTAGCGTATAGCGATATAATACCGCTATTACCTAACTGACTAAGTTGACTACTAAAGAAATCATTGTTAGTTGTTAGTGTATTAGTGTAGTTTGAAAGATGTTCAGTAGTTTGCTGTGTCATAATTGTAACAAGTATAGCCGTACCAATCGAACCTGGAACTTGACGAATTGTATTACTTAAAGCTGTACCGTGAGAAATTAAATGGTGAGGTAATTGGTTCATACCTGCAGTCATAATAGGCACCATAATTAATGCATCTGGCAATAATAGTAGATCTGATTAAAGCGGCGTAAAGCCTCAAATGCTTTGTAGATAGATTGGCAGCAGTTTTGAAATTATTTAGGATGAAACATAAAAAATTATAATCAGATTTGTTGAAAATCAATCCAAAAATTATTAATGTAATTTTCTGAAACTTTTCTTCGTGCTAAAACGTATAGTAAGTATAGGGAATGTTAATTTAAATTCCGTTTTGCGGAAAAACATTTAATATACAGTCGGAGGATATATGCTGTATTACGCGACGTTAGGTGAACTAAAGAAAAAAAGGGACCTGAAGCGATTTAACTTATGAAATTAATCCTTTTATTGGGTCAGCAAAAGGAGGGGTTAGTAAAACTAATCAAATTTTTAAGAGGTAATCAAATGTAATATTGAAATTAAAAAAGGGGGTAGTAAAATGACAATGTGGCTGTGGGCAGGCGGATGTATAGTGTTTTTGTTAGCAATGGGTTACATTGCAGATCGTGTAGCCGTAAGGAGAAGCATTGAATTTAGTCCGGAGGATGGAATTAAAAATGCTACAGATGCAGAACAAATATATGTGGAGAGCTATTTAAATGAAACAAAAAATACGAATAATAATATACCGCTTTAATAGAAATTATAAATAAAAGGCTTATCCGCTGCTACTTGCATTAGGGATAAGCCTTTTTGTTTTATACTTAGTTCCAAACTTCGTCTAAAGTATCTCTAAACAATTGATCTAATTCATATGTAGGGTCATCTAATTCTACGGATAAAGTTCTCACGTATTTGTCTAAACGGTCAATTTCTAAGTTCAAAAATTCATTAATAACATTGATGCGTGGTTCTAAATCTAACTCATCACCACTAATTTTACGCTTTAACAGCTTGCTAACCTCTTCTTTTAATTCTCCTTCTGGTAACAGTTTCTCTAAGAGAATAGGAAATTCTAGTGGAGGAAATTCGTTATATTGCTCAATCCACTTAGCAGCTAGCACAGGTCTTAAAACATAAAAATATTTTTTGATTTTTACTTCGTCACCTTGTAAATACTCTCGAAAGTTATTTCTAGCCATATTTAAATAGTGGTATATACAAGAAGTAGGAGTAAAGATGTTAGAATGTAGTTCTTTCATTTTATCAAATGTTGAATACGCCTTGTAATATACAATGTTTGATTGTATCCATTCTAGTAAGGGTGGGTTTGATTTTCTAAAAAGTTTTAATGTCTTGGTTACGTCCCAGCCGCTAACATCTAATAGGTCATTAATAGGTAGCTCTATTACATCTCGCTTTTTACCTACACCCATTGGATCAATGCTTAAATATTTATTCCTCTTATGAATATAAATAAATCTAACATCATAATCGCTATCTTTAGATGGAAAGTCCCACGCTCTACTTCCAGATTCACAAGCGTATAATACTTTTACGTCGTAATCTTCTTCAATTTTCTTTAAAGCTGCAACGATTGTTTCTCTCATAACCCAACCTCATTTTCTTTTAATGCTTTCTATATACAAAAGCTATTACTATTTCTCCTATTATATTTCATAATGGATGGAAAATGGTAAATAAATAAAAGAAGCTTCCTTTAGGACTCTAAAAATCTACGAAAATATAGAGAGTAAAGAATTATATCACTCAAAAAGCACTACATCCAATCCGTTTCTGCGGTAACAGGTTAGAAGCGTATACAGTTCTGCACGGTGATGGTATAAATGAAACTGATTTATTCAACTAAATACCGCATTTTTTGATCGAGCCAGTACTCTGATTTTTCATTGTTATCGAGCTTAATATAGCAATCGACAATTTCATCATAAATGAATTCCTTTTCTTCTACTAAATCAATAAATTTAATGAGTAAAAATACGGCTTTTGAAACTTTTCCATTCTCACAAAGCCATTCTTTCATCCAGATTAATAAGTCAAGAAGAATAATCTCTATTTTTACTCGGATATCAAGGAACCAATCGTCATAAATCGTTGTTAAATAATGAGGAACTAATTGGTGCAGTCGCTGTTCAGCTTCCTTAAATTTCAACGCCGGATCAGACTGTTCGGTAATCCACTGAAGGTCAGTTAGTAAGTCTAATCCATCGCTTGACACATCGGCGTTTAAAGAAATGAGCTGCCTGTTAACAAGTAAAACTGGCTCTTCCTTTTCTGCGTTCAATAACTTTTTTAAATGAGACAAGTAGACGCGTAAATTCTTTCTGGCATTGCTTAAAGGTACATCAGGCCACAGCGCTTCGCATAGCTGTTCTCTGCTGATAGAATGATGAAAAATAAGATATAGTAAAATTTCTTGAGCAAAGCGCTTATTCCAGCCTTCTGTAATAAGCTGGCCATTTACATATACGGAAAAAGAGTACAAAAAATCTACTTTAAGAGAGGGTGTATGTGCATGAAAATCTTTTTGTATATCTATAGCTGTGTCACTTTCCCAGTTCTTAAGTATTTTCATAGGATCATTCTTTAAAGAAGGTAATTGTTGTGTATTACTTTTAATAAAATCTATAACAATTTCTTTGAGTAAAGCTGTTTTTTCTTTTACTAGAAATGAAGAATGAGCGTTAGGTATGGTCATATGACTGTAGTTTTTTAAAAACATCGTTTTTGAAATCAGATACTGTGATGAAAGCAGCAAATCATGTTGGCCAGATAAAGTGAGTACAGGAAGTGAAATACTAGTCAACTCTTGAAATAGATTGTCTGTAATAGATAGTTTAAGAAAGCGGAAATATACCCCGGGATCCATTTTTTTTAGTCTTTCAATTACCTGTTGTATGTTTGTAGGTTCCAGACTCTCTAGTTTGCCTAATTCGAAAATTTTTTCTACCGGTATTTGGTTTTTACTTTCTTCGTTGTAACATCTCTTAATCTTTTGAAGGGTGCTATCGGAATAAAAAGGAAGAGACAATAGTATCAGTCCTTCAATAAGAAATTCATAGCGAGCAGCAAATTTAACAGCGATTTGTCCTCCAAATCCCACTCCAACTAAGTAACATTTTTTTATATGTAACGTATGTAATAAGTGGAAAAGATCTTCAATATGAGCCTCGAACGATATCTCCCCTGTAGCGGAGGCGCTGTTTCCTGTCTCTCTCAAATCGTATTGAATAACAGAATAATGTTGGGTTAATTCTGCAGTAATAGAATCAAAAAGCGTATGATCAGTGATAACAGAATGAATCATCACAATGGTGTCTGTCTGGTCAGTGAACGCGGGCGAATGAACTTCATAGTAAATTTTTTCTGTCGCCGTATGCAGAAAAGGCATAAAAACAATCCTCCTAGTGTCTAACTGTAGCGTTTGTGTAACGGTAAAATTATTATGATAAGAATAGACAAAAATTTCAAAAAAATAGGTGCTTTTTAGTAATTAAAAAATGTCTAATGTTCTAGTAATATCCATTATACTGTAAAACCATAGTGAGAAATAAGAGAGAATGCCCAAAAATAGAAAAAAGAAAACGTTATCAATTTCGAAAAAAGAAGAAAGGAGGAGAATTATGAATTTTAAAGACGAAAATACGTTAGACTTAGAATGGGTTATGCTCATAATGGAAGCAAAACAAACAGGTATAAGCATCGAGGAAGTTAGACAATTTTTACAAAGCATTAGTTCAAATGCTTAGCCGATACAATGATAAGGGAATAAATCGTTCCCAAGTATAGATAACCTTTATAACCAGTCTCAAGCTATCTTCACTAGATGCATAATCACCCTTTTTTAGATGTATAATCACCCCTTTATGGTAAGAACGTTTATTTATAATGCACGGTAAAGTGAAATTATGGTATTATTATCGATAAGTAAGCATTAGTAAGGGTGATTAAAATGACAATTGGCCAACGTATTCGAGATCTCAGAACGAAACAAGGAATATCGCTAACAGAACTTGCAAACCGAGCGGGTGTTGCTAAATCCTACATATCTTCAGTAGAAAGAGGAATTCAGCTCAACCCATCTATTCAATTTCTAAACAAAATTTCTACCTCATTGAACGTGAGTATTGATAGATTAATTCATGAGCCTATGGATAAATCTGAATCGTTGGATATTGATGATGAGTGGCTTGAGTTAGCAAAAGAAGCAGCGGAGTCAGGAATAAGCAAAGAGCAGTTTAAACAATTTCTTGAATTTCAAAAATGGCAGCGGGCAAAGCAAGATTAACTTCGCGGAATATACATAAAAGAGAACTTACATAGAATAACTGCTAAAAAATCATGATTACAAAAAAGAGATTCCATTTATCTATGGAATCTCTTTTTTAGGCTTAAGAAGAAATAAAATGGGACGAGAATTCTTTTTCTCGCTGAAACTGAATACGTTCAAGAGTTATTAATTTAGGCTTTCTTTTCTGTTCAAACTGTCTCAATGTTTCTGAAATCTCTTTGTTTTGATAAAAAACTTGATGCAGTAAGTCAGACAGTAAGTCAGCGTCTTTTAATGACTCGTTTAATCCAAAAGCGCCAGTGGGGGTCATCGTATGAGCAGCATCCCCTAATAATAACAGGTGATGCTTTGACCATACTTCGCTTATGCTGCTTTGCACAGAAAGAAGCGTAAAGTCTGACCACGACGTAATAAACCTTTCTATTGAAAGGTTTAAGCTAGGGAAAGCGTCTATTAAACGCTGAATAAACGGTCTAAACGATTGTTTCCGAAGAGCAGGATAGCTGCCTTTTTCAATATTCCATCCGATTTGAACAAAGCCTTTTGCTTGAGAAAAAAGCGCCACCTGCTGCTGCTTCACAAGTGCAAATTTAATAGAAGGCTCCCAATTGGCTGGTGCAGGAATTTTCGCCCAAAGCAAATCGTATCCATGATTGTGGATATTGTTTTTTATGTGCGCAAGTTTGCGAACAGTTGAATATCGACCATCTGCTCCAATAATGATTTTACTTTCAACTATTATTTCACCTTGGCCTTTTTGCTGAGCTTTTATTCCAGTATATTGGCCTTTTTCATTCTGCATTAGTTCCGTTATTTTTGTGCCCAGCATAAGTTTGTAGGAGGGATGGATGCTTGCTTGGTTATTTATAGACTGAAGGAGATGCTGCTGTGGCACATGAATTCCTGCATGTCCAAGTTCAGATTCTATCGTTTTGAATATATGTCCATCCTTCCAGTATTCGACCCTAGACATTCGAAGGAGGCCTAAGCTTTCAATTTCTTCAAATATATGATGTTTCTTAAGAATCATTTCTCCATTTTCATTTAAATGTTCGCCTCGAAATTCTTTTCCAAGCGTATCAGATCTCTCTATCAGTATAGTTGATATATTTTGTTTAGCCAGTAGATAGGCCAGTAGAGCACCGCCTGGTCCGGCTCCTATTATACACACTTCTGTTCGATAGTTCATTTTCTTCACCTTGTTTGTTATATGCAATTAAGTTACTTTTAGTAAGTATATTAACTTTTATAAATGTTAATGTCAACTTTTTTATAGCTTTTCTTCTATGAAATTCGCTCTTTGGACAAAACACAAATAAGGTTCTATATAATCAAAGTCAAAGATTAAGTTTTATGGTAAACTAAAATACACAAATTATTTTGAATAATTTGTATAAAAAGGTTAAATTTCAAAATTGTTGAGAAAAAGCACGGTTGGAAAGCTGCAGGATTTTTAGCAAGAAGAGTAGAGATCGTTTCTGAAAATTCTAGCAAACTCCAATTTCGACTGGAGGATGATTATGACAAAAGTAGAACATTATATTCAAACATTGGGTAACAGTGCAGATTTGCTAACAAAAAGGCAGACAAGCATTTACTTCGAAAAACTTTCAAACACCTTTCCTTTTTTAACAATCATGCAAATTAATTGGAGAAAAGTATTAATTAAAAAGTCCACCCGGCATATTGAAGAAATCAAAAAATGGCTTCAAGAGATGAATATAAAAGAACATCAGGTTGTTTTATTCTGGAAACGAGCAACTAAAGCTGTAAGCGTCGATTTAGTTCAGGCTTTACTGTTTTTTCAACAAACAGCTGATCTGACAGAAGAAGCATTTATTTACTGTCCGTCTGTTGACTATGTAATTGAGTATTTTAAAGACGGTAAAATGATGATTGGTTTAGCAGCACGTTAATTAAAAGGAAAAAAAGCTGAGAGAGGAGGCGAATTAGAACTTCTTCACTCAGCTTTTTATGCATATAAAATCTGAAAAATACGAAACATAACGTTATTTACAACATAAATTACCTTCTCTTTATAATTAGTGGGAAAAGTATTGACATTTTCCATAAAACAAATATAATTAACATTAATCATATTGTTAATTGTAAAAAGAGCGATCAGGAGAAATGATGAATGTCGAACAATAAAGCAATGACGAATCAAACGAAAAAAGAATACCCTAAACCCTATGGCTATACGTCAGATATTGCTGTATTTACGATTGTGACGGAAGAAAAAGAACCATACAAACCACCTAAAATGAGTTTGAAATTAATGCTTATCCAACGAGCAATGGTGAATGCAGAGGGAGAAAAGAACAGCGAAGCAGGAAAGTGGGCGCTTCCCGGCGGATTTGTCCATCCTGATGAATCAGCTTTTGAAGCGGCCAAAAGAGAGCTCGAAGAAGAAACTGGCGTAAAGGATATTCATTTAAAACACTATGGTGTCTATGATGAGCCTGGCAGAGACGATAGAGGATGGGTCATTACAAACGCACATTATGCAATCGTCCCAGAAGATAGTCTAATAAAGCGAAAAGCGAATGATGATGCCGCTCGAGTTGAATTGTTTAAAATAGATGAAATCTTTTCATTGCCTTTAGCTTTTGATCATGAAATCATCATTCGAGATGCAATCAAGGAAATTAAGAAAGATTTATTGCAAACGACCATTGCCCAGAAATTTCTGCCTTCTCAGTTTACATACTCTGAGCTGCAGGCTGTGCTGCTTACCGTAACGGATGATGCAGCGATTAAAAGTGATCAGGCCTTTGCACGAAAAATAAGAATGCTGCCATTTATTGAAGAAGTAGACGGAAAAACAACGACGAGAACGTCTAAAAAACCAACAAAGCTCTACCGGTTTGTTGAAATGAATGTGATGAAGCCAATCTATACAGCACGCTATTAAAAGAAAAACTTTCAATTTAAATAATTAACAATATGTTAACTGTTAATTTTTACGTATGAGGGGGAAACATAATGAAAAAAGCACTGATTAACATCGATTATACAAATGATTTTGTAGCTGAAAACGGAGCTTTGACATGCGGAGAACCAGGGAGACAAATAGAAACATTCATAAGCGATATTACGCGTCAATTTATTGAGCAAAACGAGTATGTGGTGTTCGCCATTGATTTTCATAAAGAAAATGATTCCTTACATCCAGAATCAGCGCTGTTTCCGCCTCATAATGTTGAAGGTTCTGCAGGAAGAGAGCTATACGGAAAGTTAAATGATTTATATAATGTGTATCGATCACAGGCAAATGTAGAATGGATGAATAAAACGAGATACAGCGCATTTGCTGGAACAGATCTGGAGATTAAACTTCGAGAAAGACAAATTACCGATGTCTACTTAGCAGGTGTATGTACGGATATTTGTGTACTTCATACAGCAGTAGATGCCTATAATAAAGGATTTGCTATTTATATTTATGAAAAAGCCGTAGCAAGCTTTAATCAAAAAGGCCATGAGTGGGCGCTTGAACATTTTAAATCTTGCCTCGGGGCAGAAATTATTTAAGGACATAAAAGTGGAGGAAATCAATGAATATGTTTACAGATGACAGCGTAATGCTACACACCGATTTATATCAAATTAATATGGGAGAAACGTACTGGGAAGATAATATTCATCAAAAGAAGGCTGTTTTTGAAGTTTTCTTCCGCAAACTTCCTTTTGGAAATGGCTATGCTGTTTTTGCTGGATTAGAAAGAATTATTGAATATATTAAAGCATTTAAATTTAGCGAATCAGATTTAACCTACTTGCATGAAGAATTAGGTTTTAAAGAAGATTATTTAGCTTACTTAAAAGATCTTACGTTTACTGGAACGATTCGATGTATGCGTGAAGGTGAGCTTGTATTTCATAATGAACCAATTTTACGTGTAGAAGCACCATTAATTGAAGCTCAGCTCGTAGAAACAGCTATTTTGAATATTGTGAATTACCAAACGCTGATTGCGACGAAAGCAGCTCGAATCAAACATGTAGTAGGAGATCAAGTGGCAATGGAATTTGGAACACGCCGCGCTCAAGAAATGGACGCTGCCATTTGGGGAACAAGAGCAGCCTATATTGGCGGATTTGGTGCTACTTCTAACGTGCGAGCAGGAAAGAAATTTGGAATTCCAGTTGCAGGAACGCATGCTCATGCCATGGTGCAGGCTTATAAAGACGAATATATTGCATTTCATAAATATGCTCGTCGCCATAAAAACTGCGTGTTTCTAGTTGATACGTACGATACGTTAAAATCAGGAGTTCCCAACGCCATTAAAGTAGCAAAAGAATTAGGCGATAAAATTAATTTTACAGCGATTCGCTTAGACAGCGGCGATTTAACATATTTGTCTAAAAAAGCTCGTCAAATGTTAGATGAAGCAGGGTTTACAGAGACAAAAATTGTTGCTTCCAACGATTTAGATGAAGATACGATTATGCATTTAAAGTCGCAAGGGGCACAAATAGACATGTGGGGGATTGGTACTAAGCTCATTACTGCATATGATCAGCCCGCGCTTGGTGCAGTGTATAAACTCGTTTCTATTGAAGGAGAAAATGGCGAGATGATGGATACGATTAAAATTAGCGCAAATCCTGAAAAAGTGAGTACACCAGGATTAAAGCGCGTATATCGTATTATTAATAATTTGAATGGGAAATCTGAAGGGGATTATATCACGATGGAAGACGAAGATCCTCAAAGCGAAGAACGTTTAAAAATGTTCCATCCTGTTCATACGTTTATCAGTAAATTCGTCACAAATTTTGAAGCAAAAGAACTCCAGCATGATATCTTTGTAAACGGAGAGCTTGTGTATGAAACAGAAGAACTTCAGGAAATTCAGCAGTACGTAAAAGATAATTTAGAGCTGCTTTGGGATGAATATAAGCGCACGCGCAATCCTGAAGAATATCCAGTAGATTTAAGCGAAAAATGTTGGGAAAATAAAACGCGTCAAATTGCGTACGTAAAACAAAAAGTAGCAGAAGCCCTAAATAAAAAATAGTAGGGAGCTGGAGACATGTCAGATACGCTTGCTTATTTTCAACAGCTAAACCCTGATAAAAAAATAGATAAGCTTTTAGAAAAAGGAGCGAAAATTGGTATTTATGGTTCTTCTTTTGATCCGGTTACCAATGTTCATCTTTGGACGGCATCAACGGTTGCGCATCGAAAGAAGCTAGATGCTATTATCTTTTTGCCTTCATCGCACAAACGAACAGATAAAAAGCTCCAGACGTTGGATGAGCACCGTGTAAATATGGTTAGCTTAGCGATTAAAGATAACCCCAAATTTTTGCTCGATACGTATGAGCTAGACGTATTGCCGGGCTATCATTACACATACTACACTATGGAGCACTTTAAAAAATTGCTTCCACACGCTGATTTATTTTTTATTATGGGAGCCGACTTACTGCAAGATATTGGTGAAGGCAAGTGGAAGAAAGCAGATGAACTTATTAGTAAAAACCAGTTTATCATCATGGCAAGAGAGGGAATAGACATGTTGAAAGCTATTAGTCATTCTCCTTTGCTTCGAAATTATGACGACGGCCGGTTTCAGCTTCTTGATAAAGGGCTGGCGATGGAAATCAGCTCTACTTATATTCGTCAAGAATTTGCCCGGGGCGGAGAACCAAGATATTTAATGCCTGATCTCTGTTATTTTTATAGTAAAAAACATGGACTGTATCAGTAAGAAATCTACATATAATGGAAGGAGAGCATGTATCATGTCAGACATGCAAGAAAAAATAAGAAAAGAGCTACATGTGAAATCTGAAATTGATCCAGCACAAGAAATTCGTGCCCGCGTTGATTTTCTGAAAAGCTACCTAAAGTCAGCAAATGCAAAAGGCTTTGTATTAGGTATAAGCGGTGGGCAGGACTCTAGCTTAGCTGGACGATTAGCACAGATTGCTGTAGACGAATTGCGAAAAGAAGAATATGAAGCAAAATTTGTAGCCGTTCGCTTGCCCCATGGCACGCAGCATGATGAAGCGGATGCGAAGGCGTCACTAGAATTTATTAAACCTAATGAAACATATACGTTTAATATTAAAAACACGGTGGAAGCATTTGAAAGTTCGTTTACAGGTGCGACAGATATAGCGCTGTCTGATTTTCATAAAGGAAATGTCAAAGCACGTACGCGTATGATTGTACAGTATGCAATCGGAGGAGAAAACGGCCTTTTAGTTATCGGAACCGATCATGCAGCAGAAGCAGTAACAGGCTTTTTTACGAAATACGGAGATGGCGGAGCAGACGTGCTGCCTCTAACGGGACTAACAAAACGTCAAGGAAAAGCATTGCTAAAAGAATTAGGTGCAGATAAACGATTGTATGAAAAAGTACCAACAGCTGACTTGTTAGATAATAGTCCTGGTCAATCTGATGAAACGGAACTAGGAATTTCTTATGATGAACTAGACGATTATTTGGAAGGAAAAGAAGTATCACAAGAAGCCGCTGAAAAAATTGAACAGCGCTATCGTATTACGGAACATAAACGTCAGTTACCGGCTAGCATGTTTGATGAATGGTGGAAATGAGAGAAATGCCCATATTAGGTATATCTAATATGGGCATTATTTTGACTGATTTCTTTCATAAAACAAAAAAGAGGCGGAAAAAGTGTAATTTAACAAATTGTTTTCTCATACACACTTTGTTATTCTTACGCACTTTGGTATAATGAAGTGCTTTTAATATTATTGAGGAGGAACATTTTTTATGGCAGTTGAAGTAGGTAGCAAGGTACAAGGTAAAGTAACAGGTATTACTAATTTTGGAGCATTTGTAGAATTACCTGGAGGTCAAACTGGGCTTGTACATATTAGTGAGGTAGCTGACAGCTATGTAAAAGACATTAATGACCATCTTAAAGTTGGTCAAGAGATTGAAGTGAAAGTCGTTAATGAGAAAGACGGAAAAATTGGATTATCGATTAAAAAAGCAATAGATAAACCTGAAAGACCCTCATCTTCTTATTCACAACGCCCGCCACGTCAGGCAAGAAATAATGATAATCGTTCTAAAAGCAACTTCCAACCAAAGGAAAACTTCGAACAAAAAATGGCGCGTTTCTTAAAAGATAGTGAAGATAATTTATCTACACTAAAACGCAGCACTGAATCAAAACGAGGTGGCAGAGGCGGAAGACGCGGATAAATCCCTTCCACTTTAACTACTTTATTATATAGCTGAAGCAAGCCAATAAAAATTGGCTTGCTTCTTTTTTGTAATAGCTTAAGTACATGCGCTAGAAGAGTAAAGAGAAGGTTAGGTACTACTTGGTTGTAAAGTAGATGCCAATAGTGACAAGTGATGAGAGAAGATCAAGGATGAGTAGGATGAAATTTAAATCTATCATAATCATGCCTCCCTTTGTGCGAGCGTTGACGTTAGTATCTGCAAGATCTCATTTTATTATTCGTAATTTTTTAAAATTTCATTTAATTAAGTGCGATATTTTATATTAAATTAAACTATGTTCTAAATAATAAGTGATAAAATAAAAAACGCTCATAAGAACAATTTTCTTAAAATAATAAAAAAACCTTATAAGTAAGCAAAGGAAAAGTAGGAATGAGTCCTTGATAAAAATAGCTAAATTAACAGAAATTCGTCAGTATTCTTGTATATTCATCTAATCTCTTCATAATTTTAGGAATAAAAAAGTTACATAAAGAAGAGAAACAGACAAAATTCTTTATTTTTTGAGCATTAGTGCTTAATTTGCACGAATATATAAAATGATTCCATAGACTCAAGGATTTTATAGTAATATATAGAACTTCCATACTATTCTAGTTTTTAACTCACTAGCTAAGCGAAAGATGCGTATGTTCTGGGGATGAAGGCATACATAGTAGCACGAAGTATAGAGAGAAATGGAGAGGGAAAACAAAATGAAAAAAGTATCAATTCGGTCTGTATTAAGTACAGTAGCATTTTCGGTTGCTTTATCTTCTTTTGCAATGGGAGCATCCGCCAACGGAAATTCAAAACCAGCGCTTGAACCGTCTTTAGTTAAAATTCAAGGAGACTATAACTTAAAGTCGGCTAAAAAAGTAAAAGTTATTGTGGAGTTAAATGAAGAGTCTGTAGCGGAAGCAAAGAAAAAAGGAGTAGCGCAAAGTAAAGGAAAGATTAAAAAAGCGCGTGACGAAGTGAAAAAAGAGCTTTCAAAAGCTTCTAAAACTTCAAAAGTAAAGCGTGAATATGACCAAGTGTTTTCCGGGTTTTCAGCGGAACTTCCGGCTAATGACCTTGAAAAAGTAGCAAGTTTGCCCGGAGTAAAAGCTATTTACCCAAGCGTTGAATATCATACAACAGAAGTGAAATCGAAAGAAGTGAGCGCGGAAGAATACGGTTCTGAAATGGATAAAAGCATTTACTATGTGGGAGCAGATCAAGCGTGGAAATCAGGGTATACAGGTAAAAATATGACCGTAGCCGTTATCGATACAGGCGTTGATTACGACCACCCGGATTTAAAGTCAGCGTTTGAGAAATATAAAGGATGGGATTTTGTAGATGATGACAAAGATCCTCAAGAAACGCCTGCTGGAGATCCAAAAGGCGAAGCAACAACGCACGGAACGCACGTAGCAGGAACAATTGCAGCGGACGGGAAAATTAAAGGGGTAGCTCCTGAAGCTCATTTACTTGCTTATCGTGTACTAGGGCCAGGAGGAACAGGTACAACAGAAGACGTGATCGCCGGTATTGACCGTGCGGTAGAAGACGGAGCGGATGTAATGAACCTGTCGCTTGGAGATACGATTAATAATCCGGACTTGGCAACGAGTATTGCATTAGATTGGGCAATGGAAGAAGGAGTAGTTGCCGTTACGTCAAATGGAAACAGTGGACCAGCTAACTGGACAGTAGGGTCTCCGGGAACATCTCGTGAAGCTATTTCAGTTGGTGCAACTCAGCTTCCTTACAATTTGTATAAAACGACATTAACTGTGGATAACGCAAGCTATGCTTCAGCTGAAGTAATGGGCTTTCCAAATGACAAGGCATTACTAGATGCAAGTGGTAAAAAGTATGAATTTGTACCTGTCGGACTCGGAAAACCAGAAGACTTTGAAGGAAAGGATGTAAAAGGAAAAGTAGCGGTTATTTCTCGCGGCGACATTGCGTTTGTAGACAAAGTTGACAATGCGAAAAAAGCCGGTGCTGTGGCAACGGTGATTTACAACAACGTAGAAGGGACAATCCCTGATATTCCAGGCACATCTCTGCCAAGTATTCGCCTATCAAAAGCTGATGGACAAGCTTTGGCAGCTTCTTTAGCAAAAGGATCCGTTACGGGCTCTTTTACTGCAACATTTGATCAGACAGTTGATGAAACAATGGCTGACTTTTCATCTCGCGGACCGGTTGTTGATACATGGATGATTAAGCCGGACATTTCGGCACCTGGAGTCGATATCATCAGCACAGTGCCAACCAATGATCCAAGCAACCCTCATGGATATGGATCAAAGCAAGGAACAAGTATGGCAGCACCCCACGTAGCAGGAGCAGCAGCGTTAATTTTACAGGCGCATCCAAATTATAAAGTAGAAGATGTAAAAGCATCTTTAATGAATACAACGGAACTGCTTCGTGACCGCAACGGGCTGGTTTATCCTCATAATACGCAAGGTGCAGGAAGCATGCGCGTAGTAGATGCAATTAAAGCAAAAACGCTTATTACACCAGGAAGTCACTCGTACGGTGTCTTTTATAAAGATAAAGGGAAACAAGTAGAAAAACAAAGCTTTAAGATTAAAAATCTATCAAATCACAGTCAAAAATACTCGGTCAAAGTAAAATTTAAGAAAAGCCATCAGGCAATTGACGTTAAATCAACAAACGATTTAGTTGTTAATGCAGGAAAAACGCAAAAAGTAAACCTGAATGTAAAAGTAGATGCAGGGAAATTATCTCCTGGCTATTACGAAGGGACAATTACCGTAAGTAACAATAAAGAAACGTACGATGTTCCAACCATCTTATTTGTAAAAGAGCCGGATTATCCTCGCGTTACTTCTGCGTATGTAGATGTACTTGGAAATGGATCATTTGAATACGGCAGTTATTTACCAGGCGGAGCAGAGAAGCTTAGCTATTACATTTACGATGCAACGTTAGAAAAAGGGGAATTGTTAAGTTCGTATACGAATGTAGGAAAAGGATTCTCTAGCGCAACGTGGGACGGAAAGATTAATGGTGAAGCTCTTCCAGCGGGAACGTATTATTTATACGCAGAAGCAGTAAAAGCAGGTCAGACGACCGGTTCTTTAGGAGAATTCGAAATTAAATAAATAAAAAAAAAGAGTGCCAGTCTAACTGACACTCTTTTTTTATTGAGCCGTATATCCACCATCGATTACAGCAGCTTGGCCGGTTACGCCTTTTGCTAAATCACTTGCTAAAAACATGGCATAATCTGCAATTTCATCGACAGCAAGCAAGCGCTTTTGAGGAACAAGAGGATAAATGACTTCTTCTAGTACTTTTTCAAGCGCTACATTTCGCGTACGTGCCAAATCTTTTAATTGATTTTGAACAAGCGGCGTATCAACATAACCAGGGCAAATCGCATTTACCGTAATGCCGTGCTCTGCACCTTCAAGAGCAGCCACTTTCGTTAAGCCAATTACGCCGTGCTTAGCGCTATTGTACGCTGCTTTTCCTGAGAAACCAATCAAACCGTTAATGGAAGACATGTTCAAAATGCGGCCGAATTTTTGCTTTTTCATAATAGGAAACGCATGCTTAGTCGCAACAAAAGGTGCAACAAGCATAATTTTCGTTAAAAGTTCAAATTTTTCAGTAGGAAATTCTTCGAGAGGGGAAACAAATTGCATGCCAGCATTGTTAATTAATACATCAAGGCGGCCATATGTTTCAACCGTTTGAGCAATCATTTGTTCAATATCACTTTCCTTTGTCACATCTGCTTTAATGCCTAATGCTTCGTAGCCTTTTGTCTTCAATTTATCTGCTGCTTTCTTAACGCCATCTTCATTTAAGTCAGTTAAGACAACAGTCGCTCCGTCTTCAGCAAAGCGCTCACCAATTTGATAACCAATACCCTGAGCTGCACCTGTAATTAACACAATTTTGTTTTCAACCATCGTTTTTTCCCCCTTATATGTAGAAAATATAAAATCGCTTACTTTTCCATTTTATCAAAAATTATCTTAATTTAGCGAGTTTTTTAACTATACTTCACGCGAAAAGAATGGGTGTGGGAAGGGGTGTTTACTATCTTTACTTCCACATTGCTAACAGAAGCGAACGGTGAGGGACCTTTTTTTATTTCTTCAATAAATTTTTGGATGTTGCTTTCTTCACCTTCAGCATCAATTTCGACTTTTTGATCGTCTCGATTTCGTACCCATCCGTTAATGGAGCATTCCATTGCTTTTAGCTGCGTGTAGTGACGGAACCCAACTCCTTGAACGCGTCCGTCCACAATCATATGCACATGTTTTTTCACTGTTTTCACCTCACAGGCAATTTTCCCTTTTTTATAAAAAAGAAAACAACTACAATCTTACTTTTCACTGTATAATAGAAAAAGACATTGTAAGACTTTAACAGTTTTGATGTAGATTAAATAAGAAAGAAGGGTTATGAATGCAAGCAGCAGCACGAACGCAGCAAGCGCAGCCGGCGACGATTTATCGTATTTTATTTGCTATTAGTTTAGGCCATTTCCTAAATGATTGTATGCAGTCTGTTATACCGGCACTTTTTCCTGTCCTTGAAAAATCGATGAATTTAAACTACACGCAAATCGGCTGGATTGCCTTTGCTTTAAACATGACGTCATCGATTATGCAGCCGGTGTTCGGCGTATTTGCCGATAAGCGTCCCTCGCCATTTTTATTGCCAATTGCAATGTGTTTAAGCATGATTGGTATGGTTGGGCTCGCTTTAGCGCCAAATTTTTATTTTGTGATTATATCTGTCTTATTTGTAGGATTTGGCTCAGCTATTTTTCACCCCGAAGGTTCTCGCGTAGCGTATATGGCAGCAGGGGGAAAACGGGGGCTGGCGCAGTCTATTTATCAAGTTGGCGGAAATACAGGACAGTCGATGGCTCCGCTATTTACGGCATTTATCTTTATCGGACTTGGTCAGTTTGGAACGATTTGGTTTACGTTAATTGCAGGTATCGGCGTAGTGGTTTTGTATAGCGTCTCTAAATGGTATAAATCGGAGTTAGCTACTCGTCAACGCTTAAAGAAAAAGCAGTCAGATGCTTCATTTACGATGAACAAGCAAATTATTTTTGCAGTTGGACTTTTAATTTTTCTAGTTTTTGCACGTTCATGGTACGGAGCAGGCATCCTTAATTTCTTTCAGTTTTATATCATTGGAAAATTTAATTTGCCTATCAAAAGCGCTCAGCTTTACGTTTTTTTATTTATGATTGCAGGGGTGTTTGGAACATTCTTTGGAGGTCCGCTTGCCGATCGTTTCGGAAAACGAAATATTCTATTGTTTTCTATGTTAGGTTCAGTACCGTTTACTTTATTACTGCCTCATGTTTCTCTAGGAGTGGCAGCACCTCTTTTAGTACTAATCGGCTTTATTCTTCAGTCAAGTTTCAGCGTCACGGTCGTCTATGCTCAGGAGCTGATGCCAGGAAAAATCGGCTTGGTTTCCGGCTTAATTGTAGGTCTTGCTTTTGGAATGGGAGCTTTAGGAGCTGTTGTATTCGGTAAATTAGCCGACGTCTTCAGCCTTCAGTTTATTATGCTGTTTTGCAGCTATCTTCCAATTCTAGGGCTGCTAACATGGCTGTTACCGAGCGATAAGCGTGTGAAAGAAATGCACGAAGCAAAATAAGAAAAAGAAAAAGCAAACGCGCCTTAGCGTTTGCTTTTTCTATGAGCGTGAAGCAAATTTCAAGACGGATTCATATTTTTCTCCTACAATAGAGACAATAGAAATTGAAAATCGAAAGGAAGAATCACCTATGATTAAGCTAAGCGTATTGGATCAGTCTCCTGTTTCAAGCGGATCAACACCAAAGGAAGCGTTGAAACGCACGGTAGAGCTGGCTAAATTAACGGAAGAGTTGGGCTACCATCGCTTTTGGGTAGCGGAACATCATAATACGAATGGTCTTGCGGGTTCATCTCCGACACTATTAATGACGCACTTAGCTTCTCAAACGAGCCGAATCCGCATTGGATCTGGAGGAGTCCTTCTTCCTCAATACAGTCCGTATAAAGTAGCAGAAGATGCTCAGCTGCTTGAAAATCTGTTTCCGAATCGAATTGACTTAGGTCTTGGACGGTCACCTGGAGGTGATGCGCTTACCCGGCTAGCGCTGACAGATGGAGTTCGTAAAAGCCTCAATGAATTCCCTCGGCAAATTCAAGCGTTAAAAGGACATCTTGAGCATAATTTGCCGTCGGATCATCCGTATTACGGCGTGACGGCTTATCCGCTGAGCGAAACAAAGCCAGAACTGTGGCATCTTGGTATTAATAAAAGAGGAGCGAGATCAGCTGCTGAATTGGGCATCTCTTTTACGTTTGGACACTTTATTTATTCAGTTGGAGGACAAGAAGCCATTCGTCATTATAAACAAGAATTTATCCCTTCTTCGTATCAATCAACGCCTAAAACCAACGTATGCGTATTTGTAGTATGTGCAGAAACAACAGAAGAAGCTGAGGAACACGCTAAAACGTTAGATGATTGGCTGTTGAAAGTAGCTAAAGGCGGAGATACAACGGTTTCATCGATAGAGGAAGTGCGCAATCGTTCTTATTCAGAAGAAGAGCTCAAAAAAATAAGCACCAATTGTCCTCGTATGATCGTAGGAAATCCAGCTGAAGTAAAACAAGGATTAACTCAGCTGCAGCAAAAATATGATAACGACGAATTTTTAATTATTACAAATATCCATGATTATGAAGCAAAAAAGAAGTCTTATGAACTGCTTGCAGAGCTATTTCCTCAACCCTCATTTTTTTAATAAAAAGATGGGGTTTTTTTACGGGATTAAATGTTAGAATATTTAAAAAGGAGGAGTGACATGCACGTAGATCAAAAAAGTGTAAGCAACCAAACTAATAAGATTACCTATACACATATTAAAACAGGAGGGCCTCGCATTTGCTTTATGTTTTCAGGTCTAGGCTATACGTACGAAAAGCCGCTGTTGTATTATGTGACAATGCTGATGCTAAAACACGGAATTGACGTTGTTCATATTCACTATACATATTCAAAAGAGCTCATGACAAAGTCTACAGATGAGATTGCAGACGTTATGATGAAAGACATTGACCTTGTGCTGCAAGACGTTTTATCTCACAATAACTATAAAAATATCATATTTGCAGGAAAATCACTTGGGACGATTCCACTGATTCAGCGAGTTATGAAAGATGAAGTCTACAAAGATGCAGTGATGCTTTTACTGACGCCGCTTTTAACCAGATCGGAACTGTTTGAAAGTTTACTAGAAAACACTCATAAAGGTCTTCTTGTAATAGGAAGTCGTGATTACTATTATGCCGAAGAAGTTTATCGATTAAAAACAAACAAGATGAATATTGAAGTGATTGAAAACGCTGATCATTCATTGGACGTTTTGTATTCTCCTGTGGAATCGTTAAAGGCGCTAGAAACCGTTTTGAATGGCATAGAAAAGCTTCTTTGAGATAGGAAGTAAGGAAAGGAGGAAAAAATGGATACGCTACGTGAAATTATTTGCGAAAAAAGAGCCTACAGCTATTCACCTCATACTCATAATCATAACTACAGTCAGCTTTTGTTTCCGCTAGCAGGTGCTCTTGATATTCAAGCAAGTGAGCAGCACTTAACGCTACAAGAAGGATGCTTTTACATTCCGCCTCGTCAGCTTCATACGTATCAAGCTAAAAATACAAATGAATGTTTAGTTGTTGATATTCCGTTGAAATTTACAGAAAGTGCGCATCTTTCTCAACAAGCCGCTTTTATTCAATGGGATTCAACATGGAAAGCAATTCGCTACCTTTTACTTGATGGGCTTCAAAAAAGCGCTGACAGAGGGGCGCTTGAAGATTTAGTCCGTTACATTCAGCATTATTTGCCAAAGAAACAAACGTTTAAATCCATTGATTATCTTCATGCTAACTTTAATCAAGAGCTAAACATAGAAAGTCTTGCCAAGATGGAAAATTACCATCCTGCCTATTTTTCTGCTTGGTTTAAACAAAAAACGGGCTATTCGCCTCAAAGCTATGTAGCGCGTATACGTTTAAAGAAAGCAAAAGAATTGTTAAAAGAGAGCAGCTATTCGATAACGTATATTGCGCACGAAGTCGGCTATTACAGCTTGTCTTCATTCACCAAATGGTTTGCAAAACAAGAAGGAGTCTCACCCACGCAATATCGAAGTATCTTAAAAACAGACAAATAATATCATAAAAGCGGAAAAACTTTTTTCTTTCTTTTAGCTATGATAAAAGAAAGGAGATGGAAATATGAATACTTCATTATCAAAAATACTTATTTTATGTGCAGCTGTACTATGGGGAACAACAGGGACTGCCCAAGCTTTAGCATCTGCTGAAGCACATTCCGTGGCAATTGGAGCGGTGCGTTTAGCTGTAGGGGGACTGTCGCTTCTTGCAGCTTGTCTTATTCAAAAAAAGAAAGTGGACGTAAGAAACCTTCCTATTCTGCCCCTTGCGGTTGCTGCAGCAAGTATGGCCGCTTATCAGCCGCTGTTTTTTTCAGCCGTTATCAAAACGGGTGTTGCAGTAGGGACAATGGTAGCAATTGGGAGTGCGCCGCTTTTGTCAGGAATGTTAGATTACATAGTGTACCGCAAGAAACCTACAAAAAAGTGGTTGTTTGCTACGTTTACGGGTATTATAGGGTGCTGCAGCTTGTTGTTAAAAAAAGATAGTCAAATCGACGTGATAGGTTTAGGTATGGCGATAGGAGCAGGGGCGTCTTTTGCTTGCTATACGACTGTTAATAAAAAAATTGTTCAGCATGTTGATCCGCAAGTAGGCGCTTCTCTTGTGTTCACAACAGCTGCTGTTCTACTAATCCCATGCTGGTTTATATATGATATGAGCTGGCTAGTTTCTCTAAATGGAATGGGCATTGCTCTTCACTTAGGAATACTTACGACGGCTCTTGCTTATGTATTATTTTCTACAGCGCTTAAGTCGGTGCATGCGTCTACCGCCGTGACGTTATCATTAGCAGAGCCCGTTACCGCTTTTTTATTGGGCGTCTTTTTCTTAGGAGAATCTCTAACTTTGGTGAACATATGTGGAGCAGCACTAGTATTTGCTAGCTTAGCGTTTTTAACGTATTCTCCGAAATCATCGCTAAATCAAGAGGTGCGTATATAAAAGAAACCCCTTTCTCTAGAGAAAGGGGATTTCTTATTAAGCGTACATGCTAGCTACTTGTTTTTGCAGGTTGCTGTCTTCTAAATACTCATCGTACGTCATTTGCTTGTCAATTACTCCGTTTGGCGTAATTTCAATTACACGATTTGCAATCGTTTCAACGAACTGATGGTCATGAGATGTGAAAATCATTGAACCTTTGTAGCTGATAAGTCCATTGTTTAGTGCTGTGATTGATTCTAAGTCAAGGTGATTCGTAGGGTCGTCTAGTAAAAGAACGTTTGAACCGCTTAGCATCATTTTAGAAAGCATACAGCGAACTTTTTCTCCTCCGGAAAGAACGTTGGCTTTTTTCAACACTTCTTCACCAGAGAATAGCATTCTGCCTAAGAAACCGCGTAAGAAGCTTTCGCTTTGGTCATTAGGTGAATACTGACGCAGCCAGTCTACTAAATTTAAATCTCCGTTTTCAAAGTACTCGGAGTTGTCTTTTGGGAAAAAGGCTTGAGACGTTGTCACACCCCATTTGTACGTACCGCTGTCTGCTTCCATTTCACCCATTAAAATCTTCATTAATGTTGAATTTGCAAGTTCGTTGCGGCCTACAAGAGCGATTTTGTCATCTTTATTCATAATAAAGCTTACGTTATCAAGCACTTTTACGCCGTCAATTGTTTTTGTTAGACCTTCAACGCGAAGTACGTCATTTCCAATCTCACGTTCCGGCGTGAAGTTCACGTACGGATAGCGACGAGAAGAAGGGCGGATGTCATCTAATGAAATTTTATCAAGCAATTTTTTACGAGACGTTGCTTGTTTTGATTTCGATGCATTTGCGCTAAAGCGAGCGATAAAGGCTTGAAGCTCTTTAATTTTTTCTTCTTTTTTCTTGTTCGCATCTGACGCCATTTTTTGTGCTAATTGACTTGATTCATACCAGAAATCATAGTTACCAACGTAGACTTGGATTTTACTGAAGTCAAGGTCAGCAATGTGCGTACATACTTTGTTTAAGAAGTGACGGTCATGAGATACAACAATGACTGTGTTTTCAAAGTTAATTAAGAACTCTTCTAACCATTGAATTGCTTGAATATCCAAGTTATTCGTAGGCTCATCTAAAAGTAATACATCAGGTTTTCCGAATAAGGCTTGTGCAAGAAGCACTTTTACTTTTTCACTACCCGTTAGTTCAGCCATTTTTTTTGCGTGAAGATCTTCAGAAATACCTAATCCTTTTAAAAGAATAGCTGCTTCTGATTCTGCTTCCCAACCGTTTAATTCAGCAAATTCACCTTCAAGCTCAGCTGCTTTCATTCCGTCTTCATCTGTGAAGTCTGCTTTCATATAAATAGCATCTTTTTCTTGCATTACTTCATAAAGGCGAGCGTGCCCCATAATAACGGTTTTCATAACTTCTTGATCTTCATATTCGAAGTGGTTCTGTTTTAAGACAGCAAGGCGTTCGCCAGGGCCCATATGTACATCACCAGTTTGAGATTCAATTTCACCAGATAAAATTTTTAAAAACGTTGATTTTCCAGCACCGTTTGCGCCGATTAATCCATAACAGTTACCAGGCGTGAATTTAATATTCACATCTTCAAATAACTTTCGGTCGCCAAATCGTAAACTTACATTACTAACTGTAATCATGTATGAGCAGTCCTCCAAATTCAATATCTATAAAATTATACCATTCTTTTGAGATAAGAGCGATATGAATACAATATTTCAAACATAAAGTGTAACCGACACTTCAAGCACTCGTCAACTATTTAAGGGGATTTTTGAGAGGTAAAACTTTAATTATTCTAGCATTCACCAAAACATTGAGCAGCAAACCAGCATGTCTAATCCTTCAGTAATCAGCTCTTTTTCATTTTTAAGATGGATGTTGTATTCTTTTGTATAAGAAACAAAAAGAAGAATAATACTACCTGGTAAATAAAAGAATTTCTATGAAGTAAACACTGATATTTTACGGGTGCTTATTTCTAAAATTGGTTTGATATAGACATAAATAGGGTGATTATCATGTGGAAATTAGTTGTTTCCTATCTTCCAGAATGGCCAGTTTTTATACAAGCAGTTTTGGTTTTTTTCATCCCGTATATAATCTACAAATTATTAAGCGGGATTCGTAATTCAGAGGAAGAGTGATGAAAATGAAAAAATGGAAATCAGCAGTAAAAAAAATAGGTAACCATGCGCACGAGAAGGAAAACAAACAGGAATCTATACATCAAGATTCACCTAATCATGTTACGGATCATTTAGCTTTAACACTAAAAGTAGTTAAAAATGAAATTGGTCATAATTCCGACGTTCATTTTCGTGAGTTTATTATAGGACGCACCAGCATTCAGGCAGCTATTATTTTTGTAGAGGGGCTCTCAGATAAAGATCTTATTGAAAAACATATTTTGTCATCATTGATGGCTGATTTTTCAAAAGAATATCAACAGGATCAGCTTTACGTAAAGGGAAGCCTTTCAAAACAGTTTATTAAAAGCCAAGTATTATCAATTAGTGATGTAGAAGAGGTCCATTCTATTAAAGAAGTAATATCAAAAGTCTTAACAGGATCTACGGCTCTTTTAATTGACGGAATATCACCTGCTTTAATTCTTGGTACAAGCAAAGTAAAAACAAGGACAATTGAAGAGCCCGTATCAGAAGCATTGGTGAGAGGGCCAAGAGTAGGCTTCACTGAATCGTTAAGTGATAATACTTCTTTATTAAGAGGAAGCGGAGATATTGAAAATTTGTCGCTGGTGAAATTTCAAGTAGGAAAGCGTTCCAAAAAAGACTTAGTTGTTGCTTACATAAAGGAGATTGTTGATCCAGAGCTAGTTGAAGAAGTAGAAAAACGAATTAAAAAAATTGATCTTGATAATGTGCCGGAGTCAGGATATGTTGAACAACTCATTGAAGATAATTACCTTAGTCCCTTTCCCCAGGTGCAGAATACGGAGCGTCCCGATCGTGTAATTGCTGCTTTGATGGAAGGGAGAGTAGCCATTTTATTAGACGGGACGCCTTTTGCTTTAATCGCTCCTGTTACGTTTAGCATGATGTTACAGTCGCCGGAAGATTATTATGAAAGGTGGATTCCCGGTACATTCATTCGTTTTCTTCGTTATATTGCAGTGGTTCTTTCCCTTTTTACCCCGGCTTTGTATATTGCGTTTATTTCATTTCATCCAGGATTAATTCCGACTAAGTTAGCTATTTCTATTATAGGATCAAGGTCTGGTGTTCCGTTTCCCGCCCTTATCGAAGCCTTATTTATGGAACTATCGATCGAAATTTTGAGAGAAGCCGGACTCCGGTTGCCGAAACCAATTGGTCCAGCAATGGGCATTGTCGGTGGGTTAATCATTGGAGAAGCTGCGGTGCAGGCAGGAATCGTTAGCCCTATTTTGGTGATTGTAGTGGCGTTAACTGCCATTTCATCGTTTTCTATTCCGCAATATAGTGTAGGAATCACATTGCGTATTCTTCGGTTTGTAGCCATGCTTTGTGCTGCCATACTTGGATTATATGGCGTCATCTTATTTTTCCTTTTTATGATGAGCCATTTAGTGAAACTAAAAAGTTTCGGCGTACCTTATATGAGTCCAGCTGTTCCTTATCGTTTAAGTGAATGGAAAGACTTGGTAGTCCGTATGCCTCTGATGATGATGAAACGACGTCCAAAGATGATGCACACCAAAGATCCTCTGCGAAAAGGGTAGCTTATGATGAAAGGAAATGGGCTGTTAGAAATGATAAATTCAAAAGATCGTATTACGACGCCTCAAACAACTATTATTATTACCAACTTTATTCTTGGAACAGGTATTCTTACCTTGCCGCGGGCAGCTGCGGAAAAAGTGAAAACACCAGATGTTTGGCTAACTGTTATTTTAGGGGGGATAATCACCATGATAGCAGGGGTAATCATGGTGAAATTAAGTCAACGCTTCCCTGAAAAAACCTTTTATCAATACAGCCAAGAAATTGTAGGGAAATGGATAGGCAAGTTATTTAGTTTCCTCATGATAGGTTATTTTTTGGCACTTGGTGGGTTTCATGCTCGTTCATTGGCAGAGGTAACTGGATATCTATTGTTGGAAGGAACCCCAAAATGGGCTATAATCATGCCATTTATGTGGGCAAGTCTCTATCTGATAAGAGGGGGAATAAATCCAATTGCCCGTATATTTGAAATTATATTACCTATTACCGTTATTCTTTTTTTACTTGTTGCCTTTATGAGTATCAAAATATTTGAAGTGGATAATCTGCGCCCGGTACTAGGTTCAGGTATTACGCCGGTGCTAAAAGGGATAAGGACAACAGCTCTTGCGTTTACTGGGCCTGAATTCATGCTTTTAATATTGGCATTCATGAAAGAACCAAACAAAGCAGTAAAAGCTGTACTAGTTGGTACTGCGATTCCTTTGCTTCTTTATGTTATTACCGTCGTGATGGTTATCGGAGCGTTCTCAGTGGATGGAGTGGTTACGAGAACGTGGCCTACGCTTGATTTAATAAGAAGTTATGAATTAACTGGGTTAATATTTGAACGCTTTGATTCCTTGTTGCTGGTGGTATGGATTATGCAAATGTTTACTTCTTTTAATGTTAACCATTACGCTGCTTCATTAGGACTGTCTCAGCTTTTTAAAAAAAATATCCATCCATTTATGTATGGTGTGCTTCCGGTTATTTATCTCATTTCCATGATCCCTAGAAATATCAATGATGTATTTAAATTAGGAGATATGGTTGGTAATGCTGCCCTGATTTTATTTGGCTTTTTACCCGTACTGCTTCTTATCATTTCAAAAATAAAGGGGAGAAAGTATGAGACAAGCCTCTAATCACGTACGGTTCTTCTTATCGGTTTTGCTTTCTGTTTTTTTGCTTTTTCCTCTGGCGGGCTGCTGGAGCAGTCATGAAATTGAAGAACGAAGTTTAGGAGTAGGTATGGCTCTTGATAAAGCTAACAAGTCCATGACTGAAAAAGAATTTGATGAACAAGAAGAGTATCCCAAAAGGAACTTGATTACGTCAACCTACCAACTGATCACCCCGCAAGTGGCAAGTTCAACAACTGTCCAAGGAGGACCTCAGCAGAAGGCTTACGTGAATATGGCTGAAACGGGAGATTCTATTCATCAAATGACCCGTGAATTATCATTGAGAAGAGAGACTTCGATTGCCAGCCAACATCTAAAAGTAATTATTATTGGCGAGGCTCTTGCGAGAACGTATAGTTTAGGAAAATTAGTGAATGAGTTTCTTCGTGATAATGAGATTAGACCAAGCTGTCTTGTACTTATTAGTAAAGGGAGAGCTAGGGACGGGCTAGAATCGAAGACAGCAGGAGAAATCCCGGCATTTCGTTTGGCTGGAATGGTGGAAAATGCATATCGAACAACGAGAATTTTACCTCCCACGTCGCTCATTAAATTAGAGAGCAATATTGAATCAGGGACTAGTTTTCTATTGCAAAATGTATTATCGGCAAATGGGGAAATCAAATTTGCTGGTGCTGCCATAATTAAAGGGAAAACAAACAAAATGATCGGTTTTTTGAATGAAGAAGAACTAGATGGTCTGACTTGGATCACAGGAAAAGGGAAAGGCGGGCTAGTGAAAAGCTTTGATAAAAAGACCGGTCAGCTGATTGTATACGAAATAGAATCCATGAAAAGTCATATTGAACCTCATGTTAAAGGAAATAGCATCTCCTTCGATGTGCATATTGAATCCGAGGGGAGGCTATCTGAAAATTGGGTGGTCTCAGGAAATCCTTTAAAAAATCAATTTTTACAGAAGGTGCAAAAAAACTCAGAAAAAAAAGTGGAGCACCTCGTAAAAAACACGGTAGAAAAAATGCAAAAAGAATATAAAGTCGATGTGGCCGGGTTCGGAAATCAATTGAGAATTAAAAGGCCCAGAGTATGGATGAGGGTTAAAGACAATTGGGATCAAACATTTAGTGAAGTTCCAATTAACTATGATGTAAAATTAATGATTAAAGATTATGGAACGTCAGGATCAAAAAAGTGAGCAGCTAAGTACAATTTGGCTTGTTTTGATGTTGGAAATGAAAGAAACTAAAAGGAATAGCCTTAGAGCTTGCTAAAAAATATTCCCCCCAGTAAGGAGCTTGAGGGATAAATGAAGAATAAGAGCTGTCCAGAACCGACAGCTCTTATTTGTTATTCAAAAATATAAGCTAATGCTTGAAGAGCCTGTTCTGGCGTTTCGACTACAACCTGGGCTTTGTTTGACAGTTCTTTAAGCGGATGGTGCAGTTTTTCAGGGCGAACCAAAATTAGCGGTTTATCTAATGCAATGGCTGTCGCCGCATCCATTGCGCTGTTCCACTGCTTGTATTTTTCGCCAAATAAAGCAATAACCACATCAGATTTTTTAAGGAGCACCTGCGTACGTAAATTATTAATTTGAGAAGCAGCTTCATCTTTTAAGACAGCGTTAGGCTGTTTTCCTAAAATTTCTTCTCCAATGTTGTCGGAGCGGTCATGGTCTGTCATGGGACCGACAAAGGTAAGGGGAAGGTTTAATTGTTCTGCTTGGTTTTTAATTTCGTCTCTCCAGTTATCGTGAATTTGCCCGGCAAGGTATACGGTTAAGTTCATTATGTAGAAGTCCTCCTCTAACTAAAGTTTGTTTTATTTTATCAAATGTAAGCGGATAATACGAATGATTTGAATGGGCTACTTTTCCAAAAATAAGGTTATAGTAGACAAATAGTTAAAAAAGAGAAACAATAGAAAGCGTATTGCTAATTAAAGAAAGGATGTACATGATGACAGAAACAGTGCTACAAGTAGATCATGTCAGTAAAGTAATTGGGAAGAAAACCATTTTGCATGATGTATCCTTATCGGTTGAGCGCGGTGAGATTTTCGGATTGCTTGGTCCGAACGGCTCTGGAAAAACAACGTTAATTCGTACCGTCGTAGGACTCATCAAAGAAACAGAGGGAACAATTATCGTCAATGGATTTCCTTTAAAAGAACAGTTTACATCAGCTATGAAATCAATTGGAGCGATTATTGAAAACCCTGAGTTTTATGATTATCTGACGGGCTATCAAAATTTAAAACACTTTGCGAATATGCATGAAGGGATCACATCAGAACGCTTGGATGAAGTGATTGCTTTAGTAAAGCTTGAAAACAGCATTCATGCAAAAGTGAAGACGTATTCTCTTGGGATGAGACAGCGTTTAGGAGTAGCTCAAGCTATTTTACATAAGCCTGCATTGCTTTTACTAGACGAACCAACAAACGGTCTAGACCCAGCGGGAATGAGAGAATTTCGTACATATTTACAAACCCTCTGCAGGGAAGAAGGAATTTCGATCTTAATCGCGAGCCACTTATTAAAAGAAGTAGAAGCACTATGTGACCGCGTTGGCATTATTCAAGACGGTGAGTTAAAAGCCATTCAAGATCTATCTCCAAATCGTCAAGATCAAGGAACGTACGTAGAATTTGAAGTGTCTGATGCGCAAAAAGCAGCGGATCTTTTATCACAAGAATTTGAAGTAACGATGAGATCACATAGTATCGACGTGACGATTGTAAAAGAACAAATTCCAGCTGTGAATAAAAAATTAGTGGACAGCGATATTTTAGTCTACCGAATCACTCCTGTGTATGAGACGCTTGAAGATTCGTTTATGTCCGTTACGGAAGGAGAGCACCATGCTTAAGCTAATTCAAAATGAACATATGAAATGGTTTCATAAAAGAAGTACAAAAGTCACGTTTATTACAATCGGTATTTTAACTCTTTGTATGGCTCTTTTAATGAAGAAAGTAGCAAACAGTGCAGGAACAGAAGACAACATTTTGAACTTCCTGTCATTTAGTTCAGGTATGCTGATTCTCGTTCAATTTTTCGCGCTTGCTGTTGGAGGGTCAATGGTTGCAAAAGAGTTTGAAGCAGGTACCATTAAGCTTCTTTTAATTCGCCCTGCTAGACGTTCAACGATTTTAGCATCCAAGTACATAACCCTCATTTTAATTAGCTTGTATTATTTACTGAGCTATTTGCTTTTTTCGTTTGTATGGGGAGCATTGTTCTTTGGCTTTACCAGTCTAGAAGGAGATGCGCAGCTGCTTAAAAACATTACGCTTACGTATGACAGCGCGTATATGGAAACGTTTATGATGATGACATTTGCATTCATGCTGTCGTCTTTATTTAGAAACAGCGCGCTTGCTTCCAGTCTGGCTATTGTCGTAAGTATCGGGGCGAAAGCAGTAACAGGACTAGTATCACAGTTTGGTTTATGGTGGGGAAAATTTTTACTGTTCGCCAACACAAACTTTGTGCAGTATATGGACGGAATGAAGACGATATTTGACGGCATGACGATTCCATTTTCCATTTTCATCTTAGTTGCTCATTTTGTCTTCTTTATGGGCGTGGCATGGGCAGCGTTTTTAAAACGAGACGTAGCTAATTGATGTGAGAATTTTCGCACTATATATTTTTCTAAAATAGCATTTGACAATTAAATAAAAAGAGATTACAGTAGTGAAAGACTATTTTTAAAACAACTATAAACTTCTTATCAAGAGAGACGGAGGGACTGGCCCTATGATGTCTCGGCAACTGGCTGTACGCAGTGCGGTGCCAAATCCAGCAGACGATGTTTCGTTTGGAAGATGAGAAGGGTAATCTTATGATACAAATAAGAGACCTCTTCTTATCAATAAGAAGAGGTCTTTTTTTATTACGTAAACAAGAGGTGTTAAGAATGGAACAACAAAAAGGAAACGGCTGGGCGCTGTTACCGCTGGGCGTCTTTTTAGTCCTGTTTGTCGGATCAGGAATTATAACGGGAGATTTTTATAAGCTGCCTGTATTAGTAGCCATTATCATTGCAGCCATCGTGGCGCTGGCTATGAATCGCAAAGATTCACTTAATGTAAAAGTGGAGCGTTTTGCTAAAGGAGCAGGGCATCCTGATATCATTATTATGGTGCTTATTTTTATTTTAGCAGGTGCTTTTTCTCAAGTTGCTAAAGGCATGGGAGCTGTTGATTCAACGGTAAACTTAGCGCTTTCTGTGCTTCCGCAAAGCTTAGTGGTAGTCGGAATCTTTGTTATTGGCGCATTCATTTCCATTTCGATGGGAACATCAATGGGAACAATCGCTGCGCTAGGGCCTATTGCTGTAGGAATCAGTGAGCAAGCGCATGTATCCATTACATTGGCCATTGCTGCCGTTATTGGTGGTGCAATGTTTGGAGATAATTTATCGATAATTTCTGATACAACCATTGCAGCAGTTCGTACGCAAAAAACAAATATGTCAGATAAATTAAAAGTAAACTTTTTTATTGTCCTTCCTGCAGCGATTGTTACGGTAATTTTATTGCTTGTAATGACGCTAGGCAATACATCATCAGTAGAAATTAAAGATTTTAGCTGGTTTAAAATCTTGCCTTATGTCGGCGTACTCGTTGCTGCCATATTTGGTGCAAACGTATTAAGCATTTTAACCGGAGGAATTGTGCTAGCCGGCGTGATTGGATTAGCTGACGGAAGCTACACGCTTTCTTCTCTTGCTAAAACTGTGACAGAAGGTATTGGCGGAATGTCAGAGTTAATTATTTTATCTCTGCTAATCGGCGGAATGGTTGAGCTTATTCGCTATAATGGCGGTATTCAGTTCTTATTGAATTTATTAACACGACGCATTCAAACAAAAAAAGGCGGAGAATTCAGCATCGCTGGACTGGTAAGTTTAACAAATTTAGCAACGGCTAATAACACGATTTCAATTATTACGGCAGGTCCGTTAGCAAAAGAAATCTCTGATAAGTATTCAATTGATAATCGTAAATCAGCCAGTCTGCTTGACTTGTTTTCATGCAGCGTTCAAGGGCTTATCCCTTACGGCGCACAAATGCTTCTCGCAGCAGGATTTGCTAAAGTTTCACCGATTGAGATTATTCCATTTACATTCTACCCAATGTTAACAGCGGTTTGCGGGATCATTGCAATTGTAATTGGATTTCCTCGTTTAAATAAAAAGTCAAAGTCATCTAAAGAAGCTGCGTAATATCAAACCCTTAAAAAGAATGTTCTTTTTAAGGGTTTTTTACTGTTTAAAAAAATCAGTCGGCTTTTCATCATCTAACTCCTTCCAAAGCGTCTCGTTCTGTTTAAGTGCATAAGCCGCTCCTCCAATTTCAATTCCGCATAATAAAATGAATAATAAAATACCCATGAAATGACCTCCTTACGTAAATGAGTAAAAACACGATGGTAACGGGTTTAGCTTCTTGCTGTTTCACTTTATAATGAGAATAAAGTATGAAACGCGTTTCAGCGCAAGAGAAAAAGGTGAAAACATGACAAATATCCGAGATATCGCAAAAAAAGCTGGTGTATCTGTTTCGACTGTATCCCGGGTGCTAAATCATCATCCGTATGTAAAAGAAGAAAAACGCCGGCTGGTAGAGCAGGTTATTCACGAACTTAATTATGAACAAAACATTAATGCCGTTCACTTATCAAAAGGGAAAACAAATATGATTGCCGTCGTCTTGCCTTTTATTAATCATCCGTATTTTAGTCTGCTTTTAGAAGGAGTGGCATCTCAGGCGTTAGAAAAGCAGTATCAGCTTGTTATTTGTCAGACGAACTATGATGTAAAAAAAGAAGAAGAAGCGCTTCATATGCTAAAAACAAAGCAAGTTGATGGAGTGATTATTTGTTCTAGAGCAAGCAGCTGGAGCACGATTGAATATTATCAGCAGTACGGGCCGATAGCCGTGTGCGAAAACGTACAGAATCGTTCTATTCGCTCCGTTTACGTTGATCATTATGCAGCTTTTAAGCAGGCGCTTATGTATTTAAAAGAAAAAGGATATACGGATATTGGCTA
Source organism: Priestia sp. YIM B13490 (assembly GCF_042787735.1). NCBI lineage: Bacteria > Bacillati > Bacillota > Bacilli > Caryophanales > Bacillaceae > Priestia > Priestia sp. YIM B13490. The sequence continues at coordinate 402,582 of NZ_JBHZOT010000003.1, forward strand.
CTGTATTGGAAGGATGACGGGTACGAATAGTCAACAGCGGCAACAAGCATACAAAGAATATGTAGAAAGAATAAATCAGCCTTATCATCCGGAATGGGTTTTTCAAGGCTGTTTGAACGTGACAGATGGTGAAAAAGTGGTGGAAAAACTAGTGCAGATGAAAAATCGGCCTCAGGCGCTTTTAGTAACAAACGATCAAGTAGCTATCGGAATAAAAGCTCAGTGCGAACAAGCGGGTATTTCAGTTCCTGGTGAATTAGCTATCATTGGTTTTGATAATCATCCGCTTTCTTCTTATTTACAAATAACAACGATCGAACTTCCTCTTAAGGAAATGGGAGAAACGCTTTTTACATTAGTGGGAAGCAAGGTTCTTCAGAAAATTGAGCTCCCTTTTCGGTTTATTGAGCGTAAAAGCGTATGAATTCTTGATCGATCATGCCATGAGGTGTTTTTACCGGATAAAATGAGCAAAAGCGGACATCATACGAGTAAAGAAAGAAGAAAAGGATGATGATCGTGGAGAAAAAAGAATATCAAGTGGGAGATCAAGTATTTGTTATTTACCGAAATCCTCATACGGCAAACGTTGCGAATATTAATCAGGCTGAAATTGTTGAACATCCCGAAAACAAAGGTGAAAAGGCGCTGTTTTTACATGAGTCTTACCATTTGTTAGCTGAAGATGATGCCGTATATTCAACGTATGAAGAAGCTGGAAAAATGTATAATAAGATATTTGATTATGAACAATATGACTGATGCAAGGCTCTCTTAACGGAGAGTCTTTTTTGTTTGAAAAATAATTACCAAGGATAGAGTCTTTTTATTTTTCAAACGCTATTAGTACTAGAAAAAAGGAAGTGTACATGATGATAAAACCTTTTGTACCTCAATTAGTATATATTGAGCCAGGGGCAATGGAGTACCCGCTTGGTGTTCAATTAAAAGAAAAATTTGAGAAGATGGGAATTGAGATTCGTCAAACAACTTCTCATAATCAAGTGCGTAATATACCGGGAAAAAATGATTTGCAAAAATACCGCAATGCCAAGTCGACTTTAGTAGTTGGCGTGCGTAAAACATTGAAATTTGATACATCTAAACCGTCAGCTGAATATGCAATACCATTTGCAACAGGGTGTATGGGGCATTGTCACTATTGCTATTTGCAGACAACAATGGGAAGCAAACCATATATTCGCACGTACGTGAATGTTGAAGAAATATTAGGTCAAGCAGAGCAATATATGCAGGAGAGAGCCCCTCAAATAACGCGATTTGAAGCGGCTTGTACATCTGATATCGTAGGAATTGACCATTTAACACATTCATTAAAGCGGGGGATTGAGTATTTTGGGGAAAGTGAACTAGGTCAACTGCGCTTTGTGACTAAATTTCATCACGTGGATCATTTATTGGATGCTAAACATAATGGTCGCACGCGCTTCCGCTTTAGCATAAATGCAGATTATGTTATAAAAAACTTTGAACCTGGTACATCTCCTCTTGATTACCGGATTGAAGCTGCTAATAAAGTTGCAAAAGCCGGATATCCACTTGGCTTTATTGTGGCGCCTATTTACATTCATGAAGGTTGGCAAGAGGGATACCGTCAGTTGTTTGAAAAGCTGGACGCCTCTATACCTGAGGAGTCCAGAGATGATATTACGTTTGAAATGATTCAGCATCGCTTTACCAAGCCGGCCAAGCGGGTAATCGAGAAAAATTATCCGAAAACAAAGCTTGAGATGAATGAAGAGGAGCGCCGCTACAAGTGGGGGCGTTACGGAATTGGAAAATATGTATACGCAAAAGATGAAGAACAAGAATTAAGAGAAACATTAGAATATTACATTGATCAGTATTTTCCGAATGCAAAAATCGAATACTTTACGTAATTATTCTACAGTAATTGAAAAGTTATTCTGACGCCTTAGTCAAAATAACTTTTCAATTTTTAATGTGAAAAAATAAATTGCTTGCTAATAAGTTGAAAAAAAGAGGTTATTTTTATCGCTTGTCGTATTACATACAAAAGGGAGGTGACTGAGATGTTAAAAAATGAAGAGTTTGCGCTAACAAAAGAATTAACAAACGAACAGCAAGAAGCTGCACGGAATTTTATTCAAGTGTTGTTCCAAGAGAATTTATCTGAATTTTGGAACATATTATGTGATATCGACAAGTCTCGGATTTACGGCTTGTATGAAGCAAACCATTATTATGATTCTGATATTGAACTACATGGGTTTGTACAAGAAATAAGAGATAATGTAAGAGCTGTTTATGCGCCTCTTCAAGGGCAAGGGGGTATTTCGACGAAAGTTCGATATACAAGCGAAGGAAAGATGTATGTATACATATTAGGCAGTGGCGAAAACCCTAAGGTATATCCTGTTGGATTAATGCCTGAAACATATATCGAACAAGAACGTTTTTCTCAGCGGCTTCAAATTAGCATTTATAACGACGAGTTTCGAAACGTTGCCCTATAAACCATATATTATATATGGAAAAATAAAGAATAATAAAATTAATTTGTTAAAATAGCAATATTTGGGGTATGTAATAGGTATAACATTAAAAAGGGGTGAAAGAAATGCATTATTATCGTATTTCAGAGGGAGACCATGAAGAGTATTGTGAAACGATTCTGCTTCATGAAAAGAAGTTTTGCAAAGAAACATTTCAATCTATGGTGCGAGAAGCAATGAATAATAAGCCCGGTAAAATTGACCGTGTGGATATTGTTAAATATTTAATTGGTCACCATAGCTTTCAAGTAGCCCACATCGAAGCGGGATTTCATAGTACATACAGCGAGAAAGTGACATAAAAAATGCAGCACATCCTATACAACGAACTTTTCTTTTGAAAAGGGCGCTGTATTTTTTTTTGCTAAAAATAGAATGTTTCTAAGTGATATTACTTTTAATGGTATAATAGTTAAGTTCTGTAAGATATACATATAAAAACCACAAATACTTTAAAGAGAAAGGATGAGGAAACATGGAAAAAGAAAGAATAGAAGAACTTGAACGAAAAATAAGCAGTTTAGAAGAAGACGTAGCCAGGCTAAAGTCGCTCGTATATAAAACAAATTCTCCAAAGCCAAAAACAGTTCATCCTCCTCCCAAGCAGCGCGAGGAGACCACTAAACGTCCTGCTCAAACAGCAGCTAAAAGTTCACAGGCAATAGAAGAACCTGTTGATTGGGAAAAATTCCTTTTTCAAACATGGCTGCCGAGAATTTTTATTTTTGTATTTATTATTGGTGTGCTATGGGGATTTAAAGCAGCTTCTGACTATGGGTTAATGAATGAAAAAGCAAAAGTTGTTCTCGGTTTCGTTGTTTCAATAGGTTTTGCTGTGACAGGTCATTTCCAAATTAAAAAGGGCAGGTTGGTGCTCGGGCAAGTACTTGCAGGAGGAGCTATTCCTATTCTCATGTTAACGACGTTTGCGATGCATAGCCTGTATCATTTAGCGGGACCAACGCTTGCTTTTATACTAAATGCGAGCTGGATTATCCTAGGGATTATCGCGACAGTCTTTTATCGTTCACAGGCATTAGGTATTATTAGCGCAGTTGGAGGCGTACTCGTTCCCTTTCTTATTGAAAGTAATTCGCCTAATGCGCTCGTTTTCATTGGCTATGAAACGTTTCTGTATATTGCCTTTTTATATGTGGCAATCAAACAAAAATATTCAATTTTATATGTTCTTTCCGCGGTACTATTAAATCTTACGCTACTCATTTATTACTCGTTTGTTGGTGATAATGGTGTAAAAGAGTTATTAGGTATGGCGATTCTTATTCAGCATTTATGCTTAATTTCTAGTTTTTTTCTATCACAATCCGTACTCCAAGTATATGCGTTTACCCTTCTATCGAGTTTAGCAGTTACGTACCGATGGCTGCTCGCCGTTTTTGACGATGGCACGACCACAATGGTGCTGCTTGCGCTAGTTATTATTTACGCATTAGGTGTTTACGCAGTAAGAAGTTCTAAAGAGAAATTTGAATTTTTTATTACCTATTTAATTGTTGCAGTAGCGTTTTTTATTCATCAGCTCGTCGATTTAAGAGAAGGAGTCGTTTTATATGTGATTCAAGGACTGGCTGTTTACTATATCGCCATGACGTATAAAAATCTACTTCATCAACTATTTTCTTATACGATTTATATACTGAGCGCAACGTATATCTTAGTTACACCAATCGAACAAGTACTGTCTCTTCCGACATTAAATTGGCTTGTTGTGTTAGCTTCTATTCTAGTATTTATATGGATCAGCATTCAAAAAACAGAAAAAGATGAGCACGATACGTTCAAAATTGGAGGAAGTATTGTTTTTTCTATTCTTTCTTTAATTTTTGCTACGGAAGTTACGGCCGCTGGCACCAATCATCTTTCCGCTAATCCGCAAACGCTTATTATGACGGCCGTTTGGTTAGGGCTGTCCATTGCAGCATTTATAATAGGATCACTTAAAACGTTTAAAACAGCAACGTATATCGGCGTAGGCATTTTGTTCTTAACACTTTTTAAACTCGTTTTATACGATTTACCTTTTATCCCAATGGCTATACGGGCCTTGTTATTTATTGTCTTAGGAGCTATCGGTTTAATTATCTCGCGACTATTTTATAAAAAGAAGTAGCTAGAAGCTGAAGAGAAATTCTTCAGCTTTATTTATTATAATATTATTATGTAAACTTAATCTTGAAGTCGTACAAAAAGTATACAATCATGTATAATGGAACAAGTGAATTGGAGGTATACATAAAATGAAATCACTTGTATTAGCAGAAAAGCCAAGTGTAGCACGTGATCTTGCGCGCGTACTTGGCAGCACCCAAACAAAAAAAGGGTATATTGAAGGACCAAAGTATGTCGTAACATGGGCACTCGGTCATTTAGTTGAATTACAAACACCAGAGGATTATGATAACCAATATAAAACGTGGCGATTAGAAGATTTGCCAATCATGCCTGAGAAAATGAAATTAAAAGTAATTCGTAAAGTGAGTTCTCAGTTTCGCACAGTATCCGATCTAGCAAAAAGAAAGGATATTGGAGAGTTAATTATTGCGACTGATGCAGGGCGTGAAGGAGAACTTGTAGCACGCTGGATTATGGAAAAGGTACGCTGGAACAAGCCGTTTAAACGCCTTTGGATTTCGTCTCAAACGGATAAAGCAATTCGTGACGGGTTTAAACAGTTAAAACCAGGAAAAGAGTTTAATCGCTTGTATGATTCAGCCGTTTGCCGTTCAGAAGCCGATTGGCTTATCGGTTTAAACGTAACGAGAGCGTTAACGACTAAATATGAAGAACCATTGTCGGCAGGAAGGGTACAAACACCGACGCTGGCGATGATAATTGAGCGTGAACAAGTAATTAATACATTCAAACCTAGTGAATATTGGACGCTTACAGCTCAGTTTTCATCTTTTGAAGCGGCTTGGCAAAAGGGCAATGAAAAGCGCATCTTTGATGAAAAACGCGCAAAAGAGCTGCACTCAAAATTATCAGGTGAGGCAGTTGTAAAAACAATTAAGCGCAAAATGAATAAAGAAGCGCAGCCGCTTCCTTATGACTTAAACGAACTGCAGCGAGATGCTAACAAACGCTTTAACTTCTCTGCTAAGAAGACATTGAATGTACTTCAAAAGTTATATGAACAGCATAAGTTAGTCACGTATCCGCGTACAGATTCCCGTTATTTAACAACAGATATGGTTTCTACTATGAAAGAGCGCTTGGAAAGCATCTCTGCTGTATATAAAGAAGAGGTTCGTCCAATTTTAAGAAATGCACAGTTGCCAAAGCGAGTGGTTAATAACGAAAAAGTAAATGATCACCATGCTATTATCGTAACGGATCAGCCTGTATTTCTACAGGACTTATCAGCTGATGAACGAAAGCTGTATGACTTAATTGCAAAGCGATTTATTTCATTATTTTATCCTGCATATGAGTATGAAGTGGTTAAAGCAGAGCTTGAAGTAAATGGGGAACAGTTAGTAGCAAGCGGAAAGCAAGTCGTGAATGCAGGCTTCAAAAAAGTTTCTGGCGGAGACTCAGAAGCAACGGTGAAGCTGCCTGATATGGAAGAAGGCAGCAAGCTGCTCATTCAAGATGTAACGATGAAGAGTGCATTTACAGAGCCGCCGCAGCGCTATACAGAAGCGGATCTTCTTGGACAAATGGAAAAACATAATTTAGGTACCCCGGCAACACGTGCAGATATTATTGAAAAACTTCTGCAGAATGAATCCATTGATCGCCAAAACAATCGTCTGCACGCAACTAAAAAAGGGAAGCAGCTGATTGACCTAGTAGCAGATGAGTTAAAGTCGCCTGAGCTTACGGCTAAGTGGGAACGTGACTTAGAAGCAATTGCTAAAGGAAAAGGAAATGCAAAAGAGTTCTTAACAAATATTCGCGAACAAACAGAAAAGCTAGTTAAGCAAGTAAAAACGAGTAATCAAACGTACAAACCTCATAATTTAACGGGCTCTAAGTGTCCGGAATGCGGTTCTTTCTTGAAAGAAAAGAAAACAAAGCAAGGAAGAGTGCTCGTTTGTTCAAGCCTGGAGTGCAGCTATAGACGCGCAAAAGACCCTAAACTATCAAATCGACGCTGTCCGCAGTGTCATAAGCGAATGGAAATTCACTCAGGAAAAGCGGGCACGTACTTCCAATGCCGTTCATGTCAAGTAGTGGAAAAAGCTGAGGACAAAAAGAAAAAGATTTCAAAACGAGAAGAACGAAAGCTTCTCAACAAATACAACGATGATGGAGCATTTGGTTCAAGCTTGGGTGATGCTTTAAAACAAGCCCTTCAAGATAAAAAAGATAAATAATGTGGAAAAGTGCGATACCACGGTATCGCACTTTTTTCGTATAATATGGATTAAGTGATGAGTAAGTAAGGTGGAGTGGAATAATGAAAAGAAAAAGCAGGGGAATGGATCATTTAATCGCGTTCTTTATAGTAGGAGCGATGGTACTAATCATTTTAGCGATACTAATGGGAAGCTACTTTTTTGGTTTTATAGGCTTCCTTAGAGTAATGGGAGTGGAATATGAGTCCTACTGGGCCATATGTTTATTTCTATTTTTAATTTTTGTATTTGGCTCTATCACAGAGCTTTTTTTCAAAGGCACTCATTTTTTAAATGAAGAATGCCAGACTGAATAGAGTACTATGTGTAACATCCGCAGCTTTTGTAGATATATTTTTTACTTTTCTATCAGTTTATATAGCAGACTCGCTTGTGAGCGGCATCACTGTATCTATTTTAGCGGTGACTCTTTTATCCGTCTTATTTTTTTTGATGGAGAGTGCATTGAATAGTGAATTTCTACGTAAAAAAACAAGCTGATGAAGTTTCTCATCAGCAGCGCATCAGCAAGAAAAGCTCATCATATCAAGCTTCAACGCTATTTAAAGAACCCTGTAACATATTTTTTTAAAAAAGTATGTGATTTTTTTCACATATCTCTTGAAAAAGGACAAACATGTTTGTATAATAAGAATTGTAAAAGATATGTGAAACATTTCACAATATATGTGAAAAACTTCACAATATCATATTTTCTATAATCCTAAGGGGGATATCATCTATGAAAATTGCAGTAGTAGGGTGTACACATGCAGGAACGGCAGCAGTAAAAAATATGGCAGAACTTTATCCAGAAGCTAAAATTACAGTTTATGAGCGAAATGATAATGTTTCATTTTTGTCTTGTGGAATTGCGCTCTATGTAGGCGGGGTCGTAAAAGATGCAAATGGCTTATTTTACTCTTCACCGTCTGAATTGCAAGAGATGGGTGTAAATATGAAAATGAAGCATGAAGTTACGAATATTGATACAGATGGTAAAAAAATAGCTGTACGAAATTTAGAAACCAACGAAGAATTTGAAGATACATTTGATAAACTAGTGATGACAACTGGATCATGGCCGATTATTCCAAACCTTGAAGGCATCGATTTAAATAATGTTGTGCTTTGTAAAAACTATCAGCATGCTAATCACATTATTGAAAAAGCGAAGCAAGCGAAGAAAATAGCCGTAATTGGTGCGGGCTATATTGGTGCAGAATTAGTAGAAGCATTCGAAGTGTATGGAAAAGAAGTGACGTTTATTGATAGTGCTGATCGTATTTTAAATAAATATCTTGATCCAGAATTTACGAATTTAATGGAAACTGAGTTTGAAAATCGAGGAGTTAAATTAGCATTAAACCAAGCGGTTACTAAATTTGTAGGCAGTGAGGGATCTGTTGAAAAAGTAGTGACAACTGATGGCGAATACGAAGCGGATCTTGTTATTCTGTGTGTTGGCTTCCGTCCAAATACAGACTTAGTAAAAGGACAAGTAGATATGCTTCCAAACGGGGCAATTGTGGTTGATGAATATATGCAAACAAGCAAAAAAGATATATTTGCTGCCGGAGATAGCTGTGCCATTTACTACAATCCGATTAAGAAACATGCTTATATTCCGCTTGCTACCAATGCGGTTAGAATGGGAACATTAGTAGCTCAAAACCTTGTTAAGCCGACGATTAAGTATATGGGAACACAAGGAACGTCAGGCTTGCATATTTATGATTACAATGTTGCATCTACCGGCATAACAGAAACAGCAGCTTCTCTTTTTGATATGAATGTGAAAAGTATCACAATATCAGAGAATAACCGACCTGAATTCATGCCAACGTACGAAAATATTACGTTAAAAGTAGTATATGAAGAAGAAACAAGACGAATTGTAGGTGCACAGGTTATTTCTAAAATTGATGCTACTCAAGCAATCAATACATTGTCTGTATGTGTACAGCAGGAAATGACGATCGATGAGCTTGGCTTTATGGACTTTTTCTTTCAGCCGCATTTTAATAAGCCTTGGCATTTCTTAAACCAAGCAGGACTTCAAGCGCTTCAAGCATAAAAAAGCAGGTGACTACCTGCTTTTTTTATGTGGATTTTATTATCTTTTTTATTTTAGCAGGTCTAAAGCGGATCCAGCCTATAGTAAGGAGAATAAAAGGATAAAAAGCTCCTACGAAAAAACTATAGGGAATCCACGTTTCGGCTAACCATGTTTTTTGATAGATAATAGTTGGATAAACGATAATAGAAAAAGTTGTAACGATTAACCCCATCGGTAACGTTAGAAATCGAGTTTCGTTAACGTTAAAAATGTGGCAAAGCCCAGCGATAGAAGCATGAAAATAAAGAGAAACTTTAAAGAAAAGAGTAAGAAACCATATAATAGCAATAATTACTTCAATTCCTTGCAAAAAATTCCCCAGTTCAATTCGCTTAGCCATTTCGTATACAGGAAACATGGTAGTTGAAGAATGATAAGAGCCAATAACCATTATACAAAAGAGAATAATCGCTACCATAATAAATCCACCTAACAGACTTCCGCTCATTAAAGCTTTAGCACCTTTTTCAGGTTTTCTTAAATGAAGAGGAAATACCATCATTAAAGGAGCAAAAGTAAAATAAGTGATGCTAAGAAAGATGAAAATCGAATGAGTCAGCGGCTTTAAGTGAATATCTAATAAAGGCATAAGGTTTTCGACTTTCATTTGAGGAGTCAGTGAGAAGATGAAAATTCCGAGAAGGCCAATAAGCCAAGGGAAAAATATTTCACAGCAGCGTGCGATGGTTTCTAGTCCATGTCTTGCTCCAAACACAACCACAAGCATAAAAATAATGTGAATAGCAATCAGCGGAGTTTCCATCATAATATGTGTATTTAAAAAACTCCCCACGTAGTATACAATACGGCTGCATGTTATGACAGTAGACGTGACAAATAAACAAGATACACCTTTTCCTAGATATTTTCCAAACACTGCTTCATTGATTTCTATCAGATTTTTATCTTTAAATAAAAGTCCGAGAGCTATATATACTTTCACTAATATAAATCCGCATACTACTCCAAGGATACCTGGAATCCAAGCGGTTTGTTTAGAATCTACAGTCATAGCTGCTGGAGCAATAACAATTGTGCTTCCAATTGTATAAAGCATAACGAGCATACGAAATTGAATCGTTGAAATTTTAACTACAGGTTTCACTGTATTCACTTCCTCTTCTTAACGTCTTAAGATAGTAAATGAAGTAAAAATATGCTGACTGGCTTGAAGATAGCAGCTGATAAATCAGAAGGATTTGGAACATTTAAACCAAGTGCTTTACAGATGCTTACGACCATTCCAATTGCAAGAACTGTATAGAATAGCCACAGTTCTTTCTTTGCTTTTTTTTGCCGTAGTTTAGGTACTTCAAACCAAATGACGAGCGTGCCAACAATAAGTAACCCCAATACCCCTAGCATACACTAGCTCCTATACATGAATAATTAGTGTTATATTTTACTGGAAAATAATTACTTATACTGAAGGTGCATTCTTTATTAAAGGTTTTTGAGTTTCTATACATTGCTAGAACGCCGCTTTTTGTTTTGAATAAACCCTGCTATTAAAAGGAAAAGTGGATATAAGATGCCTACAAGTAAGCTGTAGGGAATCCACGTTTTTGTATCCCAATCCTTTTGATAAGAAACGCTTGGATACACAATAAGGGAAAGGGTAATCATAATGAGCGCGACTGGAAAAGAAAATAGCTTGTAGTCCTTTATATGAAATACATTAGCAAACCCCAAAAGAGTAGCGTAAAAATAAATGCAAAGTTTAAAAAAGAGAGTAATAAACCACAAAATAGCAATGACTACTTCAATTCCTTGGAGAAAGTTTCCTACATCAATTCTTCTACCTAATTCATAACTTGGAAACATGGTGATTTGGGAGTAATAAGGGCCAAGCACTAAAATTCCGAGTAAGATTAACGTCACCATCACTAGTCCACCTGCTATATTACCTATATAAAAAGATTGAGTTGCCTTTTTTGTGTCTGATGTATGGGAAGGAAAAATCATAAGCAGGATAGTATAAGTCAAAGAACTCATGCTTAAAAAGGTTAAAACAGCACGAATAAAAGCTTTTGGATGGATTTCGAACACAGGCTGAATATGCTCTATTTTAATTTGAGGAATCATAGACAAAATGAGAAGTCCGAATAATCCGACAAACCAAGGGAATAAAATTTCGGCACTTCGTGCAATAACTTCTATTCCTAGGCGTACTCCTACGATGACCACGCCCATAAATGCAATATGGATGGCTGTAAGCGGCGTATAGGGAAGAATTTGTGTAGTGAGAAAATTTCCTACATAGTAAAGAACTTGACTGCTGATGAATAAATTGGATAACACAAAAACAACTGATACAATCTTTCCGGCTATTTTGCCTAAAATTTTTTCGTTCATTTCCATAAGCGTAAGCGTTGGAAACATGTTTCCTAGTGAGGTGAAAAGCAAAACTAAGCCAATTCCTGATGCTACACCGAAAAGTGCGGCAATCCAGGCATCTTGATGAGCATCAGCTGTAATAGCAGCAGGTACAACAATAATGGTGCTGCCAATACTATATAACGTTACTAGCTTGCGAAACTGCGCAGCTGAAATATTGATTTCATTAAGCAAAATGAGCACATCCTTTTGCCATATACACTAATTAAGTGATCCAACGGAATAATAAGTGACTTAAAGGTTGAAACATTACTTCTACCCAATCAGAAGGATTCGGTAGAGGCAGACGAAAGATTTTTGCAAGAGCGATTATGATACTGATTGTCATAAACACAATAAAAATGTTCCGTTCCTTTTTATGGGAGTGTTGAGGTAATCTTTTTATTTCCATCCATATAATCCCTGCACAAATGATCAAAAAGGAAAGAAACAAGTGCATGCAGTCAACCCCAATACATTTTTTCGTTCAGATAAGCTATTCGTATGATGTCCGCTAAAGAAAGTGATTATACATTTTTGTAAAATATAGAAAGTATTTCAGGAGATAGAAGATATTTTGTAGGGCTCTTAAATGATTGAGGGATTTGTTATGAGGAATATTCATTTAGCTTTAACCTATTGAAGCGTCGTATGAATAAGTAGAAAAATGCCACACTAAAGAGTGAACAAATGGAAAGGAGCACTATGATGAAAAAATACCCATACAATAAAGATAAACAACAATCGTTTCAAGCAGCACAGCAGGGGCATAAAGAAGCAGTAGATGCATATGAACAGGCAAATGAAGCTAAAAATGATGCATCGTACGGCCATGAAGCGAAGCAAGCGATAGGTGAAGTGAATGAAGCCTCTCAGCAAATTGAAAATGCGCTTGAAAATGCTTCTGAAACACAGCGTCAGCGTTTAACAGAGTTTCAGCAAGATATAAAAGATATGGAGAACGACCTTAATCAATAAAAGAGCCGCTGTTTTACTTAGGCAGGTTCACAATAGAGAGTATAAATTGTAAAAGCAGAAGGTAATGAACTTCTGCTTTTTTTATTGGTAGTGTAAACGTAGGTTTCGTGTATATAATTGCTTCTAGCTGTTGTTTGGAGGGAAAGGCGAAGACTGGCACGGAAATCAACAGTGGTGTAACAAATAATCCATCATTCCATTCTTATTTTAAAAGGTATAGAAGTTAAAAAAGTAAGAATCCTAATAAAAACAGAACGATAAGAATGGAAAGGGATTGTGACAGGAAATATGCTAATAAACATACTAATAATGATTGTCGTATTGTACTTCATATATGTATTCGTAACTGCAGTGGTACTGTTTTATGTCCCTTTACACAAGGGAAAAGACTTAAAAGTAATGAATACTGAGAATTTTTACGGGAAGAAAGAATCCACAGATCGAGTTATGCTTTTAGAAAATGGTTATTTTTCAGGGCTTGTTCGGATGCAGATGATTCAAGAAGCGAGGCATACAATTGATATTGCATACTTTTCCATCGGTAAAGGCCGTTCTTCGGATTTACTTATGGGTGCTTTATTCGAAGCTGCGGATCGAGGTATACATATTCGCGTGTTGTTAGATGGGATCGCTCATGGGTTAAAAGGCAAGAGGAAAAATGTTCTTTATGCTCTAGCTTTCCACAATAATATTGAATTAAAGTACTATGAGCCCTTTACTATTTTTAAACCTTGGACATGGCATAACCGTCTTCACGATAAAATAATAGTAGTCGATGGCCAATTAGGTATTAGTGGAGGACGAAATATTGGAGATAAATACTTGGCTAGTCAACCAAATAAAAATTTTGTCTATGACCGTGATGTACTGATTTATAACACAAAGCAAGAAAGTCATAGTGTCATTCTCTCAATGGAGAAGTATATAGAAAAATTATGGAATCATCCGTATACACGAAAAGCTTTTCCAAAGCCCAAGAAAACTAAACAATTTCGCGGTCTTTCAGGAAAAAAATTATTGATAGATCAATACGAAGAGGCCAAAAAAGTAAACGAACCTTTTGTCCATCCTTATATTGTATGGAGAGAAGCAACGATGCCTACAAGAAAGATTTCTTTTATTACAAATCCTATTCAACGAATAAATAAAAGCCCTTTTATATGGAAAACATTTATTAAGCTTTCCCAGCAAGCTGAAAAATCCATTGTTGTTCAAAGCCCTTATATCGTACCAACAAAAGAAATGGAACAGTATATAGATAAGCAAGTAAAACCAAAAGTGCAAAGAATTATTTTAACTAATTCTATTACATCCACTCCAAATGCTATGGCTTTTTCTGCATACTTGGGAGTGAAGAATCGCGTTATAAAAGCTGGTTCGAAGCTTTATGAATATCAAAAGCCCTATTCAATTCACGGGAAATCTGTTGTTTATGATCAGCGTTTAAGTGCAGTTGGTTCTTTTAACTTAGATTCACGCTCTGCATTTTTAAATACTGAATCCATGGTTATGATAGATAGTGAAGAATTTGCAGCCGAGTTAACAGGAGCTATTGAAACTAAAATTTCTCACAGTACGCTTGTGGGGAATGAGGGAGAACCTGTGGATGTTAATACGGATTCTCAAAAAAACGTGCCTCCCGTAAAATCTGCACTCCTACATATTCTTTCGGTCTTTACACGATTTTGGAGACATTTTGTATAGTACTGTGTTACAGCAGAGTCTTTAAAAACAAATAGCGGAGATTAAAGAGGACTGCAGCTGGTGAAGGGAATGTGTAAAAAACTGTGATATGCCTCACAGTTTTTTTGAAACCCCTAGTACTAGTTATGATTCATCAAAAGACCTATTGACGAAATTCCATATATGTTTTATTATGATATAGCGTCGTTGATAAACGAGGTTCTTTTGAAGAAATCATTTCTAGGGGCATAGTTTAAAGGTAGAACTACGGTCTCCAAAACCGTCAGTGTGGGTTCGATTCCTACTGCCCCTGCCATTTTGGAGTTATTTTTTAATTCACACGCGGGTGTGGCGGAATTGGCAGACGCGCTAGACTTAGGATCTAGTGTCTTACGACGTGGGGGTTCAAGTCCCTTCACCCGCATCTTTACTTTCATATACGCGCGGAAGTAGTTCAGTGGTAGAACACCACCTTGCCAAGGTGGGGGTCGCGAGTTCGAACCTCGTCTTCCGCTTCTTTTCAAAAGCAGTTTGCATGTGCAAACTGCTTTTTTTTTGTAGAAATAAAGAGTTTTATTATACTGTTTGTAATCAGAAATATTTTATTAAAACAGCACTGTCTATACGTGTTGCTTTCGTGAATATACACATAATATTGGGGTTACATTAAAAGCTAATGAACGATACGTGAAGACATCTAATATGGTGTTTAAGATAGGGGAGAGTCCTATGGAATCTAGTTGGTTTTCAATTATACCGTTTTTAATTGTTATTCCCATAGCTATTTTCACGAAACAAGTGCTGCCAGGGTTGTTTTTAGGCTTATTAGTAGGCGCTTATTTGATTGACCATTCGATTATCGGAGGTGTTGAAAAGCTACTTCACTACGTTGTACAAGCTCTTAGAAATAAAAGTAATATAGAAATCGTCGTCTTTTTATACGCGTTTTCAGGGCTCATCGGAATGATTAAGATGGCTGGAGGAGTTAAAGGTTTTGTGGAAACAGCTGCTGAAAGAATTGATACAAGAAAAAAAGCCCTTATTTTAACCTATGTTTCAACCATTGGAACATTCAGTGCTCCCACATTTCGTTTTGTTACAATCGCGCCCATCATGAGAGCGCTGCTGAAAAAAGTGAAAATGACGACAGCAGAGCTAGGGTTCGTTATTGAAACAACTGCTACTCCTGTTATCGTCTTAATTCCTGTGGCAACGGCATTTGTAGGATATATGGTATCCATCATTCAAATGGCGATTGATCATCAAGGTATAAAACAAGACGCTTATTCTTTGTTTATTCAAAGCATTCCTTATAATTTTTTTTCGATTGTGATTATTTTAGTAGGGATTTATTTAAGCTTTTTTCATCATTCAACATCTACAGCTCCTATGAAGCTTGAGGAAGAAGACGAAAAAGATTGGCATGATTGTCATCCTTGCGTATCGAAGGATTTGCCTTCCAAGCCTTGGAATCTGTTAGTGCCTTTACTTGTCGTGATTTCACTCACCTTACTTTTAACATGGTGGAGTGGACATCATAAGAGTCACACCTTTTTTGAAGCATTTATTAAAGCAGACGTGCTAGAAGCGATGGTAGTAGCTTTAATTATGACTACGTTAATTACCCTCATTTTTTTCTTGTTTCAGCGCTTTACATTACAGAATTTGCTTAATGGTTTTATCACAGGAGGCAATGACTTAATGTCCGTTATTCTGCTGTTATCGGTAGTATGGGGATTATCCGCTGTTACAGAAGACTTGGGTTTTTCCAATTTCGTGACGGCACATTCTAAGTGGATTCCTCAAATGTTTGTCACTCCTTTTATGTTTGTGTTTGGAGCTGCTATTTCTTACTTTATCGGGTCTGCTTGGGGGACGTGGGGAATTTTAATGCCGCTTGGCGTATCGCTTGCAAGTTCTGCAGATCTTTCTTTGCCGTTGATTATCGGTGCCGTATTTGCAAGCGGTTCATTTGGAGCGTTTTCTTCGCCTTTAAGCGACGATACGAATACCATCGCCAAAATATTAGATTTATCTGTTATTGAATATGCCAAGTATAAATTAAAGCCCGCTCTAATTGCAGCGGGAATAACAGTTGCTTTTTATCTTGTGGTATCTTTCTTGTTTTGAATGAGGGAAATAGCCATCTAGTATCAACTTTTCATTTTTTTCAGCTTAAAGTATGCATACAGCCCTAATGATAGGCACACTAGCATGATACAAGTAAGCGGAAATAAGATGGTATTAATAAAATGATCATAAAACCATATATACACGAACATCACCTCGATAATTTTAACGCTATTTTTTCTATTTATTAGAGATATACTATCTGTGCTGCTTCTTCCTATTTTTCAAAAAGGCGATAATCAAAAGCAGTATAGGTACGATAGCAAAAAGAGGCATATGTAAAAGAAATCTCGCTACGTGTAGCCCTTCATAAAGATGTTCTTGAAAATTACTAGCGATTGTAATCGACAAAAACAACACAATGATGCCTAAAGGATACACTAGACGGGAAGGAGATTTAATTTTAAATAAAGTAGCTGTACCTATGATAGAGGCATAAAACAAGATGCTAACTTTAAAATAAATCCCAATAACCATAGCAAACATAAAAAATACATCGAGACGCTCTAAAAAATCAGCTACTTGAATCGTTTGAACAGTACTAAGAAGAGGGAACTGTGATCTTGTCGTCAAATCAACCCCAAGCACGCTAATGTTAATGATCATCGTAATAATTAAATTAATTCCGCTTAATCCCGTTGCGCATAGCATGGTGACACTTGCTTTTTTGGGGTTGCTTAAATAAGGAAGAAGCATGGTAAATACAATAGCTTCTGTGAAAGGGAAATACAGCGTTTCAGTTAAAGCAACTTTGGCCACAGGAAGTATTCCTTCTTTTAATACCGGCTGTAAGTTCTTAAAATCAATTAATCCCGAGCTAATAATCAAGATGAAGCCTGCAACAGCTAGAAAATACATGAAAATAAACAGAAGCTCTCCTGATCTGGCTATCGCTTCAATACCTTTTCGAGTTATATAGATAATGACCAGCATCAACAAGGCATTAGCAATAAATAAAGGCGTATCGGGATAGGCAAAAGTAAGAAGCATCTCTCCGAAATCTCTTAGAACTCGTGATGCATCGTATAAAAAATAGACAATATATATGAATGCAAGAAGTGTTCCAAGTGCCTTCCCTAAAATTTTCTGCATATATTCTGTAGGCAGGAGGTCCGGATAGTAGGAATAGAGCTTATGATAGACTAAGAAGAAAAAAAAGCTGCACAGCATTCCAATTAAAATAGCTAGCCATGCATCTTGCTTCGCTCGCATTGCAAGAGGAACTAATAAAGCACTTCCCAGCTCGAATAAAACCATGAGAATAAATAATTGAGTGGCGCTAATTTTTGCTTTTTCCATATAGCCAGAACCTCCTGACCTCAGTTTTGTTTTTCTTTTAGGCTAGAGAGAAATGATTTATTGCGCAGACCTGTTCGGTGAATGTAAGCTTCTACCGTAACGTCTACATTTAATTTTGGAAAATAAACGTCATCCCATTCTGATTTGAGTTTTTCCCATTGATTAGGCCGCGTGCGTTCCAGCGCTTCTCCAAACCCGAAGATGTCAACTTTGTCTGTCTGAGCTTGTTTAATAGCTGTTTGTAATTCTTTTTTTATTTCTTTACCTGCTGCTTTTTCCATTTTTTTGATGACAGCAGGTTGACGTGTATCAACAGGGACCTCCACTTCTCCAAGATCGCCTTCTACGCGAGTGTGAACGGACGCATAAGGTTTTCCTTTTATCATTTTTACAGATACATCCGTTTTTTGACGAACTGTTTGATAGGCAAGCGCTTCTTTTTTTCCTTTCCAATCTACATTAATATCGGTTCCTTGTATTTTATCAAGAATCCAAACGCTGCCTCTAGCTGGACTATTGTACAACCAGTCGATTAACTTTCCATTTTTAAAAACAGCAATGCCAGAAGCACGAAGGGTAGCTTCTGGTGCGCTTTGCTGGAGGTTATCTAATTTTTCTGCTTGTTGAGGATTTCCAACTAAACGAAAACCCGAGACTAGTGCTTCTCCTCCTGGAGATTCGAGAGATCTCATCACTTCTTGAAAGGAAACCTTTAGGTTTTCTCCCCATTTTCTTTGAGTGAACTCCAGCGTTTTCATAATTTTGTTTGCTGGAATTTTATCGACAGGCGTTAGTGCTTTTACCAAATCAGCAGCACTTGACTGGTTTGCGATTACTAAGGAAGTCGTAATTCGAAATTCAGGATCGCGATCAATAGAATCAATAAGAATGTTAATTCCTTCTTCACGCGCTAGTTTTTCTCCGATCACGATTAAGTTTGTATGGGCATAATAAAGTCTTCGGGAAATTCTAGCCGAAGCGCGTCTGCTTGCTTCAACTAAATTATCACCGGAAGCAGCATAGATCGTAACAGGCGGACTTTGGGTGCCGCCGCCCCCCTGTAAGCCAGCTACGTTTCCTGGGTTAATAATTTGAAAGGTAAGCTCATACCGCCCATCTTTCGTTTTGTCAATGCCCATTGCCGATACAAACGCAAGATCCGTTAACTCTTTTTTACTCCAGCAGCTAGTAAGCAATACCATCATTATGGTCATTACCAGTAAAAATAAACTTTTACGTTTCATTTTGATCATCTTCTTCCATTTCCTGGTTAACCATACCTCTTGAAGAAGGAGGCTCAGGCTTTTGATGTTTGCTTTGACGAACTTTGTTATCACTAATTAATTTAGGTCTTCTTCTCATCGTCCACCAAGGTAACCGCAGCAAGGTATCTTCATTGCTTGCAGGAATAAAGGGTGCTAATGGCGTCATGTAGGGAACACCAAATGAACGTAAGCTGCACAGATGTCCAACCCCCATTAAAAGAATAAGGATAATGCCATAGAAACCGAATGTAGCCGCTCCTAGTATAAATAAAAAACGAATTAATCGCGCTGAAATAGCCATATCGAAAGACGGCGTTGCAAAGCTAGCAATAGCTGTAATCGATACGATAATAACCATAGCTGGTGAGACGATCCCTGCTTGAACCGCTGCTTGCCCAATAACAAGAGCTCCGACGATCGATACGGCAGAGCCGATAGCTTTTGGTAAACGAATCCCTGCTTCACGCAAAATTTCAAAGGTGACTTCCATAAAAAAAGCTTCCACAAACGCGGGAAATGGAACGGATTCTCGCTGTGCCGCAAGAGCTACAATAAGCGTCGTGGGTACCATCTCTTGATGAAATGTCGTAACCGCCACATACGTAGCAGGAGCGATAAGTGAAATCATAAACATAAACACCCGCAAAAGACGAATGGACGTCGCAATATCAAAGCGTGCGTAGTAATCTTCAGCCGATTGGAAAAATTGAATGAACAACGCTGGAGCAATAAGTACAAAAGGAGTTCCATCCACAAAAATAGCAATTCTTCCTTCCAAAAGGTTACCTGCCACCACGTCAGGTCTTTCTGTATTATAAATAGTTGGAAAAGGAGTGACCGTTTGATCTTCAATTAGCTGCTCAACATAACCTGATTCCAAAATACTATCAATATCAATGTTTTTTAATCGCTTTCGAATTTCTTTTACAACTTTATCGTTTGCGATGCCATGAATATACATAAGAGTGACATCCGTTTTAGTTACCCGGCCAATCTTCATCGACTCTAGCCATAAGTCAGGTGTTTTAATAATTCGGCGCACCATGGCTAAGTTTGTGCCAATAGACTCAGTAAAGGCACCTTTTGGTCCCCGCACTACCATTTGGGTAGTAGATTCTGCAATGGCACGCTTTTCACCGCCTTGTGTACTCACGCTGAGTACGCGGTTTATGCCGTCGACAATAAGAAGGCTGTCTCCTGACATCAAAGAAGAAAGTAAATCATTCCAGTTGTCTGCAAACGATACGTTGCCGATTGTTACGATGTCTTCGGAAATTAACTCTAATGCGTTTTGATCGTTTAGGTCATTTTTTTGATTATCTTTCATAAGAGACTGCAGTAAGTAATCTTGAATAGCCTGATTATCTACAATCCCTTCTATGTAGACGATAGCAGCAGCCAAGCTGTTATTGACGCCTATTTTAAAATGACGAATCACAATATCTGAGCTGTTTCCAGTTTTCTCTTTAATGAGGGTAAGGTTCTCAGACAGCAGATTCTTAAGAGAAGAAGCTGTTTGTTCGCTACTTGTTTGATCTGACTGAGGTGGAAGTTTATTTTTAGATTGTTGATTTTTAAAGAACGAAGGCATAAATGAAAACACCCTTACTATAGTTTTTATTAATTTGACCAAAAACCGTATAATTATGTAATTTTTAACAAAATATCTTTTGCATGACGGTAAATGAAAATGACGACCCTATGAGGTAAGTAATGTTTAGGTGAGGAGGGAAAATGATGAAAATTATTGGGGTTAGCCTGCTGCTATTTGGATCTGTGATCGCTCTTTCTGTAGGAATTGATCTTTTTCAAGGAACGAACGTACTGCAGGCACTATACAATGCTTTAAGCCCGTTTCGTGTAATGGAAGTGGCCGAATTATTTGTCCTTTTTTCTTTTTTGTTTTTCTTTTTCGCAGAGTCACTTTATCTTGTTTTAAAGAAGCGTCAGCAAAAGCAATAGTAACTTGGTGCAAAGAGGTTTTTATATCTTCACTATCGAAACAAGCGTATAGAAAGATAGCTTTGAGATAGGGAAGAACCACATGAACATTGAGACTGACAGATTACTAATACGCAAATTTAAATATGAAGATTGGCAAGATGTCTACGCATATACATCTGATGCTAATGTCATGAAGTACATACCAGAAGGTATGTTTAGTAAGGATGATGCGAAGAAATTTGTAAATGAAAATATAAAAGAAAATGCTAAAAATTTTCCAGTTGTATTAAAAAACGAAAAAATTCTAATTGGTCATATCGTCTTTTTTAACTATTTTGGGGACCATACTTATGAAATTGGCTGGGTATTTAATTCTCTCTATCATCAGAAAGGATATGCTTCAGAAGCGGCAAAAGCAATAGTGGACTATAGCTTTAACACAATGAAACTGCATCGGATTATTGCTACTTGTCAACCTGAGAATACGTCTTCTTATCGTGTTATGGAGAAGATCGGGATGAGAAGAGAAGGGTATTTTAAAAAATGTATTCCAACTGAAAAAGGATGGTGGGATGAATATTATTACGCAATTTTAAAGGAAGAGTGGAAATGAGCTTTACTTTTACGGAATTACATTTTCTGAGCTGTAAAGACGAAAACAAGCCCAATTTTTAAAAAATGAGCAGAACAGCAAACCAAAACGTCTAGGCAGACATACAATAAGCTATCCATGAGAAACACCCCATGTTTGAACCTTCTTTGTTTTAGCAACAGAAAATTACGTTGAAAGGGAGTGCTTGTATGTCTAATGCTGGATGTGGATTTGGTTCTGGTTTCGCTTTATTAGTTGTATTATTTATTCTATTAGTAATTATCGGATGTAGTTGTTATAGCGGTGGTTATGGTGGCGGCTACGGCTGCTAATTATATCACTGAATAGCCTAAAGGATACCCTTTAGGCTTTTTTGTGTTCATTATAAAATGCTGGAAGAGATGATTAATCGGCAGGCTCAGTATCAACATGCGATTCAATTTTTTTCTCTTTCGGCAATTGATCAATAGAAGCCCAAGGCACGCGGCGAGGCTTATATTCAATCGCATCAGTAGAGTAAACGGCCACGCTTACGACTCCCCCGTGCACCTGCGCTCGAATCAACAAAGGATCACTATACGTATTTTTAAAATGAAAGTCAGGTCCATACCAGCTGACGGTAGCGTCTCGTCCAGGAGGTACGTAGGAAACACTGCGGCTGTGTGAGTAACGCTGTGTAATCGTTAGGCCAGCGTTATCGACGGCGTTAAATAAAGTAGAAGAAACTTGGCAAATTCCTCCTCCAACTCCTTCAGAATACTCTCCTTTTACAATGATTGGCGCACGCATATACCCTTTTGCTGCCGTTCTTTTTCCGACGGTTTGATTAAAAGAGAAAACTTCCCCAGGAAATATAACGCTGCTGTCTAGTGATTCAGCTGCAAGAGAAATATTGTGAGAACGATTTTTATTATGAGGGTTAAATACCGTATGATAATGACCGATTTGCTTAATTCGAATCGTTGCAAGCAGCTCTTTATCTACGCGAGGCGGAACAGGAAGCGTCGGGATTTCTAATGTTGACGTACCGCCGTTAAAAAAATAAGTATAAAATTTCTCCGCAAAATCTTTATGATATAGTTTGACACCCGCTTGCTCAGGAACAATTTGTCCGCTTTTATCAATGCGGGCATTTATGGGCTCTCTATATGTTTTTTTATCCAATTCTTCTAGAAGAAGATTGTATCGATCATGATCAACCATAGGTACAGGAAGAAGAGGCACGGCCACTTTATCCCGTTCAATCCGTTCAATTGGTTTACCGTCATGAGTAATAGATAGGTGGTCTTGTGTAGAAAGAGGTTGAATGAGCATTAAAAGTCCAACCATCCAAGTGAAATTCATATCATATACCTCGCTTTCACCTGTTAGTATGAATAAAATGAACCGTTTAATGTATAGGATTCACAAGCTCTTTTTTGTATTATTTTCCATGAGCTTAGCGTGTAAAAATTTCTATTTATAATTGTCTGTGTACTTTCGCATATTACATAGAGAAACTACAAGGTAATGAGGGTAGACAATGACAAAATTAATGATTTTAGTCTTTATGCTTATTAGTTTTTTTGTGCATCCCCAAAAGATGAAAGCAGAAGAAAACCTTACGTATTTTCCGGTAAGTGACACAGGAAAAGTATTAAAGTGGAAACGTGTAGAAAGCTTACTGCCGAAGGGGAAAAAATTTAAAGTGATCGATGTAGAAACCGGCTTTTACTTTTACGTGCAGCGAAGAGCAGGCTCACACCATGCAGATGTTCAGCCGCTTACACGTCAAGATACGAAAGTAATGAAGCACTTATATAATGGGAAATGGAGCTGGAACCGAAGAGCTGTTCTCATTCCGTTTAAAGGCCAAATGCTTGCCGCTTCCATGAACGGAATGCCTCACGGAGCCGGTGCGCTTGACAATGGATTCCCCGGTCATTTTTGCATTCACTTTGCAGGAAGTACGACTCACAAGTCTCAAAATGTGGATCCAGGTCATCAGTTAATGGTATTAAAAGCAGGAGGAAAGCTTGATGAATATGCATTGAAAGCTGAGCCGGCAGAAGTCGTAAATATGTTTTTAACAGGATTAAAGCAAGATGACGATGCCTTAATGCAGCCGGTTTTGCGCGTGAAGCAAGAGCATAAGCTATGGGCAAAACTGCATAGTATCTCCACTATTTATTATAAAACGGACTTATTTCATGCAAAAAAGTATAAAACAAAAGAGAAAATCGCCGTAGAGTGCCTTATTTATTACGAAGATAAAGGGGCTCAAAAGACCACGATGGTTTTTACTTTAAAGAGAAATCCATTAACAAACGGGTGGGAAATTTCTTCTCTTACATTGTAAGTACTGATTAATGCTTAAAAACACATCTGATAGAAAACAGATGTGTTTTTAAGCATTTGTTTAGCTCTTTAGTCCTTCACAATGTTATAGTGTAAAAACGTGCTTACATACGATAGAAAAGAATAAAAAAGGGTATAAGTAATAATATTACTCTTTCTACAAAGAACTCTACAGCACGAAAGGAGAGGGTGTTTATTTTTTCATATTGGTTTAGCCGCTTAGTTGCTGCAGACCCTGGACGAAAAAGGCTCAAAACGGCTTCCAAAGCTACGATCAGCGTCATTACAGCGGTCGTTATTATGCTGATTGTATTAAAAGCAGCGGGAAGCTCACAAATTACCGCTGCTATTTTAGCAGGCGTAATCGGCCTGATGGGTATATTGGTTGTGAATGATGAAACAACAAAAGCAAAAAAAGTGACAACAGGCTTAGTAGCGCTTTCCAGCGCCGTTTCTCTCGGAATTGGCTCGTTTTTATCACGATATGGACAAGCAGAAAATATTTTTCTCGTTCTGTTGGTGTTTTTGTCTTTTTATTTACAGAGATTTGGTATTCGCTATTTTTCCCTGTCGATGGTAGCCTTTATGTCGTTTTATTTTGCTTCTATTTTACACGTCACATTTTCTCAGCTCCCGTGGCTGTTAGCTGGCGTTATAGTAGGAGCATGCTGTGCATTTATTTATAATTTTGTTATCTTTAAAGACCGGCCTGCCAACGTGCTGAGGTCTTCAATGAAATCATTTCATATTCAAGTGAATTTAGTGCTTGATTTAATTATTGAGTTAATTCAAAAGAAAAGAATTGAACCGGCTCAAATCAAACAATATAACCGCAATATTAAAAAACTGGCCGAGTATGCCCGTGTAGTATCAGAAGAGCTTGGAAATACAGATCCCCACGACATATGGCCTGGCGTAACAGCTGAACAGATGCGCCTTTATGTATTTGATACAGTTATGCTGCTCCAGACATATTCCCCGGCGATTCGAAAGCTCAGTGAATTAAAGGCATTTAATCATTTTGATATTCAGCAGCTGCTGTTAAAGCTAGTGGAATCGATTCGCGAAGCAGAGGTATTAAATGAAAATCCTACTCATTCCTTAACGGATGCAGCTCAGCATCTGCAAGAGCTGCGCCAAAAATTAAGTGAACTCGAACCTCAAGATAAAAGGTATAAAGATTGGCTTTACTTAATCCGCCGTATCGAAACGATATCAAATCACGTGATTGATGAAGCCTATGAGCTGCAGCAGGCAATTGTGAAACAAGAAAAACAGCCTCAAAAAGAAGCGGAAGAAAAAGAAGACGAAGAGGACAATGATGAAGAAAAAGGATTAAAACCATCTACGAAAAAGTCTATTCAAGCGGTCATCACTGCTGTTGCGACATTAATATTTGGCTCTTTTTTATCTCCATCGCATCAATATTGGGCGCTGTTAGCAGGCTATTTAGTGCTTCTTGGTACAGAAACGATAGGAAGTACGTTTGTAAAAGCCGTGCAGCGAAGCGTAGGAACGCTTTTAGGGGCAGCTGTTGGCTTTGTTGTCGCAAGCTTTGTCTCACCCGGAATACTTGAAATAACGCTGCTTTTTATCTGTGTGTTTATGGCTTTTTATTTCTTTCCTATTACGTATTCGTTTATGAGCTTTTGGATTACGATGATGCTGGCCTTTATGTATGACATGCTTCTTGGAGGGATTTCAGAGAGTTTGTTACTAGCTCGCGTATTAGATACAGTTGTAGGAGTTGGAATCGGTTTAGCCGTATCTGCTCTTGTGTTTCCTAAAAGAACAAGAGATAAAATAACCGACACCTCAGTAGAATACGTAGCGGCTTTAAAAGAATTTGTTCACACTTATTTGCATCGTTTTACGAAGCAGTATGCGTTTGCCAATTTAGCTGATAAAGGAATGGAATTAGAAAAAAAGCTAAAACAGCTTCATGTCGATTCAGATCCTATTATCAAAGGTTTCGTTGGCCGTTCACGCCTTCAGCAATTTTTGACCGTTTTTACCGCTATTAATTATTACGCCAAGCATTTGGTAGCATCTTCTACTAGAACCGAGGCTTTTTATAAGGAAGCAGAATTTCATGGCGTAGTAAAGGAAGTGGAAGAGAAAGTAGCAAGTAACTTCACTCAGCTTGAAAAAGCGTTGCGAGGAGAGCGAGGAACGTATGTATACACGCTTGAAGATGTAAGACAAAAGATTGAACAATCTTTAGATTATTTTGATACGTCCGTTCAATCAAGAAATTTACAGCATCTTCAGCTGCTGCATAACATTTATTACGTATGGAAAATCAATCAATCGGTTGTTCATTTAGCCAAAGAGCTAGGAGCAGAAGAAATAAGCAGTGAAGATTAAAACCAGCGAATATTTCGCTGGTTTTTTAGTCTGATGAATAAGGAGACGTATCTTTTCTAATCGTTCTCCACGTTGTTTTAAGACCGGCATAGCTGCCAATTGCGGCGTATCCATAAAAATATCCCATAAACAACCCGGCAATAATATGATGAGGATGACTGATAAATACTGAAAAAAGCACGCCAACAGCTAAAGCAATAGTCGGAACGTACTGCTTTTTAGGATGGAAAAGCCATTTGATCAGCTGTGTCACGATTAATACGACAGGAACACCAATGACTGCGTCCCAAAAATTTGTATGAATTGTAGGGAAATCCATATTCAAGCACCTCGTTAAATGTGTTAGATGTAAGGTTATCTATGCTGCTTACCTTAAAACACTTCAATTAGTTATGAGGTGCTCCAGGTGAATAGTAGTAAGGCGGAATTTTAAGCCAGCCTTTTTGCTGCATCAGACTTTTCACTTTTGATCCTAATATAACCTTTTCAGTGTGGAATTTTAGCCACATCAATCCAATATCGGTTCTAATAGACTGTCCCATATTCGTGCTGCACATGACGATATTAGAAGCAATTTTTACAGATATTAAGTTAGCAATTTCAGAATCCGTTGCTTTTGCTCCTAATGGAATGCTGTTAGGGTCGGATTTCGGCTTGGTAGCCGGTATTTCAGGAAGCATAATTCCTTCTTTAACCATTAATTTTTTTAGTGTATCAATCTGAGATTCAGCCAGGTTTTTTGAGTCTTGAGTAAGCTTAAGCAGTTCGCTGTTAGTTGTTGTATTAAGACAGGTTTCTAAGGCAGGTATTTCTTCCGCTAAAGCAGTGAAATATAACCAGCATCCCATAGCCTCACCAATATGTGGGGGAGGGGGCGAATCATCTGTAGAAGAGTTTTTTATATAATCAAGTAGTGTCTCAATGACGTTAATCATAACTTTTCACCCTTTATATAGTTTATGCATCTTCATTATTGCCTTCAGCAGAAAAGTATAAACACAGCTAAGAAATGTTACATATCAAATTGATTATGATGAGTGGAAGAAAAAGCCTCTCACGCAGTAACTTATAATGATGACAGTACATTTACTATCACCAAATTTAAAGTTATAAAAATTGCGGCAATGCGTAATAAATATGCTGGTTCTAGAAAATGAAGTAAATAGAAAAAAACTCCTTGCTTATCAAGGAGTTTTTTTAGCAGGTGTATTATATCGTTTTTCTCCTATGCTCTCTCCATAAAGAAGTTAATTCCTCTGACCAATATTTATAATCAAATACTGTTATATTTTTGCTAGGCATAAAAACATTCAACAGCCAATTAACCCTTAATTTGTCTCTGATGCCTATCGTTTTATCATTTTTACAGCAGCCTTCACCACAAGGTTTATCGTGTATCTTGTAAGGAATATTTTTAACGACTAATCCATTTTTCACACGTTTTGTGTACTCAATTCCTATAATCAAATATATCACTCCTCACAGTAACTCTTATCTTCATAATCATATGTCTGAATGACTGCTTTAATGAAAAGGTAAGAAGGGAGGAAGGCAAAATAAAAAAGCCCTGCTGTAGGGCTTTTTTATTAAGCAACTTTTGATGCAACGACGATTACTTTACCGTGGTCTAATTCTTCTTCATAGCGTTCAGCTTCCGGCTGTGATAATCCTAATGAACGCATTTTGGCACGAAGCTCGTCTCCTCGAGAACGAAATACATTCGCAATCGCATCAAAAACACCTTGTTCAGAAAGACCGATATTGTTTGTATTTGTTGCAGCTGTTAAATCCTCGGAGCGATCTTGATGGTGTGCAAGTAAATAAACTTCGTCTTTTGTAAATCCTTCACGCAAAAATTGTTCAATTGTATCTTTTGCCTGTACGCCATTTTCAACTACTTTTACATTTACCATTTCCAAAAACCTCCTTGTATGATAGACAACTTTCTCGAATACGTTGAGTAATGAAGAGAAGCTTAAGTAACTTATCTCCTTGGTTTGTGTATACACGTTATTGGAAGAGATAAAACCTATTTCATGAAATTGAGTTAAAAAGCCTAATATAGAAGAAGGAAAAACGCTTTTGTTTTTAAGGAGAATCTGGTGAAGGATAAGCAGGAAGAAGCTTTAGTTAGCCTTTTTCCTGCATCGTTTTTTTTTTGACCTTTTAAAGTATAGTACAAACTGCAAAAAGCCTAGATCTTAAACAGCTAAGATCCAGGCTTTTTGCATACATAAAAATAGAGAAATTTAAGATGAAAGACGTTCTTTTTGTTTTTCATAAACAGAAGTAGACTCGTTCCATGTATATCGACCATCTTGTAATTGAATGGTTGCGCTGAATGGACAGTCTATTGATGTTTCTGCGTCATCTAAACTACTTTCAAGTAAATTTTTTTTAAATCGAAGCAAATCTTCTTTTGAAGCAACTCGAAAAACCATTTCTAACGTAAGATCATCGTCCATTGCATTGTGTAATTGACTGATACTTTTGCGGAATTCTTTATTATATTGAAGCATAATTTTAATATCTGCTACGCAAGCAACACCAAACACATCTTTCACAACAGACTCAACCGTTAACTGAGTTGTGGAAGCATATGTTGAAACATTACGCTGTGGATTTTCTAAATAATAAATTGTTTCTACAGGATGTCTCGTGATAAGCACCTCTTTCCTATTCTTAAGTATACAGGAAAAAAGAATGGAATGGGGAAAGATTTTTAGGAAAGGAGTCCTGACATACATAAAAAGCCTGTTTGTGATAGGAAAGAGAGTTATAAATTGAGGGCTTTTCGCTTATCATTTTTCTATATCCTTAAATTCAACGAATTCTGTGCAACTTCCTCCAAGGTTTGATAAAATAAAACCCTACGTCTCAATTTCTTCTAATGAATCCCTCAACTACTATTTCTACTTATTTTAAAGGAGGACGCAATTTTGCAATTTGAACAAGCTTTAACACATTTACAGTCATATTTTGGCTATGATTCGTTTCGAAAAGGACAGGAAGAGTCAATTCGTTATGTTTTAGAAGGGCACAATACCGCTTGTATTATGCCGACAGGAGGAGGGAAATCGCTTTGTTATCAGATTCCTTCCTTGCTTTTAGAAGGTACGACCCTGGTTATTTCTCCGTTGATTTCTTTGATGAAAGACCAAGTCGACACGCTGAACGCTGCTGGTATTTCAGCCACGTATATCAACAGCTCGCTGACGCACACAGAGGTGCAGCAGCGCTTGGAAGAAGTAGCGCTTGGTGAATATAAGTTGCTTTATGTAGCACCGGAACGACTGGAGTCTCCGCAGTTTTTAGAACAGCTTCAAATGCTTCCTATCCCGCTTGTAGCGGTAGATGAAGCGCACTGTATTTCACAGTGGGGCCATGATTTTAGACCGAGTTATTTGCGCATCAATGAACTCATCAGCAAACTGTCTAATGCTCCGATTGTGATGGGACTGACGGCTACTGCGACGCCTCAAGTGCGTGAAGATATTTGCCGAGCTCTTCATATTAACGAAGAGTACACGGTGATGACTGGCTTTGAACGTGAAAATTTATCGTTTGCGGTTGTGAAAGGTCAGGATCGAATCAGCTATATCGAGCAGTATATCCGTAAAAATGACCAAGAAGCAGGAATCATCTATGCCGCTACGCGTAAAGATGTTGAAGAGCTTCATGCTAGATTGCAAAAGTCAGGAGTTAACGTATCAAAATACCATGCTGGTATGAATGGGAACAGCCGTGATGAAGAGCAGAACCGCTTTCTGCAAGATGATGTGCAGGTGATGGTGGCTACCTCTGCCTTCGGAATGGGGATCGATAAATCCAATATTCGCTTTGTTCTGCACTATCAGCTTCCGAAAAATATGGAAAGCTATTATCAAGAAGCAGGACGTGCTGGTCGTGACGGGCTGCCAAGTGAGTGTATCGTGCTTTATTCACCTCAAGATATTCGCGTGCAGCGCTTTTTAATTGAACAGTCAACGTCGAATCCTAAAAAGCAGATTCAAGATCTTGAAAAGCTGCAAAGTATGGTGAACTACTGTCATACAGAAGGCTGCTTGCAAGCGTATATTCTTCATTATTTTGGAGAAAGTGAAGCGCATGAATGCGGGCGCTGCAGCAACTGTACGGATGATCGTGTGGAAATAGACGTAACGGTCGATACGCAAAAAGTATTATCTTGTATGATTCGTATGGGCGAACGTTTCGGTAAAATGATGATTGCTCAAGTATTAACAGGTTCTCGAAATAAAAAAGTAGTTGATTTTGGTTTTGATAAACTGAAAACGTACGGCGTCATGAGCGACCGGTCGGCTAAAGAAGTGAGCGATTTTATTGAGTATTTGATTTCAGAGCAGTTTATTTTAGTAGGACAAGGGTCATTTCCTACCTTATCCGTAGCGGCCAAAGGAAAAGGCGTGCTTCTTGGTACGGAAAAAGTGATGAGAAAAGAACAAATGGAAGTGAAGCAAATTGTCCAAGACGACGAGCTGTTTGCTCATTTGCGTTCCGTTCGAAAGCAGTTGGCAGACGAAGCGGGCGTGCCTCCTTTTGTTATTTTTTCAGACGATACTCTTCATGATATGTGTTCAAAACTTCCGGTAACGCTTGAACAGTTCGCCACTGTAAAAGGAGTCGGAGAACAAAAACAAGAGCGATACGGAGAACGATTCACTACTGAAATCAAACAGTTTTGTGAAGAAAATCCAGACCGAAAACGAGAAGTTTCAGCACCTGCTCCGAAAAAAGCAAGAGCTTCATCAAAAGAAGGCTCTCACTTAATGACGTATGAGCTATTTCAGCAAGGAAAATCGTTAGATGAAATTGCTGCTGAACGTGAATTGAGCGGCATTACCATTGAAAATCATTTGTTTAAATGCGCAGAAGAAGAAAAAGAAATTGACTGGTCACCTTTTCTTTCAGAGGAGGACGAACAGCTTATTTTAGAAGCTGCTTCCTCAGTAGGCGATGAAAAGTTAAAACCAATCAAAGAAGAATTACCTGAAAACATTACTTATTTTATGATTAAAGTAGCGTTATTCAAACAAAAAATGAAGCAGCTATCTTAAACAAAAAGCTCCTATTAAAGGGGCTTTTTGTATTGAATAAGCGAGTTTACTGATAAAATAGAAAGTATAAATATTTGAAAAATCAGATTAAATAAAAAGGAGTACTGCACTGAGATGATTGAACGAGAGCTTGAAGCTATTTTGCATGCTTCTAACGACAATATCGTTATCACTGATGAAAAAGGGTGTATTTTACGAGCAAGCCAAAACTGCCGTGATATATACGGGTATGACGTGTCAGAGTTAGTGGGACAAACCGTATACGAATTGCAAGACCGCGGGATATTTTCACCTTCCGTTACGATTGAAGTGTTAAAGAAAAAGAAAGAAGTACAGCTGATGCAAAAAACAGAAACGGGCAAAGTGGTAATGGCAACCGGTATTCCCGTGTATGATGAACATCAGTGTATGAAAAGAGTAATCAGCTTTTCACATGATTTAACAGAGCTTCAGCGCTTAAAAGAAGATTATCAGCAGCTCGAAGTGAAAATGAAAACATATCAGCTGGAAGTGGAAGAGCTTCGGGAACAGCAGTCAAATGATATGGTCATACGAAGTGAATCGATGAAAAAGGTATGGTCCATTATTAATCGCGTGGCAGACAGCGATGCAACGGTTGTGTTGCTAGGTGAATCGGGTGTTGGTAAAACGGCTTTTGCCCGTGCTTTACACTATGGAAGTGAACGAAAAGAAGAGCCGTTTATTGAAATCAACTGCGGAGCCATTCCAGCTAGTTTGTTTGAATCTGAAATGTTTGGATACGAAGCAGGCTCTTTTACAGGTGCAAGTACAAAAGGGAAAATAGGAAAGTTTGAATTAGCTCATAACGGTACGCTTTTTTTAGATGAAATAGGAGAGCTCCCTGTTGATATGCAAGTGAAGCTGTTAAAAGTGCTGCAAGAAAAAACAGTCACCAAAATTGGAAGTGAACGAGCCAAACACGTAAACTTCAGGCTGATTGTAGCAACAAATCAGCCGCTTGAGAAAATGGTCAAAAAAGGAACATTTCGCGAAGATTTATTTTATCGGCTGCACGTTATTCCGATTACGATTCCTCCGCTTCGCGAGCGAAAAGAAGACATCACGGCACTGCTTTATCATGTGTTAAATAAACAAAATGAAAAATATAAAATGAAGAAATTTTTTCATGCAGAAGCATTAAATCAATTGGTTGAACATCCGTGGCCTGGAAATGTGCGCGAGCTAGAAAATACGATTGAACGCCTCGTGTTAACAACGGATGAAAACAGTATCTCGCCTCAAGACCTCCCGTTTCATGCAGAAAAGATCAGAAGTGAAAAAGAAGAATGGGAGACCCTAGATGTTTTAACCTCTCAGGGAATGACGCTTCAGCAAGCACTTGCAGAAGTGGAGAAAAACTGGCTGATTCGTGCTTATCGCCAGTGTCAAACGACGTATGAAATGGCAGATGCATTAGGAATCAGTCAGCCTACGGTTGTAAGACGTTTACGAAAGTACAATATTAAATAAGGAAAATATAATTCAAAATGAATTAACTGATTCAGTACTGAATCGGTTTTTTTTGTTTTGATTCTATTATGAATTGAAAATCGTCCATAATTGCACGAAATAGGGTGATGAAATTTGGCATGCATTTTGCATTAATAAAAAGTATCTAAATAAAAAGCGTCAGTATCTAAAATGATGATACGGCGCTAATGAATGAAACCCATTAGGAGGAATAAATCATGCCAAAATATCAGCCGAAAAATTCATTTGAATCTCCGCGTTTTTGCGGACCTCGAACGTTTATGAGACTTCCGTATGTAGAACAAGTAAATGCAGATATGGATTTTATTGTGACGGGTATTCCATTTGATTCAGGGCAATCTTTTCGAACAGGAGCACGTTTTGGGCCGGAAGCTATTCGAGATTTCTCCATTTTGCTTCGCCCGTATAACCCAGAACAAAAGATTAATATTTTTGACTACATTTCAGGTGTGGACTACGGCGATTTGGCAGTGGTTCCGGGATATATTTTAGAAACATATAAAAAAATTGAAGAAGGGTTAACACCGGTTGTGGATGAAGGAATTATTCCTATTTCACTAGGCGGCGATCATTCGATGACGCTCGGTGAACTTCGTGCCATCGCGAAAAAACACGGACCCGTAGCGCTTTTACAGTTTGATGCTCATTCTGATACGTGGGATAGCTATTTTGAACAAAAATACAATCACGGTACCGTGTTCAGACGAGCAATTGAAGAAGGGCTAATTGACGTGTCGCGTTCGATTCAAATTGGTATGCGAGGCGGTCTGTACGGCATTGAAGATTTAGAAGATGCAAAGAACTTAGGTCTAGCTCTGTATACGACAAATGAATATAAAAAACTGGGCGTTGAAAGAATGCTAGAAATTATTCATGAGCGTGTAGGAGAAGGACCCGTATTTTTGTCGTTTGACATTGACTTTTTAGATCCAGTTTACGCACCGGGAACAGGAACGCCTGAAGTATCGGGTGCAAGTATTGACGATGCGCTTCAATTCGTTCGTGGGTTAATAAATATTGATTTTGTCGGGTTTGATTTAGTAGAAGTACTGCCAGCTTATGACCATGGCCAAATTACAGCAGCAGCGGCCTCGAACATTGTTTATGAATTTATCACGCTTATCGCGTTAAGAAAAAAAGCAAAAGAAGAAGCAGCGCTGTTAGTGCAAGCGCGCGACTGAATATAAGCAAGGCGGTAAAAGTGGGAAGGTACTATGATCTTCCCACTTTTGTATAAGAGTTTTCTATAGGGAGTGTTGGACTATGAACGAGCAAGTAAATGTAACAGTAGATAAGAAGCAAGCAAAACCATGTAAAAGAGAAATACTCAACCCAGCGACCAATAAGATCATAGCGAAAGTATTCGATTCGTCGTTTCAACAAGTAGAGGAAGCGGTAGGTAAAGCAAAGCAGGCTTTTGAACAGAGTGAATGGAAGAAAAATAAATCACTGCGTGTAGAGGTGCTTAAGAAACTAGCAGATTTATTAGAAAATGAAGCGAGTATATTCGCTGAAACAGAAACATTAAATACTGGCAAACCGATAAAAGAAGCGCAGTTAGATATTGAAGATACGATTAATTGTTTAAGATATTACGCAAATTTAATAGAAGAAAACCAGCCGTGGACAAAGAACATGTTCGACGATACAAACAGTAAAATCATTCAAGAACCTATCGGCGTATGCGCGCTGATTGTTCCTTGGAATTTCCCTTTGCTGCTTGGTATGTGGAAGCTGGCTCCTGCCTTAGCAGCTGGAAATACAGTAGTGTTTAAGCCGTCAGAATTAACGCCACTTTCTTTTTTAAAGCTAGCTTCACTATGTGAAAAAGCTGGTATACCAGAAGGCGTGTTTAATTTACTTACAGGAGACGGTAAAGTGGGAAGCGCCCTTGTTGAACACAAAGACGTAGCCAAAGTCTCTTTTACAGGAGGATCAGAAACAGGCAAACGTATTTATCAGCAGTGCGCAAAAGAGATGAAAAGAGTTTCGCTTGAACTGGGAGGGAAATCTCCGCTTCTTATTTTCGAAGACAGTGAAATTGATATTGCAGTAGACTGGACAATGTTTGGGTCGTTTTTTAACCAAGGGCAAGTGTGTGTAGCTTCATCGCGTATACTCGTACATGAATCTATTTATAAGCCGTTTCTTTCTGCTCTTACGGAGACTGTTGCTGCTATAAAAATTGGTAACCCCTCAAGAGAAGAAACGGAAATGGGTCCGGTTATTAGCAAGGCGCATCTGAACAAAATACAGGATTTTATCAAGCTAGGTCAAGAAGAAGGCGCGAATTTATTAACAGGAGGAACGTTAATTGACTGCGAAGGTGGAAACTATATAAAGCCGGCTGTGCTCGTCGATGTGGAGCAGCATATGAAAGTCGTACAAGAAGAAATATTTGGTCCCGTTATTACCGTTCAATCTTTTTCAAGTGAAGAAGAAGCCATAGCACTTGCCAACGGCACGAGATTTGGTTTAGCTGCAGGAATTTTAACGAATGATGTAATGAAAGCAGAGCGAGTTGCTGAACATCTTCAAGCGGGAACGATTTGGATCAACGGCTACCATACGCCTCATATTGAAACGGCGTGGGGCGGTTTTAAAGAAAGCGGCATTGGCCGGGAGTTAGGTCCATCAGGATTAGCTGCTTTTACTGAAACAAAACATGTAAATACAAATTCCAAGCTAGCTCGAGCCAATTGGTATCAATAAAAGTGAAAGGTGGAATAGGAATGACAACAAAAAGTGGTCTCGCCCATGATGATGTGCAGCCGATTGCAATGAATAAAAGAAGTATGGGCTTCTTCTCTACATTTTCCATGTGGATAGGAGCCAATGTGGTGGTAACGACCGTTTTTACCGGAATGCTGTTTGTACCCGATATGACCTTTTTAAAGGCATTATTTATTATTGTGCTTGGCTCTTTAGTTGGCGCCATACCGCTCGTGCTGATGGGGAATATCGGAACTCGCACCGGTCTTCCAACCATGGTTTTGATGAGACCAGCTTTTGGACAAAGAGGTGCTATGCTTCCTGCTGCTGTTAATCTTATTACGTTAATCGGCTGGGCATGGATTCAAGCTTACATGGCAGGGCTAAGTTTAAATCATGCCGTTACTTTTTTGACCGGTTACAGCAATATCAATCTATTTACAATTCTTACTCAAGTGTTGGTAGTAGCTATTTCTATATACGGACATAAAGGTATTGAAGCAACGGAAAAATTAGTAGCTACGCTTATGGTCATTTTAGCAACCGTGGTGTTTAGCTATTTGTTTATTGAATTTGATGCAGCAAAATTAATTCAAATGAAAGCAAGCGAAAATCCTGGTATTACAGGGATGTTAGCTTTTGATATTGTAGTAGCTACAGCTTTTACGTGGATTCCTATTGTTTGCGATTATAACCGAAACTGTAAATCTGAAAAAACGGGCATTGCGGGAACTTATTTAGGGTATAACGTCGCAACTTTAATTGCGATGGGGTTAGGCGCAACGGTTTCTGGTTTTTCAATTCTCGGAAATATGACGCAAACGTATGACCCGGTAAATTTAATTGGCGCATATAGTCCGATGTTAGGGTTAGTAGCTGCCCTCGTAATTTTTTTATCGGTGCTGTCAACCAACGTAATGGTATTGTATAGCGCGACAATGTCTTATTTATCTATTTTTCCAAAGCAGAGGTTCTGGATACCGGCACTAACTACGGGAGTTGTCACAGTCCTAGGTTCTTTATTAAAAGAGTGGTTGATGACAAATTTTCAAAGCTTTTTGCTTATGATCGGTGTCTTATTTATTCCTATTATTGCGATTGTTCTTGTTGATTATTATATCATTCGCCGAAAACACTATGACGTTTCAGCTATTTTAGAAAAACAAAATAAACTGTACTGGTATACAAAAGGCTTTAACCTTCATGTGTATGTATCTTACATAGTGGGGGCTGTATTTGCCTACTATTTTACGTACGTTCACCCGCTAGCCACAGGCGCAACGATCTTAGCTTTTTTATTTACAGGTGTTTTGCATGTATTGTTAACCAAACTTTCACAGCTTTCCATCCCTTACTCAAAGGGGATCGACAAAAATGCTTGATATACGTTTAAAATAGACTGAATTATCAAAAATAATCAAAAAGCTCCTATTTAAAGGAGCTTTTTGTGTTAAAAATAGCTAAGAAATAAGCAAAAGCGGGGAAAAGAGAGGTTCTTGATCGAGCTGAAAATAAAGTAATAACATGTATTTGATTCTGTCAGGGGTCTTTCCTATAATAAATGTAGGAAAACTTTCCAAAGGAGAATTTTATGCTCGAATTAGAGGCTATTCAAAGCAGGGCCATTGAAAAAACTAAACATACATTACTACAGGATATAAAAAGCGTATTAGGTGAACAAGACGAATGTCCGGATTTTGAGACTTATTTAACAGACAGGCACTCTTTTATTAAAAAGGCCTGGGGAACTACGTGGAGAAAAGCAGTTGTTTCTTCTGTATCTAAAAAAAACAGAAAGTCATATTTAACAGAGAAAGGCTTTGAGGTAAAAGGGTATAAACCTCAAGCTATAGATAAGTTATTTGCTAAAGAAACAAGAAAGGGTATAGAGTTTGATGCTTTTTCTTGGCTAGAAAAACAGTACGGAAAGGGCAATAAAGCGGAGTGGCTATCTCTATATGGAGAAGCAAGAGCTGAATTTGCCGAAAAAGAAGAAGAAAGAAAAGAGAAAGAAAGACAGCAAAGTATTAATGATCGAAAAGCCAGGTATCAATTACAGTTAAATTTAGAAGCAGCTCCTATCTTGGAAGTAAATAAAGAGCTGTATTACCTACATATAAGAGAACAGCTTTCCCATCAGCTGTCAAAAGACATTAAAACAAACTCAAAGTATATTGAAAACTATGCGCCGCATACTGAACTTGAAGATGAATTAATAACAAACGGTGATTTAACACGCCATGATTATGAAACGGTTCATGACTTTTTTCAAGAGCTCACCGGCGGCGTAAGCTCAGAATTAGACAGATATTCAACGATTATCTTGTTTGAAACGTATGAAGATGTATACGAGGTATTTATCACCGATAAGATTTATGAAATCATTCCAACTATGATTATGGATGACCTTCCTGCTTCATTTAAAGAAGAATATAAAACTTATACAAATGCTTCGGTAACAAGAATGGATATTATAAAAGCACTTAGAAGTGATCTATCGGATTTGGTCTATGAATATAAAAGAATGCTCGTAGAAGAAAAGCTTTCCGATGTACTAGAAGTTTCAGATCACAACTTAACGATTGAAGAACATCAAGAGAGATATCAACAGCAGCTGGAAGAAAGAAGGTTACAACAAGAACGTGAACGTGAAGAAAAGAAAAAGCTGATTGAAGAAGAACAGCGACAGTTAAATTATATTTTTGGTGCAGAATACGAAATGGACCCAAGGAAAGAAACGGAATACATCCTTCATCTCGGTGATACAAACACAGGAAAAACGTATACGGCATTAAAGTCATTAAAAAAAGCTGCTTCGGGTAGTTACTTAGCGCCGCTTCGCTTGTTAGCTTTAGAAGTTTTTGAAAAGCTGAACAAAGACGGAGTTGCTTGTTCGTTAAAAACAGGTGAAGAAGAAAAGATTGTTGAAGACGCTCAGCATATGGCCGGTACCGTAGAAATGTTTAGCGAATTAGAACATGGCGATGTAACCGTAATTGATGAAGCACAGATGATTCAAGACCGAGACCGGGGATTTTCATGGTATAAAGCCATCACCCGAGCTAATGCTAAACAAGTTCATGTTATCGGGAGTTTAAGCATTCGAAGTATGTTAGAAGAGATGTTAGACGGTGTGATCTCAGAAATTCATGAGTATGAAAGAGATATACCTTTAAAAGTAGATCTTCGAAATTTCAAAATTGAACAAGTGAAACCCGCAGATGCTTTAATTGTTTTCTCGCGTAAGAAAGTGCTCCAGACAGCGGCTAAGCTAGAAAAAGATGGTCACAAAGTTAGCGTGATTTATGGAAGTATGCCGCCTGAAACGAGAAGAAAACAAATTGAGCAGTTCATTAATAGAGAAACAAATGTCATTGTGTCTACAGATGCGATTGGAATGGGATTAAATCTTCCAATTAGACGAATTGTCCTTTTAGAAAACATGAAATTTGACGGGCAAAAGAGGAGATTGCTGACTTCTCAAGAGTTAAAGCAGATTGCAGGCCGTGCTGGAAGGAAGGGCCTCTACAATGTTGGAGAAGTTGCATTCGCTAAAGATGCAAAGCAAATGAGAGAACTGTTATTTTCAACAGACGAGCAAATCAGCAAATTTTCAATTGCTCCTACTTCAGATATGCTAAGAAGATTTAAAGAATATCATCATGACCTCGGAACGTTTTTTGACATGTGGGCTAAATTTCAAAATCCAAAAGGTACACAAAAATCAAATTTGGCACAAGAACGTGAGCTTTATGAGGAAGTAAAAGACACGCTGATTGAAGCGAAAATGCCCATTGTTGATTTATACGGCTACTTGCAGCTGCCTTTTTCAGCAAAAGAAAGCTCTTTGAAAAAGCAGTGGGTTGCCAGCATGAATGCGATTGTTAACAGGGAAGAGTTACCTGAACCACGGATGATAGAAGGCTCATTGGAAAAATTAGAGCTATCTTATAAGGCGATTGGCCTGCATCTTTTATTTTTATATCGAATGGACAGAAGGCCAGAGGCTATTTACTGGGAGCGTGTCCGAGAAGAGCTTACAGATAAAATCCATAACGTATTAAGAAAAGATATGAAAAAATTTAAAAGAACATGCAGTACGTGTTCTAAAGACCTTCCTTGGAATCATGATCACGCCATATGTGATTCGTGTTTTCATAAAAGATTCCGCAGAAGACACGGAGACGAAGATTTTAATTACTAAGATGTAGTGATAAAAAGTGGCTTGTCCGAACGAGTTGGATTTTTGATTGAGAATCCAATTCGTTCGGCTTTTTTATTGTGAAGGCAGCTTTCATGTGTTTCGTTCCTTCTAGCAGTTGATTGGAGGGCAAGGCGAAGACTCCTGCGGGAAAAGCGGAACAGGTGAGACCCCGCAGGAGCGCAAGCGACGAGGAGGCTCACCGGCCGCCCGCGGAAAGCGAAGCCTTGCACGGAAATCAACTGCGGTGTAACAAGCAGTTCAGCTCGTGTATCCCATTTGTGCTTCTTTAGATGGGATTGATGTAGTTATGTCTCAATCTGCTTTTTCATAAAGGTTTTTTATCTTTTTCCTATGAATTTCTGCGTCAAAGCAGATTTTTGTAGAAAAAAATCGGAAATGTATAAGCGGTCATCTTGTAAAAAGAGCAATAAATTATTATGATATAGAGTGGAACTTATATTTTAAAGAGTTCCGTGATTTTTTTGTTGGGCGGACGTGTATTGTATTAGAGTAAGTTTGCTATCATTCGTTATATTAAAAGCGGCACTTTTAAATAGAGATACGGTTCGTAATAGAAGGGAAGAGGATGATGACAAGTCATAACAAAGAAAACAAAGCTGCAGTCGAGCAGTACAGTAAAGGGAAGATTTTGTGGCAATTAACCCGTCCTCATACGCTAACAGCATCGTTTGTACCGGTTTTAATTGGAACAGTTCTAGCCATGTTTTATGGCCATGTGAATGTTTGGATGTTTCTTGCGATGCTTTTTTCATGTTTGTGGATTCAAATTGCGACGAACTTATTTAACGAGTACTATGATTTTAAACGCGGGTTAGACACAGAAGACTCCGT
Organism: Priestia sp. YIM B13490; assembly: GCF_042787735.1. Lineage (NCBI taxonomy): Bacteria > Bacillati > Bacillota > Bacilli > Caryophanales > Bacillaceae > Priestia > Priestia sp. YIM B13490. The sequence continues at coordinate 442,925 of NZ_JBHZOT010000003.1, forward strand.
AGGTATCGGAGGAGCCATCGTCAGACACGGCATGAAACCGAAAACGGTATTAAATTTAGCACTTATTTCTTATGGAATTGCTCTTATTTTAGGTGTATATATATGTGCAAACAGCAGCTGGTGGCTTGCTTTAGTTGGATTAGTAGGTATGGCGATTGGTTATTTGTATACGGGCGGACCGCTTCCGATTGCGTATACGCCGTTTGGAGAATTATTTTCAGGTCTTTGCATGGGCGCGATGTTCGTGTTAATTTCATTTTTTATTCAAACGAATACCGTAACGTCTGAAAGCATCTTTGTATCACTTCCGATTGCGATTTTAGTAGGTGCAATTAATTTGTCTAACAACATTCGCGATATAGAAGAAGATACAAAAGGCGGACGTCGTACGCTAGCTATTTTATTAGGTTCTAAAAATGCGATTAGATTTTTAGCTGCTTTGTTTGGCATTGCCTATATTTGGACCGTTGCATTAGTGGTATTCTTCGATATTAGCCCTTGGATTTTCTTAGTGTTTCTTAGTGCACCTAAGCCAATTCAAGCCGTACAAGCATTTGTACGCGGAGAGCTTATTGCAATGAAAGCAACTGCGCAAACAAATACGTTTTTTGGATTTACTTTATCAATTGGATTATTAATTGGCTATTTAGTAAGCTGATTGAGTGGAAAAAGCCTGTCTTTAAAAAAGACAGGCTTTTTGTTATGCTCCCGTTATTTTTTCTTTTACTGCGCTAATAAATGCGTTCATATTTTCAGAAGATGAAAAGCTGGCTTGAGCTTGTTTTGGTCCGCCGCCGCCTTTTCCATCGTAAAGCGGAAGCAGCTCTTTATAAAGTTCTCCGCATTTTACTTCACTTCCGCTGTGAGCCAGTAAGACTTTTTGTTCACTTGAAAAGGCAAAAAGAAGCGTCGTATCAGGTGTTTGAAGCAGCTGCTTCGTCAAAGCTTGCACATCTTTTAATGTGCGGTTTTCAAAGTGATGGTACAGAAATGAACCTTCTTTTTTGGCTTCTAATTCACTTGCTAAATAAGCTGCATTTTCATTTTTTAATTCTTCTAGTTGTTTTTGCAGCTCTTTTTGTTCAGTCTCCAATTTTTTAATGCGTTCTACAACTAATTCACGGCTTGTGCTGAATTTATTGCTAAGTTCTGCCACGATTTCTTGAGACTGCTGATAATCAGCTAATGCACGCATACCGCATTTAAAAAAGAGGCGTGTATTGCCGCGCTGCTTTTCTGTTTTCGTAAGTTTAATAAGGCCAAGCTCTCCAATTTGGTTCACATGAGTACCGCAGCAGGCAGAAACATCAATGCCTTCAATTTCCACGATGCGTACCACTTCGTCTTCTAGGTCGGGCACTTTGCGAAGCGCAAGAGTATGCAGATCTTCTTTTTTCACTTCGTACGTTTTAATGTGACGGTTGCTGTAAATAGCGTCATTTACAACTTTTTCAATGTGTAATAACTGCTCATGAGATAACTGAGGTACATTCAGATCGATAGAGACTGCTTCGCTTCCTAAGTGAAAGCTAACGGTGTGAATATCATATGTATCGATTAATAAAGCCGAAAGTAAGTGCTGTCCGCTGTGCTGCTGCATATGATCAAAGCGGCGATGCCAGTCAATTTCACACGTGACGTTCGCTTGTTCAGGGAGTGTATCGACGATATGATATACTTCTCCATTTTCTTCATAAACATCTTTCACGTCGATTCCGGCAATATTACCGTAGTCAGAAGGCTGCCCGCCTCCTTCTGGATAAAAAGCGGTTTGTTTTAACGTTAATGCGTAGCCATTCGAAAGAGAGCGCGTCTCTATCACTTCAGTTTCCCATGTTTTTATGTAGGGATTGCTATAATAAAGTCTTTCTGTCATATTCATCATCCTTTCTAGTAAAACCATATCTAACTTTTTCTATAGTATCAGAAATATGTTTCTTCGAACATGGATAAGCTAACTTGTAACAATAAAACTGGGTGGGACATATGAAAAATACTGTTTATATTTATACGCGGGATTTAAAAAGAATTTTCACCAATTGGGCGATGATTATCATTGTGCTGACGCTTATGATTCTGCCGTCTTTTTACGCATGGTTTAATATAAAAGCATCTTGGGACCCATACGGGCGGACTGAAGGTATTGCCATTGCAGTAACGAGCGAAGATGAAGGTTCTACGATAAGAGGTCAGCACGTGAACGTGGGAAAAGATATTATTGCAACGTTAAAAAAAAATAAAACGCTTGGATGGACGTTTGTCTCAAAAGAAAAAGCTGATCACGGAGTAAAGCACGGTGACTATTATGCAAGTATTGTTATTCCAAAAGATTTTTCACAAAAGCTTGGTACCGTTCTTCAAGATCGTTTGGAAAAACCGGTCATTATTTACAAAGTGAACGAAAAAATAAACGCAGTGGCGCCTAAAATTACAAGTAAAGGAGCCAGCAGCTTAACACAACAAATCAGTGAAAAATTCGTCAAAACAGCGAATGGAGCCATTTTTTCAGTGTTTAACGAACTAGGTATTACACTGCAGCGAGATTTGCCGACCATTCAACAAGTTGAACAACGGATTTTTGAACTTGAAAATCGTCTTCCTGAAATCAAAAAAGTAATTAATGAAGCGAATGACACCACTCAAAAAGCTGGAGCCATTGTATCAAAAGCTCAGGCCGCTCTTCCTGAAGTAGAGAGACTAACAGCTGACGGCGCACAGATGACTCAGCAGCTAAACACTTTTTTAACTAAAAGCGATGAAATTTTAAAAAACGCCGAGCCAACGATCAACGAAACGCTGCAGCGGGTTCAGCAACGAGCTCTCCGAGTTCAAGAATTGAAGAATCAGCTGATGGAAAAAGATATAGCACCGGCTGAAGTCAGCGCAGCAGCGGAACAGCTAAAAGGGCAGTTAACAAAACAAATTGCTGACACAGGAGAGATTCTTACACTTCTTACAGATTTAAATGCGTTATCTCAACAAAAAGTTCTTTCACCTGTTATTAATGACGTAAAAGATGTAAATACGCTTTTACAGCAGCAACTTTCGGATGTAAACAGTCTGCAGCAACAAACAAAGAATGGGGATGTTCCCAATCAAAGCGTACTTGATAGGTTCAGCTCTCGCACCGATCAAGCTGTTTCTAGATTAAATGCGTTAACGAACTCATATTCTTCTACGATTGTGCCTGCTGTTGAACAAGCAATCAAAGAAGCGAAAGATAAAACGGCAAGCGCAAACTCACTGCTTGATGAAGCTAACAAAAGCATACCGGATGTTTCTAACGTTCTGTCTAAAACAGCCAGTGGCATTTTGCTTGGACAGCAGGAGCTTGGGAAAATAGCAAAAGACTTTCCGCGAATTGAACAAAACGTGCACAATATAGCAGATAAAATACGAGAATTTCAGCAAAAAGAAAATATTGAAGATATTATTAATTTGCTAAAGAATGATGTGCAAAAAGAAAGTGACTTTTTTGCTAAGCCGGTTCTTTTAAAAGAAGAAAGGCTTTACCCGATTCCGAACTACGGCTCAGCTATGTCGCCGTTTTATACAACGCTTTGCTTGTGGGTCGGAGCTTTGCTGTTAGTTTCGATTTTAAGCGTAGAAGTAGCGGATGAAGAACGATTCAAAAGCTATGAAGTCTATCTTGGAAGACTTTTAACGTTTTTGTCTATTGCTCTCGTGCAAGCTTTTATTGTGACGCTAGGGGATTTATTTTTAATCAAAACGTATGTCGTAGATAAAGTGCCTTTTATCTTTTTAGGCTTGCTGTGCAGCTTCGTATTTATGACGATTGTTTATACGCTTGTTGCGATATTTGGCAATGCAGGAAAAGCGATGGCGATTGTTTTACTTGTGCTTCAGCTTTCTGCTGCAGGAGGTACATTTCCGATTCAAGTCGTGCCTGCTTTTTTTCAAGCAATCAATCCGTTTTTACCATTTACCTATGCAATAAGCATGATGAGAGAAGTGGTAGGAGGCATGTTAGCGGACATTGTAAGAAAAGACGTTACCGTTCTTCTTTGCATTTGGCTTGGCGTGCTGCTCGTTGGCATTTTTCTTCATAAGCCCCTTAGTAAAACGAGTGCAAAATTAACAAAAAAAGCGCGTGAAAGTAAATTAATTCATTAAAAAAACGTTTTGGGTTTTCAGACAGAACAAAATGCGGTAGTGTAGATATAAAGGAGTGATCAGCATGGGTATATTAGATGGACTATTAGGAAATGCATCAGAAGCAGATATAAGAGGAACTGAAAAAGACTTACAAAATATCTTAATTGCCAACGAGCGAGTGGAACAAGCATATAAAGTCATTCGCGATTTAATGGTGTTTACGACGAAACGCTTAATTATTGTTGATAAGCAAGGAGTAACGGGAAAGAAAACAGATTATCATTCCATTCCTTATAAGACGATTACCCATTTTAGCGTAGAAACGGCTGGAACATTTGATTTAGATGCGGAATTAAATATTTGGGTATCGGGTTCTAGTGCACCGATCTCAAAAGAATTTCGTAAAGATAAAAGCATTTACGACGTGCAAAAAGTATTAGCATCTTATGTACTGGATTAAAAAAGTTGAGCCATGAAAAACTGGCTCGACTTTTTTTATGTGTGTGTAAAACGAGAAAGCATAACAGTCTTGCATACAGTCGGTTGAAAATACTAAGGCTGTTGTCCATTCCTATTTTCACTTCACTCATTACTGAAATGCATGAAAACGATTTACATAATGAATTATACAGAATAAAAAAACCGTGATATGCTTTTTTTAGAGAAAAAAGGAAGTGACCAACTGTGAATTATACCGTAATTGGAACATCAGCTTTTCGCAAAACAAATGTTGCGCTTTTTGCAGCTGGCTTCAACACATTTTCGATTTTATATTGTACACAAGCCATTTTACCCGAATTTTCTAGAGAATTCGGGATATCTCCGGCGTTTGCCAGCTTGTCTCTTTCGTTAACAACCATCACGCTAGCTGTTAGCATGCTTTTTTTAGGTTCTTTATCAGAAGTGTGGGGACGAAAGAAACTGATGGGTCTATCGTTAATTTTTGCGTCATTGCTATGCATCATGACAGCATTTAGCTCTACCTTTGAAACGCTGTTAGTATTTCGCGTCATTCAAGGAATCGTTTTAGCAGGGCTGCCTTCTGTGGCCATGGCTTACTTAGGAGAAGAAATTGAACCAGGGAGTTTAGGAAAAGCGATGGGAATTTATATAAGCGGAAACGCCTTTGGAGGCGTAGCGGGAAGGCTTATGACAGGGGTGCTCACGGAATATTTCAACTGGTCCGTAGCTCTTGATGTTGTAAGCGTAATCAGTTTATTAGCCACCTTTGTTTTTTTTATGAACTTGCCAGATTCACAAAACTTCACTTCACGATCCTTTGAACTTCGTCAGCTTACTGGCTCTCTTCGCAGTCATCTTCAAGATAAAGGAATGCTTTGTCTTTTTGCTATTGGTTTTGCGCTGCTTGGAAGTAACGTAGCTTTATACAATTATATTGGATACGCTTTATCCGCTCCTCCGTATTCTTGGAATCATACGCTTGTAAGTTTTATTTTTGTTATTTTTTTTGTGGGAGTATTCAGCTCGGTTTGGATGGGGACGCTAGCGGATCTATATGGCCGGAAAAAAGTGCTGTTATGTACGATTGCTGTTACGCTTATAGGTTCGATTGTTACGCTGCATCCGGTTTTATGGATAAAAATTACCGGGCTTTTTCTGCTGACTTTTGGCTTTTTCGGAAGTCACTCCATCGCAAGCAGCTGGGTGGGAAGAAGAGCCACTCATGACAAAGCTCAGGCTTCGTCTTTGTATTTGTTTTTTTACTATGCAGGATCAAGCGTTGGAGGGACGGTGGCTGGCTTATGCTGGAGTGCGTACGGCTGGAAAGGTGTTATTGCTTTAATTGGTGTGTTTCTTACAACAGCTTTTCTCTTAGCTGTTCGTTTGTCCAAAATGCCGGCTCAGCAGACGCATGTTCACTAAAAAAGAATGTAAAGACATGTATGGCTATTTACTAAAAAAGACTTTCCACTCAGTGTGGAAAGTCTTTTTTTAGTTTAAAAGCTGAATAAAAAGCTCCGCTACTTTTTTATGAGCGCTGTTAGCAGGATAGATATAAGAGAAACGGCGCTTAAAAGGAGCGGTGTTAACGTTCAGAATCGATAGGTGTTTTTGTTCAACATCTTCTTTAATAGCGCAAAGCGACAGCACAGACATTCCTAAATCGTGAACGATGGCTTCTTTAATTCCTTGATTGCTGCTGATCGTTAGCATGCTTTTCATTTTTAAACCGTTGGACATTAGAACGTGATCTAAATATTCTCTTGTTCCAGAGCCTTTTTCACGCGCCACCCACCGCTGATTTTGTAAATCATCAATTTCTACTTTTTTAAGCTGAGCTAAAGGGTGATCCACTGACGCAACGATGGCAAGCTCATCGTCCATAAATGACTGAATATGTAAGTCGGATTCTTCCGTGTGTCCTTCAATAAGCCCTACGTCTACTTTGAAATGACGAACAAGCTGAGCGATTTCCTTTGTATTACCGATAGTCACTTCTACATCAATATCAGGATATTGTTCACGAAGCTTTGCTAAAAATGAAGGGAGAATATATTCACCAATCGTGAAACTGGCGCCAATCGTTAGCATTCCTTTGACACGGTGATGATGTTCATAAATATCTCGTTTCGTATGCTCATATATCTGAATCATTTGTTTAGCACGATCGTATAAAATTTCGCCGCTGGGTGTGATTTTTAACATTTTAGGTGAACGCAGGAACAGGGAAGTTTGAAATTCTTTTTCAAGATTTTTGATGTGTACGCTTACGCTTGGCTGTGAAATCATTAACTTTTCCGCAGCTTTTGTAAAGCTTTGCTCTTCTACAACAGAAACAAACGTCTTTAACGCATCATAGTACATAGAGTATGGCTCCTTTTATATTAAAAAAATTAATTATAAACATTATAAAACATTACTATTGTAATAACTAGAGGTACTTGGTTAAGACAAACAAAACGAGGGGCTGACTTAAAGGAGTATTTTGGCTTATAACGAAGGCAACACACGCAATTTATTTACAGTTATTTGCATTTCCCCTATAAAGCTATTAAACACTTTTTTGTCATCATTTTGTAACAAAAGTAAAAAAAGTACTTGTTTTTTCCAAAAAACATACTATAATATTAACTGTAATACGATGAGTAATACAGTTAATACACCTAGTACACACATCATGATTTTGGGTAGATGAAGGGAGGCAGACTATGTTCGATTTAGATATTCGTAGTCGCAAGCCGATATACGAGCAATTAGTAGATAAATTGAAAGAGCTTATTATTCATGAAGTTTTTAAGGCCGATCAAAAGCTTCCATCTGTTCGGCTGTTAGCAAAAGAATTAACGATTAATCCAAATACAATTCAAAAAGCGTATCGTGAACTAGAACATCAGAATTATATTTATTCAGTTCCAGGCAAAGGAAGTTTTGTAACGCCTCAAGTTGATACACTAAATAACGAGAAGGTGAAAAAGATGAAAGAAGAATTAGTAAAACTGTTGGCAGAAGCTATGTATTTAGGGATGGATAAAGATGAAATTCTATCACTTATTTCACAGGCTGAAAAAGCAGTAAAAGGAGGAAGCGATAGTGATTGAACTGAAGGCGATAAAAAAAGAGTTTGAAGAAATGGAAGCTCTAAGAGGCGTCACGCTTTCTATAAAAAAAGGATCTATTTACGGACTGCTTGGCTCGAACGGGGCAGGGAAAACAACGCTATTAAAAATCATTGCAGGTATTTACAAGCAAGATCACGGGAAAATCGCAATAGACGGCGAGGAAGTATTTGAAAACGTTGGCTTAAAAGAACGTCTTATTTTTATGCCAGATTCTCTTTATTTTTTCCCTCAAACAACGATTAAGCAATTAGCGTCTTTTTATAGAAGCGTCTATCCGACTTGGAACGAAGAGCGGTTTCAAAAATTAAAAGAAGCTTTCCCAATTCAATTACATAAAAAGGTACACAGAATGTCCAAGGGAATGCAGCGTCAAGTAGGTTTTTGGTTAGCGATGTCTGCTATGCCTGATGTACTTATCTTAGATGAGCCGCTCGATGGGTTAGATGCGGTAATGCGTCAAAAAATTAAAAACCTTCTTGTCCAAGACGTGGCAGAACGGGAAATGACGATTTTAATTTCATCACATAACTTACGAGAAGTGGAAGATCTTTGTGATCATGTAGGCATTTTGCATCGCGGTCAATTATTAATTGAAAAAGAGCTGGATGATTTAAAATCAGACGTGCACAAAATTCAAGTTGCATTTGAAGGAGATGTGCCGCTAGCGCTTTATGACACGCTGGACATTTTATATCAAGAAAAACGAGGAAGCGTCTTGCTTTGTATTGTTCGAGGAAAAGAAAATCACTTAGTCAACAAAGTTCGATCGTATAAGCCTTTAATTTTTGACATCTTGCCACTTACGCTGGAAGAAATCTTTATTTATGAAATGGGGGATGTGGGTTATGCAATCGAAAACATCATCGTTTAACCGCGGCATGTGGATTCAATCTGTCAGGAATGTAGGATGGGTTGGTGCTTTATATACGCTTGTTCTTTTATTTATCGTACCACTTCAAATTATTTTGAGGTATACAGGTGAAGTTAATAAAGATGGAATGTATACAGAAAAACTAAAGACTCTGTTTGAAGTTGCTGAAAGCCTTCAATTTTTGTTTATGTTTACTGTACCCGTGGTGTTAGCTATATTTTTATTTAGATATATTCAAACTAAATCAGCCGCTGATTATATTCATAGTTTACCAATAAGTAGAGGTGTGCTGTTTTGGCAAAACGTATTATTAGGGATTGTATCGTTAGTTTTACCTGTTATCATTTCAGCCATCGTCCTTTTTCTTATTAAAGATTCAGTAAATGTTGAAGATTTATATACGCTAAAGTTAATTCTCCACTGGGCTATTAATACTATTGTTTTGAATATCTTTGTTTTTTCTGGAGCAGTATTTGCAGGTATGTTCACAGGCATGTCAATACTGCAAGGCGCGTTTGTATATATATTGTTTATTCTTCCGGCTGCGCTGATCCAATTTTTTATTATGAATATTAATTTTTATTGGTATGGGTTTGCGACGAACTATTATTCAGGACAAAATATCCAAAATTTAGTTCCGTTTGTCCGTATTATAGATTTATTAGATACTGGAAAAGAAAGTTATTTAAGTCTAGTAATCTATGCAGTTGTAGCTTGTGTGCTTTGTTTTATTGCATGTATTGCATATCAAAAAAGAAGTTTAGAAATCGCTACTCATGCAATTGCGTTTAAATGGTTAAAACCTATTTTTATCTATGGGCTGACGACATGTTCACTGTTATTGTGGGGAATGTACTTCGGCGAAATGAAGGATTCTTTTAAATGGCTTATTTTCGGCTATGTTTTTGGTTCCTTATTAGGATATATTCTTGGACATATGATTTTAGCTAAAACATGGCGTGTATTTAGAAAATGGAAGGGCTACATATTGTTTGTGGCAGTGGCTATTGTTATAGGGGTAGGATTAAAAGTGGATGTTTTTGGTTACTCTACCTATCTACCGAATCAAGAAAACATTCAATCTGTATATTTTGGTGAAGACGGCTATTCTTTAACAGATAACTCTAAAAGTCACGATATAGAGCAAGGGGATTATTATAAACCGCCTTACTATTATTCTAGTAAGAATACCATTAATTTTATACGAGTATTGCATAAACAAATTATAAAAGATCATCCTAATATTTCCAAAAGAGAAATGCAGTCTGGAGAAGCTCGTGAGATAACATTTGCTTATAACTTAAAAAATGGAAAAAAAGTTGTTCGACAATATAGGGTACGTGAAGCGGATTATAAAGCGTTTTACAAACGAATTATTGAAACACCTGAGTATAAAAACCATTCTTATTATATTTTAGAACCTCATAATAAAAATATGAGGTATGTAACAGAAGTTCAAATTGATGCAATGTATAAAAAATCAGAACCTATTACAATTAAAGATCCAAACAAAATTGAGAGTTTAAAAGGGGCAATCAGAACATCAATACAAAACCAAACTTATGAAGATACCAAGAGTCGACAACAAAGTTGGTCTAGCATTGATTTTATGGATGAAAATGGACAGATTGTAGATTCCATACCTTTTGAGAAATCATATAAAGGAGTTGAAAAGTGGCTCAAGCAAGAAAAAATGTTTGAAAATGCTCGGATCATGCCAGAAGACGTTTCAAATGTTGTGGTTTTAAAAAATAAAGATCACGAAACTCTTCAGCCTTCATGGATAAACAATCCGTCTATTCTGACTAAACGAAAAGGTGCGTTAACTATTAAAGATTCCAAACAAATCGATTATTTTCTTTCGCATACAACCATTCAAGAACAAGGGGATTATATAGTTGTTTTTCGTTACAAAAATTCAAGTCCTGAAGTTCAAATGTTTGATGCTAACATGATTCCAACAAAATTAAAAGAAAAACTAAAATAACAAGGGAGAACTTATTATGTGCGGCGAGGAATTGCAAGATTATTTAAATCAGGTACTGGCTTATTTGTTGAAAAATGGCGTGAATAGACAAGACGCCGAAGATATTACGCAAGAAGTAGCATTAAAATATTTAGAAAAACAAGAAATGGTCGATCCTGAAAGAATAAAAGCTTGGATGTTTCGCGTCGCATTAAATAAACGGTGTGATTTAGGAAGGCGTAAAATAGTGAAAGACCGCTATACGTCTTCTTACAAAGAAGAGCCTGTTATGTATACGCCTATTCAGCAGGTGCTTAGAAATGAAGAAGCGGCTGAATGTCAGGCGATTTTAAATAAATTGAATCCTAAGTATCGCAATTTGCTTCTATTAAAATATGGATTTGGATTTAAATATGAAGAAATTGCGGAGTTATTAAATATGCAGATGACTACGTTAAAATCAGCTCTTTACCGCGCGCGCAAATACTTTGTAAAGGGATATAATGAAGTCATTTAATATAAATGAAACAGCAGCAGTTTGTGAAAAAGAACTTCTCACACAAACTACTGCTGTTTTTTTCGTATTTTTCTTCTTTGGACGGCATAGATAATCAAACTGATCGCACAAAAAGCTAAAGTGATCTCAATCACGTCCGTATAAGAAGATGTCGTATTAAAAAAGGAACCGAAAATAAATAAAGCGAGCGTCCAAATAAAACCGAAAGAAAATGAGACTTTAATATAATGCCGATGCTTCATTCCGCTTGCTCCGAGAAAAAAAGGCATCACATGTCGCATTCCTGGTAAAAAGTAGCTTGCAATGATGGCGTGAGATCCATATTCTTGAATCGTTCGCTCGACTTTCATCACATTTTTTTCCCATCGCGGGCGTTTTAATAGCGCAAGCGCCTGAGCTGAAAAAAGACTGGCTATCAAAAACTTAAGATATAAGCTAATCATCATGCCGCTGTAGGTAAGTATAAAAGCTGGAATATACTGAACGGACGGAGATGTAGCCTGACTGCCCGCAAGCATAATATATACCGGGTCAGGAATAGGAGTAAGGTTGGCTCCGACTAAAATGATAAAAAAGAAATATCCGTAGCCTAATTGGTTAATGGCTCCGATAAGCTGATCAATCACGTTTTCTTCCTCCTTTCTTCATTAGAATACGAGAGAGTGACACACAGTGTTCGCTCAAAATAAAAATAAAGTATAGGTACGCACAACTTAGAAAAAAAGAGTTATAATAAATAAGAATGTACGTTCTTCTTTCGGGGATTAATTATACAGAAAGAGGTGATAGTATGAAAATGATGTACCCTAAAAAAGGCAAAGTTATTCTTCATATTGATGCCAATGCTTTTTATGCATCTGTTGAAACCGCACATGATCATACGCTCAAAGATAAGCCTCTTGCTATTGCTGGCAATCCAAAGGAACGAAGAGGAATTGTTGTAACCTGTAACTATATTGCTCGTAAACGCGGAGTATATGCGCCAATGCCTCTTTGGGAAGCGAAAAGAAAATGCCCTGAGCTGGTTGTTATAAAACCTAATTTTCCATTATATCGCCAAGTGTCCAAAAACATGTTTGATTATTTAGTAACCATTTCACCTCTTTTAGAGCCTGCTTCCATTGATGAAGGCTATTTGGATATTACAAACTGTGCTGAATTAGGCTCTCCTCTTGACATAGCAAAGTCAATTCAGCAGCATTTAATACAGACGCTGCAAATTCCTGTGTCAATTGGAATCGCGCCGAATAAATTTTTGGCCAAAACGGCAAGTGATATGCAAAAACCTTTAGGGATTACCGTCCTTCGAAAAAGAGATGTTAAAACCGTTCTTTGGCCAAAAGCGGTGGAGGAAATGCACGGAATCGGTAAAAAAACAGCTGAAAAGCTAAATGCGATTAAGGTGGTAACCATCGGTGATCTAGCAAACGCGGCTCCCGGTCTTCTTAAACAAACTCTCGGAATAAAAGGAGAAGTTATGAAAGAACGAGCATGGGGCCAAGATGATCGACAGGTGAACCCTGATCGCCAATCACAGTTTAAATCTATTGGAAACTCTACGACGCTATCTCAAAATGCAGTAGATGAACATGAAGTTCTCCCTATTTTAAATAAACTATCGCATTCTGTAAGCTCTCGTATGAAAGCGAAAAAAGTTGTAAGCAAAACGATTCAATTAACGATACGATACAGTGATTTTAAAACCATTACTCGAAGCCAAACTATTTCAAAAGCAATTAGCGAGCCGAACGATCTTTTTCATTACAGTGCAGTATTATTTCAAAGGCATTGGAACGGAGAACCGATTCGTTTATTAGGCGTAGCTGCTCTTCAAGTGAGCCACCATGTTCAGGAAGAAGAACAGTTAGATTTGTTTACATATGGAGAGCAAGCAAAAAAAGAGCCTTTATACAAAGCGGTCGAAAGTTTGCGTGAAAAATATGGAGATAACATTATTCAAAGCGGTTTAAAAAAACAAAGAGGAAAAAAAGAGAGGTAACTCTCTTTTTTTGTATAAAATAATAGGTTTACACTCATTATAGAAGGGGAAGTACATTACTATCACGGTAATCAAAGTGATTACAAAATGAATTTGATTGCGACTTTTTTGATTGTCTGCAATGAAATTACATAAAATAATCTATGAGGTGATCTTATGTCAGACGTACTATTTACATCTAAAGCAACAGCGGTAGGAGGCCGAGATGGTCGAGTTAAATCAGATGATGGTATTATTGATTTAACCCTTGTAAATCCTTCTCCAAATAACAAAGAAGAAGGAACAAATCCCGAGCAGCTGTTTGCAGCAGGATATTCTGCTTGTTTTGACGGTGCTTTAAATTTAATCGCTAAGAAACAAAAAAAAGACATTGATTCTTCTATTACTGCAGAGGTAAGTCTACTAAAAGACCACACTGACGATGGCTTTAAAATTGGAGTGGTGTTAAACGCTCATATTAAAGGCGTTTCACAAGAAGTAGCTGAGAAGCTAGTAGAAGATGCACATCAATTCTGCCCGTATTCTAAAGCAACGCGTGGGAATGTTAACGTAACGTTAAATACAACGGCTGAGTAAATAAAAAGCGCCTGGATTTTTCTTAAATCCAGGCGCTTTTTTATGTGCAATTTTATATGGTCTATTTTTGATTGTACGTATGCAGTGATTGCAATAACTCCTGCAGCGTTTCTTTCAGCTTTTCTAATTCTCCTTGCGACTTATTCGTCATACTAAAAACTTCTTCTGGAATATGACAAGCTTTATCACGTAATTTTTTTCCTTTTTCGGTTAAACTAATAAAAACAACGCGTTCATCTTCATGAGAACGCTGACGAATCACTAATTCTTGATCCTGCATTCTTTTTAGCATAGGAGTAAGGGTGCCTGAATCCAAATACAGAAGTTCGCCCATTTTTTTTACGCTGAGTGTTTCATGTTCCCATAAAACAAGAAGGGCTAAATACTGCGGATAGGTTACTCCTAATTTATCGAGCAGCGGCTTGTACACCTTTGTAATTTCTCGAGACGTGGCGTAAATTGAGAAACAAAGCTGGTTTTCTAGCTGCAGCTGCTTATAAAGTTGTTCCATTCATGTTGCCTCCAGTCTATTGCTTTTTATTTAATTATACACAATTAAATAGTGGTGTCCAATAACGCCGGATGAAAAAGTAATCAAGCTGTAAATAAAAAATGGGAATTTTACATATACTAAGAAAAAAAGGGAGCTGTGCACATGTATTTTGCAAAAAAAGCCGTAGAAGAAGAAGTAGATCAAATGATGGATACGACTGTATACGCGTGTCAATCTGAATCATGTAATGGGTGGATGAGAGAAGATTTTGTTACGGTTGATTATAACTGTCCGATGTGCGGAACGGAAATGTCGCAGGAAGTACGCGAGCTGCCGAAAATTAAGTACGATCATCAATTTTATAATAAATAAAAAAAGAAGCAACTGCTTCTTTTTTTATTTTTCACTAAAATTTCATTAAGCTGCGCTAGACTAAAAACCAACATACGATGAAGGTGAGGAATATCAGAATGAATCAAGGGAACTTTTTGAAAGGTTTATTTTGGGGAACCTTATTTAGTATTCCTATTTGGATTTCATTGTTTGGCTGGTTCCGCATTTTATCACATCTTGCATAGTTTTGTTTTATAAACCGTCATACGCACCCTTATCTTTCTATTTCCGCTATAATAAAGGTGATAGAAAAAATAAGGAGCTGTTCTCATGATTCAATATAAAACGGAGCAAATGACGGTTTTTGAAAGCGCGCTATTTCAAACAACATCTGCAGTCATTGAAACAAAAGACTGTGTCATTATTGTTGATCCAACGTGGCTTCCTCACGAAATTAATGAAATTAAACAGCATGTTCAAGGGATCTTAAACCACCGCAAACTGTATGTGTTTTTTACTCACGGAGATTTTGATCACGTCATTGGGTATGGGGCTTTCTTAGAATTAAATGCCACCTTTATCGGCAGCAAATTTTTAGAACAACACCCGGACAAAGAAGAAAAAGTTCAAATGATTAAGCAGTTTGATCATGACTATTATATAAAAAGATCCCATGATATTATATTCCCAGAATTAGATATTGTTGTAACCGAAAATGAACAGCATATTACTTTAGGTGAAACATCCATTACCTGTTATTTTGCAAAAGGTCATACAACCGATGGCCTATTTATGATTGTTGATGATTCGATATGGATTGCAGGGGATTATTTATCAGATTTTGAATATCCGTACATATATGAAAGTGTAAATGATTACCGCGACACGCTTGCTATTGCGCGACACATTTTAGCTAAGCACCAAAATCTAACGCTAGTTCCCGGGCACGGGAAAACGACACATCACCGAGCTGAAATTCAAAGACGAGTGGAGATGGCCAGCTCTTATTTAGATGAACTGCAAGCGGGAGTGAAAGAAAACAGTAAAGAAGCGCTCGATAAGCTAAATGATAAACTGGCGTTTCCCTCTGATTTCACCGCACAATGTCATCAAAAAAACGTTGAAATTATGAAAAGAGAACTCCTATCATAGAAACCAACTGTATAGTCATACCGTTAATACTAAAAGTAAGAAACCACATTTTCTATTTCTAGGTAATGGAAAATGTGGTTTTCCTTAGTTCCTTTATTTATCAATTAAATGAAACTTTTTCCTTTTCTAACCGTTTATATAAATAAGAAATTATTTTATGTATAAAGGAGTATGACAATGGGGAAAAACGGTTGTGTAAAATGCGGACATACAGAAGCAAAAACAAAAGAAATTGCTACAACGGGAACGGGACTGTCTAAATACTTAGACGTTCAGCACAATCACTTTACAGTGGTATATTGCACGAACTGCGGATATTCAGAGCTATATAATAAATCATCTTCAAGAGGCAGCAATATTATTGACTTATTTTTTGGAGGATAAAGATGAGTATCGACCTTATTGAAATTGATAAAGACAGACGCGCTTCCTATTTGAACCTGCTATTAATAGGGGATGAAGACGAAAAAGTGGTGAAGTCGTATATAAATGAAGGTTCCTTATTTACCATTGTCTATGAAAAGAAGGAGATAGGAGTTGTGCAGTGCCTCATCGATGAAGAGGAACGGGCAGTAGAAGTAAAGAATATCGGTTTAAAAGAAGCATACAGAGGAAAAGGAATCGGCAGCAAAGTCATTAAAAAGTTAGAAGTACTGTATGAACGTAACCAATATTCTAAAATGATTGTAGGAACAGCGGACTCCAGCCTTGAAAACATAGCATTTTATAAAAAGGCAGGCTTTTATCAAAGAGGTGTCAAAAAGAATTTCTTTTTGCAGTACGTTCCACCGATTTACGAGAATGGCTTGCAAGCTATCGATATGATTATGTTTGAAAAAAAATTAAAAAGCAGAAGCGACTAACACGCTTCTGCTTTTAGTGATTAATCTAAAATTTGAAGTTTTACCGTTTTGCGTCCCCAATTTAAAGCTGAGCTTTGAGATGCCATAAATAAATCAACGCGAGTACCTTTAATGGCACCGCCAGTATCTCCAGCAATTGCTTCTCCGTAACCTTCTACGTATACGCGAGAACCTAATGGAATCACGCGAGGATCAACTGCAATTACTTTTCGATTAGGATTTGACCTTAGGTCGATGCCTGTAGCAGTGATTCCGCTGCAGCCTGCACAGTAAGCGGTATAAGCTGTTGCTTCAACCGTAATCTCTTTCGAAACCGACTTGCTTTCTTGCACTGGAGCAGGTGCCGGTGTTGAAGGAGCAGTAGTCGCTGGCGTTGATTGTTTTGCTTGAGCTGCAGCTTGTCCGCCTACTTGTAACACTTGATTAATGTAAATCGTATTAGACGATAAGTTATTCCACTGTTTTAATTGAGAAATTGAAATGCCGTGTCGCTGTGCTACGCTCCACATTGTATCTCCAGGCTGAACTTTGTAACTTTTACTGTTGCTAGGAGCCGGGGATGCTTGCGTTTCGTTTGTTTTTTCTTGTACAGGTGCTGAAGGTGATGATGAAACAGTTCCTGTTCCGCTTATTTTTAATACTTGATTCACATAAATTAAATGACTAGATAAGTTATTCCACTCTTTTAGCTGCTGTACAGAAGTACCGTTGTTTTTAGCGATACGATAAAGCGTGTCGCCTGATTTTACTGTATATGTATGGTTTGAAGATGTCGTAGTTGGAGTTGAACTAGATGAAGAGTCAGTAGATGTAGATCCAATTTGTAATGTTTGGTTTGCATAAATTAATGTCGAAGAAAGACCATTCCACTTTTTTAAGTCTTCAACTGTTACATTATGCTGCTGTGAGATGCTGAATAACGTTTCTCCAGCTTTTACTTTATGCGTGTCTGTGTCAGCTGATGCTGCGTCTGCAATTCCAATTGATACTAAAGCTGTAGCCCCTAATGTAAAAATGTGTTTTTTCATCTAATATTTCTCCTTTATTTCCAATAGTTGTCTCTTATTCTATCAACAATATGTAACAAACTCATGACAAAATGGTAGGTTTTATATTACAAGTTTGTAACAATACGTCTAAAGTGATAGAAAAAACGCAGTTTTTTTACAATTATGATGAAAAAAGTCTTAATTTGTCTGTAGAGATAGAATAGTAAAAAAGGTGTTCTGCTTTTATAAAAAGGAAAAAGAAAGAAGCTATGCTATATTCAAATGACATGATAGAATAGACAAGTTAGAAATGAACGGATAAAAAGGGAGTTAGACATCTATGGAAAAACGCTCTATCTCTTCATATTTAAAAGCATGGGTGCGCGCACTTTCAATTGAGATTAATTATATGAAGAAACACGGCGGAGAAAAGTATACGGTAGGAAAAGGAGAGTACTTAGGGCAGCAGGAGGATGCGTATCTTTACCGGTTTGAACGCACAGCCGATTTATACCTTTTTGATGGAGCTCAAGTACGCCTTGTCCACCAGCATAAAGAAAGTAAAGGAGAAGTGATCGAAACAGAAGGGTTTGATCTGTACCTTAAAATAGATGCGTTTATTGGACAAGAAGTAGACGAACTCGATATATATAACGAACCATGGGAGTTATTGCAGGCGCTCATTGATAGACTCACGGAAGCAAAAGATTACAAGCAAAAAATAGTGAGAATCAAACGTCTTATGAGAGGCGATAGTCCTGTTCGTCATAAGGAGTATACGTCTAAGAACGCTCTTCATGAAGTGTTGCTGCGAGCGCGTTATAACCGTACTACTTATATTTGGGGGCCTCCTGGAACAGGAAAAACATATACGCTGTCCAAAATCGCGGCAAGCTATTACCGGAAATCAAAGCGGATCCTTTTATTATCTCACAGTAATGCAGCGGTGGACGGTTTGCTGCAAGAAACTGCACGTCAGTTAAAAAAGAAAGAAGCTTGGAAAAAAGGAAAACTCATTCGATACGGAGCAACAAAAAGCAGCGGCTTAGAAAATATAAAAGTAGAAGAAGTCATTGGAGAAGATGACCCGGATTTAGCTCAGGAGATGCGTGATTTACAAGAAGAACGAGTTTACTTAAGCAGGTATCCCAATAGAGCTCACCAGCTTCAGCAAGTTAACAAAAAGCTAAACGCCCTTCGGAACAAGTGGATTGAAGCGGAGAAAAATGTGTTTGACCAAGCGTATATTGTAGGCACTACTTTATCAAAGGCGGCTATTGACCGATTACTTTATCAAAGTGAATTTGATATGGTTGTGGTAGACGAAATTAGCATGGCATATGCACCGCAAATTGCTTTTGCAGCTACGTTAGGAAAACGAATTGTCGTATGCGGTGATTTTAAACAGCTTCCCCCGGTATCTCAATCTTCTCATGCTGAAGTGAAGAAGTGGCTGCAGCGAGATTTATTTGAGCAGACGGGTCTTGTAGAGCAAGTAGAAAGCGGTGAGATACACCCGCATCTTTTTATGTTGACGAAGCAAAGAAGAATGCATAAAGATATTTCAGCTTTTACAAATCGCTATATTTACAGCAACCGAGTAGCAGATCATCCATCTGTCACAACAAGTCGAGAAGTAGTAGCAAGCAGCCGACCGTTTGCTCATGAAGCAGCGCTTATGCTTAACATTGGTCATTTGCATTCTTCCGCTATGCGAGATGCCGCTTCCGGCTCACGCTACAATGTGATAACGGCTGTTTTGGCAGTAAGTTTGATGCTGCGGGCACGCAAAGCTTCTTCGGCTACTCTTGGCTATGTGACTCCTTATAAGTCTCAAGCTAAATTGATTAATGCATTTCTTCAAGATATTGAACCAGCTAGCGATATAATTGCAGCAACCGTACACAAATTTCAAGGCGCGGAACGAGATATCATGATTTTTGACACGGTCGATACAAAGCCGCAATCAAAACCGGGTTTACTTTTAACAAATGAAAATAGCGACCGATTGGTAAATGTGGCGGTGACGCGTTCAAAAGGAAAATTTATTATGCTTTCAGACGAGTCGTTTGCCCAGCAGCGTGTACCAAAGGAGCGAGCGTTATGGAAGTTGGTCAACCACTTTAACGAAAATCAAAAAGTATACCAACCTCAGCAATTTTTAAAAGAAGTCATTCAGCATCCTAAATTGATTTGGTACCATCCATCGAACAGCAATCAGTTAAAAAAAGACTTATATCAAGCTCGGCAGCAGATTTTATTGTGTATTCCTTATGCTTCCCTTGTTCCTCAAGAAATACGGGATGTGTTAAATTCTTTTAAAGGTGAAGTGACCGTTCTTACTCGTGAACCAACAGAAGTTCGAATTGACGATGCTCATATCATTTCATCTGCTATTCCGATGTCACTGCTTATCATCGATGAATCCACTATATGGATTAATATGCCTTATGGCGGAAAGAATGAAGCGTTTATGGCAGCTAGAATTGAATCAAAGCTAGGCGCTAAACAGCTTATTCGCTCAATTGACTTTACCGAAGATAAAACAAGAAATCAAGAAACGAAAATGTATATAGAAACAAATAAACCACAATATTCTTTGAGCAATTATCTTCGCAGCTGGGATCGCTGTGAATCTTGTCAGCATATGCGAGAAGTAGAGATAACAAAAAAAGGAAAAGTAAGGTTTATTTGCTATTATTGCGGGAAAACAAGTGGGGCAACACGTTTATTAGTGGAAAAATATTTAAACTACGTACATGCTGTATGTAAAGTATGCAAGCAGCCGATGAACGTAGATTATGATGAAAATAAAGGTGTCTACGCATGTTGTCCATCGTGCAAAAAGGAAGTTTTGCCTAGAGATTTATTGTAACTTTAAGAAAAGGGCGTGATCTTATCGTTTACTCTCGTAATGTAGCGGCCTTAGCTGATTGTTTGCTAGAAGGAGACGTTCAAAAAAGCTGGCTGCTCATTGCTATATATATAGAAGAAGGTCATTCTTCAACTGACGTATACACGTTTCTGACAGAAGCGATGTATGAGATAGGGAAAAGGTGGCAAGAAAATAAAATTTCAGTCGCGGACGAGCATTTGGCTACTGCAACCTGTGACTATGTGTTAACTCGCTTTCAGCTATCACAGCATCAATTGCTTCAGCGCCATCGAGCACTTCTTTTTTGCATTGAAGGAGAAGAGCATTACTTAGGCATTAAAATGATTGCAGGACTTATGAGAGAACAGGGATGGGAAGTTAAAAACTTAGGAGCAAGCTTGCCGCTGCCGTTTGCTCTAAAAAGCATTGAAAGATGGGACCCTGATGTAGTGTGCTTGTCTGTCTCACAAGTGCATTTGCTGCCTGATTTACAAAAATACATTGCTGAGATTGAAAACATGCCGCAAAGTCCTCTTGTATTAGTGGGCAGCTGGCTTCTCAACACGCATGATTTATCGGCTTCAGGATCTTCAAAAACCATATTCATTAATCATATCCAAGCTTTTAAAGACTGGCTTCTAATCAACAATAAAGAAAGTTCGACGCAAGATAAAATGTTAGCAATGGGGGAAGAAATATGATCAGTTTGCCGATTCAACACATTCCCGTTCCAATGTTTTTACTCAATAAAGACAACGAAATAATTGAATTTACACCAAGCGTCACGAAAAATTTCCCGCCTGTTCAGAACTTTTTAGATCTAGTTGATGAAGACAGCCAAGAAAAAGTAAAAAGAGCACTCCAGGGGAAGGAAGAAGTGCAAATCGAAGTAAATATGCGCACGTTTTCCAACCCGGTTGCTCTTTTTGATTTTCATTTTAAGCCTGAAGCCTATCATTCGCTGCACGCTGTTTTCTGCTATCCTATTCACGAGCATATGACGAGTGTCCAATCAACTCTTCAGCAGTTTCGCTCTATGCTTATGCAAGACTCACCACAAGTGAACCAGGGTATTTCAGTCAGGGAAACAGATGTAGAAACGGCGAAAAAAATGCATCTAGTTGATCTTCAGCGTCATTTTCGAGAAATGAAAACAAATGTGCTAACCATTCAAGACCTCCTAAGTATTATCCGCTCCGACGTAATTGAAGCAGGAAAAGGAGAATATATTGAATTGGTCTCTACACATTTGTTTGACATTCAAGATGTAATTAATCAGGAGCTTGAATGTTTAAGGCAGAAGAACAAAGTGCATTAAGAAAGCGGCAATCGGATTTCTACGGTTGTTCCTTTTCCTTCTTCACTATCATACGAAATGCTTCCTTTATGATTACTAATGATTTTGTGACTCACCATCAATCCTAATCCTGTTCCTTTTTCTTTTGTTGTATAGAAAGGCTCGCCAATTCGTGTTAATCGATCTTTCGGCATGCCTTTTCCTTCATCTATCACTTGGACGACTACTTGATTTGTATCTGGATCAAATTTAGATACCACCAGAATAGACCCGGGGTCATCCATCGCTTCAATAGAATTTTTCACCATGTTGATAAATACTTGTTTCATATCTTTTTCAATACAATGAACAACAGGTAATTTTTCTTCAAAATCTGTTGAAATAGTAATGTTTTTAAGAATGGCCTGTGTATGCAGCAGCGTACATACGTCTTGAAGAATTAAATTTATCTGTTTATTTTCATATTTTACGACTTCGGGTTTGGCTAGAATGAGCAGTTCGCTAATGATCAGTTCTAAGCGGTTAAACTCGGACATCATGACATCCATATATTCTTTTTTATACGTTTCTTCTTGCATCATAAGCTGTAAAAAGCCCTTTAATGATGTAAGAGGGTTTCGTATTTCATGGGCAATGCCAGCAGCCAGCTGTCCAAGTGCTGACAGCATCTCTGAATTTTTGAGCATCATTTCCGACTGTTTGCGCTGTGAAATGTCTTCGCTTAACCCAATGTAATGGATGATTTCATCCTGATCATTTTTAACAGGCATTAAGGCTAACTGTTCCCAAACGGTTTCTCCGTCTTCTTGAACGTAGGAAATTTCTCCGTTCCATTTTTCTCCTCTGTATACTTCGTTCCAAATCTTAGGGAATCTTTTAACCCCCAGCTTTTTTGTATATAAGTCATAGAGGTGTAGCCCAAATACTTCCTGCGGCGCATGCTTTTGTTCCATGAACTTTTGATTAATGTACTTAATTTTACCTTGATGATCGGTAATAAAAATGCCCGTAGGACTGTGAGCAACTGCAAACGATGTAATAGCCAATTCTTCATTTGACCGTTTAATTTCTGTAATATTGATAAACGTAATAACTACACCGTTAATTAAATTCTCATTTGTACGATAAGGCATCATTTTCATGCTGTACCACTGGTTATCGTAGCTTTGAATTTCTTTTTGAAGGGTGTTATTTGTTCTTAAAACGTGCATGGCGTCCTCGATTAGATGGTCATATCTAAAGTTATGCGAAATATGAAAGAAAGGTCTTCCAATATCTTGATGAAGAACGTTGATGACTGTTTTCGTTTCCGGCGTAAATAATTTAATATTCAGCTGCTCGTCTAAAAAGATAGTAGCAATAGTTGTACTGATTAATAAATTATCAATATCGTTATTTAAGTCCGTTAATTCTTCAATCTTTCGCTCGTACTGATTGTTAACACTAATTAATTCTTCATTAACAGACTGCAGTTCTTCATTTGTGGACTGCAGCTCTTCGTTGGAAGCAATCAGTTCTTCGTTCGTGGACTTTAGCTCCTCATTTGCTGTTTCTAGTTCTTCAATCGTCGTTTGCAAATGCTGCTGTGTGTAATGAAGCTCTTGCTCTAAATCTACTACAAGCTCACTAATCGAGCTGGTTTGATTAAGAAACATGGGCTCTTCCTTATCAATAATGGCACCATCTGTCTGTTCATCAAACATAAGTAAGTAAAGAGAGTGATTTGTTGGAAGGGCAGATATCGTAATATTAAAACGGCGCTGCACGTTGTTTATGACAAACTCAATGTGCTGACAGCATACGCTCATACCTTGCTCTTTTACGCGTTTAATAGCTGCTCCAATGGCTAAAGAGACGTGAACTGGAACCATTTTGAAAATTGTATAATTAATTTTCCCTACAGGCACGTTAATAAGCTGAGTCGCTTCTTTTGAACAAAATATCACTTCGTTGTATTCATTTAATACAAGACAAGGGCTCATAAAGTGATCAATCATTGACTGATACATCTCATCTAATTTAAGCGAAGGAAGAGGCTTATAAAGCTGACTTGGCAGCGGCACGCTAGAAAAATCACCTTCATGCGAGTTGGACTTTGAAAGGTTAAAAGCTCCCGTAATTTGTCGGCTGGGCTGGCCGGAACGCTTAAATATTTTCCACTTACTGTTGATAGGGCGGAACAAATCAGACAAATTTCCCGTTGTTTCACTAGGGCCTAAAAAAAGTACGCCTTCTTCTGTCAAAGAGAAATGAAGAAGAGACAGAATGCGCTGCTGCAGTTCAGCTTGGAAGTAAATCATCATATTTCGACAGCTAATTAAATCAACGTTTACAAAAGGCGAGTCTTTTCCTATATTATGGGGGGCAAAAACAATCATTTTGCGGATTGTTTTTTTAACTTGATAACTCCCGTGTTTTGTTTGCTCAAAATATTCATTAATCTGAGCTGCTGAGAAGGAATGAACTTCCGCTTCTTCATAAATACCTTGACTAGCTCTTTTGATTGCATGACGATCGATGTCCGTAGCAAAGATTCGGACATCGAAATAACGGTTGATTGTGGATAAATGGTCATGAAGCAAAATAGCTAATGTATATGCTTCTTGACCAGTAGAACAACCTGCTACCCAGATGCGGATTTCATCTTCTTGACTATCAATCTTTCTTTCAACTAATTGTGGAATGACTTGTTCTTCAATAATAGAGAATGCTTCTTTATCTCTAAGAAATTGTGTCACTCCAATCAGCAAGTCTCGCTGCAGTTCGACGATTTCTTCGGCTTCTTTACATAAATAGTCCCGGTATTCTTCCATCGTTTGAGAGGGCGGATCGAGTAAAGCCATTCTCTTTTCAAGTCGTCGCAGCACCGTGTTTTTTTTGTACATAGAGAAGTCGATGCCTGTTTTCTTCTTTATTAATGAATAAATGTATTGCAGCGTTTCTTCATTATATGTAAATTCAGTTTGGCTGACATGCGTTTGCACAAGGTCAGGCATATCAGCAGGAGAAAGAATATAATCAGCAAGGTGTGCATCAATAGCGCTTAGGGGCATATCCCTGTACTTTGCTGTGCTTTCATCTTGTACAAGTACAGTTCCGCCATACTCTCGTATCGTTTTTGCTCCTCCTGTTCCATCATTTCCTTTTCCCGATAAAATAATGGCTGTGCACCGGTGTTTTTTTGAAGTGGCCAGAGAATGAAAAAAGGCGTCAATCGGATACTTTACCTGATCATTTTCTTCATAGGGACGAAGGCGAAGAGTATGATCCACAACGGTTACATAATGATGGGGAGGATTTAAATAAATTGTGTCTTCTTGTAAAGTCATCCCGTCTTGTGTCAGTTTGATATTCATTCCTGTTTTTTTTGCTAAAAGTTCTGGCATAAAACTTTTATATTTAGAGGAAAGGTGCTGCACAATAATAAACGCCATTCCATTTGGTGAAGGCATATTAGCGAAAAACTGCTCAATAGCTTCTAATCCTCCGGCAGAAGCGCCAATTCCCACAACGTGTAAATCCTGTTTCTCTATTCCTTCTGAAGACGATGGAACTGTAGAAAACGAGTTGTTCCTCATAATAGAACCTCCAATAATGTTTAGACACTTCCTAGATTGTATGTCGTTTTGTTTATTTTAATGTCGACAGCACATCGTGGTTTATATCAAAAGTAAATTTTTTTAAAAAAACCAAGATGCTGGTACATAGGTTCATTTTAGCAAACCTATTATATTGTTCAAATAACGTTTTCAAAATTCCTCTATTTTTTGCAAAAAAATTTTAAAGTCCAAACTATATAATATGCCCCGATTTTCTTTATATAAACGTATTTTTATAAAAAAAATCGGTTTTTTTTGCAGAAAAAAATATTTAAAAAAGTTTTGTTTGCGCTTACATATGCATAAGGTTATACGCTCAAGGAGGAAAAAAACGGTTGAATTCAACTTGACACTCTTTTTCAGCATGTTACTATAGGAACCGTTGAAAGAAACGAGAACAAAAATACGAACAAATGACAGGGGAGATTTGATGGATCAAAAACAAAAAGTTGCTTTTTTAGGTGCTGGATCAATGGCCGAAGCGATGATTTCTGGTATGGTCAATGCAAAGAAATTACCTGCTGAAAATATTATCGTAACAAATCGAAGCAATGATGCGCGACTGCACGAACTTGAAAATAGATATGGTATCACAGCAGTAAAGCGCAGCGAGCTGAAAACAGATGACATCGACGTTTTTATTCTAGCGATGAAGCCAAAAGGCGCTGAAGAGGCATTAAACGAATTAAAGCCTCAGATCAACAAAGACCAGCTTGTCCTATCTGTTCTTGCAGGGATTTCGTCTTCATACATGGAAGAGTTACTGCATGATGAACAGCAGGTCATCCGAGTGATGCCGAATACATCAAGTATGATTCAACAATCAGCAACGGCTATATCTCCAGGTCAATATGCTGCAATGGATGCTGTGCTAACAGCAAAAGAGCTGCTTTCTGCAATCGGAAAAGTATACGTGATTGATGAACCCCAAATGGACATTTTCACAGGAATTGCCGGAAGTGGACCCGCTTATTTTTATTTCCTTATGGAGCATATCGAAAAAGCAGCTAAAGAAGAAGGTCTCGATCCTGAGCTAGCACGTGAAATTGGCGCCCAAACCATTTACGGTGCAGCAAGAATGATGATGGAAAGAGATGAAACGCCGACGGAGCTTCGTGAAAATGTGACGTCTCCAAACGGTACAACAGCAGCTGGTTTAGACGCCTTAGCTAAACACGGCGGCGGAGAAGCAATGATGCAAGCAGTCAAAGGAGCATCAAAGCGTTCAAAAGAAATGAGTGCTCAACTACAAAAAGTGGCAAGTACTAATTAATTCGTCACTTATCTTCTTCGTGAATTCCTCACCACAAAAAAATAATCATAAACAAGAAAACATACAGAACACACTAGGAGTGATTTGATGAGTCCCGACAATAAGAAGCGGGTTGTAATTAAAATTGGAAGTAGTTCATTAACAAGTTCACACGGTGAAATCAGCAGACGGAAGCTCGAGCGCCTTGTGGACCAAGTCGTAGACTTAAAAGATAGCGGTCATGAAGTGCTATTAGTTTCATCAGGAGCTGTAGCTGCAGGGTACCGCAAGCTTGGCTGCTTAGAGCGACCTAGCTCTTTACCTGAAAAACAAGCAGCTGCCTCAATCGGTCAAGGACTGTTAATGGAGGCTTACTCAGAACTGTTTCTATCCCATGGATACGTTGCTTCTCAAATCTTAATTACGAGAGACGATTTTTCAGACGAAAATCGTTACAACAATGCACGAAATACAATTAACGTTCTGTTAGAACGCGGCATTGTGCCAATTGTCAATGAAAACGATACGGTAACCATCAATCGATTAAAATTTGGCGATAATGATACACTTTCAGCTAAAGTTGCTGGACTAGTGGATTCCGACCTGCTTATTATTTTATCGGATATCGATGGCTTATACAGCGCGGACCCTCGCCAGGATCCAAATGCAAAATTAGTTCCTCACGTAGGGGAAATCACGCAAGAAATCGAAGAATCTGCAGGAGATTCAGGAAGTTCAGTTGGAACAGGCGGTATGCGCTCGAAAATTGACGCGTTCAAAATCGCTATGGCGTCAGGAATTCCAGCATTTTTAGGAAGAGCCGGCGTGCCAAACATCTTAACACAAGCGGTTGACGGAGATGCAACAGGAACGTATTTTGAATCTGAAGATGATTCTGCGAACCTTAATCGGAAAAAGCAGTGGATTGCGTTTAACTCTGGTCCTGAAGGGGAAATAGTAGTCGAAGATGCCGCGAAACGTGCAATTATTGAAGATAAAGAGCCTTTACTTCGCGAGCACGTTAAATATATTAAAGGCCACTTTAGTGAACGAGCAGTTGTACGTATTCTAGATAAAGACGAAAATGAGCTGGCTCTTGGTGTGACAAATTATTCATCTGATGAACTTGCAATGAATGAGCCAATTGATCAACCGATTGTAGACAGCGAAGGTCTGGTGTGTCACTTAGAAATTCCAGTACCAGTCGGTTTGTAAGCAAACATGCTGTAAAGAAAAGGAGCCCTTCCTTTTCTTTGCATGATTGCATTTACCTCTTATGCCTCACACTTTAAAATCAAACAAAACTAAAACGAATCCAGGAGTGATTTGGTGTTACAAACAAATGAAAAGTATTCAGTAGAAGAACAAGCTATTTCAGCAAAAAAAGCAGCTAAGCAATTAAGTTTACTGACAACAGAACAAAAAAATGATGCACTGTTAACGATTGCTTCTACACTTGAAAGCAACACGGAGTATATTTTAAAAGCAAATGAAGTAGACTTAAAAAACGGGAAAGAAAAAAGTTTTGATGAAGCACTGATGGACCGCCTTGCTCTTTCAGCGGAACGTGTAAAAGAATTTGCCAACGGCCTTCGTGAAGTTGCTGAGTTAGATGATCCAACAGGAGATATTTTATCAAGCTGGACATTGGATAACGGTCTAGATGTAAAGCAAGTACGCGTGCCTCTTGGCGTTATCGGAATGATTTATGAAGCACGTCCAAACGTAACGGTAGATGCAACAGGGCTAGCGTTGAAATCTGGAAATGCCATTGTGTTAAAAGGCGGTTCTTCAGCTATTTCATCTAACCAAGCTATCGTGGACATTATTCATAAAGCTCTTGATGAAACGCCAATCCCTAAAGAAGCGGTACAGTTTATTTCAAGTACAGATCGTGCGGCTACGCAAGAATTATTTACAATGAAAGAACATATTGACGTGCTAATTCCACGCGGAGGGGCCTCATTGATTCAAGCGGTCGTCAATAACGCAACGGTTCCCGTGTTAGAAACGGGAGTTGGAAACTGTCATATTTACATCGATGAACAAGCTGACGTTAAGAAGGCCATTCCAATTTTGATTAATGCAAAAACAGATCGACCAGCGGTGTGTAACGCAGCAGAAACGGTTCTTGTACACAAGAACTGGCTCGATTCTCATAAAGATGAATTGATTCAAGCATTCAACGATCATAATATTGAAGTATATGGTGACAAAGCGACAGTAGGTGAAATTCCTGGAGCAAAACCAGCGGCTGAAAAAGACTGGGCTGAAGAGTATTTGCGCTTAGCGATCGCGATGAAAGTAGTAGAGAGTGTGGATGAAGCGATTGATCACATCGAAACATATGGAACAAAACACTCTGAAGCGATCATTTCAGAAGATGAACAAGCCGTTTCACGCTTCATGTCTTTAGTGGATGCAGCCGCACTGTATCATAATGCATCTACGCGTTTTACTGACGGAGGAGCTTTAGGATTTGGAGCTGAAATTGGTATCTCAACTCAAAAGCTTCATGCACGCGGTCCAATGGGACTTCCTGCGCTTACGACAATTAAATATATTATGAGTGGAAACGGACAAACTCGATAAGAAATGAAAAGCGAGCCTAATCATGTGCTCGCTTTTTTTATGAAAAGCAAAACAAGTAAATGGAAGCTGATTTGTAAAAAATTATAAACTCTGTTATAATAGTAAAATATATAATTTTTGTGATCTTCATTTTTGTTCTTTTCAGACTATCCCGTTGTTTTAAGAAAAGCAACTGCTATCTGCTTTGTTATAACTTCATTTTTAATTTAGTCTTTCAAGACGCCGTATGTATTCCTCAAAGATTGATTTACGGATGTATAGTATCACTTTATCTTGCACCATTTACCACATTTACACGCTAAGTTAATCTTCATTTATTATCCACTTAAAAAGTACTGTTTAAAGGAGACGATGTGTATGTATAATCGTAAAAATTTAGAGCCGGCTGTTATTGAAGAAACAAAAGTTTGGGAATGTACATCAGATACGTGTAATTGCTGGGTTCGAGATAACTTTAAAAGCGGAGATCAGCCAACTTGTCCAATTTGCAAAAGCGAAATGAAGCAAGCTGTAAAAGAACTGCAGGTTATTCATAATCCTAGAGTCATTGATTAATAACTTTTAGGAAGACGTTTTTGAAAGGGGTTTGTGGATGTTTCTAGGAATTGATCATGTTCAGCTTCTTGGTCCAGAAGGATGCGAGCAAGAAGCAAGAAATTTTTATGAAAATCTTTTAGGAATGAAAACTGTTCTTAAACCGGAAAATTTAAGGCACAGAGGCGGCATATGGTTTCAATGTGGGACTCAAGAAGTGCATATCAGTATTCAAGAAGACTACATACCTGCTAAAAAAGCGCATCCAGCTTTTGTCGTGGAAGATATCAAGACGCTTAGACGTAAGTTGGTACACGGAGGCTGCGTTCTTTCTGAAGAAGAGCCTATTGCAGGGAGAGAACGTTTTTTTGTTCACGACCCGTTCGGAAATCGATTAGAATTTTTACAATATGACAAATAAAAGACCTCCAAGCGGAGGTCTTTTATTTTAGGGCGTTATCTAAATACGTATATACCGTTTCTTTGCTAACTAATACTTCATTTTCTCTGTCTTTATCTTTTTGCCACTTTTCCCGCGCTTTTGCTAATACTTCTTCGGCTTCCTCTTTGGGAATGACAATGACTCCACCGTCGTCACCTGCAATAAAATCGCCAGGATGAATTTTTACGCCCCCGCAGGAAATGGTTTCATTTACTATTCCTTTATCTTTTTTGCTGCTTGCTGCGATCGTAGAGCCCTTACAAAATACGGGGAAATTGAGTTTTTCAATATCTTCTTGATCTCGTATAACACCATCTAGCACAATACCGCTTATTCCAACAAGCTTCGCCATGGCTACTACGAAATCTCCTGCTAAGGCACGGTTACAGTAGCTTTTTCCATCAATGACGAGCACGCTTCCGGGCTCCGCTAATCGAATCGCTTCAAGCACTGAGTAATTATTACCAGCAGGCGTATCTACAGTAAGAGCCGGTCCAAATAGTTTGTAATGACGCTGCAACGGCTTAATAGAAAAGTCTAAGTGATTTGCACCTTCCATTGCATCTGATAAATTTGCTGTTGATAATGGGAACTGTTCATTCAACATCGTATCTCTCCTTTTTAACTTTAGTCTATCTATACATATTCATATAAGAGAAAGCTCTTATTTATGAAAGGGCAAGTATATAATATGAAGTATTGAAGACGAATTAACTACAAACGTGCAATGTTAGAAGCTTTCAGAGACAAATTTCATCCATTCACTAAATCTTTTTCCTGTATGTTATTCGTCATATAAGTATATAGATCCTTTATTGTTACTGTTTGAATGTCTCTATTACCAAGAATTTCTTGAATCTTTTTAAACTTCAATCAAGAGGGAAGTAGTTGTGGGACGTAAAGAATGGAGTGTAACAATTGTATTCCAGGATGTTTTTTGTACGGGTTTTAATAGGGAAAGAACAGAATTTCTTCTGGGAAATCTAAGAATGGAGCAGAGAAATTTTGATCATAATGAAAGGAGAGTTAGTTATTTAGGAGATGACAAGATGATTTATATTTATAACTGCTACGGAGGCACACATTCATCAGCATTGGCAGCTGCTTACCATCTGAAAAAGCTCCCTGCTAATAGAGAACCAACTGATAAAGAAATATTAAATATTGATGTTTTTAATAAATTGACTTCTAAGGATATGGGGAAGTTAATTTTTCATGGATATGATGAAGAAAAAAATGAAGTATATACATTAGGGAGAGGGTCTTCAAAAGTAGTAGTTCCTGCTATGTATGAGTTAGCCAATTTGCTAAATAAAAAAGGAGAATTACAAACGAAAATACTTTTTTCCAATACATCTCCCACCGTACCCTTATCTATGACACTAGGAGGTTTGTTTTCAAGAAGGTTAAAGATTAATGTAATAGGTGTTCCTTTATTAATAATAGGTGCTAAGCAGGCCCATAAAGACATTATTAAATTAGTGGAGCAAACAAAGAATTCTGCAAAAGTCACTACCTCAAAAATAGAAATTTTAGATAATGTTTTCGGCGAAGTGTAAAATAAGCTATATATAATAAAGATGAAGGACCTTTGTTAGTTTTATGAATGCCTTTGATTTATACTTAACTGATGTTATATAAGCACGAAATACGTGCAAATGTTTAATCCTGTGAACATTTGATGGAGCTTGATGCATTTTTATATAAAAAAGTGAAACCTTTTGGTATGATGAAACGTAGGAACATATATGGAAATCATATATGAAAAAACATATGTGACGTTAGTCATTTAGTGGAGGGAAAACAATGGTAAAAAAATTATTGGCCGCATTTATCGCATTAGCGGTTGTGTTTTCACCAGTCGGTGGATCACTTATTCATGACGGTTCAAACGTAGCAAGCGCAAAAGGGTATAAGTCAGGAAAGCGCTCTTTTGACAGCGGAAGCAATAACCAATCAAGCTTATTTAAAAACAATAACAATAATTCAGTTAAGCAAAACAATACGTCTAAAAACTCATCATCTAAAAGTACAGCGGCTAGCTCAAAGCGCGGCGGCTTAATGAAAGGTCTTTTAATGGGAGGAATTGCGGGCTTATTATTCGGAAGCTTACTATCAAGCTTAGGACCATTAGGACCAATTTTAGGCTTTATGGTAAACATGCTCGTGATTGTAGCTTTAATTCTTCTTGTAGTAAAGTTATTCCAAAGCGTACGTAGCAACAAGCGTAAAAATGAGGAAGTGAAATCTTGGAGACAATAAAAATTTCTGAACAAGATATTATCAATGCGATGTGTTTGTATATCGCAGAAAAGAAACAAGTTCAGCCTCAAGAAGTAGAGATTGAGCTAATGTATGATGATGACTACGGTTTTTCAGCAGAGTCATACGTGCATGATCGTAAGCAGGTTCATATTACTTTGAACATTATTGAAGCCCTGCGCTTTTGGCTGGATACGGAAATGAACGTAGACCCATACGCAGCAGGACTAGAACTGGAATTAGACGATGAAGAAGGCATTATCGCTTTTGCAAAATTAAGTCGATAAAGAAGCCTTCAATGCAAAACCCGCTCAAGTGAGCGGGTTTTTTTATTATGATTTTAACTGTTCGTTGGAACTGGACTTATCGCGTTTTTTAGTGAAAAACCACCAGTTGGCATCTCCAAGCAATTTCATAAGAGAAGGGACAAGAAGCATTCTGACAATCGTTGCGTCGATAAATATAGCTAAAGCAATTCCTACACCCATTTGTTTAACAGGCGTTACGTCTGTAAAAGCAAAGGCCCCTGTAATTACAATCATAATTAAAGCAGCGCTCGTAATGATTTTACTAGTGGAAGCTAGGCCTTCTACCGTTGCCACATTATTATCGCGGGTTTGATGATACACTTCGTGAATGCGCGAAATTAAAAAGACTTCATAGTCCATGCTAAGCCCAAATACAAGGCCGAAAACAAAGACCGGCAGCACTAAAGCAATATTAGATTCGGTAAGACCTAAATGTCCATTTTGAAACAGCCATACAAGTAAACCAAACGTAGCTGTTAAGCTTAAAATATTCATAATGATAGCCTTTAAAGGAATGAGGACAGAACGAAAAGCAATCATTAAAATGACATACGTTGAAAATAAAACAAGAGCCAAACCATATGGAGCTTTCTCATAAATTTCATCGAATATTTCCTGTTCGAATTTTGGATAGCCGCCAATATGAACGGTGAAAGGTGACCGTTTGTCTTTCCATTTTCGAACAAAATCTTTTGCTTGATCTGAATTTTGGTCTGTATCTAGCGTAGCTTTTATGAGCATATAATGTCCGTTAATGAACGAATCTACAGCTGGCTTTGTCTGTGCACTTATCTGCGGGTTTTCCAGCATAGCTTGAAGCTGGTCACTTGATTTTACGTTTAAAGCGGTAGAAATAGAATCGACTTGCTTAACTAACGAATCTTCTTTTAATTGTTTTATAAAAGTAAAGGCATTTGTTAAAGGCTTTTCATTTAGCATATCTTGCTTAGCTTCTAGCATAAAATAAACGTCTGCCGTGTTTTTATTTATAAACGTATCGTTATACGTGTCAAAAGCTTGACGAGACTCGTATTTTGTTGGGAGCGCTTCTGAAGACGGTATTTCTAGATACATGTCTCGAACGGGAATAAGTGCTACTAACAAAATGATAAGAGAAACAATCGTCATAGTTACAGGCTTTTTCATGACAAATGTAGCGAATGAACGCCACCTAGACTGACCGCCTTGTTCGCTGACTTTTAAGATGCGTAAACGATTAATGCGTGTACCTAATATAGCCAGTATGGAAGGAAGAAGCGTAAGAGCTGAAAACACAGCAATAAAAACAACAGCCATTCCTCCAAGAGCGACGTTTTGGAAAATATCCACTTGAATAAACAGCATTCCCGCTAATCCAATAAATACGCATAATCCTGAGAAGATGACCGAGCGTCCCGCTGTTTGAATGGTAATTTTGATTGCTTGTTCTACCGATTTTGTTTGAATTTCTTCTTTAAAGCGATTAATAAATAAAAGGGCAAAGTCAATACTAAGAGCTAATCCAATCATTGGAATCACATTTAAAATAAAGATGGACAGCTCTGTGTACGGATGAAAGAAATAGACAACGCCCATGGTGGTAACGACGGTTACAATTCCTATCATAAGAGGGATTGCAGCGGCTACCACGTCGCCAAAAGCTAGAAGAAGCACAACTAAAGCAACAGGAATACCAATGGCTTCCGCTTTTGCTAAATCAGCTTGGCTTGCTGTATTCATATCTTTTTCAATAATAGGACCACCGGTTAATTTTCCACTCATTTCTTTTTCTTCAGCTGAAAGAGTTCTGATCTTTTCCACTCGTTTATCCATCGTGCCATCATCGTGATTAAAATGGATAATTCCATACGCTGTGCTTCCTTTTATCATCTTGTTAGAAGCCGTTGGTATGTCGACTTTCGACGCGTCTGATTTTTCCTTTGCTTTTTGCATATACTGAGCGATCGTTTGCTGGAATTTCGAGTCAGAAACTCCGTCTTTTTTTTCAAACAAAACGATGATCTGAGCTTCGCTAACGTCAAATTTATCAACTAAAAGCTGCTCGGTATCTTTATACATTCCTTTCATTTCAAATCCGTTTCCTCCCAGCACAGAAGGAAGCTTAGCCGCATAAAAGCCAAATCCGATAATTAGGATTATCCATAGTACTAATAAAATTTTCCTGCTCGCATATAATGCGTTCGCTACTTTATTTATATTAACCTCCAATTTTTTGTACAGTTACTAGACTATTTTATACTAACAGTTATTGTAATTAGAAGAAGTATTGTGTTTTTTTGTTTTTCTTGCCTGAAAAAGCTTTTTAGATAGATGCGCAGGGGTGCTTCCTCAGCAAAATCGTGTTTATGTTTCGGGTAATTTAGGGAACACTGTACATAAATGCACGAAGGGGGATTAAAAAGATGCAAATGAAACAGCCAGCTAAAATGACGAATAGTTATGGGTGTAAAAATGAGTATGATACATTAAAACGTGTGGTCGTTTGCCCACCTACATATATGAAAATTGAAGAAATTATTAATGAAACACAAAAGCACTATGCGGATGAAAATATTGATGAGAGCTTGGCTTCAAAGCAGCACCGTCAATTTGTTGAATGCCTTCAAAAAGAAGGAGTGGAAGTCATCGGGCTACCTGCACAAGAGCCATTTCCAGAACAAGTATTTACGCGGGATATTGGCTATACGCTCGGAGACACCGTTATTGTCACGAAAATGGGCAGCGAGATTCGAAGTGGAGAAGAACAAGTGCTAGCCGATTGGCTGCAGCAGCAAGATATTCCTTTCCATCAGGTACTAGACCATCCTATTGAAGGAGGAGATGTGCTGATTGATGGACAAGCTATTTTTATTGCGCTCAGCGACCGTACAAGTAAAGAAGGTGTGGAGCATATCCAAGAGCTGCTTCCAGCCTATGAGGTTGTTCCGATTCCTATTGATCGGTCTTATCTTCACCTTGATTGTGTGTTAAATATTTTATCACCTACAGAAGCGCTCGTATTTTCACCCGCTTTACATGAGAAAGAATTAAATTTACTTCGCATGAAATATGACTTAATTGAAGTAACAAAAGAAGAGCAGTTTACGATGGGAACCAATGTATTATCAATCGGTAATCAGCGGGTGATCAGCTTGCCAATGAATACAGAAGTGAATGAAGAGTTAAGGAAACGGGGCTATAAAGTAATTGAAGTTGATATATCTGAAATTATTAAGTCGGGCGGTTCTTTCCGCTGCTGCACAATGCCTCTTGAACGAGTGTAAAAAAGCTTAAAAAGAAAAAAAGATCTCGGCGATAGCCAGGGATCTTTTTTTTGAGGGATGTTGTATAAAATTTCAAGTGAAAGGAACATTAACCTATATAAGCTGTTGAAGGAAAGGAGTGATAAACATGGCAAATCGTAATCCTATTTTAGTTCAAGGTGCTGAACAGCTTCTTGATCAGCTAAAAACGGAAATCGCGGGAAGACTTAACGTTCAGCTTGGCGCTGAGCAAACAGCTCGTGCAAATGGTTCTGTTGGTGGAGAAATGACGAAGCATCTTGTTGCAATGGCGCAACAGCAATTAAGTGGTGCACAAGGACACATTCGCTAGTCTGCTCTACATAAACACTCTGATGAAAAGTTCTGGCTCTTTTGAGCTGGAACTTTTTTGTGTAGGAAACATCATTCTACTTTCTCTTGATCGTTTGATTTGAGATTTTGCTTGAAATTCTCCACTTTCAAGGTTGAAAAGTGCATAAAATGGGAAAAGAACAAAAAAAGAGAAAGTAGAGGTTTATCATGAAAAAGCTATTATCATTTGGAAAAAGTCTTGGTAAAGAAATTCAAGAAGACCAAGCAACGGGACTAGCGGCTGAGCAAGCCTATTATTATATGCTATCATTATTCCCTATGCTTATTTTACTGATATCGATTGTTCCGTATCTATCTATTAAACCGGAAGAGGCAATCGATGTCCTTCAAAGCGTTATGCCGGGAGAAACGGCTGCAATCTTTAAAGATAACGTAGCTCAATTTGTAAGCCAACCAAACGGCGGGCTACTGACTGTAGGGATTTTAGGAACCATTTGGTCTGCTTCAAACGGTATGAACGCCTTTATTCGTGCAATGAACCAAGCCTACGACGTGAAAGAACAGCGCTCGTTTATTAAAGTAAGAGGCTTGTCCATTCTTTTAACAATTGGATTAATTGTAACAATTGTTGTATCGCTTCTTTTACCAGTGTTCGGAGGGGTTTTGTTAAATTGGATAAGCGAGTGGTTTTCTCTTCCTTCAGGTACAACAGTGGTTTTAAATATTCTGCGCTGGATTATTGGTGTCGGCATTATGGTACTTGTTTTATCCGTATTATACAGATTAGCTCCAAACAAAACGTTTCCTTTTGCCCATGTATGGCCCGGAGCGCTCGCTGCTACGCTGTTATGGCAGCTGACATCTTTAGGGTTCTCATTTTACGTAAGCAACTTTGGTAATTATTCTGCTACTTATGGAAGCTTGGGAGGCGTGATTGTTCTGATGCTTTGGCTATTTTTAACGGGGTTAATTCTCGTTATTGGAGGAGAGATTAACGCTATTTATCACCGAAACAAAACGGCTGTGCCTCCTAAAGATACGTCTCAGGCGATGTAATAAAAAAGGAAACCTTTATAGAGGTTTCCTTTTTTAACGTTTAAAGCTATTAACAAGCTGTTTAAATGAGTTGGCTGTATATTTGACCGAATCTTTTTTGTACTGTACATCGGTTTTAATCGCTGCTTGTGTTACTTTTAAATGATTTGTTTTTTCTTTGATATGATCAGTTTCGTTTTGAAGATGTTGAGAAGTGGCATTTACAGAGTTCACAGTTGGCTTGATTTTTTTATTAAATGATACGCCTGCGTAAATAAGATACGCAAGTGATGCCAAAACAACAGCTAAGCTTATATAAACAATAATCATCGGTGTGCCTCCTTTGTACGTATTTATATTTATATAGGTGAGAATAAAATATATACGAATATCATCCTCTTTATTTAATTGTTATACCCATTTTTAATCAAAACAAACAAAAGTCTGCCGAGAAGACAATATATTGGATTTTTTCTGAAATTTCATTCATCATTACATATAGAGTTACCCTGAAAGGAGAGAGAAGAAGAATGCCGTTAGATCCGCATATTCAAATATTTCTAAATCAATATAATGAGATGCCCCGTCCTGCTTTAGAGGACGTTACACCCCCGCAGCTGAGAGAAATGGAAAAGATGTCTTTAACTCCTTCCAAAGAAGCGGTTAAAAAAGTATATAATAAAGAAATTGAATTAAATGAACATACGCTCACTGTACGAGTGTATGAACCTGAAGGAACAGGGCCATTTCCCGCTCTTGTTTATTATCATGGAGGAGGCTGGGTATTAGGCAGCCTGGATACTCATGACTCCATATGCAGGTCGTATGCAAATGAAACAAACTGTATTGTAGTGTCTGTTGATTACCGTCTTGCTCCTGAGGATAAATTTCCCGCTGCAGTAAACGATGCCTATGACGCCTTGGAGTGGATTTTAGCTCACGCGTCTCAGCTAAATATCGATTCAAACAAAATTGCCGTCGGGGGCGACAGTGCCGGTGGCAACCTTGCTGCGGTTGTAAGCATTTTAGCAAAAGAAAGACAAGGTCCATCCATTGTTCATCAGCTGCTTATTTATCCGTCTGTAGGATTTAAAAATCAGCACCCTGCCTCTATGAAAGAAAACGCCGAAGGATATCTTCTTTCAAAAGATCTTATGGACTGGTTTCGCCTTCAGTACTTAAATAATAAAGAAGAAGAACAGCATCCCTACAACGCTCCGGTATTACTAGAAGATTTATCGAGTCTACCAAGCGCTACCATTA
This sequence comes from Priestia sp. YIM B13490, assembly GCF_042787735.1. Taxonomy (NCBI): domain Bacteria; kingdom Bacillati; phylum Bacillota; class Bacilli; order Caryophanales; family Bacillaceae; genus Priestia; species Priestia sp. YIM B13490. The sequence continues at coordinate 481,415 of NZ_JBHZOT010000003.1, forward strand.
TTACAGCACAATATGATCCTCTAAGAGATAGCGGAAAAGACTACGCGGACGCATTAAAAAATCACGGTGTCCCCGTCACCTATGAAAATTATGAAACAATGATTCACGGGTTTTTAGGGTTTCATGAATTTGTCCCACTCGCTCAGCAGGCGATCAATAAAAGCGCAGCTCAACTGCGTCAAGTATTTGATTCCATTTAAGGATATGTAGTGTCATAAATTATATAAACTTGAGAAAAACAGCACATTGATGTGCTGTTTTTCTTTATTGATACGGAGAAAAGATTGACAAGAGTTTCAAAAAATAGCCCATTATCTCTTTTAAAGTCATTTTGTTTGGAGTATAGTAGAAAAGTAGGTTAAAAACATTTATTGACATTAAGTAAGGTGATTTTTCGAATGATAAAAACAAGTAGGTCAGCTGATTCAAGATCTGCGAAATCCTTACTAAACGTTGATATAATAAGGTGTTTAGAGGGTGGGTAAATAGTCATGAAGGCTAAAAATTGTCTATAATAAAAAAACTACCTGAACTGTTAAGGCAACTTCCATATTCAAAGGGGGTTGCCTTTTTTGTGTGCAAAGCGAATAAGAAAGGGAGCAAAAGTAACTCAAATAAATCTTAAACAAGCTAAAGAGAAAGTTATTAAGATTAAAACTTTAGAAGGCATGGCTCAATGTACTTTAAATCAATACAATTTCGTTTTTAACGATTTAATTACATTCTTCGAAAGCAGCAAACAGGTTTCTGATATTACCTTGGATGATGCGAGAGATTTTATTAATTGGTTGCTTCATGAAAAGTCTGATACAAGTAGCCGCTTTAAGCAGGTTGCTCGAAAAGGAGTAAAGGCATCTAGCGTTAATAACTACCTTCAAAAGACACGTGCTGCTTTTAATATCTTAAAACGTGAGGGAATTTTATCAGAGAATGTCCTTAATGAAATTAGAAATGTAAAGTTCCAAAAACATAAGGTTGAAACATTGACGGTAGATGAAATAAAGCGAATTTTTAATGCCTTTAATAAGAGTTATTACGCTCAATATAACTGGAATGATGCTCTATGCTATCGATTGATTAAAGAACAATTCATATTAAATGGTGGTGTATTTAACCCAGAAATAATAAAGGGCAAATATGAGGGGGCTTATGCATATATTTATAACCAACATGGAAGTTTTGAAGAGTTTTTAAATACCTTTGATTTGCAAGATTACGTTGAGATTAATAACACTATATATTCAGATGAACTTGTTTTAGAAAAAATAAATGAAATGCTAAAAGAAAAGGGACAAGTGCTTATTTCGGCCGACTTTGTTACTTATAAATTAACTGGAATGAGAGATTGGATTATTAAAACACATGGTGGGCTTAAAGAATTTTTTGTGAAATATAATATGGAGGATAAATTTGCTAATATGAAGCATTTAGGCAAGGAATTGTGGTCTTATGGGCTGCAGTTTGAAGAATTAGCAAAAGAAGCTATTGAGCTTTTATTCAATGAGGTTTCTTGTAATAAATGGATAGACAATGTTAGACCCGACTTTATTATAAATGAAGATATCTGGATTGATGCTAAATTATCCTCATTTGCTTATTTCACAGACGATACAGTAAAAAAGTATACAGCTAGAAAAGAATGTAGAGAACTTTAGCTATTATATTTAAGAGGTCATAAATTCAACCATGGAAATGAAGACATAAAATTAATTTCTATTGAAGAGTGGTATAATTCTTTAATAAAATTAGGAAGAGCAGATTTAGTAGAGAAGTTTGATGACCTTAGGGACACAGTCTACGAAAAAGAAAAAACTGAAGGGAAAAGAATTAATAAATAATTACAATTATTTATTAATAGTCAAGTTAATATTAAAATAGATGCTCTGCTATCAAAAATAGAGGTAGGCAGGAAAGAAGAAGCTTGAATTAATCCAAAAAGGTAAAGAACTAAATAGTACTATTCAATTCGGTGATTTAGAACGAAGATATAGCGATTTGTACTCTTACGAAATTATTTTGCGAAAAAAAGAGCATCCTTTCGAAGGTACTTTTATATCTTAATAAGTTCAACTTAAGTTAGTCTTTCAAGGTTAATTTAGGTTGAACTTATTTATTGTGATGAAATGACGACAAATTATTTATTTAAATAACTTAAATAAAAAAGAACAGTAAGTGTTGTGTCACTTGCTGCTCAATATTACCGAAACAATTGACCACCAGGTGAAAATGATGATGTGATGAAGGCGTTAAAAGTGTGGGGTATATAAATATTTAGCAATTATGATATTGTTACTCTTTAATCCAATACGTTATCTGATAAATATAAGTAATAAATTTTTGGGAATTTCATTATTTTTTGGGGGGAATAGGTATATGTCTATGCCTTCTTACTGTTTCTACATAGTCTAGACTGTAACCTATTTGAAGGAGAGATAATATGGATAGCACAAGACAAAGTTTTGATAGACATGGAGGTATGGGTGGATTCCCTGGTATGGGCGGATCACCTGGTATGGGCGGATCACCTGGTATGGGCGGATCACCTGGTATGGGCGGATCACCTGGTATGGGTGGATTCCCTGGTATGGGTGGATCACCTGGCATGGGCGGATCACCTGGCATGGACGGATCACCTGGTATGGGTGGATCACCTGGTATGGGCGGATTCCCTGGTATGGGCGGATTCCCTGGTATGGGCGGATTCCCTGGTATGGGCTAAAAGCTATAGTTGTTCCACAATAACTAAAAATATAAGCGAACTTCCTTATTGTATCAAAGAACTCGCTTGTATCATGGGGATAATATTGTTGCTTTTATGAGCACTAACTACTTAAAATAGCCCATATAAGTATACATTTTAAAACGGTTTATCTCTGTCTAAAACTTATGACTTTCTGAACGATATAAATTAAAGGATTCTGATATATTCGTCAGTATATTTATTATTTTAGCTAATAAAAAATAAGCACCTATTAGGTGCTTATTGAATATGAATTATAGTTTGTTTAGCAAGTTGTTGGCTTGGCATTAGTTCTAGGGCATATGCTACATCTTTTAATTCTGGGCTATTAGGTAAATCGTAAGAACCTATAGACTCAAAATATTGAATTTGTTCATCTGTCAAAAGATTAAGTGGAATGCACACATCCACAACGGCTCTAATAATAGTTATACCTAGCTTCTTTGCTAAATATGGTCTATGATTACCTCCATTGCTAACGCAGAAATCACCGTTTGGAAATAATGTTAGATTAATATCCATATGAGAGGAACTAGTTGTTACATATCCGTGATTCTCAATCGATTTAAGAAGACGATTTAACTTTTCTACAGACAAAACATTATCATGAGTCAAGCCTTTTATTCTTGAAACTGGCACCAACATTGAGCCAGCATGATGAATTAAGTAGTTTCTACCATAAATTTCTGTATAGTCATCATAAAATCTCCAGCCTGTGTATTCAATTTTCATAAGAACCTACTTCACGCTTGCCGATGCCTTTTTGATAATTTTTCATACGTGAAGAAGCAGACGATAATTTTGACACAATGTAACCTTGTGGGTCAGCACGCAAGTTATTATTCACAAGGTTCTCAATTTTATCATTTGCGAACATGTTAGCAACTTTTGCTAAATGATCAATTGTATCCATAAGTTCTGGATAGTCATGATAATTAGAAATAGCAGTAGAGTGAATTTCTTGTAAATCATCACGAATCTTTTTTAAGGTTTCAATATCAAATCTGCTCATAAGTATCATCTCCCGTTGTCTTAAATACAATAAATGATATTAAGTTCATTGTGAAATTAGAATATAGTATCTACTTTTAATAATGTCTAGAAAGGTTGGTTGTATAATAATCGATGAATTTTATCAGAAAATATTAGATGGAGAACTCAGTGATGAAGAAATATTACGTATTAGTGAAGGAGATGATGAACCTTTAGCTAGTAATTAAAGAGTAATGTTGGTTGAGTATTTAATGAGTTTACAAGGTTTAACCAAGAATGAAGCTTATCAAGTTACTTTTGAATATATCAATTATTAGTTTACATTCTATCAAAAGTGTATGTGAATTATATGTAAATTAAATGTTGTAATAAAAAGCATCCTTATACGTAGAGATGCTTTTCAAAGTGTATTTGTATTTCCACTTCCTAAAGTAGGCGTCTGAGTAGGTGTTGAACTAGGCGACTGTTGAGAAGAAGTGTTTTGAGAGCCTATTACTGAACTTGAATTAGGACTTGCATTTGATCTCAAACCTGTTTGTGAATTGGATTCTGTACTTGTAACGGGCCACACTTGATTTACATTTCCAAAAATAAAAGTTCCTCCAGAAATGTTACCAATCGTAAGTGAATTGATTTTAGCTACCATACGTTCTCATCCTTTCATCGATGAAGAAATAGAATATACACTAACATATGTTTAGCTTGTCAATTATGTATAGACGGGCTAGAGAAATAGGCGAGGTTATTATTGTTATAACTTCATAAATTGAATTCGGATTTACCTATGTCGGAAAGAATCTTGAAAATTGATTAATATTTAAAAAAGTGAGAATAACTAGCCTTTTGTAGAATAAAATAGTCTACACAAAAGGTGGGAATATTAATGGGGAAAAGTAAAACCTGGATGGATGCTTATGTTTCTAAAGTTTCAGGAAAACATTTCGAATTGTTATCGGTTCAAAGTGTCATTGATTCTTTTATTGACATGTTAAATGTAAAATTAAATGAAAACCAAAAACCAGAAGTTGAATTTATTAAAGAGGAAAATAAAATTTCATTTCCAGACTGTTTAGTTTCTTTTAAAATCCAAGGATCTGTATTGAGTTTGAGTAAAGTTTTAAAATCTAACAATCAAGTTGCTGGTGGGATTAAAATTTCCGATACAGGTTTAGCTTATCAACTAAAAACTGGTTCAAAGTTGATTGAAGAGGTTGAAACTATACCTGAAGCATTAGATAGGGCACTAAGTTATTTACTTGTAGAGCTTAGGTGAAAGTTAATATTTTTATAAGTTTAAGTCACTCATTTAAAGTGGCTTTTTATTTTGTAGAAGTTAATATGCTGAAACATAAAATCATTATTAAGAATGGAGCTAATATTAATGAATCAAGTACTCTTCGAACAGTTGTTAGAGGGAAATATTGAATATGAAGACGTTCCAGAAGATACGGACATAGAGTTAACTGATGAGCAAAGGCATGAAATGAGATTATGGTTAGTTGGAGTTTATGGTTTTTCGTATGGAGCAGCTAAAAGTTATATTGAATAATGACAGCTGAAAATATTCTTTTAGTAATATATAGAGAAGGATTATTACACTTTTTGTAGAAATTATTAGGTAGAGAGTCGGTGGTTAGAGAATGAAAATTCAATTTGATTTTAAAGTACTAAATGTTGTAGAGGAAAATGGCGTAAAGTCCTACATTGTGCAATGCTCAAGTGAGAATTTCCGACGTGTTATTAAAGCTCAATATGACGGAAGTGTATATATACCAGATTACCATCAACAATTATGGGACATACAATCTCATGAAAGAACAGTTCTTGATATTGGACTAGCAAGCTTTATAATAAAAAATGAGAACCGCACAGTATAGGTAAATTCACATTCGAGCATAATATTAATGGTCAGTACTTATTTTGCTAACGAATCGTTTTCTCCTTTAACATGTTAAGTGTATAAAAAGCACCCATAGCTTGGGTGTTTTTTATTTTGTTCGAGTAATAAAAAGTTGTTGAAAACGATGATTCACAATAAAAGAAAAGCTTTCATATTTTAATGAAGGCTTTTTTACAAATTCAAACAAAGTAGGTGATTAAATGTTTTATTCTAATTTCTATACGCCTTTTAACTATACTTTCTACCCTTATTTCATGCCTTCCTTTGGACGTCCTACTGGATATGTACTGAATTCTAGTGGTGAAGTTGACAGTTGGTGGGGGAATTATCCATTGGGGTATCCTGCCAAGGCTCCGAAACTTGGGGGTGGAGGACAGTCGCCTATTTCGGGACCTGCCATACCTTTCAGTTTCAGGGGGTATTATTGAAGTAATAAGCATAAGGATACTGATTCATCAGTGTCCTTTTTTATTAAAAACAGGTGATTTGTCATTCTTTGTCAAACTAGTAGATGAAGAGGTGATACACATATGCTTAAATTTAAAGTTGTTTTTGAATTTATAAATGGCAGGACAAAGGAATTAAAATTTGAAGTCACATCAAAGAAAGAAGTTATTAGTCATATAACAAAACATGAAAAATTTGTTTCGAATGAAAAAGAGCTAGTGCATAGCAATTTAAATAATGTGGTGCAGTTTATAGTTACAGAAGAATAAATAATAATAAGGTAAGAATAAATAACTTTTTGTCGAATAGAATAGACAAAAGGTGGTAATAGATATGGTCGATAAAAATTGGATTAATGCTTATGTTTCTAAAATTTCAGGAAAGCATTTCGAACTGTTAGTGGTTCAAGATATTATTGTTTCTTTCATTGAGATGTTAAATGTAAAGCTAAATGATAATCAACAGCCTAAAGCCAATTTTAATAAAGTGGAAAATGAAATTTCATTTCCAGACTGTTTAGTTTCTTTTAAAATCCAAGGATCTGTATTGAGCTTGAGGAAAGTTTTAAAATCTAACTATCAGGTTGCTGGTGGAATTAAAATTTTTGATACGGGTTTATCTTATCATTTGAAATCTGGCGCAGAGTTGATTGAAGAGGTTGAAAATATATCTGAAGCATTAGATAGGGCGCTAAGTTATTTACTTTTAGAGCTGAAATAAAAGTTAATATTTTTATAAGTTTAAGCTGCTCTAATTGGGTGGCTTTTTATTATGTCTAAATTACATAAATTGAAATATGTGCTAAATAATAAAAGGAAGAGGAAGGGTGATTAAAACACATCGTGCCTCGCAAGAGTCCTAAGATATGTAACACGGAGGAATGTAGAAAATTAACTTATGATACATATTGTGATAAGTGTAGGAAAGATACTCATCGAGAGTATAAAGAACAGCGAATAGATAAGAAAGAACAAGCCTTTTATTCTAGTATTTCATGGATTAAATTACGCAATAGGAAGAAGAGGTTAAACCCTTTATGCGAGGTCTGTCTTGAAGAAGGCAGGCTTACTCCTGTTGAAATAGTCCATCACCTTATAGAAGTGAAAGAGGATTGGAGTAAACGTTTATCAATAGACAATCTACAATTAGTATGTAAAGCACATCATCATAAAATTCACTTTGGAGTAGATGGTACTAAGTACACGAAGATTAAGAAGGTAAGAGAACATATGAGAGAAAGCAATGTTACTATTGTTAATGGGGCGGTAGGTAGTGGTAAAACTACTTATGTAAAAGAACATATGGAACATGGCGATCTAATATTAGATGTAGATTATTTACGGATGGCAGTAACAGTGTTGGATATGTATGATAAGCCACAACACTTAACGGATATAGTATTAGCTATGCGTAATGAAGCATGTAGAGTATTGCAGAGTAAGATGGATAAAGATATACGAGCATGGATTATTACTACTGCTAAAGATGTAGAGGAACTAAAGCGTATGTTTAATGCTACATTATTGAAAGTATGATGATGGATTATATCAATCATAGAGTAAAAGAGGAAAAAGGGTGTAAGAGTAATGAAAAAGAAAAAGGAGTATAAGATTACAATGGAAGTCGTTCCATCAAAAAGAAAACTCACTTTAGAAGAACAAGAAGAGATTAGAAAGAAGTGTGTAAGTCTATATGTAGATGCCATAATAGATAAACTGATACTTGAGGGAAAGATTGACTTAAGCAAATTTATTGGTGAAAACAATGAAGAGGAAGAGTAATCTCAACAATTGTAAATAATGTGCAAGACTTCAAAACCTTGCACATTATTATTTTACTCCACATCATAAGAACTGGAAGCATCATCTGCTAAACTTTTAACTTCTTGACCTAGTGGTCTTCCGCCACACCGCTCTTCAAAAGTAAGCTGTCGGTTAGATAAAATACGAGATAAACCTTCAGATGTCTCACTTTGAGGATCATTGCAAATGTCTTCCCATAGTCGACTAGCAGTTTGATAATATTGTAGTACTTGAGAGTTATTTTCTAAAAGTGCATCTACGGTAAAGATTGTCATTAAATTTCCTCCTTCTGGATATATAGTTTTTTTAGTATACATTAAAATAATATAGGTAAAAAGAAATTTATTTTAAGTCAGAGAAAGAAATTTGAAGCAAAAACATATGAAAAAATAACAAAAAAATCCTTTTTTATGATAATATGTACTTATTAAGGGGCTGTTTGTTGTGGAAGAGCAATTGAAATCAAAGGAAATTAACATAGAAGTTAAACTTGAGCTTCTAAAGATATGTAATAACGTAATGAATAATACTTGCACCCCTAATGAATTAATCAAGGACTTAGAAAAATTAGTTAGTCGAATTAATTTATCAATTCAAGGTGATATTTTATAAAGGTTAAGTGGGTTAGGTGTGACGTCAATATAATTAGAAGAATTTTTATTGGAATTTTTTTCTTATTTCTATTGATAAAAAAACTATCTAAATGTACAATAGGCTTACAATATTATAACGGAACGTTGTTTTAACGGGGTTTGTACGTTTTAAGTAAGGTGATTTTTTGAATGATAAAAAACAAGTAGGTCAGCTGATTCAAGATCTGCGAAAGATTGCGGAAATGACAACTGTCGAGTTATCAGAAGGAATTTGTACTGAAGAAGAGCTACATCGATTTGAACAAGGTGAAATTCATGCAAGCAGTGAAGTTCTCTATCATTTATCGAAACGCTTAGGGGTTCCGATGAATTATTTCTTTGAAGCAGGAGAGCTAACGCCCAACGATTATTCAAAAGAAATTAAATCGACCATTAGGCATTATATACGAAAACGCGATTATGAAACCGTGTTACATATGGTGAACAAAGAAAAAGATAATCCTATGTTTCAAGATCCTTTTCATGCACAATTTTTCCTATGGCACGAAGCCATATGTGATTATTATATTGGAAATAAATTTGAACAAGCGCTTCGTAAATTGGAAAAAGCTATTGCGTTCACGCGTACGAGCGAACAGTTTTATTCAGAAAAAGAGATTGCTATTTTAAATAGTATTGCCATTATTTATGAAGAAGAAGGTCATTTAAAAAAAGCGTTCAGTACGTTTATGGAAGGGTTGCAGCATATTGCTTTGCTTCCTAAGTTAAAAGATCCTCTTGTTAAAATTCGAATTTTATATGGATTATCGCGTGCGCTTTTGCAAATGGAACGTTATGAAAAATCGGTTAAATATGCACAAGCAGGACTAGAGCTGTGTATTCAGCATGAGACGCTTTATTTATTAGGAGAACTGCACTATCAAATTGGAGAAGCACTCTGTCAGCTTGGTGAGCTTAAAGAAGGAATAGCCTACCTAGAAAAAGCTATTACTGTTTTTGAAATTGAACAAAATGAAGCGTTTGTGACCATTATTCAAGAAGAGATGTCTAAATATCAAGAAACAAAAAAGAAGAGCTGATCGCTCTTCTTTTTTTATCTCCAATACACTGGGTGTGGGTAAAATGGACGAGGACGAGGGTAAAAGTAAGGGGGGTGGTAATAAATGGGGCGAGGATAAGGGTAAGGATAAAATGGCCGAGGGCGAGGATATGGATAATAACCATAAGGGAATCTTTCGTCAGCTTCTTGGGGATTTGAATAATAATCATAGCCATATTGATACTCTTCTAAAGGTTGTTCCGGGTAATATTGATAATTCACTCTTTTCACCGCCTAAGTTTTTATGCTTTTTACTGTATTCATTATAGAAAGAATTGGAGTATGTACCCGTCAAACTTTTAATTTGAAAAAGGGGGGAGACGAGGATTATTTTGAAAATAAAAGCAAATTAGCTTTCCTTCTCGTTTTCTTGTAAGTTATCAGCATCGGGAAGGGTGGGATGTTCAAAGCTTTTAATAAAAGAAGCATAAGCAATCGTATCTTTAATAGGATTTACATAAGATAATGGTTGACCTCGATAGCTAAAATTAAATGTAATCCAAGCAAAATCTTTATTATTGTTAGAAATCAGTTTTGCATTATGTATAAAAGCAGATGCGGCAATCATCGCATCTGGGCCTTTAATTTTTTTATTGGATTCTATTTTAGCTTTTCTGCGAATTTTAGCTGCTAGCTGCGCAATTTCACTTGTAACGTCCACAATCTTATCTGTCATATCGTAAATATAATGATTTTTTACTGCTTTGACTTGAGGATTTGTTTCTACTTCCCAATGCGACAGAAGTTCCATTTGTACAACGGTAGGCATTAAAAATTCCGCATTATTTGAAATAAGTTCATTAATATATTCTACAACTTCTGGATAATTAAGCGCATGTGAAGCCCAAATGTTTGTATCAATGATTACTTTTTCACCCAACACAAATCGTTCACTCCTCTCTACTAGCCATTCGTACCAGCTCTTCTAACCCAAAAGGTGAGTAAAGAGCCGCAGATTCTGAAAGCTCATTGCTTAATAGAAGCTTTTCATATTTAGTTAATCTAGTTTTTGCAGATTTTATGAGCTTTTCTTGTGTGTCATTTAATGTTTTATCTTTTTTATCGTACGTGCGTAGAACTTTATTTTGAGGTTTGTATTTAAGATTTTTCTTCTGCATAGGGGTTGAGGGAGGTAATTGCGGCGAGGGTTGCGTATAAATTTTCCCATTTATTTTTAGGTTAAAGTGCTTCTGAACTTCCTTGCTGTATGTTCCTTTTTGGTTATCTACCAAGCGCTGTGCTTTCATGATATCCCTGCCTTTTATATAAATTTATATAGTATATGTGATGAAGTTTTCTCTTACTATTCCTTTTATATAAAAAGATTAAAAAATTAGCTTCCGGGAGTTATTAAATTAACTAATGTTTGCCTGGGGGGGTTATAATCTCAGCGAATACCGGACAAAGGTTTAAAAACATGATATCGTGTAAGAGAATAAATCAGTATCGGTTAGAGAAGGAACTACAAAAAAGGGGATGCAAAATGAAAACAGAAAAACAAAAAATGCTGGATGGAGAATTATACCTTTCCGCTGATCCGCAATTAATAAAAGAACGTGAAAACGCTCGAAGATTAACAAGGCTTTATAACCAAACAACAGAAAGGGAAGAAGAAAGACGTACAAACTTATTAAAAGAACTGTTTGGGTCTACGGGAAATTCTCTTTGCATAGAGCCTACTTTCCGCTGTGACTACGGTTCTAACATTCATGTTGGAGAAAATTTTTATGCTAACTTTGATTGCGTACTTTTAGATGTATGTGAAATAAGAATAGGAGATAATTGTTTTCTTGCACCAGGTGTACATATCTATACAGCAACTCATCCTTTGCATGCTCTTGAAAGAATTTCAGGAGCTGAGTTTGGAAAACGCGTAGAAATAGGAAATAACGTCTGGATTGGGGGGAGAGCCGTTATTAATCCTGGAGTGAAAATAGGCAACAATGCGGTAATTGCTTCGGGTGCCGTTGTGACAAAAAATGTTCCTGATAACGTGGTAGTCGGAGGCAATCCTGCAATTATAATCAAGCATATTGAAAATTAAAGAATAAACAAAGAGCTTTTGAATTGTAAAAGCTCTTTGTTTATACGATGTTTTATTGCCGATTTGGCTCGTCCTCATTTATAATGTTTTGGTTAAATGTAAAAATATACATATTTCCTTCCGAGATCATCCATACTTTATTGACAAAGGAAAATTAATCATGGTATATTATCTTTAATTAAAGATATTCAAATTAAAGATAAATGATAAACTAGACGATTTATCCGGAGGAATGTAGAATGAACCACTTAAAAGGAATACACCACGTAACGGCTATTACAAGCAGTGCAGAAAAGAATTATGAATTTTTCACATATGTGTTAGGCATGCGCTTAGTTAAAAAAACGGTCAATCAAGATGATATTCAAACGTATCATTTGTTTTTTGCAGATGATAAAGGCAGCGCCGGAACGGACATGACCTTTTTTGATTTTCCAGGTATTCCAAAAGGTTTTCACGGAACAAATGAAATTTCAAAAACATCTTTCCGCGTTCCAAATGATGCGGCTTTAGACTATTGGGTAAAGCGCTTTGATCGCTTAGAAGTAAATCATACGGGGATTCAAGAGCTATTTGGGAAAAAGACGCTTTCGTTTGTTGATTTTGATGATCAGCAGTATCAGTTAATTTCCGATGAAGGAAATCAAGGAGTTGAATCAGGCACTCCTTGGCAAAAAGGCCCTGTCCCTCTTCAATACGCTATTACAGGACTTGGTCCTATCTTTATTCGTATTGCCGAGTTTAATTACTTTAAAGAAATGATGGAAAAAGTCCTTTTATTTAAAGAGATTGCTCAAGAAGGAGACCTTCACCTATTCGAAGTAGGAGAAGGAGGAAACGGTGCGCAAGTAGTAGTAGAACACAATGAAAAACTTCCGCAGGCTCAGCAAGGTTTTGGAACTGTTCATCACGTTGCTTTTCGCGTAGAAAATCGACAAGCTCTTGAAGAGTGGATTAATCGAATGCCAAGCTTCGGTTTTCATACGTCTGGTTATGTGAATCGTCACTTCTTTGAATCGTTGTATGCAAGAGTGGCTCCGCAAATTTTATTTGAATTTGCGACAGATGGACCAGGATTTATGGGAGATGAACCTTACGAAACGCTCGGAGAAAAATTATCACTGCCTCCTTTTTTAGAGCCAAAACGTGCAGAAATTGAGAAGCTCGTGCGTCCGATTGATACAGTAAGAAGTACAAAAGAGTTTGTGAAAGAATAATACACAAAAACACTCAAATAGCTATTTGAGTGTTTTTTGCTTTTTCAAAGATGAATCAGCTTTCAAAACGCTAAAAAAGAATGTGTTTTTGATATCTTCTCCTTATATATATACCTATCGCGAATGTTTGCTTAAAAACTGCCAATGTCCTACAAGGAAGGAGTAGGAGTGGGTTGTGCATAGCCTTCTTTATATTTTTCATCGATGTCTTTGCGGATATCTTTTATTGATTTGCCTCGGTTATAGTCGAGCATAGCTTTAGCTGCAATTTCTATACACAATCCGCACTTTGTTCCATGATCATCCCAGACAACTGCTCCGTTTCTTTTGTTTTTAAAAATAAAGCAGTCATAGCTGTTTTTGTGATTCGCTTCCATGCCACATCCGCAGTAGCAAGGGATTTTTTCAAGTAGTTCACGATTTTTAGCAACGGATAGATAAACTAGTTTCATATCTTTAGGCTGGTTCTTCAAAAACTGTGGCAAAACATCTGCTCCCGGAGTCTCTTCGCGAATATCAGCAACTGCAGCTTTGTGATGTTCATGACCTGAATGTGCAGAAGAGTTTGTGGCAGAAGAAGTTGTTGTATTGTTTGAACAAGCGGATAATCCAATACTTGTAGCGAGAATCCCCAACAAAATAATTGATTTTTTCAATACAATTAACATCCTTTCATGTGAAAATAAATGATAGCTGCATTATACACGGCAGTTTATCTATGTAGATAATCAAACACCTGCTTGTTTATATCTAATTCTCTATAAGTATGCAAAGCGGTTATCGTGTATGATAGAGATGGACGAGGAAAAAATATGAAGCATGGATTTATCATAAGGTGCGTTTTGTAAGTAAGTGGACAGAAGGAGAAAGTGAACGGAGGTTAAACAGTAGTGAGTGAACAAAATCAACGACTTTTTGAATATATTTTAGAAAATTCAGCCTCTATCAGTGAAGAATGGCTGCGCCAAAGAAGTAATATTAAAGGATCGATTTACTCAAAGGACGCAGATGCTTCAGTTGAGAAAAAGCTGCGTGAGCAGCATCTTTATACGATTGAAACAATTGCGAGCGGCTTTCTTGACGATCAAAAGATTTTTAAACAACGTATGGTGAAATGGACGACGGAAGTAGTAAACAGCAGAATTAAATTTGATACGCCGATTTACGAAGTAGTAGAAGCGCTAAGCAAAACAAGAAAAATTATTTGGACGTATGTCAAAACATATAGTCTGATACATTCATCTATTACAAAAGAAGATATACTGTCTTGGAGCGAAGTTTATCATACAACATTTGATAAACTCCTTAATGAATTCTCCGAACAGTATTATAAAATCACAAGGCAAAAAATAAGTCTTCAGCAAGAGCTAATCGACGAAACGAGTTTTCCTGTCATTCCAATTGTAGATCACATCGCGGTCTTGCCTTTAGTAGGGCTTATTGATGAAATCAAAGGTGATTCTATTATCGAGGTTGTTCCAAAAAAGTGTGCAGAAAAACATATAAGGCATCTAGTCATTGACTTATCGGGTGTAAATTATGTAGATACGTATGTTGCTCACAAATTTTTTGATTTGATTAACATTTTGCAGCTGCTAGGCATCCATGCGATTATGTCAGGAGTGAGTCCTGACATGGCTCAGACGGCTGTTAATGTAGGAATTAGTTTTAATAAAATTGAAACGTTTGGACATTTAAAACAAGCTCTCTCTTCGCTTGGTGTAAAGAAAAAAGAAGAATAAAGTATAGAAATGCTAAATCGAAACGGAACTGAGACCTTTACTCTGAGTTCCGTTTCTTTTTGTTTGTCTATATTCTGCTGTATTCAAAATCTTGTAAGCATGCCTTACAAACTCCTTTTCACATGGGGACAAATGGAAGATACTAAGGAACAAATAAACGGCTGTTTTCTATGCCAAACGTCTCGTTTAGCTCAAGAATGGAGGTGTAAAGAGAAGAATAAGAGAAGTACATAATGAGATAGTTAAAGTGTTAGATAAGTACTGATAAGCCGTGTGATTAAGGAGGAGTTCTATGAAAATAATTTATCTTCTTTGCTTGCTTCCATTTGTAGGAATATTAGGTTTATTGCCTTTTGTTAACAAAGTAACGCCGTTTATTTTAGGGATGCCTTTTTTTCTCTTTTGGATTGTTATGTGGGTAATCCTTACGTCTTTTATTATGGGCATTGTGTACAAGCTCGATCCTGCTGTTAAAGGAGGAGATAAATAATGAATACTGCTCTGATTATTATTTTTGGTTTTTTACTTTTAGCTATTTATCTTGGAATTCGAGCTACGCGGGGCAAAAAAATGGATTTAGAACAGTGGAGCGTAGGCGGCAGAGGTTTTGGAACTGTTTTTGTCTTCTTTTTGATGGCGGGTGAAATCTATACTACTTTTACGTTTCTAGGAGGAAGCGCTTGGGCATATGGAAAAGGAGGGCCAGCGTTTTATATTTTAGCCTATATTTCTTTAGCGTACGTGTTAGGGTATTGGATTGGCCCGCAAATATGGCGATATGCGAAGCAGCATAAGCTTATGTCTCAGCCAGATTTTTTTGTTTCAAAATACAACAGCCCGTTTCTCGGCATCGTTGTTTCATGCGCAGGGGTGCTGGCAATTGTTCCTTATATTATTTTACAGTTCAAAGGCTTAGGTATTATTGTATCTGAAGCTTCTTATGGGTCTATCTCTTCAACCGCAGCCATTTGGATTGGAGCCATATCATTAACGGTTTACTTAATGATATCAGGCATACATGGCTCCGCGTGGACGGCTATTGTTAAAGATATTATGATTTTTATTGTTGTCTTATTTTTAGGAATATATATGCCGATTCATTACTACGGAGGCTTACAGCCGATGTTTGAGGCTGTGCATCAAGCAAATCCAACGTTTCTTACTCTTCCCAAGACAGGTCTAAGTATTTCGTGGTTTATTTCTACAGTCATGCTGACCGTATTAGGATTTTACATGTGGCCGCATACGTTTAATGCAACGTATTCAGCTGAAAACGAGAATGTATTTCGAAAGAATTCTATTATAAGTCCTATTTATACGTTAATGCTGCTTTTTGTCTTTTTTGTAGGGTTTACTGCTCTTATGCAGGTACCTGGACTACAAGGTGCAGAAGCGGACTTGTCACTGCTTCGTCTTTCCATTCAAACATTTGACCCGTGGATTGTCGGCTTTATTGGCGCAGCCGGTTTATTAACAGCACTTGTACCTGGATCGATGCTTTTGATGGCAGCTTCTACGTCACTATCCAAAAACGTTTATGGCGTTCTTGTTCCTTCAGCGACGGGCAAACAAATTTCGATACTGGCTAAATGCTTTGTACCGGTCATTGCGCTTGTTTCAGTCTATTTTACACTTCATGGAGGGAATACGATTGTAACGCTTTTACTAATGGGCTACAGCATTGTGACGCAGCTGTTTCCTGCTTTTATTTTTAGTTTAATGAAAAACAATATCGTGACTAAATACGGGGCATGTGCAGGTATTGTTGCCGGCATTGCGTCTGTGATGTATATAACGATTACTGAAACAACGCTTGGCACGTTGTTTCCTGCGTTGCCACAAATCATTAAAGATACAAATGTCGGCGTTATTTCTTTGTTTATTAATTTAGTTGTATTAATGGTGGTCAGTTTAGCAACGAAAAAAATCGCCGCGCAGCCGCATTTTGAAAGCGGGACAGTAGATGAAAAACAAATTTTGTGAAAATCTTTTTCCAATTGCGTTTTAAGAACACCATGAAGGGTATAAAAGTAGTGCATCACCAAAATGTTCAATATGGCTGCAAGACATAAGCAGCCTTCTCGATAAAATGTAACGATTGCGTTGTTTTTAAACATAGGTAACGAGTGTGAAAAGCAACAAGACGTATACCACAAGCGGTGTACGTCTTTTCTATGAAAGATATTCACTTGAAAAAGGAGATGATAACATGACATCTGAAAAAGCATTTGAGCAAAAGAAAGATCTTTTAATGAATCAAATTATTGAATCGGGCTACTTTAAAGCAGAAGACGGGAGACATTTGTACGAATTGAATTTAAGTGAACTAGAACAAACGCATCACGATCTTCAAAATCAAAAAATAAGAGAAATATAATTAAAATCTTCCAGATTATTAGAAATTCAGCTGATTTCGTATATGTGTGTAAATACCAGCTGTTCAGTTTGTTCCTCCGCGGCTTTTTTTGCTTGAAAGCAGGCACTTTTCTTTTTCTACTGGTGCGTTTACAGCCTCGCTGTTTCCAAACATACTCCTCAAACATATAACTCAACACTTAAGAAATCTGCAAATAAAAACAAAAAAAGCGCAGAAGCTGCGCTTTTTTTGCTGAGTTAAAAACGAGTGGAGGCCGCTGTTTTTTTAGGTTTGCTCATTGCTTTTTTTAATACTTCAGAAAAATAGGGCTCTCCGCTAGGATTTTGCCGTCTGAGCAAGTCAATGGTTCCTTTCACGTCATCCATAGCTCTGTGAGCGTGCTCTCTCTCAATATTATGATGATCAAGGAGCGTTGTTAGTTTTTTATTAGGAAAGCCGTACTCTTTCCATTTGACAGCACGCATAGAGCAGTGCCATTTTTGGTTAAATAAAGATGGATACCGTTTTAAAAGAAAACTGCGATCGAAAGAAGCATTATGAGCGATGATAGCCGAAACGCTAGTTAACAGCGATTCCACTTTTTTATCGTCTAATGTTTTATTTTTGACCATCTCATTTGTAATTCCCGTTAAGTTTGTAATATACGGGAAAATGGGAGTTGAAGGCATATTAAATTCTTCATATTCTTCTACAATGTCGATTATTTCTCCGGTAGAAGAATCATAAGAAACAACAGCAATTGCTAGTTCGATAATATCGCATGTTTGAGCACTTAAGCCCGTTGTTTCAACGTCTAAAACGGCTGCTAATTTCACTTGTTCAGTTGACAACTCGTCGCCCTCCCTTTCTATTTATCATTCTATTAGCTTATCATTTTTCAACAGAAAACGTTAGTAAAAAAGATGAGGGAGCACGTAGATGGATTTATTTTATACGCCCACGAGGAAAAGGAATTCACTTTTTTAAAGGAGATGACGATAGGAAAGGAGAATAGTAATATTTACTCATCTAAATTAAGTCTTCATTGAAAATAATGAAATGAAGGAAGAAGGGGATCGTTATCATGCAATTGCTGTATATGGTACTTTTTCTTGTCTTAATTTTTTGGGGAATTACATCTTTTATTCATTACAGGAATCAAACTATTAAAGTTCGTTTGAACAAGCATTATACGAATGCAGTAGAATGGATCGAAGCTGTTAAACAAGAGCTGGAAAAGCAAGGGAAATCCGTGAGTTATGAAGGGGATTTCTTGTTTAAAATTGATGAAAAACCTTATGAAATCGCAGCGCGCAATATGTCTATTTGGAGCATGTCGCTCTATCATATCTTGCTGCAGCGTCAAAAAGAACATTCTTAAAATTTACTTGCATACAGAGATTATCACTTCTCGTCTATTGGGAAGTGATTTTTTTATCTTTCTGTATCCATAATGGGGAATTTTTTGTTTTTATATAATAGTAATACCGAAAAGATAGTTCTAATTCCCTAAAAAAATACGCTTCATATATTTTTAGTTTTAGTTATCGACTTGGCATGGAATTTGCACACGTAAGAAGGGTTTATCAGACATTTTAATTGTCAGGCAAAGAAAACTAGTTACATACTATAAAACTATTTTACATTATCTACTAGAATCAAAAAATTTTAATAATATAGTAAAATGTAGTTGACCTTCCTAGTTTTAGAATATAAAATAAATCTTGCTAATAGTTTGAAAATTCTAAAATGGAGGGGTTTACTTGAAAAGCTGGAAAAAGATTTTGGGGACATCTTTTCTTGCCACAACTGTTACATTAAGCGGAGTGGGGCCAGTACTTATGAATGGAAGTACGGCTTCAGCTAAAACCGCACAATCGGAGGAACTTCCGAGTTCACCAATTGATATGAATACAGTACCGGAAGAAAGATTGGCTAACGCATTGAAAAACCAAGGAGTTATTTCTCAAAGTGCAACACCGCAAGAAGTGAAGAAAGCCGTTACTTCTTACATAAACAAAAAAGATGCACATAAAGAGAGCATGAAGGGACATAAAGCTAGCAAAATTGATTTGAAAGCGAAAGAAATGCAAACAAAACAAAAAGAAAAGTTTCAACGAGGCGAATTTGCTAATATTAAGTCTCAAGGAAACAATTCGGGGAACGGGGTAAACGTTAAACCTGCAGCTCAGGCCAAATATAACGGACAAGTGAGAAAAGATAAAGTTCTTGTTCTTTTAGTCGAATACGCAGACTTTAAGCATAACAATGTCGTTCAAGAACCTGGTTACATGTATGCAAAAGATTTTAACCGAAATCACTATCAGCAATTAATGTTTGGAAAGAAAGACTTTACGCTATTTAACGGTAAGAAAATTAAAACGTTTAAGCAATATTATGAAGAACAGTCTGGAGGCAGTTACACAGTAGATGGAACGGTTTCTGACTGGTTAACTGTCCCTGGAAACGCAAAAGAATACGGAGCAGACAATCCAGTGGGAGGAAACGATAATGCGCCTGGATCTAAAGGACCTCGTAATCTTGTAAAAGAAGCGCTTGCTGCAGCAGCAAAAAGCGGCATTAACCTTTCAGATTATGATCAGTTCGATCAATATGATATCGATGGAGACGGCAACCGCAATGAGCCTGACGGCATAGTGGACCACTTAATGGTCATTCATGCTGGAACTGGGCAAGAAGCAGGTGGAGGTAAACTAGGAAACGATGCTATTTGGTCTCATCGCTCTACTTTGGGACAAGTGTATAAAGTTCCTGGAACAAATATGGCTGCTTATGATTATACAATTGAACCAGAAGACGGAGCAGTTGGCGTTTTTGCTCATGAATTTGGCCATGATTTAGGTTTGCCGGATGAGTATGATACACAGTATACGGGTCAAGGTGAGCCGGTAGGCGTTTGGTCAATTATGAGCGGAGGGAGCTGGGCTGGTGAAGTAGCTGGAACAGAACCGACAAGTTTCTCCCCGCAAAATAAAGAGTTTTTCCAAGCAAATATGGGTGGAAACTGGGCAAATATCCAACAAATCGACAGCAAAAACATTACAAAATCAGGCTCTGTGAGCGTGGTTGATCAAAGCGTGACAAAATCCAAACGACCGGGTATTGTAAAGATTAATTTACCTAAAAAAGCTGTTCAAGGGATTAAGCCTGAGTTTGGAAGCAACTACTACTACAGTAAACGCGGAGACGATCTGCATACGACAATGACGACGCCAGAGTTTGATTTAACAGCGGCCAAAACAGCGACGTTTAATTATAAAGCGTTCTATGAAGTAGAGGCAGAATACGATTATTTATATGTAAATGCGATTCTTCCTGACGGTTCAAAAGTTCTGTTAGATACAATTGGTGATAAAGCGAATAATGCAGACGGTTCTGCTGAAACTTCCGGCGGAAAATGGGAAGATAAAAGCTATGACTTAACGCAGTTTAAAGGTAAAAAAATCAAGCTTCAATTTGAATATGTAACGGACGGAGGACTTGCTCTTCAAGGATTTGCACTTGATAATGCAAGTTTAGTAGTAAATGGAAAAATGGTATTTACGGACGATGCTGAAGGAGCGCCAAAAGTAACGTTAGATGGATTTGAAAAGACAAACGGCATCAGCTATAAAGATAACTATTATTACCTTGAGTGGAGAAACTATGCAGGCAGCGATAAAGCACTTCAATTCGCGCGCGGTGCAAAATATAATACAGGCATGCTGCTTTGGTACGCAGATGAAAGCTATCTTGATAACTGGGTAGGACAACATCCGGGTGAAGGATTCCTTGGTGTGGTTGATTCCCATGCTCATAAAGTTCTTTACTTTAATGTAAATGGGATTAGCACGACAGCAAATTCAAGCCGATATCAAATTGCAGACGCGGCGTTCTCATTTGATAAATCACCTGCTTGGTCATATTCTCATAAAACGTGGGGAACTATTTCATCTAAAGAATCAAATGGAGTTACAAGCTTCAATGACAAAAAATCGTATTTAGATGAAAGAATTAAAGATGCAGGCCGCTTGCTTCCTCAAAACGGATTAAAATTAGACGTAATTGGTGAAGCAAAAGACAATTCAGCTGGTGCTGTATGGATTCATAAGTAAAATTAGACGTATTAAAAAAAGATCCGAAGAGCGTACTCTTCGGATCTTTTTTATGTTAGAAAATCAAAATAAACTATGAGCTAAATAATCAAAGTGTTTAATGCCGTTTAAAAAATAAAATAAAGGGAATTTTCAACAGTGAATAATTGTTATTATGTCATGAAATTCATCCATATAATCAATACTAATAGGTAAAGAAAATATTGAAAAGGAGTTCTAACTATGAGCTATCGTATCGAAAGAGATTCAATTGGAGAAATCAAAGTGGCAGAAGATAAACTATGGGGAGCGCAAACGCAAAGAAGTAAAGAAAATTTTCCAATAGGAATTGAAAAAATGCCGATTGAAGTAATACGCGCTTTTGCGGTTTTGAAGAAAAGTGCGGCTATTAGTAATCATAAACTAGGCAAACTATCAGCAGGGAAATCGGAAGCCATCGTACAAGCTGCTAACGAAATTATTGAAGGGAAATGGAATGAACATTTTCCTTTAGTAGTATGGCAGACAGGAAGCGGAACGCAATCAAATATGAATGTAAATGAAGTGATTTCCCACCGAGGAAACCAGCTAATAAATGGCAACGAAACGCTTCATCCAAATGATGATGTGAATATGTCACAAAGCTCTAACGATACTTTTCCTACAGCTCTTCATATTGCAGCTGTACTAGAAGTGGAAGATCAATTATTGCCTGCTCTAAAAACATTAAAAGAAACGTTCGCTGCGAAGCAAGAGCAGTTTAAAGATATTATTAAAATAGGCAGAACCCATTTACAAGATGCTACACCGCTAACACTAGGACAAGAAATTAGCGGATGGCATCATATGCTTGAAAAGAATGAAGAAATGATTAAACAAAGCGTAGAGTATATGAAGGAGCTAGCTATTGGCGGTACAGCTGTTGGGACGGGGATAAATGCACATCCTGACTTCGGCGATGAAGTAGCGAAAGAAATCAGCAGCACGCTTGGAAAAACATTTGTCTCAGCACCTAATAAATTCCATGCATTAACAAGTCACGATCAAGTGGTTTATGCCCACGGTGCACTCAAAGCATTAGCAGCTGACTTAATGAAAATCGCCAATGACGTGCGCTGGCTGGCAAGCGGTCCTCGGAGCGGGCTAGGCGAAATTACGATTCCTGCTAACGAACCAGGAAGTTCTATTATGCCTGGAAAAGTAAATCCAACTCAAAGTGAAGCTCTAACAATGGTTTCTGCACAAGTGCTTGGGAATGACGTGACGATTGGCATTGCGGCTAGTCAAGGAAACTTTGAATTAAATGTATTTAAGCCGGTTATTATTTATAATTTTTTACAATCAGTTAGATTGCTGACAGATTCCATGCAGGCTTTTAACGATAAATGCGCAGTAGGAATTGAACCCAACAAAGAAAAGATTCAGCATAATCTAGAAAATTCTCTTATGCTTGTAACAGCATTAAATCCGCACATAGGTTATGAAAATGCGGCTAAAATCGCCAAACTGGCTCATCAAGAAGGAACGACATTAAAAGAAGCAGCGGTCAAAACAGGCCTTCTGACAGAAGAACAATTTGAACAATGGGTAAATCCCGCTAATATGATTCATCCATCAAAATAAAAAAAGAAGCCAAGCATTCTGATCTGCTTGGCTTCTTTTTAATAAATATTAATAAAATAAACATTGTTCTAAATAAACACATAAAAAGAAATTGCGGATTAAAAGAATTTTTACACTGCCTTATACTAGATTCAAGTACATACGATTAGGGTATTTACATTTCTATAAAGGAGGGATTCAAGTGACGTACGAAGTGAAGTTTTATTTTGGAAATGAAAAATCAATCGGTACATTGGTTGAATCAGAAAATGTAAAAGAGCTTGAGGAATCTATTATTCATACGCAAGGATGGTATCGTTATTATGACAAAAAACATGAAGCTTATTTAGCTATTCAAATGAGCAATGTTTTACACATTGTTATAAAAGAATACCGGGATCCGGAAAAAACAGGGGTTTTGAAAGATTCGTCGTATACATAAGGAAGCTAGCAAAAGAGGTGAAAACTATGCAAAGGCGACATTCAAATAATCCTATTATTCTCGACGTTTCTCATCATCAAGGAATCATTAATTGGAAAGAAATAAAAAACACCTCAGTAAAAGGGGTGTATATAAAGTTAACAGAAGGCGGAACTTTTGTAGACCCTAGATCCTATGAAAATTATATAGGTGCCAAAAATGCGGGCTTGAGAGTAGGGTTTTATCATTATGCTCACTGTACAAATAGCCCGGAGAAAGAAGCTGCTTTTTTTATTGCTCAGCTTGGACAAATGAAACTAGACCTTCCGCCGTGTTTGGATCTAGAAGAAGATAAAAAAAAATCTAAAGAATTTGTTTCTGACTTTGCCGTAAGCTGGCTCGAGCATGTTCACAAAACAACAGGAATTAAGCCTATCGTATATACAAATTATCATTTTGCTAAAACTTTTTTCACAAACGAAATAAGTAAGTATCCTTTGTGGGTAGCAAGATATAGTGCGGCCAACAGACAAGGCGGTATGCAGCACCCTGGTGAGCTAAGTCAGTGGCAGCGATGGGCCATGTTTCAGTATACGGATTCTGGCAGAGTAAAAGGAATTTCTACAAATGTGGATATAAATGAAATGGACTGCTCATTTTTTAAAGAAGTCACAACAAATCTCTCTATGACGAATAATAAAAAAGGACCCTTTGTGTATTCCAAAGGTGATAGAGGGTTAGGAGTCAAACAAATTCAGCAAAACTTACTTGCGCTAGGTTTTTCTCTTCCGAAGTTTGGAGCAGACGGCTTCTATGGAGATGAATTAATCGCTGCAATGAAAAAATTCCAGAATCGGTATGGACTTTTTTCAGATGGAATAGCAGGAGCGGACACACTGCCGCGTCTTGTTAAAGAAGTGAATAATCTGAATAATCTGGTTTGAGAGATTACCTGAGGGGGAAAAGTTACTGTAAGATTCAAAAAGGTACAAGGAAGGAGCTATTATGAGAAAAAGAAAACAAAAAGCATTGATATCAGGTATTACGCTATCAACGGTAGGAGTCGGTATTACGTCTTATATATTAAGCGATGCTGCGAAACGACGGAAAGTAAAAGGACTTGTTCGAAGTGCCAAAGTAAAACTTTCAAGTTTATCTAAAAAACAGCAGGTAAATGCTAGCCTAAATAAAGATGCGCATTCAGATCCTACGTACGTTTCTGAAAGCAATATGATTTCAGAAGGACCTATGTATCAAGATCAGCATAGATAATAAAAAAACTAGTCTTGCCTCGGGCGAGACTAGTTTTTTTATTAATTTTATAAATAGCAGCGCTTATTCATGTTACACTCTCTATATAAGGGAATTATTTTACGCATATTTACAAGTAAAGGAGGAATAGAAGGAGTGATTAGTAGCGGATTATTTGTTAACTTATGTATTTTTTCGTTTTTTGTTAGTATTATGATTGCGATAAGAATATTTTTGTTACAGCGTCTAGCCCATAAATACAAATGGATGAGTGGTATTTATGCAAGTATTGTTTCTGCTATTCTTATGGTATATAGCGTTACGTATCAACAAATTACATATGATTTACGTTTCCTTCCTCTTATTTTGACCGTTCTGTACTTTGGTTATAGAGCCGGTGCAGTTGCAGGTATCACTATGGCCGTGTGCAGTATCTATTTAGAAAGTCATTGGTTACTGACTATCTTAATTTTAATTTTTACCTTTTTGTTTTCCCTTCCTCTTATTCGATATAGAAAGCAGTTTTCTTTATTAAAACAATCTCTTCTTTGTTTCTTTATTCATTTTATCGTTCATATCTTACTAACAAATTACTTCTGGAATACACCTATTCAGTCGCCGTTTTATAGCGAAATAGAATATTTAGTGTTCGGGATTCTCGGACTGGGAGTAGCTGTAGCGACGATAGAATTTTATCGTAAATTTTACGCTGTAGCAGAAGAAGCTGCTTATGCTGGATCAGATTCATGTAAGGATGAAGAAGATTCTTTTTTTGTCAGAATAATGAAAAAAGAACTAGAATATACGAAAGAACAGCTGGAGTCTTTTATTAATCATCACATGGATGCGGTTATTATAACTGATTTAGAAGGGCGAATCTTGCGAGTTAATGAAGCTTATGAAAAAGTATATGGCTGGAAATCCCATGAAGTCATTGGAAAAAAATATTACGATATAGCAGGAGCTTTTAGTGAGGATGTACATGAGAATATAAAAAAGACTGTTGCTGAAAAAGAGGCAATCAATCGAGTAGAAGTTGTAAGAGCTCGTAAAGATGGAAGTTTAGTAGACCTTCGCATCACCATTTCTCCAATTTTTAATGGGAAAGATGAGTTGGTAGGTTTGTCTGGAGTATGCGTGGATATATCTGAAGCTAAAAAAGCAAAGGAAGAGCTTGACTTGCTGCATCGTAGGCTTAAAGAAAGTGAGTTGAAATATCGCACGTTATTTGAGTACGCAAACGACGCAATTTATTTACTTGAAATAGGATCGGATCATTTTCCTTCTCGTTTTGTTGAAGTAAATGAAGCTGGATGTAAGCGCTTTGGATATGCGAGAGAAGAGCTTTTATCCATGCCTTGCCACGATATCATACCTAGAGATTCTGACATTGTTCAAAAAACAGTCGAAGAAATTCGCAACGGAAATCTTTCTTTTACGCTGCAATCACAGTTTACGTTTAAGTCCGGCGAAATAAAAAAACTAGAATATAGTGGAAAGTTGTTCAATATAGAAAACAAAAAAGTGCTTCTTATTGTTTCAAGAGACAGAACAGAGTACTTAAAAACAGAAGAGCTGCTGCAGAAATCTGAGAAATTAGCAGCGGTCGGGCAGCTTGCTACAGCTATTGCTCATGAAATTAGAAATCCTTTAACAGCCATCAAAGGGTTTATGCAGTTATTAACTGAAAAAGCGAGTAAAGAAGAGTTAACCTATATGAACATTATATCCTCTGAAATTGAGCGTATTGAAATGATTACTGAGGAATTCATGTCTGTGGCAAAACCACAGGCCGTAACATTTCAGTCGATTGATTTGCAGCTGTTAATTCAACAAGTGATTTTATTGCTGCAGCCTCAAGCAACCATGAAAAACATCTTTATTGAACTTAACTCATATGGAGAAATGCCTTTTGTATATTGTGAAAGCAATCAAATGAAACAGGTGTTCATAAACATTCTTAAGAATGCGATTGAAGCAATGCCTTCCGGAGGAGAAATTAAAGTTGAGCTGAGAAAAAAGGACAACAATCATATTCATATTCAAATTATTGATGAAGGTGTAGGAATTTCAAAAGAACGCATCAAACATTTAGGTGAACCATTTTACAGTATTAAAGAAGACGGAATCGGGTTAGGGTTAATGATCTGCTTTAATATTATCCAACAACATAAAGGAACTCTTAGTATTGAAAGTGAAGTAAACAAAGGGACGAGTGTAGAAATTTGTTTACCGTTAGAATAAAAGGTAATCAGTCAAAGGGAGAAGAAATTTTGCAACAAGTTGTTTAGTAAAGTTATAATATTCTATGTTGGAGTAAAATAAGCAAAGGAGTGGTTACGATTAAACAGAAAAAGTGGATTAACATATTTCGTATTCTGTATATTATTTTTGCTATTATTGCGATTGGAGCATCTTTTGGAGACTATTCTTTTGGGCTTAATAATCCCCGCATAGTCAGTTTAACGGCTCTTGTTTTGGCGGTTATCTGTATTGTTCCATATTACATACTTCGCTTTAAAGAACAAGCTTCTAAAAGTAAATAAGTTAATATTTGTTATCTTAAAAGAGGCTGTGACAAAAGTATTTTAGTTGAAGGGAGATCCGAACGATTCATCGTTCGGATCTTTTTATTGTTATGGTGAACATGGGTTTAATCTAGCTGGTTGCTTCTAGCGGTTGATTGGAGTGATTTCGTTATGTCTCAGTCTTTTTTTTATCGTCATAAAAGGGCGATAAATGGGCGAGCATTTTTTCTAGCCTGTACATATGCTATAGAGTAAACAGGCTACGGAGGTGAAGTGAAATGGGATTTTACAACTGGGGTTACGGCGGTGGTTATGGCTACGGCGGCTACGGTAGTTACGGTGGCGGTTTTGCATTAATCGTTGTACTATTTGTTTTATTAGTTATCGTTGGTTGTACATGCTTGAAATAAACAGAAAAAGCACGGATTTACAAAGATTTTAGTAGATTCGTGCTTTTTTATGTTCATAAGAAGGGCAGTACTATAATAAAATAATGTTGTGCATGTACATAAAAAACATACAAAAAATTTAATTAATAGATTAAAAAAATAAAAAAAAGAAGAGGTAGAGTAGATTTAAGCCTCAAAAATGGTCTGGAATTTATAATTTTCCTTATAAGTAATTTTTGTAAAATGCTTCTCAGGACTGATAGTAAGACCGAATAATACTCCATAGGCCGCTAGTTTTTATCAGCTGACTTGAAGAATTATTTTACTTGTATGAAAATCAACATAAATGATTTTCATATAGTTTAAATAGGTAAAAAAGACTTATTGCAAAAGATTTATTCTTAATTTTCATAATAATAGGAATATTAAAATAATATATAGACGTAGTAATTTTTAGTTGCTATAATGTTGCTAATTATCACAATTAACAGAAAAATTGCGGTAATTAAATTTACTAGGGATAGGGAGAAAAAACTATGAAAAAGAAAAAACAGGCTTTAAAGGTATTATTATCAGTTGGTATCCTTTCTTCATCATTTGCTTTTGCACATACGAGCAGTGCCGCGCCAAATAATGTACTTTCAACCGAAAAGTATAACAAAGAAATTAAATCTCCTGAGTTTATTTCTGGAAAGCTTTCAGGCCCATCATCACAGAAAGCTCAAGACGTCGTATTTCATTATATGAATACAAATAAAGACAAATATAAATTAGGAAACGAAAATGCTCAAAACTCATTTAAAGTGACAGAAGTAGTGAAAGATCCCGTTGAACAAGCAACCGTTGTACGCTTGCAGCAGGTATATAATAATATTCCTGTTTGGGGATCTACTCAATTAGCACACGTAGCGAAAGATGGAACCTTAAAAGTTGTATCAGGTACAGTAGCTCCTGATTTAGATAAAAAGGAAAAGCTAAAAGGACAGAAACAAGTTGACAGCAAAAAGGCGATTCAAGCAGCTGAAAAAGACTTAGGCTTTAAACCGACATATGAAAAATCCCCTTCATCTGAACTGTATGTTTATCAAAATGGTTCAGACACAACGTATGCTTATGTAGTAAATTTAAATTTCTTAAGCCCTGAACCAGGCAACTATTATTACTTTGTTGATGCTATTAGCGGTAAAGTGCTAGATAAGTACAATACGATTGATTCCGTAGCTGGTCCAAAAGCCGATGTGAAGCAAGCGGCAAAGCCGGCAGCGAAACCTGTAACAGGAACAAATGCTATTGGCTCAGGTAAAGGAGTGCTTGGAGATACTAAATCTTTAAAGACAACGTTATCTAGTTCTACTTACTACTTACAAGATAATACAAGAGGGGCGACAATCTATACGTATGATGCAAAAAATCGTACATCTCTGCCAGGTGCACTATGGGCAGACACGGATAATACGTATAATGCAACCCGCGATGCAGCTGCAGTAGATGCTCACTATTATGCAGGCGTGACATATGATTATTATAAAAACAAATTTAACCGCAACTCCTATGACAATGCAGGAGCTCCGCTAAAATCGACTGTTCATTATAGTAGCGGCTACAATAATGCGTTTTGGAATGGCTCCCAAATGGTATACGGAGATGGAGATGGAACTACTTTTGTTCCGCTATCAGGAGGATTAGATGTTATTGGACATGAATTGACGCATGCGGTCACAGAAAGAAGTTCTAATTTAATCTATCAATATGAATCAGGTGCATTGAACGAAGCAATTTCCGATATTTTCGGAACATTGGTAGAATACTATGACAACCGTAATCCAGATTGGGAAATTGGAGAAGATATTTATACGCCTGGTACAAGCGGTGATGCGCTTCGTTCAATGAGCAACCCAGCGAAATATGGAGATCCGGATCATTATTCAAAGCGCTATACAGGTTCTAGTGACAACGGCGGAGTTCATACAAACAGCGGTATTATCAACAAAGCTGCCTACTTGCTAGCTAACGGAGGAACGCATTACGGGGTTACTGTAACAGGCATCGGCGGCGATAAGCTAGGGAAAATTTATTACCGTGCTAATACGCTATACTTCACTCAGTCTACAACGTTTAGCCAAGCGCGTGCAGGTTTAGTACAAGCTGCTGCTGATCTATACGGTTCAGGCTCTCAAGAAGTAATTTCAGTAGGCAAGTCATTTGACGCAGTTGGTGTTCAATAAGTTGTAAACCAAAAGTCGCAAGATAAATGAGGTATCTTACGACTCTCTATACTACCTTACTACCTTACTACCAATAAAGGAGTACTCGTATAAATATATTACAGTACTCCTTTATTTTATGTTAATAAATAAGGAAAACAGATTTCTTCTTGATCTATAAAAATCCACTTCTTATTCCTCCCTTTTATGTCCATTCGAATTATACCGTTGTTTGTTAAATGAAGAGAACACGTTTTAGTAAACGGTCTTATTATAAAATGTTATAATAAAGAAAAGAATTGAATACATACATATGAAAAAGGAGTGGAGGAATCAATGGACAAAATTGCTGTTATTTCAGATATCCACGGAAATCTTCCTGCATTAGAAGCAGTTTTAGCTGACATACAACAGCGAGATATCCATCGCATCATTTGTCTAGGTGATTTAGTAGGAAAAGGACCGGATTCAAGTAAAGCGATTGATATCATAAAAGAAAAGTGCGAAGTAACAGTAATGGGAAACTGGGATGACTTCATTACAAAGCCTGCGGAATTCGAAGCGTTGAAATGGCATCAGAAGAAGTTAAGTTCAGCCCAAGAGGCATACTTAAAGGAACTTCCTTTTTCCGTTGAGTTTATGATGAGCGGAAAATTAATTAGAATGTTTCACGCTTCACCTAGAAGTCTTTATGATCGAATTCAACCCTGGGATTCACTTGAAAAGCGCCTTAGTCTATTTGCTAATACGGAATATACGGAAAATATAAAAGGATCAAGAGAGCCAGATGTTATCTGTTACGGAGATGTACATAATGCATTTATTCAACATATTAAAGGGAAAACGCTATGCAATGTAGGAAGTGTAGGAAACCCGCTTGATTTACCACAAGCTTCTTATCTTATCTTAGAAGGAAAGGATCAAGACGAAAGTTCTTCAGCATTTTCTATTCAATTTGTACGTATTCCATACGATATTGAAAAGGCTATCGAATTGGCGAGAGCTGTAGAGATGCCGGATTTTGAACCCTACGTTCAAGAATTAAAAACAGCTCGCTATAGAGGATTAAAAAATTAAGAATAGAATGTATTTCAACCTTCAGCATAAATACTGAAGGTTTTTTAGTGGAGTATATGAGGGGTTTTTCAACACCATTAGTATGATACATGCAAATAAAAGTTATTCCGATGAATTTAAGGAAGGGAAAACTTGGAGAAAAACATACAGCATTTGAAAGGAAATAAATTTTATTTTATGAAGACAATATGAAGAGGGCAATTCCATTTGAACATAAAGTCATGCAAAAACGCCCCTGAAAAGCTGTTTTTATCATAACGAGTGGAGGAATATAGGATGAAATTTTTTATTGATACAGCTAACCTGGAAGATATTAAAAAAGCATATAAAATTGGAGTATTATCAGGTGTTACCACAAACCCTTCGCTAGTAGCTAAAGAAGGCGTAAAGTTTAAAGATCGCATCGAAGAAATTTTAAAAACCGTCCCGGAAGTAGAATCCGTTTCAGCAGAAGTCACGCCCGACACAGTAACAGCAGATGACATGATTGCTCAAGCAGAAGAGCTGATAAAAATTAATGGAGGAGACAAAAATATAACGATTAAACTTCCTATGACCATTGCTGGATTGGAAGCAACCCGTTATCTAGCTAAAAAAGGCGTAAAAACAAACGTAACGTTAATTTTTACAGTAAATCAAGCGCTTCTAGCAGCTCGTGCCGGTGCCACATACGTATCGCCATTTTTAGGACGCTTAGACGATATTTCAGAAGACGGTGTTTATCTGGTATCTCGAATTGCAGAGCTATTTCGAATTCAACACATTGACTCACAAATTATAGCAGCGTCAGTCAGACACCCAGATCACGTCACACGAGTAGCTCTTGCTGGGGCTCATATTGCTACAATTCCGTATGCCGTAATTGAACAATTAGTAAAACACCCGTTAACAGAGCAAGGAATTGAAAAATTTGCATCAGACTGGGAAAAAGCTGTAAAAAGTTAAATTCACTGAAGGAGAAGACATCACTTTAGTGTCTTCTCTGCTTAAAGGATATACGAAGATTCTTTTTTTCTATTTTGCAGCAAACAACTTATCAATAATAGGCGAACATCCTATACATATATGCAGAGATGACATACGTTAATAGAAACGAAAGAGGTGTTAAAATGGGCTGTATTATTAACGTTGAAAATATCGTGACTAACGGGTTAAAAGACAACTCGAACGTAAGCGTAGGCTGTGTTGTACAAAATAGTCACACAGCAAATACAAAATCGGTAGGAGCTTGTTTTTCGTTTGGAAACGGCTCTCCTGCTATTGCCTCTATGACAAACAGTAATATCGACTTTTGCAAAGGTGAAGAAAATAAAGAGCAGCAATCTTAAAAGCAATTCCAGAAATACTCTTTCTGGAATTGCTTTTTGGTAAGTGATAGAGTTTAGTTAACAAGGTGTTTTGGCTTTTAAAAGAAAAACATACATTCATTCATGAGGAAGGGAGTTGAGGGGTGCTATGAGCATTATTTCTATGATTCCTTATACATACGTTGAAAGAAAAATAAAACGAACACAAAAGGTGACAATTCAGCATTCAAAAGACATGTGTTTATACGCTGATAGTATTGAAACACAAAACGATTGCTTCCACATTAATGACGTATTTGACATCTCTTACAAATGCGTTTCAAAAGACAGCGGCTTTTTATACTTACATACAAATCAAGGGATGTTCGCTTATACCATACAAACCGATCCTTCTGCCTTTATAACAGCATATAAAAATATAAAAACGAAGGAGTGACGCAATGTCACCCCTTCGTTTTTCGTTTCTTATTTTACCCACTGTACAACTTGATCCATACTTCTTCTCGTTTTTCCGCGTTTAGGTTCATGAATTCGGTAGCCGAACGCAACCATAACGGAAATATCAAACTTACCGTCTTCTAGTAATCCTTCTTCTTTTAGAATTTCGTGTACTTGGTCATAGTTAAATCCTTCAATCGGACAAGAATCAATACCAATTTGAGCAGCTGATGTCATCATATTAGCTAGTGCAATATAAGATTGTTTGCTAGCCCAATCAAATAGTGCTCGCTTGCTTTCGAACAAATGAAAATCATTTTCTTGGAAATCTTTATAACGAGGCATTAATGTCTCTAATACATCATCCGGCATTTCTTTTACGTTTTTTTGAAGATTCAACACATATTCAGAGTCATATCTTGCGTCTGTACGAGAAAGAATAATAACAAAATGACTTGCTGTAGGAATTTGACCTTGTGCTCCCCAAGAAACAGCTTTTAATTTTTCTTTTAAATCTTTATTTTCAACGACTAAAAACTTCCATGGCTCATAACCTACTGAGCTTGGAGATAAGCGCCCTGTTTCTAAAATGAATTGAAAATCTTCATCGGAAATTTTCTTCGTTGGATCAAACTCTTTTGTAGCATGACGAAAGTTAAATGCGTCTAAAATTTCTTGTTTTTTATCTGTATGGTTCATGTGTAAACAACCTTTCTGTGAAAAATATTTAGTGATGAACTGTTCAGAGTAATCTATACCCCGTATAGCTTACAATTAACAGCCAGTTAACATACAATTTGTCATAAAATCCGTTTGCAGATTTATCATAATTCATATAAATCATTCTAACAAGTACGCACATTTTTGTTGTATAGTATACTTTTTTATACTATTGATGTAGCTTCGTAAGAAGCAGAAAGGAGTCAACAATCTGGGGAGTTTCGTTTTCGAAAAAGTAATTAAGAGGAAGAGAGGAGAAGAGTGATCTTCTCCTTGTTAATTAAATTTTTGTATTTGACTTTTTCGCTTTGTTTTCAAGTTCACTTTTCGGTTCTGTTGAAAATTCAACATCTTTTCCGTGTCCTTGAGGGTTAACTCCAGGAGCTACTTGACCGCGGTTAGCAGATTTTTTTGTACCCATTTTCGTCACCTCCGTTCGGTTAGTATGTACAAAAAGCAACACAAAAATTAGGAAGTCAAGCGTGGAAAGATAAATAGGAAAAGATTATCTTTAAGCATCTTCATTACATAAACAAGATAGTTACTCATTTAAACGGCCATAAAAAAACACCCTTGGAAGGGTGTTTTTCGTTTAAGAATCTGAACTTGTTGCTCTGTCTGCGTATGGATAGATAGGATCTTTTAATTGAAATTCGTAAGTCACTCCATCTACAAGCCCTACCGTTTTATTGCTATCATAAAGGTCCAGCATAAAAGCAGCCATTTCTTTTGACGTATGAAACTTAGGTACTCGTCCTTCGTATTCAAAATCACTCATATCCATCGAACGCTGTGCAAATTCTGTTTCAGTAGCCGCCGGAGCTAGAACTTTAGCCTGCATTTTTGCTCCTCTTCCTTTTAATTCTTGAGAAAGACCTTCTGTAAATGCACTTACGTAGAATTTTGTTGCGCAATAAGTGACTGCATCAGCAACAATGGTGTAGCCGCCTCCAGAAGAGACATTAATAAGCTGTGTACCTTCAACGTTTTCATAATCTCTTACAAATAGAGAAGAAAGAATGGTTAAGGCTTCGATATTTAAATGAAGCATTGTTTCAATTTTAGTTAATTTTTGTTCACCGACAGAAGCAAAGTTTCCGAATCCAGCATTGTTAATCCAAGTTTCTAATTCATACTCTTTGAGTGACTCATAAAACGTATGAGCATTTTCTGCCACGGATAAATCAACCGACTGGACAATAACATTTACATCTTGGTTCAGTTCTTCAATTTTTCTTTTTAACTCTTCTAGCTTGTCCTCTCTACGTGCAGCCAATATAAGATTTTTTCCACGTGCTGCAAAAGCTAAAGCTGTTTCATATCCAATTCCTGAACTTGCGCCAGTGATTACTGTATATTTCATGTTGATTCCTCCATTTTCGATGTTTTCCAATTGATTATAATTGTTAAAGTATACTTTAAGTCAAGCGTTTATTCGATTTATTTTTCCCTTTAGACGTCTATTTATAAACATTTGAAGTTGGGTGCTAAACTTTTTTTCTTTTATGCTACACTTGAAACAACAGCCGAAATTTCATTTCATTAAAAGGAGGAATGTATGCGTTTTCTTAATGTGAATAGAAGACCTAGTTTACTTGCCCAAATTACATTGCTTATTACGGTAGTTATTCTTGTGAGTACCGTCCTTGTATGCATTTTATTTTCTGCAATGATAGATGAAATTGTTGAAAAATATGTAGGTAAGCAAGCTATGACAGTAGCAAAATTAGCTTCTGAAGACAAAATGATTGTAAAAGCTTTTAAGAATAAAAATCCTTCTGAGCACATCCAACCTGTTGCAGAAAAAATAAGAAAAACCACTGGGGCAGATTACGTCACCATCGCTAATGATAAAGGAATCCGCTATTCTCATCCCAATAGTAGCTATATTGGAAAACATACCAAAACAAGCAACGAAGCTTCTTTAAAGGAGCATCAATCCATTATTTATAAAGGAAAAGGAATTTCAGGATTTGCAATTAAAGCCAAGACCCCCATATGGGATAGCCGAGGAAACGTAATAGGCGTTTCGTCAGTAGGGTTTCTTGTAAGCAATATAGAAAAACAGATTAATGATTATAGAATAAAAATCATTAAATTGTCCTGTATTCCTTTTCTTATTGGAGCATTTGGAGCTTTTTTCATTGCAAGGCGGGTAAAAAGACTAATATTTGGACTGGAACCGGAGGAGATTTCCTTTCTTTTTAAAGAAAAAGAGGCTACCCTTGAATCTATTCAAGATGCTACTGTTACTGTAAATGTTGAAAAATATGTAACGTCGATGAACAGAAGGGCCAGAGAACTATTTGGTCATCTTCAAATAGGAGGAGAGATAAAGAACGCCCGTTTAGGACAGCTAATTGATCAAGCGATAGAAAAGCAGCGGGTGTATTCTAACCAGTCCCTTGTATTAGATGGTCAGCAGTATATTTTAGATTTATCTCCTATTGTAAGAAAAAAAGAAGTGCAGGGTATCGTCCTTACTATAAGAACTTTATCTCAAATTGAAGAATTGACAGAAGAAATTTCTAAAATTAAAATGTTTTCTGATAATTTACGTGCTCAAAATCATGAATTTTTAAATAAGCTGAACGTGATTTATGGATTGTTAAAGTTAAAGAAGTATGAGCATGTCATGCAAATGATTTCATCAGAGGTAAAGGAACGCCAAGATATTATTTCTTTTTTAATGTCTTCTGTAAAAGATCCTTTGATTGCAGCATGCTTACTTGGAAAGATCAATCGTTCGAAAGAATTAGACGTCACTTTAGAAATTGACCAAGATAGTAACTTAACAAGTACTTTAGATATCGAAGACGCAAAAAACGTTGTTTCTATCTTGGGGAATTTAATCGATAATGCGCTCGAGGCTGTGCGAGAACATAAAGGGAACGTGCTGGTATCTTTTACAGATGTAGGAAATGACCTGATTTTTGAAGTTGAAGATAATGGACCAGGGATATCAAAAGAAGTAGAAAATATGATTTTTATAGATGGTTACACAACGAAAAAAGGTGAAAATCACGGAATTGGATTGACTATTGTTAAAAGATCTGTAGAGCTGCTTAAAGGTGAACTATACATAAGCAAAAGTATGTTACAAGGAGCAAGATTCACATTAGTTATCCCAAAGCTATTAAATAATGAAAAGGAAGAATCGATATGACTGAAAATCAAATTAATGTCATGATTATAGAAGATGATTCTACAGCTGCACAAATTTATGAACAATTTACTAAGAAACTAGAGCATTTTACTGTTGTTGCGACAGCAGGATCTGGAGAACAGGCTTTAGAACTACTAACAATATTTACGCCGCAATTAATTTTATTAGACGTCTTTTTACCAGATATCAACGGAGTGGAGCTGCTGTGGGAAATCAGAAAGAAGTATCGAGGAATCGATATTATTTTAATAACGGCAGCCAATGATGTTGAAACAGTAGGGGAAGCAATAAGAGGAGGAGCATTTGGTTATTTGGTGAAACCTGTAATTATTGATAAATTTTTATCTACTTTAAAACATTATCAGTCTACGAGAATAGAATTAACCGAAAATAAAATGATTAACCAAGATAAAATAGACCATTTATTTAGAACGCGTCATAACCGCCATACTCAATCAGCAGCTGCAGTAACAGAACTTCCTAAGGGGATTGATAAACATACTCTTCGTTTAGTAAGAGATAAAGTTCGCGAAGTTCAGCAGAGCTTGAATGTAGATGAGTTTGCTCAACTAGTAGGTATCAGTTATTCAACAATGAGAAGGTATTTAGAGTATTTAGTATCTTGTAAAGAAATGCAGGTGGAAATAGTGTATGGAAGTGTAGGGAGGCCTGAGCGGAAATACCGAGTAACTAGTTTTACATAAAAACGAGATAGCGGTTCTTTGTCCGCTATCTCGTTTTTATGTAGAAATGATGCATGAAAAAAATGAAAAAAATTACTTTTATAAAAGATATTAAACTTATGTTAGTTATCTATGAACCTGCTTTAACAAGTGATACCTTTTTAGTAACGTGTAGCAAACAAAAATGAAACCGTTATCAAAAAGGAGGAAAAATATCCGTGCTTTCTTTATTAGGATTTTTAATGGTTGCAGTATTCATGTATTTAATTATGTCAAAGCGACTTACCCCAATGGTTGCTCTTATCATTATTCCAATTATATTTGGTTTAATAGGCGGTTTTGCTAGCGGAATGGGACCTATGATGCTAGAGGGTGTAAAAGATATTGCTCCTACAGCTATTATGATTTTATTTGCTATTTTATATTTTGGATTAATGATTGATTCAGGATTGTTTGACCCTCTCGTTTCATTCATTTTAAAGGTTGTAAAAGGAGATCCTCTAAAAATCGTTGTCGGAACTGCTGTGCTTTCAATGATGGTTGCTTTAGATGGCGATGGAACTACTACCTATATGATAACGGTCTCTTCTTTGCTTCCATTATATAAACGGCTAGAAATGAATCCGCTTATCCTAGCAGGAATTGCGATGCTATCTATGGGAGTTATGAATATGACTCCGTGGGGAGGTGCTTCTGCTATGGCTATGAGTTCATTAAATTTAGATTCGTCTCAGTTGTTTTTGCCTTTAATACCTGTAATGGGTTTTGGACTTCTATGGGTGCTATTTGTTTCTGTTGTCCTTGGAAGAAGGGAAAGAAAAAGGTTAGGAGTTATCAATATTAAACATTCTGCAAATGAAATCGCACATGCAGATGAATTAGAGGGAATAGCGCAACATTTAGACTATCGACGTCCTAAGTTAGTATGGTTTAATTTTCTCCTTACCGTTAGTCTTATGGTGTGCTTAATTATGGACTTTATGTCGCTGATGCTTTTGTTCATGGTAGCGTTTGCTATTGCATTATTAATAAATTATCCAAACATCAAAGATCAACAGCAGCGAATTTCATCTCATGCAAATAATGCGGTAGCCGTCGTTTCAATTGTTATTGCAGCAGGTATTTTTACAGGAATTATGTCTGGAACAAAGATGATTGATGCTATGGCAAGTACACTTGTAGGAATAATCCCAGATGCAATGGGTCCTTTTTTGCCAGTTATAGTAGCATTTTTAAGTGCTCCTTTTACATTTTTTATGTCTAATAATGCCTTTTATTTTGGCGTATTGCCAATTATTGCTCAAGCTGCCGAAAGTTATGGCATTAGCGCAGCTGAAATTGGAAGAGCTGCTATCTTAGGACAACCTGTTCACGTGATAAGTCCCTTGGTAGCAGCAGCTCACTTATTAATTGGAATGGTAGGAATTGAATTTAGTGATTTGCAACGCTTTTTAATTAAGTGGGCGCTAGGAACTACGGCAGTGATGACAATAGCTGCATTAATTTTAGGTGTTATTTCTATCTGATAAAAAAAGACCCCAAAGGGTCTTTTTTTATACTCTTACGTTGAACTAGACTGTTCGCTGCAGCTGTTTTTTTTAAAATAGAACTTATAAATTAAAAATCCGCATACAGCCACTACCGCTGCAATTAAAATATAGGTTTGTGCATCTGAAATAAAAGATTGAATGGACTTAAAGTTTCCGATTTGCCCTAACCAAAGCATGGCAATATTCAAAGGAAAGATACCAAGAAATGTGAGCAGAGCAAACGGCATAGGTTTCACTTTAGATAGCCCTGAAAGGTAGGAAATGTAGTTGCCGAGCCCTAAAGGACGAGCAATCGCAATACTCCATAATCCGCATTTTTTAAACCATTTTTGTGATTTCTCAAATGCTTTTTTCTTTTTTGATAATTTTTTCTTTACCTTATCCTCTAATTTATAGCCTATCCCATACGGTATAAAACTAAAAGCTGTATAAACGGCGCTTCCTGCAAGAGCGATTAATAACAATTTCACTATGTGCATGTTTAATAAGTATCCGTAGGTAAGGGTGAGAAGAGAACCGGGAAACGGCAGGGAGGAAGCCTCAATGGCCAGTCCGCTTAAAAGTCCCCAAATTCCAAATTGTTTCAGTAAGTCTGTTATGAAATGTAGCATAAGATCGCCTCTTTTTCTGTGTCATAACATTCAAATACCCATCTATATGTTCGGAAAAACTTATAAAAGAAAAGAAAATAAAGGAAGAAAGCGGGATGTGACAGAAAAAAATTAGCTTGTACAAGGAAAAAGGAAGGAAGTGTATTTTATAGCTTCTACTCAGAAGTGAAACTATAGGAAAAAAATAATTGAGGGTGAATTTTTAAATAAACTACGACTTTTATTCATAGTTTTGATTACTTTTATTCATTTTACTTATAAAAATAGCGGATGTAAACTTGTTGTGTTGTGAAACAATCCATTATGTATAGATATTAAAAGGAAAGGAGGTTACCGTGTGGTTATTATTGTAGGATTGTTATTGTTGATGTTTTTTGCTTATCTAGGATGGTCTATTATCTGGGTGGCACCTGTTGTAGCTACATTCGTTGCTTACTTTAGCGGTTTAAAAGTACTGCCTACTTATACAGATGTGTATATGGGAGGGTTTGTAGATTTCGCTGCAAAATGGTTCCCCATCTTTTTATTAGGAGCCGTCTTTGGAAAGCTAATGGAAGATACAGGCGCAGCCAAATCGTTGGCGCAGCGTATTGCTAAATTATTTGGAAGTAAAAGAGCCATTTTAGGGGTGCTAATTGCTTCAGCCATTTTGACATACGGCGGAGTGAGTCTATTCGTTGTTGTCTTTGCGATTTATCCTTTAGCAATCGCGCTATTTCGAGAAGCTAACGTATCGCGAAATTTACTGCCAGCAACCATTGCACTCGGAGCATTTACGTTTACAATGACAGCGATTCCAGGTACGCCTCAAATCCAAAATCTGATTCCGACTGCTACATTTAAAACGAATGCAATGTCCGGTTCGATTATTGGAATTGTTTCAGGTCTTATTATGGCAGTGGGAGGATATTTATGGTTAGCTTATCGTGATAAAAAATTAAAAGCTAAAAATCAAGGATTTACCGAGCCTAATGAATCATCAGTCGCAGCGAGTGATGAGCAGGACTCGATGAATGTAATATTAGCTATTTTACCGCTGATTGTCGTTGTCGTGACGTTAAACGTTTTAAAATGGGAGCCTATCGTTTCATTATTAATTGGTATTTTTTCTATTTTACTTATTAATTTTAAACACTATAAAACGTTTATTTCTTCTATAAATGAAGGAGCAAAAGGATCCGTGATGGCTGTTATTAACACGA
This sequence comes from Priestia sp. YIM B13490, assembly GCF_042787735.1. Taxonomy (NCBI): domain Bacteria; kingdom Bacillati; phylum Bacillota; class Bacilli; order Caryophanales; family Bacillaceae; genus Priestia; species Priestia sp. YIM B13490. The sequence goes on from NZ_JBHZOT010000003.1 coordinate 521,591, forward strand.
GTGCAGCATTAGGTTTTGGCTCGGTTATTACAGCAGTTCCAGAGTTTAAAGATGTCACGCATGTGTTGCTAAACATTTCGAGCAATCCACTCGTTTCAGAAGCATTAAGCGTTCAAGTGCTAGCGATGATCACGGGTTCAGCATCCGGCGGTATGGGTATTGCGCTTCAAGCATTAGGAGATACGTGGTATCACTTGTCTCAAACGACGAATTTAAGTGCCGATGCTCTTCACCGTATTGCAAGCGTTGCGTCAGGTGCATCTATTTTACCGCATAACGGTGCGTTGTTAACGCTATTAGCCGTAACTGGCCTTCGCCATAAAGAAACGTATAAAGACGTATTTGTTGTTGCATTTATCATCCCGACAATCGCTTTATTTGCAGGAGTCGCATTAGCGGCAGCCGGTATTATTTAAAAACAGGAGGAGAATACACATGGTTGAAAATCAAGTAATTGTAATCACAGGAGCAGCAAGAGGAATTGGGTTTGAAATAGGTAAACGATTCGCAGAAAACGGCGGGAAAATTGTGTTATCCGACATTGATCAAGCTGCTGTAGAAGCTGCAGCACAAAATCTTCGTGAAGCTGGATTTGAAGCGCTTGGTGTCAAAGCCGATGTAACAAAAGAAGAAGAAATCAAACATTTAATTGAAACAGCAAACGCACATTTTGGAGCGGTTCATACGTTCATTAATAACGCTGGCTTGCAGCATGTTTCTCCAATCGAAGAGTTTCCAACTGAAAAATATGAGTTAATGATTAAAATTATGCTAACAGCTCCATTTATGGCGATTAAGCACGCGTTTCCGATTATGAAAAAACAAGGGTTCGGACGTATCATTAACGTTTCTTCTATCAACGGTTTAATCGGTTTTGCGGGCAAAGCAGCTTATAACAGTGCTAAACATGGTGTAATTGGGCTAACAAGAGTAGCTGCTCTTGAAGGCGCAGCACACGGTATTACGGTGAATGCACTTTGTCCTGGCTATGTGGATACACCACTAGTGAGAGGTCAGTTAGATGGTTTAGCTAAAACAAGAAATGTACCATTAGAGAGCGTGCTTGAAGAAGTTATTTATCCTTTAGTCCCTCAAAAAAGATTACTAGACGTGAGCGAAATTGCTGACTACGCTATTTTCTTAGCGAGTGATAAAGCAAAAGGTGTAACTGGTCAAGCGGTAGTAATGGACGGCGGATATACAGCTCAATAAAAAATAGAATAAGTCATTAAAAGCATAAAGGAGTCTAATGAGCTCCTTTATGCTTTTTTATGTTATACCTATTCTATCGAGCTAATCAACGTTAAAATATAACTAGGCTATACATAAAATAAGCCTTATACTATTTCTCCTGTAAAGATAAATAGTATGATAAAAAAGCCTGCAGTTCAGAAAGGATGATACATATGGTGCAAACAGTAAATGAATTAATTAAACATCCGGTTTTTTATTTTTTTAACGAAATTTCAGCTATTCCTAGAGAATCTGGAAATGAAAAGAAAATTAGTGACTATTTAGTTTCTTTTGCAAAAGAAAGAAGCCTTGAAGTTATACAAGACGAGGCTTTAAATGTAATTATTAAAAAGCCGGCAGCTAAAGGATATGAAGATGCTCCAGCCATCATTTTGCAAGGACATATGGACATGGTATGCGAGTTAAATAAAGGAACTGTGCATGATTTCGAAAAAGATCCGCTTCAACTGCGAATTGTGGAAGATATGCTTTATGCAAATGGTACTACGCTAGGAGCTGACAACGGGATTGCCGTGGCATATGCACTGGCTTTACTAGATGCTCATGATATAGCTCACCCGTCTCTTGAAGTAGTCATTACTACTGAAGAAGAAACAACTATGGGCGGAGCCATTGCTGTAAATCCAGCTCATTTTGAAGGGAAAATCTTTATTAACCTTGATACAGAAGAGGACGGAAAGCTGCTTGTCAGCAGCGCAGGCGGGGTAAAAAGCGTGCTTCGTATTCCCGTAGACTGGGAATCGCCTTCCGATAACTCAGAAACATATAGCTTAAGCATTGGTGGACTGCGCGGCGGACATTCTGGAATGGAAATTGATAAAGAAAGAGGAAATGCTAATAAACTGCTAGGAAGAGTTTTATATGATTTACAACATGAACTTCCCTATTCTTTAAGCAGCATTAGTGGAGGATTAAAATCAAATGCGATTCCCCGTGAATCAGAAGCAATTCTATCAGTTGAGCCTTCTGAGGTAGGAAAGTTAGAGAATAAGATTCGTGAGTGGAACGAAATAGTAAAAAATGAATTACAAGCGGCTGATCCGAGCGTATATGTAAAAATAAACAAATCTTCTTCCGATGAGAAATGTTTTACAAAAGAAACGACAGAACGAATTGTACAAGCTATTATGCTAACACCAAACGGCGTTCAAAGTATGAGTATGAATATCGAAGGATTAGTAGAATCTTCTACCAACTTAGGTGTGATTACGACGACAGAGTCTGAGATTGTTTTTCAAAATGAAATCCGCAGCTCAGTAAAAAGCTTAAAAGAAAAAATAGTAAGTCAAGTGCACATACTTGCTCAAGTAGTCGGAGGAAGAGTTGAAACAAAAGGCAATTACCCTGAATGGGCGTACAATGCAGATTCAAAAATTCGTGAATTATGTAAAACGGTTTACAAAGAAAAGTATGGGGAAGAGGCGGAGATCATCGCCATCCATGCTGGAATTGAATGCGGTATTTTCCTGGGAAAAATCTCTGGATTAGACGCCATTTCGCTCGGTCCCGATATGTACGACGTTCATACACCTGATGAACACCTGAGCATTCCGTCTACTATTAAGACATGGGAATACTTATTAGCGGTATTAAAAGAAGCAAATAAGATATAAAGTTATCAGCATCCCTATAATTTTAAAAAAAGAGCTTCTGTAAAGGAGCTCTTTTTCATTCGTCATTTAGCAGATAATAAGCAGAATTCCGTCAACACGTCAGGCAATTGAGAACATTTATGTAAGCGTTTTACAAATAAAGGTTTTAAAACGGGCCTAAAAGAGGTAAACAATTACTAAAACGATAGACAAATGAATTCAAAACAAGCTCTGCAACTAATAAATTAGTAGGGAGAGAATGTATATGAATGACAATAGTCTTATCAAAGATCCCTTTTTGGAAAAAGGAGAAATTGAATTTTTAGAATTAAGGAAAGACGAAATACGTTATCTAAAGTTCGATCGGTTTTTGAAAGTGATTAAAGTACTTAATCAACGCAGTGATAAAGGCTACCAGAGTCTTATGCTTTCCGTTGATGGCTTTAAAGGTAATTCAAGAGAATTATATGAGATAGAGGAGTTTCGCAGATACGTAAATTTGTTAATTAATCAAGTTCCTCAAATATTATTTTATATTCACGATAAAAACAAAATGACTAATCAAATTTTGAAAAGTCTATCAAACAACAGCAGCCAACCGGCCTCTATAGATCCTAAAAGAGCACGTTTAATGATTGATGCCATACAGGAGCAAGTAGAGAAAACAGAGGATAAAGAGATAAAAGAGAATCTCTCTGAATTCGTATGTAAAATCCAGAGCTTTGTGAATCAGTATTAACAGTTCCCAATAGAAAAGCAGAATCCATATTATAAAAAAGTACGAGAACTCAAAGTTTCTCGTGCTTTTTTATTGGAAAAACAGTAGAGAGAGAAAAGGATTATCAACATAGATTGATAAATAATAAATAATAATGGTAAAGCTTCATATTCTGCCGTGAAATAACAAGGAGGAATGAACATTGCATCATATTGAAATAAGAAGACCAAAAATAGAAGACCGCGCAGAACTCCACGAGCTTTTTAACGAAGTAATCACAGATACCTTTCATAAAGAGGGTCTATCTGAAATGGTGAACAATATACAAATAGAAATTGAAAGTAAAGAACAATATTTAAAAAGTGACCTTGATAGCGGTGGAAAACATCGATTCTTTTGGCTCGGAATAGATACGTGCACCAATAAGATTATTGGCTGTATTGAATATGGTCCTGCTAGTGAATTAATTACGGCGTGTACAAAAGGAGAGCTGCAAGGATGGATTGAAATCGGCACAGTTTTTGTTCATCCAAAGTACCAAAGAAAAGGTGTAGGAACACTGCTTTTACATACTATGCTGCTTACACTTCAAAGCAGAGAAATTAAAAAAATTTGTTTGGACAGTGGATACAAAAATGCTCAGGAAGTATGGAAAAACATATTTGGAATCCCTGATTATTTAGTAAAAGATTACTGGAGCAAGGGGTATCACCACATGGTTTGGAAAATATCAGCAGAAAGTACGCCGATAGTATTTAAGCTCAGCTATAACGAAGAATAAGATGTCTCCTAGAAAATAGCCGGTACGTTTCTACCGGCTATTTTCTCCTGTTAAGCTGTTTACATATGTGCAATTATATATTAGTGTATCTTATTAAATATAATACCTTGACTGTCATAGTAATATGATTTAAATTATACATAAAGAGGTGATACTTTGGTATATGCAAAAATGTCTTCAGATTTACTTCGGGGACATACAGATACAATGATTTTAAAATTACTTCTCAGCGGTGATAAGTATGGGTATGAAATTAGTAAGCTTATTTATACCTACTCTAAAGAGCAGTATGAATTAAAAGAAGCCACAATGTATTCAAGCTTGAAGCGCCTTGAAAAAGACGGCCATATTCTTTCTTACTGGGGAGATGCTGTACAAGGCGGCCGCAGAAAATATTATAAAATTACAGAACAAGGAAAAAGCGTATATAAACAAAATAAAGAAAATTGGGAGCAAGCGAAAAAAATTATTGATTTATTGTTGTGAGAAAGGATGATGTTATAAATGAACGAAAAAATAAAAAATTATGTGCATAACATTTTGGCTCCTTATCAGGATGTAGAAAATGTTCAAGATCTAGAAGAAGAACTATCACAGAACTTGCAGGAAAAATTTACAGATTACAAAAAAGACGGGCATAATGAAGAACAGGCTTATTATATGACAATCAATTCTATCGGTGATATTACAGAACTGATTCAATCAATGAATGTAGAAACAAAGGAATTAAAGCAAACCGTCCCTATGGATTTTTCAAAGACCGAGCTTACAAAATCTGATTTTCGTTCTGTATCGGTGTATAAAGGGAAATTTAATGCCAGTAATTTGAATGAATCTGATTTTAGCTACGCAGATCTTACGGACAGCATGTTTAAAAGCAGCAATTTAACGAAAGCAATATTTCATCACGTTAATTTAACAGGCGTACAATTTAAATGGGCAAATTTTAAACAGGCCAGTTTTAAAGACTGTATCTATGACAACACGTACTTTAAGCAATGTAATTTAACAGACATTGTATTTGACGAAGAAACATTTAACGGAACAATCTTTGAAGGAACATCATTAAAAAAAGCCTCATTTCGCCACGCAACTTTGCTAAATGTACAGTTCCGAGGATCAGATTTAAAGAAATCTGATTTTGAAGGTGCAAAAATGGATAAATTGACATATAACTTTTTAAAAAGTGCCAAAATAGATCTTAGTAAAGTTACGATTATTTAAAGATAAAAAAGACCTCTCTGAAGGTCTTTTTTTATGGACATATAGCAATTCTTTTTAAGAGCGAGCAGGATAGTTTATTAGAAAGCTAGAACACATTCATAATACGAACGATTACGGCAACAAGGTGGATATGAGAAAAACATATTCGTATCTTTGAATAATAAAGCTTTTATCACTTATGTGGAGGAGTATGGAAATGTCTATATATGAAATTTGGAATGAAGTGGATCTTTATATGAATGATAAGCTTATACAACCTGACCCTGTTCTTGATGAGGTATTGAAGGCAAATCAAGAGGCTGGATTACCTGCCATCGACGTATCGCCTAATCAAGGAAAGTTTCTGCATTTGTTAGCTTCATTAAAAGGAGCTAAACGCATTTTGGAAATTGGTACTCTTGGAGGGTACAGCACGATTTGGCTAGCCAGAGCTCTTCCGAAAGACGGACAGCTGATTACGCTCGAATTAAGCGCTCAGCATGCAGAAGTAGCAAGAGCTAATTTAAAAAGAGCGGGAGTAAGCCACTTAGTAGAAGTCATTGTCGGCCCCGGGCTTGATACATTAGCTGTATTAAAGGATAAGGGAACAGAGCCGTTTGATCTTATCTTTCTTGATGCTGACAAACCGAATAACCCAAATTACTTAAAGTGGGCTCTAGAATTATCGAAAAGAGGAAGTACGATTATTTGTGATAATGTTGTTCGTCAAGGGCATGTGGTGAACTCAGAAAGTGAAGATGAAAATGTAAAGGGAATTCGCCAATTTATGAATGCTCTGGCTCAAGAAAAACGAATCAGCGCCACGGCTATACAAACTGTTGGAAGCAAAGGCTATGATGGATTCATTGTAGGGGTTGTTGAATGATAAAACTTGTATTACACCTAAAAAGAAACGGAGACATAACTAAATCTATCCAATCAACAGCTAGAAGCAAATACATACATGAAACCTGCGTTCATCATCACTCTAAAAAAATCCGAACGAGCTGGATTCTCGACCAAACTCGTTCGGATTGTCCTTCAACTAACATACTTTTGTTCCAGACTCTTTTTTAAAGGAGCCCCAATTTATCTGTCATTTGTTTTTCGGTTAAAAAATTAATCAATTCTCGTACAGCGAATGAACTGTAGCGTTCTTTTAACAGAATAATTCCAAGTTCCCACATCATTTCAGGATCTGCAATAGGTACGGTAGTAATATTGGGATCTTTCACTTTGGCATAAAGCGATTCGGGTAAAATAGCAATACCTAGTTCTGCCGCTGTTAATTCAATAATTAAATCCCATTGAGAACTTTTATACGCTATAGAAGGCACAAAACCTGATTTTAAAGCATCTTGAATTAACCGGTCGTGCAGCGTAAATTCTTCACTGAACATAATGAATTTTTCATGCTCCAATTCTTTCATCCAGACGGAAGAACGTTTTGCTAAAGGATGGTTTCTATGCGCGTATAAAAGAAATCTCTCCTTAACGAACGGGTATACGTGAAAATGCTCATCATGGCCGCTTGTAAGAGGAAGCATAACAATCCCCATATCTACACCAGCCTCTTCCACAAGTGCTTCAATTTTTTTTGCTCCAAATTCAATAAGCTTTAGAGATACTTTAGGGTATTGTTCATTAAATGCTTTTGCAATCTTCGGGAAAAACAAGGTCCCGATGAGCGGAGGGACTCCCATCTTGATTTGCCCTGTTTGCAAGTTCATTAAATCTCCCAACAAGTGAGGCATGTCTTTTAACACCGACAGAGCTTTAGTTGCCTGATGATACACGACTTCTCCTGCATCGGTTAGCTTTAATTCTCTTGTTGAACGATCAAGAAGCTCAAATCCTAGTTCATTTTCTACTTTTTTGACGGCTTTACTTAAAGCCGTTTGTGACAAGTGAACTTGCAGCGCTGCCTTTGTAAAATTTTTATGATTCGCTACCTCTATAAAGTATTCTAAGTCTCTGATTTCCATGTGAAACTCCATTTCTGCAAACTGCTTATCCTTTTTCTTTACTCTTTATTTTAACCACTAAATTATTTACTGTAAATGCGCTGATTAAAAAGGGGGAGGATATATCCAATGAATAAAAACAGGGAAAGGAAATGAGCTAAAGTTTCTGTCGAAATTGATTTATAAAACGAATAATCTTTTTATAGAGAAAAATAGATTTTGCTACTAGCTGATGAGGGATATAAAGACTTTTGTATGTGCGTTCGGGTAAAAATGCAAAACTTATCAAAATAACTGAAAGTCCAAAGGCTGCAGCTGTAATCTCTAGCCAAGAAAACACCATGTCATTCCTCCTTTTACAAACCTATTAATAGAATATGTAAAAGTTCGAAAGGAGGTTGTACGATAGCCCCATAACGAGCAGGGGTATGAAGTTCTCTCTAAAAATAAAATGACGTTAAAGAACGCAGGCGCTGCGCTCTTTAACGTCATTTTATTTTCGTTCTTCAGCTTGATGCTCTTGTTTGTTTTGCTCAGTAAGACGTTTTTGATGAGCTTTTGTTTCTGCGCTTACGTGATTCGCATCATTCGGTTGATTTTTCTTTGAACCTCCTGCAGCGTTACTCATTAGACGACACCTCCAGTCCGGTTATGAAACATACCTTTAGAATGTGCGTATGTACAGACTTTATACACCGCTATCGATATTACTGCACACGAAAAAAGCAAAGGGAGAGTCACTAAGACTGTTCCCTTTGCTTTTTTACTAAGCGACTTTATCGGTGGTGATAATTTTGTTAATCCAGTCTTTTCCTTCTGTAAACCTTGTAACAAGCATCGCTGTTACTGTATTTCCCGTACTGTTTAAAAGCGTAGCAGGGGCGTCAATAATTGTGGAAATGACCGCGATAATGGGCAGAACTTCTGGCGAAAATCCGTAAATTGTAATGATTAACATTTCGCCAATCATACCGCCTCCAGGGATTGCTCCCATTACGGCTCCAACTAAAAAGGCTACGCCTAAAATGCTCAAAATACTCGTAGCAGACGTCATATCTTTGCCAAACAAACTGAATAAGAAAACAATCTTTAGAATACCACCGATAACAGAACCATCTTTATGCGTGTTTGCTCCTAGTGGAATCACTGTTTCAGCAATATCCAGCGGCACACCCATTTTCTTTGTTGCATCTAAATTGACTGGAATAGATGCAGCAGAAGAACAGGTAGCAATAGCGGTGATAGAAGGAGCAGCTGCATTTTTCCAAAACAGCTTAATTCCTGCTTTACCGCCAGCAATCCATGCATATAGCGTAAAGAAACCGAAATAGTAAACGATTGCAATTAATAAATAAAGAATAAATGCTCTAGCGTACCCTTGTAAGATCTTTGGTCCAAGTTCTCCTACTACAGTAGCGAAATAGCATCCTAAACCAATTGGGGCATAGTACATCACAATTTTAACAACCTTCATCGATACTTCTTGACCCGAAGTCAGAAATTTCGCCATAGGCTGTCCTTTTTCGCCAGCCATCGTTGTAGCAATACCGAAAATAACGGCAAAGACAATTAATTGTAAAATGTGCTCTTTCGAAAATAACTGAACAAAATCAGGTACAGTAAATGTACTAACAAGCTGAGTTAAAAGCGTCATTTTTTCAGCTGTATTTTCACTGTCACCCATCAATTCTTTAATGGCAGAAGTATCTACATTATGTAGCGGATTGTAAAGTGATGCGCCTAAAAAGCCTAAAACGGCTGAAACAGCAGCAGTGGCGATAAACACAACGGCGATACCTAGCATAATTTTACCAAGACGCTTCATTTCATTCATGTTTGCGATCGCCGAAGCCACACTAAAAAAGACAAGGGGAACGATAATCATGAACATTAAATTAAGAAACAAATCACCAAAGGGCTTTACGACTGCCACATCCGGCCCGATAGCATATCCTGCTATCCCGCCAATTAAAATAGCGAGAAGCAGAATAAGCGATGATCTGTACGTTTTAAATACACTTAAAACCATAGTTAGATTTCCTCCAAACAACAATAGCTTCTTTACTACGCAAGAACAGCTATTATTTGCTCATTGCATACGTAGTAACGACTGGCTTTACATCTTTACGCACCAAATCTTCGTATGTTTCTCGCTCTACAGCAAGACGAGCTTCTCCATTTTTTACAAATACAACAGCAGGGCGCGGAATACGGTTGTAATTGCTAGCCATTGAATAGTTGTAGGCACCTGTAGAGGACACTGCTAATAAATCTCCTTGATTAACGCGCGGTAAATCAATATCCCAAATAAGCATATCTCCTGATTCACAGCATTTACCCGCAATTGATACTGTTTCATCTTTTTTATCCGTCACTCTATTAGCCAAGACAGCTTCATGTTTTGCATCGTAAAGAGCAGGACGGATATTATCAGTCATACCGCCGTCAATTCCTACGTATTTTCGTACACCTGGAATCTCCTTCGTTGATCCAATTGTATAAAGCGTTGTACCTGCTTCTCCTACGATGCTTCTTCCAGGCTCAATCCAGACTTCTGGAAGGGTATAATTCTGTTCAGTTAACGTGCGGCTTAGCTTTTCTGTCAGTGCATCTACATAATACTCAACTGGAAGAGGAGAGTCGCTTTCGGTATAACGAATACCAAAACCACCACCTACGTTTAAAACTTTTACTTCAAATTCCATTTTATCACGAATGCTGAATAAGAAATCAGTTAAAATATCAATGGCGCGAGAAAAACCATCTACTTCAAAAATTTGCGAACCAATATGACAATGAATGCCTAAAAGATCGTAGTAAGGCTTTTCTAACGCAGAACTTACCGCTTTCATGGCTTGGTCATTGGAAAGACCAAATCCAAACTTGGAGTCTTCCTGTCCGGTCATAATATATTCATGTGTATGGGCTTCAATTCCTGGAGTAACACGCAGAAGAATAGATGCTTTCTGTTTGCGCTCAGCTGCTAAGGCATGCAAAACTTCAAGTTCGGTAAAGTTATCAACAACAAAACAGCCAATATTCGCATCAAGAGCCATTTCCATTTCTTCAATCGTTTTATTATTGCCGTGAAAATGAATGCGTTCAGCTGGATATCCAGCTTCAAGCGCTGTAAATAATTCGCCTCCTGAGACCACATCTAGTGACATATCAAGCTTCGTTAAAAGGCTAGCCATTTCCATACAAAGAAATGCTTTCCCTGCATAGGCGATTTGATATGAAAATCCGCTTCTTCGAAAGGCTGAATGGAAGGCCTTGCATTTCGTTTCAATTAATTCTTGATCGTAGATGTATAGGGGAGTGCCGTATTGTTTTTTCAGTTCGACCGTATCGCACTGCCCAATTTCTAAATGATTGCTGCTGTTAATTTTACTCGTTCCATGTAAGTACATAATCCGTATCCCTCCATTTAAATCATTCAACTATAACTTTGAACTTTGATGGTCAGTAGAAAAACACAAAAAAGACCCGTGAAGTGATGTTCACGCGTCTTGGTTTCATAATAATAAAGTATTATTACATTCTAGGCATCAACATCTCTTCAATAGCTCTCCACAAACCAAATGGTTTGTGACAGCTCAGCATTTATTCAATACTGAACCAGTATATGAACACAATGGATGTTTATATACTTCGGCACGAAATCCCTTTTACTTATCTTCACAGACTCCATTAGTCTCCAATAAGTGACTCTTGATTTCATGCACCTCTATTCTCAGAGAGGAAAATTATATTTAAATGTAATTCCTATTATATTTCCTTTTCCTCCGTCTAGTCAATGAAAAGTTAAGGCATAGGAATATCAAAAAAAATAAATAAGAAAGCTATGAAGCTTCCAGATAGAATCCAAGCGACCAGTGCTGTCTTCTGATGAATGACTAAAAGTGAGAACGTGGCAATGTTGAAGAGAAAAGAACACAGCAGCGACCATCCATAATGATGAGTGATACTGTGATTAACATAAGCAATGAACTCAATCACAGTAAATAAAAGCGCCCACAAAAGAATCCACCACAGCCTGCCGCTTACATGCAGCGGCAGCCTTCCTAAAAAAACCGGTATAACAAACGGATAAATAATTAAAGTTATTCCAAGGGAAACCATTAGGTGATCGGGTAGAAAAAGGTGATCAATACCTACAGGGTGAAATACCCATACGCGGTGATGAAACAGCAGCACTTCATAAAGCAAATTCCCTGTGACCCAAAACAGCAAAGTAGGATAGTATTCTTGATACCTTCGCCACTTGCCAAATAGTAAACCAAGAATGATGAAAAATAATACAAATGAAGATTGCATACGCTCTCCTTAAAATAATGGTTATTTCTTTTTATTTACATATTATAGTGGTTTTATTCTTTCATTTTTTTATTCAGAAACTATAATAAAAAAGCGGTAAGCGCAGTGTTAAATATGGGTGATCACTATTTGTGGTTTGCTTCATCTCACCATAATTCCCGTAAAAGAACTTATTGCGCTTTTGTTTACAATGAAAGGAGCTATATGTCAAAGTCAGCAAGATTCAAAAATAAGCTCAAGATAGCTTCGCCTAGTATGTGACTTCTTTTTTTGCTATGCTAAAGTTGCGTACATATAGCATGAGAATATTAGAAGAAAGAAAAGGGTGTTTTGGTATGAAAACATACATCGTAGTTGGAGCTGGGGTACTTGGAGCTTCTACAGCATATCATTTAGCAAAAGCAGGAGCAGATGTGACATTGATAGATCGCAAGGATGCAGGTCAAGCTACTGATGCAGCAGCAGGAATTGTTTGCCCATGGCTTTCGCAGCGTCGAAATAAAGCATGGTACCGCTTAGCAAAAGGCGGCGCTAAGTACTATCAAACATTAATTCAGCAATTAGAAGAAGATGGAGAAACGGATACGGGATATAAGCGAGTAGGAGCAATTAGCTTACATACTGATGAGCAAAAACTTAAAAAAATGGAAGAAAGAGCATATAAGCGTCGGGAAGAAGCTCCTGAAATAGGCGAGATTACACGTTTATCCGCTAAAGAAACACAGGCTTTGTTTCCGGTTCTTTCGGAAGAATACAGTTCAGTTCATATTAGTGGAGCCGCTCGCGTTAACGGAAGAGCTCTTCGAAACGCACTTGTGAATGCAGCGAAGAAAAACGGTGCAAAAATAATAGAAGGAAACGCAGAACTACTTTATGAAAATAATCAAGTAACGGGCGTTTCCGTAAATGGACAAACCCTTCTAGCAAGTACAACAATCGTAACGGCAGGAGCGTGGGCAAATCAATTACTAGAGCCTCTTGGAGTGAAATTTTTAGCAAGCTTTCAAAAAGCGCAAATTGTCCACTTGCATCTCCCTGATGTAGATACAAAAGACTGGCCCGTTGTGATGCCTCCAAGCGATCAATATATTCTTTCATTTGAACAAGGTCAAATTGTCATTGGAGCAACACATGAAAACGACACGGGCTATGATTTGAGAGTAACTGCTGGGGGGATGCATGAGATTTTTTCAAAGGCCTTATCAATTGCTCCCGGCTTAACAGAAAGCACAGTCTTAGAAACAAGGGTAGGGTTTCGACCATTTACTCCAGGATTCTTGCCAGTCATTGGAGCTCTTCCGGCTTACGAAGGAATACTAGTAGCGAATGGTCTCGGAGCTTCAGGCTTAACGTCGGGTCCTTATCTTGGTTCAGAGCTTGCTAAATTAGCACTTGAAATGGAAATGGAAATTGATCTTAGCGACTATGATGTAGGAGGAGCTATCGAGTCTTAAGCAAACAGAATGAATGAAAACAAATAGAAGTTCGCAAACTATAACTACTATATGATGAAAGGAAGTAGATTGTTTGCGAAAGATTATGATAAGTGCAGCAACAGCTTTTTTATTTATGAGCGCGACGCCTGTATTAGCGGAAAATAATCCTCAGCCAGAAACAAAAGACGTGCAGTTGACGTCTGAGCAAAAGCAGGAACTGTCCGTGCTGTACAAAGAAATGCTAGCAAAAAAGAAAGAAATACTTTCAAAATATGTGGAGTACGGGGTGCTAAGCAAAACGGAGAGTCAAAACATTTCTTCACATATGGAAAATCGCTATCAGCATATGGAGCAAAATGGTTTTGTGCCAAAGCGACACTGTCATAAAATGCATCATTCAAAGTAATTCCTATTCACATAAAAAAGCGCCTTTACAGGCGTTTTTTTTATGTGAATGAATGGAAAATATCCGCTTCTTTATCTAGTAAATTCTAAAATCCTCATGTAAAATTAAGAGAATGAGAACGAGTAGGAAAGATGTTAGTGAGGGGTAGGTAAATATGAACGATGAACAAAAATAAAAAAATAGTCCGATTACATGCAGAAAATCATTCAGCTGAGGCGCTAGGAATCATATTTGCTTACAAACAAAAAGATGACCATCTTGTTTACAGTATGTATCAAGGTGAAAGCGTTCATGACCAAAAAATACCTCTAGAAGAATGGGTCTCGTATGAGCATTTTTTCGAAGCACTAAACAAAAAGAAAAAGCTTATGTACGAGCTTCAAATAAATGATAAACGCTATGTAGTAAACTTAACCCCTTTATCTTACACAGAAAAGCCTGAAATTATGGGACATTGCGTGAATATAACTAGTTATCAGGAGAAAAAAGAACAGGTTCAGCCTTTTATTTATCATAACGCAGATGCTGTTGCTGTCGTTGACTTAGAAGGGAAAACGCTTCAAGTGAACCCTGCGTTTGAGAATACATTTGGCTGGACGTTTGAAGAAATTCATCAAAAGCCTCTTCCGATTATACCTTCGTTTTTAAAGGAGCCAGTGTGCGAACTTCATAAGACCATTCAATCAGGTGAATCGAAAACGGAATTTGAGACGGTCAGACAGCATAAAGACGGTCATTTAATTAATGTAAGCGTCACACTCTTCCGCGTTGAAAATATGAATGATTGGCCGCTATGCATTGCTTTTGTCTATCGAGATATAACATCACGCAAGCAGGCTGAAACGGCTTTAAAAGAAAGCGAAGAACGTTACCGAAGCTTGATTGAGTTATCGCCGGAAGCGATTATCGTTCATAGTGAAGGGAAAATTGATTACATCAACCCTTCAGGAGCCAAAGCGCTAGGATACAAAAGTCCTCAAGACGTATTAGGAGCTTGTGTTTATCAGTTTGTTCACCCTGATTACTATGATGTGGTAAAACAGCGAATTTATCGAATGAAAACAGAAAATAAATCTGTAGACCTACAGGAAGAAAAGTTTATTCATAAAGACGGTCATACGATTGATGCCGAAACCATTGCCTTTCCTATTCCCTATATGGGAAAGCAGGCCATTCAAGTTTTGTTTCGTGATATTACAGAACGTAAAAAAACTGAAAAATTGCTGCGTGAATCCGCTCAGCTTTCCTTAGTCGGACAGTTAGCGGCTGGTATAGCTCACGAAATTCGAAACCCTCTGACGGCGGTAAAAGGATTTATGCAGTTATTAAGAGAAACGAGCGGTCAGCCTTACTATGTAGAAATGATAAATCGTGAGTTAGATAGAATTGAATTGATTACCGATGAGTTCTTGAGTCTTGCAAAGCCTCAGGCGAAAACCTACAAAGACAAACATGTCCAAGATATTTTAGAGAATACTTTAAAGCTAGCTGAGGTGCAGGGGATTACAGAGAAAATTCACGTAAAAAAAGAAATTGATCTTCATCTTCCTCTCGTATTATGCGAAGAAAATCAGTTGAAACAGGTGTTTAGCAATATATTTAAAAATGCAGTCGAATCTATGCCAAGTGGAGGAACCGTAACGATTCAACTAAAAAGATTTAATCAGGAGAACCTTGTTATCCGGTTTAGCGACGAGGGGCCAGGCATCACGCAGGAAAGAATGCAGCATTTAGGAAAACCTTTTTATAGTACCAAAGAGAAAGGAACGGGGCTTGGACTGATGGTGTGCTATAAGATCATTCGAGAACATAGAGGAGAAATTAACTTTGTAAGTGAACTTGGAAAAGGAACTACCGTAGACATTCTTTTGCCTTTTAAAAAATAGATTCTACTTTTATAAGCATGAAACCTTTTCTAAAGGGGAATACATGTTAGTGAACGAATAATGAGGTTAAAATAGGAGGGAATAAGATGGAACGCATTGAAACGGGAGAGATTTTTACAATTTTAGACGAAAATGATCAAGAGCAAGATATTGAAGTGCTTGGAAAAATGACGATTGAAGGGCACGATTATATTGCTGTTGCGTTTGTTGAAGAAGTTTTAATTGAAACAGAAGAAGAAATTGATGTTTTCTTTTTGAAAATTGAAGATGATGGTGAATGGTCTTCAATTGAAGATGACGATGAATTTGAAAAGGTATCAGCCGTATTTGAGGAAATGACATCCGCGTAAAAAGAGAGGTTAAAACCTCTCTTTTTTTATTTTTAAATAATATAATATTTAGAATTTTTCTAAAAATACCTTGCTGAATTATTTCCCTTCATTTATGATGAATATGTAACATACCAACCGGTTAGTAAGTAAATGAAAGCGAGGGACTACCGTGTATTTTTCTTACTCTGACAAAGTAGTGAAGCTGCAAGAAGAATTGAGCTCTTTTATGGAAGAGCATGTTTACCCAAATGAACGGCTATACGAACAACAGCTGAATGAACAGCCATCTAGATGGTCAGCTGTTCCTCCGATCATGGAAGAGTTAAAAGAAAAAGCAAAGCAAGCTGGATTATGGAACTTATTTTTGCCAGAAAGCGAATACGGAGCGGGTCTAACAAATGTCGAATATGCCCCTCTTTGCGAAATTATGGGCCGTTCTATTATTGGACCAGAAGCTTTTAACTGCGGAGCTCCTGACACCGGCAATATGGAAGTACTGGTTCGATACGGAACGTCCGAACAAAAAGAAAAATGGCTAAAGCCGCTGTTAAATGGAGACATTCGCTCCTGCTTTTCTATGACAGAACCGGATGTAGGTTCTTCTGATGCCACAAACATTCAGTGCAGTATTGTAAGAGAAGGCGATGAATATGTGATCAACGGAAGAAAATGGTGGTCTTCAGGTGCGGGAGATCCTCGCTGCAAAATTGCTATTGTCATGGGAAAAAGCGATTTTAACGCATCTAAATATGAACAGCAGTCTATGATTCTAGTTCCTTTAAATACGCCAGGAGTTAAAATTGAACGAATGCTGCCAGTCTTTGGATACGATCACGCTCCTCATGGACATGCTGAAATTCATTATGACAGTGTGCGTGTGCCAGCGTCTAATATGCTTTTAGGCGAAGGAAAAGGGTTTGCTATTGCTCAAGGCAGATTGGGGCCTGGACGTATTCATCACTGCATGCGTTTAATAGGAGCAGCGGAAAGAGCGCTTGAAGAATTATGTAAGCGTATTCAAAGCCGTTCTACGTTTAATAAGTTGCTTTCTCAGCAAGGGGTTATTCAAGAATGGGTGGCAGAATCGCGTATTGAAATTGAGCAAGCTCGCTTATTAACATTAAAAGCTGCTTATATGATGGACACAGTTGGAAATAAAAAAGCGCGGAAAGAAATTGCTATGATTAAAGTAATGGCTCCTGCTATGGCTTTAAAAGTCATTGATCGCGCTATTCAAGCATTTGGAGCAGCAGGTGTTTCAGAAGACACGCCGCTTGCGGCACTTTGGGCAAATGCTCGCACTCTTCGCCTCGCTGATGGTCCAGACGAAGTGCACAAAGCACAGCTTGCAAGACTTGAGCTAAAACCCTATCAAGAAAAGGAGGCAACCTATGCACATAAAGGATTTGTTTGATTTAACTGGGAAAACAGCTATTATTACCGGCGGAGGCAGAGGATTAGGAGAACAAATGGCAGAAGGGCTTGCAGAGGCAGGGGCAAATATTGTTCTATGTTCGAGAAAAAAAGAAGCATGTCAGCAAGTGGCCGATCGATTGGCCCGCCTCGATGTAAAAACGCTCGCCTTAACTTGCGACATCAGTCAGCCTGAAGATATTAAAAATGTCGTGCACCAAACAATTGAAACATTTGGACGTATTGATATCTTAATTAATAACAGCGGAGCTACGTGGGGTGCTCCGGTTGAAGAAATGCCTCTTGAAGCTTGGCAAAAAGTGATGAATATTAATGTTACAGGAACGTTTTTAATGTCCCAAGAAGCTGGAAAAGAAATGATTAAACAAAAAGCTGGCAAGATTATTAACATTGCTTCAATTGCCGGTCTTGGAGGAACAGATCCTCAGTACATGGATACAATCGGGTACAACACGAGTAAAGGAGCGGTCATTACGTTTACGAAAGATTTAGCCGTCAAATGGGGACAGCATAATATTCAAGTTAATGCGATTGCGCCTGGATTTTTCCCTACTAAAATGTCAGGTGCGATTATGGAACAAGGCAAAGATTATTTTCTAAGTCAAACTCCTTTAAAACGCTTTGGCTCCGAAGCCGATTTGAAAGGGGCAGCTGTTTTTCTTGCTTCTGCAGCGTCTAATTATATTACGGGAGATGTTCTGACAGTAGACGGTGGAGTTCATGCTATGTGAATAAGAAAGGAGTAACTTGATGGAAGACGTTAAAAAATGGTTTACACCTTATCCAGAAGCCTACACTCATGACATTCACATCGAAGATATTTCACTATTTGATATGCTGAAAGAAACAGCCGAACGTTATCCTGCTCACACAGCAACGCGCATGTATCAGCATACGTTAACGTACCAGGAGCTGTATCACTCAGTTCGGGTATTTGCAGGAGCACTGCAGAAAAAAGGGATTAAAAAAGGAGATCGTGTAGCGATTATGCTGCCAAACTGTCCGCAATATATAATAAGCTATTTTGGCATTGTAGCAGCGGGCGGCATTGTTACTCAGGTCAATCCTATGCTTGTCGAACAAGAGCTAGAGCATATTTTAAACGATTCCGGGGCAAAAAAAATCATTATACTCGATGATTTTTATACGAGACTTCAAGAAATAAGAAACCGCGTTGATATAGAAGAAGCGATAACCGTCAGCTTGCAAAAACCTTTTGTTCCTGCATCACCAGACCTTTCCTTCCTAGATTTTTTAACCATAAAATATGAATTTAACCAGCCGGTTATCCATCCATCACACGATATTGCTGTTCTTCAGTATACGGGAGGAACGACCGGACCATCTAAAGGTGCGATGCTTACACATACAAACATTTACACAAACGCAGTTCAATCATACGAAATATTTAAGCATGATATTGAATTAGGAAAAGAAAAATGCTTAACCGTTATTCCATTGTTTCACGTATTTGGCATGACTTCCTGTATGCATTTATCAATTCTTTGCGGAAATGAAATATTGCTATTGCCGCGGTTTGATTTGGAAGAAGTACTAAATACAATAAAAAAAGAGCAGCCTAGTATTTTTCCCGGTGTGCCAACTATGTATGTTGCTATTACCAATCATCCTCAGGCAGAAGAATACAACATCGAAAGTATTCGCATCTGCAACAGCGGCAGTGCGCCGATGCCTGTTGAGCTGATGAAAGAGTTCGAACGAAAAACGGGCGCTAAAGTGTTAGAAGGGTACGGGTTATCAGAAGCATCTCCTGTGACGCACTGCAACCTGCCGTTTTGTGAGAGAAAGCCAGGTACAGTCGGACTTGGCGTTCCGCAAACTGCTTATAAAATTGTTGATGTGGCTACAGGAACAAAAGAACTGCCAAGAGGAGAGCTTGGAGAAATAGTAATTAAAGGCCCTCAAGTTATGAAGGGCTATTGGAATCAACCTGAAGAGACGGCTCACGCGCTTAGAAACGGCTGGCTGTACACAGGAGATATTGGACAGATAGATGAAGACGGGTATTTATCCATTGTTGATCGCAAAAAAGATATGATTATTGCGAGTGGTTTTAATGTGTACCCTCGAGATATTGAAGAAGTTTTATACGAACACAGCCACATTAAAGAAGCCGTTGTAATTGGTGTGCCGCATCCTTACAGAGGAGAAACCATTAAAGCGATTTTGGTAGTGAAAGAAGGGAAATCTCTTTCCGAAAAAGAGCTCACTTCTTATTGTCGACAGCACCTTGCAGCTTACAAAATCCCGCGAATCTTTGAGTTTCGCGCTGAGCTTCCTAAGACCAATGTAGGAAAAATTTTGCGACGGGCACTACGAGAAGAAGTGGTGAAAGAAACGACGTAAATAAGCTGAACATAAACAAACTTTTTCAAAAGCTCCCTCTAAGCCATGGTATAATTTGTGAAAATGAGAAAAGACAGAGAGGGTTTGACGATGAAAGATTTGATGATGGAACGAAGCATTCAGCTTTTTGCTCAAAAAGGTTTCAAAGAAACGTCGATTCAAGATATTGTAAATGAATTAAACGTCACAAAAGGAACGTTTTATTATTATTTTAAAAGCAAACAAGAGCTTTTAATGGATATTCACCTTCAATATATTGAAAGATTAATAGAAAACCAAGAAACGATTCTTGCAGATAAGACAACATCTTATCCAGAAAAGCTTCACAGCATTATTTTTAAACTTGTTCATGGTATTGAGAAAGAAGGTCTTCGAGCTAAAGTGTTTTTTCGAGAGATGCGTCATTTGAGTGAAGAACACTTAGAACAAATCATTCCAAAGCGCGATCGTTTTAAAGAAAACGTACAGGAAATTATTGAAAAAGGCATGGAAGCAGGGCAGTTCCGTTCAGATTTGCCTTCAGATATCGTGACGCTAGGCATATTAGGAATGACAAATTGGAGCTATTTTTGGTTTCAGTCAGATGGTGAAAAGACAGATCGAGAAGTTGCGGCTATTTTTTATAAGATGCTGATGAAAGGTATTGAGTCATAGTAGCTGCTGGGCTAGACAGTGCTCGTAAAAGGCGGGAAAGTATAAGCTCTTTCTCTCCTTTTATATTAAAAGGAGGTTATAACATGAATAGTAAAGATATACAGCGTATTGCTGTTATTGGAGCAGGACAAATGGGACATCAAATCGGTATGCTTTGTGCACTCGGAGGATATGAAACAATTATTCAAGATATGAATGAACACTCACTCATTGATGCAAAAGACAAGCTGGAAGCAATTATAGGCAAGTGGGTTCATAAAGGAAAAATCTCTTCTGAGGCTAAGGAAGCCGCATTCCGAAGATTGTCTTTTACAAACAAATTAAAGGAAGCGGTTTCAAATGCTGATTTTGTAATTGAAGCTGTGGTAGAAAAGTTAGATGTAAAACAAAGTGTCTTTAAAGAAATAGATGAGTACGCACCAAGTCACGCCATTTTAGCATCGAATAGTTCAACAATTGTTAACTCGCTTATTGCAAGTGCAACAAACCGTCCAGATCAAATTGTTAACATGCATTTCTTTTTCCCTCCCCTTGTAATGGACTGCGTAGAAGTTGTCATGAGTGAAAAGACAAGTGAAAAAACAGCTCAAACGACAATGGACGTTTGCAAGCAAATTAATCGCACAGCAGTCCTTCTGAAAAAAGAAATCTCAGGTTTTATTGCTAATCGAATTTTAGGAGCGTTGCAAAAAGAAGCCGTTTTCCTTTATGAAAATGGATACGCAGATTTTGAAGACATTGATACGATTTGCAAAAAAGCGCTCAATCACCCGATCGGTCCTTTTGAATTGATGGATCTCTCGGGAATTGACGTCGGATATTTTGTGATGCAGCAGCGCTATAGCGAAACGGGGGATCCAGAGGACAAGCCAGCTGCGTGTATTGAAGAAAAAGTTCAAAAAGGCGAGCTTGGACGTAAAACAGGAAAAGGTTTTTACACATACCACACACAAGGAGTGAAGTAATGATGAAAAAATTTGTACGTGTTGAAAAAGAGGAGAAAACGGCAATTGTAACCATTGATAACCCGCCTTTAAATGTAATGAGCCAGACTGTTGTGCAGCAGCTTGAAGAAACGTATGAAGAGCTTAGTAAAGATCCTGATGTCATTACAATCATTTTAACAGGAGCGGGCGACCGGGCGTTTATGGCTGGAGCTGATATTAAAGAGTTTCCTCAGTTAATGGGGCAAAGCGGCATTAAAGAAGAGTTTATGAAAACCCATCGTGTTTTGCAAAAACTTGAAAACATTGAAAAACCAACAATTGTCGTGTTAAACGGTTTAACGTTTGGAGGAGGATGCGAACTTTCACTAACCGCTGATATACGCATTGCCGAAGAACATGCTCAAATAGGTCTTCCGGAAGTGAAGCTCGGATTGTTTCCTGGAGGCGGCGGAACTCAGCGTCTTCCACGCGTAATCGGCGTTTCTAAAGCTAAAGAGTGGATGTTTGCCGGCAGTCCTGTTTCTGCAGAAGAAGCGCTTCATGCAGGCTTTGCCAATCATATAACGCCTAAAGGAAAAGGGCTCGAAAAAGCAAAAGAGCTGGCTAAGAAATTTAACCGTCACTCTCTTCCGTCACTTTCTCGAATTAAGACAGCGGTAAACGAAGGAATGAATCGTACATTATCTGAAGGTCTTGAACTTGAGGCAGAGCTGTTTGAAGAAGTCTTTCAAACAGAAGATATTAAAGAAGGAGTATCAGCATTTATTGAAAAGCGTCCCGCTGTTTTTTCACATAAGTAAAGGAGGAGAAGATTATGTATGAAACACAGGTCAAAGTGCGCTTTTGCGAAACAGACGCACTCGGTCACATTAACAATACGAGCTATTTCATTTATTTAGAAGAGGCGCGTATTGCTTTTTTTGAAGAAATGGGAGCATCCATGCATACAAAAAAGTGGGAGTATATTTTAGCGTCTACTAAATGTGATTTTGTTGCGCAAGGTTATTTTAATCAAGTGCTAATAATTAAAACCTTTGTATCTAATGTCGGCAATAAAAGCTTTACAATTGGTCATGAAATTACCGACAGCAAGACGGGATCGCTGATTGCTAAAGGAGAAGCTGTCATCGTGTACTTTGATTTTGATGCACAAAAAAGCGTGTCTATTCCAGCGGACATTAAGCAGTTTTTGATGAATTATAAAGTAGCTGTTTAACTATAAAAAAGCAGGTGGTAAAAGAATGTCACAAATCATTCCTGTACGAAAAGGAGAGGAATTAAACACGGAAAAACTGCATCAGTTTCTCCGTGTTTCGATTCCTGATTTACCTAAAGAGCCTCTTTTAATCAAGCAATTTGGATCAGGTGCGTCCAATTTAACCTACGCTCTTTCAGTCGGAGAGTGGGAGGCGGTGTTGAGACGCCCTCCCTTTGGGCCAGTTGCGCCAAAAGCGCATGACATGCAAAGAGAATACAAGATTTTATCTGTTTTATCGAAGTCTTTCCCTCTCGCTCCTAGACCGTATGTGTTTTGTGAAGATGAGACGGTGGTTGGGAAATCCTTTTTTTTAATGGAGAGAAAGCACGGTGTTCTCATCGACACAGCGTTTCCAGAAGACATGAAAGGAACTGACGAACTTTGCCGTTGTATTTCAGAACAAATGGTGGATGTCCTTGTTAAACTTCATGATGTTCCTTATAAAGGCACGCTTCTTGAAAAAATCAGCAAGCCCGAAGGATTTTTAGAACGTCAGGTACACGGCTGGATTCATCGTTATGAAAAATCAAAAACAAGTGACATACCGGAAGTAGAAGCCCTAAAAAAATGGTTGACCACACACATCCCGACTACACAGCATTCGACCATTATTCACTATGATTACAAGCTTAACAATACGTTATTTTCACCGGATGGAAATAAAATTGTAGGATTATTTGACTGGGAAATGACAACCGTTGGAGACCCGCTTGCTGATTTGGGAGTGGCGCTGAGCTACTGGATGGAAGACAGCGATCCTGAACTTTTGAAAAGAGGACTCGGAAATCCACCTGTTACTGTGCAAAAAAGCTTTTATTCCCGTCGAGATTTTGTAGAAGCATACGCTAAAAAAAGCGGACGGGATGTTTCACACATTGACTTTTACCTAAAATTTGCGTACTTCAAGCTTGCTGTCATTTGTCAGCAAATTTATTACCGTTATAAAAAAGGCCAAACAAATGATAAACGGTTTTCACAATTTGGAGATTATGTAAAAACACTAATTATTCATGCTCTGCACACAGAACGAGGACATATATGAAAGGGAAAATTCACGTAATACTCAAAAAAGAAGAGCTTCTTGCCAAAAAGCTAGAAGGAAAAACGGTTGTTATATTTGACGTTTTATTGGCTACGTCAACAATTGCGGCTGCTTTACAGCAAGGAGCAATAGAAGTTATTCCAGTAAAAAACGAAGAAGAAGCGCGTGAAAAAGCAAAAACGTACAAGCCTGATGATATTGCGCTTGTAGGCGAATATAGAGGGAAAACGATTGAAGGCTTTTTTGATCCGAATCCCAGCACGTTAAAGGAGCATGTTCAAAATAAAACGGTTATTTTGTCCACGACTAACGGAACCGTAGCCATTCATAACGCTGAAAAAGCAAACCATGTATATACAGCTTCGCTTTTAAACGGAGAAGCGGTTGCCAGTGCTGTTTGTCAGCAAGGTCAAGATGAAACTGTTTTATTGGTTTGTTCAGGTTCATCCGATCGCTTCTGTCTAGAAGATTTGTATGGAGCGGGGTATTTTGTAAGCTGTCTGCTGCAACTAAAAACATTTCATTTGACGGATGCTGCAAAAGCCGCACTGCTTTTGTATGAGGCTTATGAGCATTCACCTGTTGAAATATTGAAGTGCTCAGCCATAGGAGAAATGCTCACTCAGTATGGATTTCTAGACGAAATTGGCTTTGTAAGCCGGAAAAACGTCTATCCCGTAGTTCCTAAGGTAGTGAAAAAAAAGCTAGTAAACGGGGAGGAAACGATATGTCTGAAATGAAAACAGAAGCAAAAGGCGGATCATTTTTACTGAAAAAAACATCTACGCATCACGTTTATACACCCGAAGACTTAACGGATGAGCACCGTATGATTGCTCAGACAGCAAAGCAGTTTATTGAAAAAGAAGTAGACCCTTACCATAATGACATTGAGCAGCAGGATTTTAATAAAGTAGTAGAATTGATGCATAAAGCAGGCGAGCTTGGACTTCTTGCTCACAGTATTCCAGAAGCATATGGAGGACTAGGTCTTGATAAAGTAAGCAAAGGACTTGTAGGTGAAATCATTGGCCGGACAAGCGGATATGGAGTCGCTCATTCTAATCATACATGCATTGCGACACTTCCTATTACGTATTTTGGCACCAAGAAGCAAAAAGAAAAATACTTGCCTAAATTGGCAAGCGGCGAATATATTGGGGCCTACTGTTTGACAGAGCCAGAAGCAGGTTCTGATGCTCTTGCAGCCCAAACAAAAGCCGTATTAAATCCTGAAAAAACGCATTATGTATTAAATGGAACGAAGCAGTACATTACCAATGCAGCCTTTTCAGATACGTTCATCACGTATGCAAAAGTAGAAGGTGAACATTTTACCGCTTTTATTGTAGAAAAAGGTTTTGAAGGACTGTCTCTCGGGCCAGAAGAAAAGAAAATGGGAATCAAAGGGTCGTCTACTCGTCCAGTTATTTATGAAGATTGTTTAGTACCCGTAGAAAACGTACTTGGACAAGTAGGAAAAGGTCACTTGATTGCGTTGAACGTCTTAAACCTCGGACGTTTTAACTTAGGTTCTGCATGTATGGGCGCAGCGAAATATGCGTTTGAGCTTGCTTTAGCTTATACAAAAGAACGCAAGCAGTTTAAAACAGCTATTGCGGAATTTAATGCTTCAAAAGAAAAAATAGCAAAAATGGCGGCTCGTATTTTTGCATCTGAATCTATTCAGTACCGTACAGCCGGTTTACTAGAAGAGGCGCTTGGTGGCTTATATGAAAGTGAAAATCATAAGTTAGTAGCTAAACAGCTGGCTGAATTTGCAATGGAATGTTCAGTTTGTAAAGTGTACGGGTCGGAAACTCTTGATTTAATTGCCGATGAATCGCTGCAGCTTCATGGCGGCGCGGGGTTTATTCAAGAATATAAAATAGAACAAGTATATCGTGACTCACGCATCAATCGTATTTTTGAAGGTACAAATGAAATCAATCGCCTTTTGCTTCCAACTCAGCTTCTAAAAAAAGCAGACAAAGGAGAAATAGAGCTGAGCAAACAAGTAGAACATGCTGTTAGTGAATTGATGAGCGGTCAGTGGGAAATATCTTCAAATGAACTTCTAGCAAGAGAAAAGCAGGCGGTTATTACCACAAGACATTTATTTCTTGCTTTGTTAGGAACAGCATTCCAAACGTTTAACGCCAATCTAGCACAAGAACAAGAAACGCTGATGAAGCTCGCAGAAATTGCTATTGGACTATTCGCTATGGAGTCATCTGTGCTGCGCGCGGAAAAAGCCGTGAACAAAAATGGAGAAGAAAAAGAAAAGTTAAAAAGCAAGCTGTCAGCAACGGTTGTTAGTGAAACGCTCTTTGAAATTGAAAAGCAGGCTCGACAATTAATAAACGGGATGTTAACGGGTGAAAAACACCGGCAGTACCGCACAATTCTTGGGAAATGGATGAATGATTTGCAAAGTGAAGGAGAGTTCACGCGCAATCGAGACATCGCCCGTGAATTTATCGACAGCGGGCGATATGTTGTATAAGGAGGAATATTATGCGTTTTGAAGGGCAAATAGCTGTTATTACAGGAGCTGGAAGCGGCATTGGAGAAGCGACCGCTCAGAGAATGGCGAAAGAAGGAGCTCGCGTCATTCTTGTCGGGCGAACGAAAGAAAAGCTAGTACAGGCTGCATCGGCTATTGACACACGGTGTGAACGAAAATGCACGGATATTTTTCCAGCTGATGTAACGAAAGAAGAAGACGTCAAAGAGTTGGCTGAGTTTATAAAAGAAAAGTACGGGCAAATTCATTTATTAATTAATAACGCAGGCGGATCAGTTAATTCAACAATCAAAGAAACAACGCTTGAACAGTGGAAACACGTGCAGGACGTCAATTTAACAAGCGTATTTCTTGTCACAAAACATTTGATTCCTTTTTTAACTGAAGAAATAGGAGGAAATCGATCTATTGTTAACATCGCTTCTCTTTCAGGACATAAAGCCGGGGCACAAATTCCTCACTACAGCGCTGCTAAAGCTGCTTTAATTAACTTTACAAAAGCAATGGCGTTTGAGTTAGCACCTCACGGAGTCAGAGTAAACTCTGTGTCTCCTGGATTCGTAGAAACACCTTTAACGCAGCCTGGACTTGAAAATGAGCGCTTCACTAAGGCAATCGAAAACAATACGGCTTTAAAACGTGTAGGTAAACCAGATGAAATTGCAAACGTTATTGCTTTTGCAGCGTCTAAAGAGGCCTCTTATATGACAGGAAGTGATTTATTAGTAGACGGCGGGTGGCTTATCGTTTAATGCAAAGTAAAGAGGAGGGAATCTGAATTATGAGTGATTTATTAGTAGAAAAGCACGGGACTATTTTATCTTTAACGTTAAATCGGCCGGATCGTTTAAATGCATTCAGTGAGGAAATGATTGAAAAGTTAACAGCTGAAATAAAACAGGCGCAAAGCGATGAGTCTATTAAAGTGGTTATATTAAATGGAGCAGGGCGCTCGTTTTCTGCCGGAGGGGATGTAAAAACGATGGGCCAAGCATCCGGATCTGATGTTTATGAACATATCGGCCGTTTAAATGAATGTATTTTAGCGATGCAAAATCTAGAGAAGCCAATTATTTCAGCAGTTCATGGATTTGCAGCAGGAGCGGCTTTTAATTTAGCTCTCGCTTCTGACTTTATCATTGCGTCAGAAGAAAGTCGATTCGTATTAAGCTTTTCTCAAGTTGGATTGATTTCAGACGGAGGAGGCCTTTACTTTCTTACAAAGGTCGTTGGTCCCCATAGAGCGAAGGAACTATTATTTTTAGGAGAGCCTATGGATGCCGACACGGCTTACAAAGCTGGTTTTTTAAACCGTGTAGTACCGTTAAATCAGCTGAAAGATGAGGTCACATCCTTTGCAAGTCGCTTATCACAAGGACCAACCAAAGCGTATGGGAAAATGAAAAAAATTGTCAACGATTCCTTTCATTTAACATTAGAACAAGTCCTTGAACAAGAAAGACTAACGCAAGTTCTTATGGTAGAAACAAGAGATCATCAAGAAGGAATATCTGCGTTTAAAGAAAAAAGAAAGCCACTATTTCAAGGGAAATAAGAGGGGGATATAAGATGAAAGCCATTCAATTTACGCAGTACGGAGGACCTGATGTTCTTCAAGTTATCGATATTGCATGCCCTGTACCAAAAAAGAAAGATGTGCTCATTAAAGTTGCGGCAATCGGTGTTAATTACGCCGACGCTGCACGGCGTGAAGGAGCATACGTAGTCGAAACACCGCTGCCTTTTATCCCTGGCTCTGAAGTTGCGGGCGAAGTGGTTGAAGTAGGCGAGGATGTAAAAGAGATAAAAGTAGGTACAAAAGTCGTGACGCTGCTAGGATCTAATCGAGCAACAGGATACGCTGAGTACACGCTGGCAGATTCAAGAGGCCTTATTCCGTTGCCGGAGAATGTGGATTTAACACAAGCGGTTGCTTTGCCTCTTCAAGGACTCACGGCTTATCATATTTTAAAAACAATGGGTCGCCTTGAAAAAGGAGAAACCGTCATCATTCATGCGGCAGCAGGCGGTGTTGGAACCTTAGCTGTTCAGCTTGCCAAAATTTTTGGAGCTGGAAAAGTTATTGCTACAGCGAGCTCCAAAGAAAAGCTTGAGCTTGCAAAAAATCTCGGAGCTGACGAAGCAATTAACTATACAGAAACAGGCTGGGAAAAACAAATTTTAGAAGTGACGGGAGGAAAAGGAGCCGATATTATTTTAGAAATGGTAGGAGGGCATATATTCTATGAATCTCTTCAATGTCTTGCACCATTTGGGCGCCTCGTTTTTTACGGAATGGCTAGCGGAAAACCTGTAAAATTTAACCCCGCCCGCCTGATGGAAAAAAACCAATCGGTTCTAGGCTTTTTCTTACCTCAAATGATGGCAAAACCAATACTTTATCAGCAAAGCCTGCATGAGCTATTAAACTACGTAAATGCCGGTCAGTTAAAATTAATGCTGGGCGGCACATTTTCACTTGATGAAGCGGCAGATGTACATCGTCTGCTTCAAGGAAGAAAAACGACCGGAAAATTGGTGTTAGTTCCTTAACAAAACAGCTTCCGTCTCTAATAGGGATGGGAGCTGTTTTGGTTTAAAAAATTGGCTTTCACCTGCCAATTTTTTAAAAATCGCTTAATAATTTGGCATAAAAATCAATGTTTTTTACTAATTTCTTCTATATTTTAACACTGGCATGGAAGTTGCATAATAAGTGTTTGAACATATAAAGGAGGAAATGAATATGGTGAGAAATGGAACGGACCGCGTGAAGCGGGGAATGGCAGAAATGCAAAAAGGCGGCGTTATCATGGACGTGATCAATGCAGAACAGGCAAAAATTGCAGAGGCAGCAGGCGCTGTTGCCGTTATGGCATTAGAGCGTGTTCCAGCTGATATTCGTGCAGCAGGCGGCGTGTCTCGTATGGCAGACCCAACAATTGTTGAAGAAGTGATGAACGCTGTATCCATTCCAGTTATGGCAAAAGCTCGTATTGGCCATATTGTTGAAGCACGCGTGCTAGAAGCAATGGGTGTAGACTATATTGACGAAAGTGAAGTACTCACTCCAGCTGATGAGGAATATCACCTTAACAAAAGTACATTTACAGTTCCATTTGTATGCGGATGCCGTGATTTAGGGGAAGCAGCAAGACGAATTGGTGAAGGTGCTTCGATGCTTCGTACAAAAGGCGAACCAGGAACAGGAAACATCGTCGAAGCAGTGCGTCATATGCGCCAAGTAAACGCTCAAGTACGTAAAGTTGTAGGCATGGATGAAGACGAGTTAATGACAGAAGCAAAACTATTAGGTGCGCCTTATGAGCTATTACTGCAAATTAAACATGAAGGCCGTTTACCGGTTGTAAACTTTGCAGCAGGCGGCGTAGCAACACCCGCGGATGCAGCGTTAATGATGCAGCTTGGAGCAGACGGCGTGTTTGTTGGATCAGGAATTTTCAAATCAGACAACCCTGAAAAATTTGCGCGAGCAATCGTGGAAGCAACAACGCATTATCAAGACTATGAACTGATTGCAAGCTTATCAAAAGGATTAGGAAGTGCAATGAAAGGAATTGAAATTTCATCATTATTACCAGAAAATCGTATGCAAGAACGCGGCTGGTAATGAGTAATAACTTTTAAACTTAGTTAGGAGGATGATTATGGGGAAATATACGATAGTCGATAAAGAAACGTGTATTGCGTGCGGTGCATGCGGAGCTGCGGCACCTGATATTTATGATTATGATGATGAAGGAATTGCGTTCGTTATACTTGATGATAATCAAGGCACGGCTGAAGTGCCCCAAGAGCTGGAAGACGATTTAATAGATGCGTTTGAAGGCTGTCCAACAGAGTCCATCCGTATAGCGGATGAAAAGTTTGATGGAGACTCGAATAAATTTCAATAAAGCCGAATAAATAAAAAAATAGAAAGTTTTTTTAAAAGAAAAGAAGGATTTTGTCTAGAAAAGGCGAAATATTAGTTGTGTAAGAATATATCTTTTTAAAAATGAAAGCACTTACATGACTAAAAGAAAATGAGTTAATCTCATTTGACCTTTCAGAATTATTAGTGTAAAAGTGCGGAGTAATTAAATAGTTTTTAAAAGGAGATTAAGGGGCATGCAAATACTGAATACAGTCATTGTGACAGGATATGCAAAAGCTCCACAGGGAACTTCCATGTATGAAATGTATAAGCATGCGGGAATTGTACTAGAAGTGGATCTGACAGAGCATAAAATTGTAAATGCTGAGTTTACGTTTATTACGGAGCTGACGCAAAATTTTTTCCGGAAGCTGCTTATTGGTTACTGCCTTGCAGATGGAATTGAACCTCTTATTGAACGTATTCAAAATTATTATTTTGCTCCATCTCAACAGGCGATTATCGTAGCGCTTCAGGCTGCAATCCAACGTTACTGGGATAATGTGAATCAAAAAATTACATAGCGTTTGGTTAGAATAAAGTGAGAAGACAACCTCTTTTCATGGTCTTATTAAAACCAAGCAGATACACACACTTTACAAAGAGTGGGGACATCCCTGTTTCTTTGGGGAGTCATTGTATCTTGCTTGGTTTTTTTCGCGTAAAGCGCTGTGAAATATAAAAAGAAAAGGAGGAAACAAAATGAACAAAATCATCACGCGCGAAGAAGCAATAGAAAAAATAACAGATGGCGCACGCATTATGGTAGGTGGATTTGGTCTCGTTGGAAGCCCGCTTAGTCTGATTGAAGCGATTGCCAAATCAAACCTTAAAGATTTAGAGATTATTAGTAATAACCTCGGTGAACCTGGAAAAGGATTAGGTGTATTGGTGCAAAAAAAACAAGTAAAAAAAGCCATAGGTTCTTATTTTACTTCCAACCCTGAAGTTGTACACGCTTATCAACAACAAGAACTCCAAGTGGAGCTCATCCCGCAAGGAACAATGTCCGAGGCTATTAGGGCAGGAGGAGCAGGCATCGGAGGATTTTATACGCCTGTGAGCGTAGGGACTCAGCTTGCGGAAGGAAAAGAAGAACGAGTATTAAAAGGAAAGAAATATGTTTTGCAAGAATCGCTGCACGCAGATGTAGCTCTAATAAAAGCTAAAAAAGCAGATCGACTCGGAAATCTTATTTACAGCAAATCAGCGAGAAACTTTAATCCAATGATGGCAACGGCTGCTGATATCGTGATTGCTGAAGTAGAAGAAGTGGTTGAAGTTGGGCAGATTTCTCCTGAAGAAATTGTAACTCCTCATTTATACGTTACTTATATCGTAATGAAAGGAGAACAATAAGATGAACGTCAAACAATATATTGCTGCGCGTGCTGCAAAAGAGCTTTGTCACGGAGATGTAGTGAACTTAGGAATCGGCATTCCTACTTTAGTTGCTAATTATATTTCACCCGATGTTCACGTGTTTTTACATTCAGAAAACGGGATTCTTGGCGTTGGCCCTACTCCTGAAGAAGGTTATATAGATCCAGAACTTGTGAATGCTGGAAAGCTGCCCGTCACGGTTTTGGAAGGTGCCTCATTTTTTAACAGCGCTGATTCCTTTGCCATGATACGGGGAGGCCATGTGAATGTATCGATTCTTGGAGTGCTTCAAGTAGATGAAGCAGGCCGAATTGCAAACTGGGCTGTTCCTGGGAAAAGTGTTCTTGGCGTAGGAGGAGCAATGGATTTATTAGAAGGCTCAAAAAAAGTTATTGTTACGACTCTTCATACGAACAGCCAAGGAGAGTCAAAGCTAGTTGGGGAGTTAACTTATCCGCTTACTTCAGAGCGACGAGTCGATATGATTATTACAGAATTAGCTGTCTTTTCGGTAACAGATCATGGTCTTGAACTTCTTGAAACAGCTCCGGGTGTTTCTTTAGAGACAGTGCAACAAAAAACGCAGGCTTCTTTTCGCGTTTCTAAATTATTTAATAAAAACAATGAGGTGACAGCATAATGGTAGTGATTGTAAATGCATTTCGAACGCCTATTGGAAAGTTTGGCGGTTCGCTTGCAGATACGCTTCCAGAAGAACTAGTCTCTCTTGTGATGAAAAACAATTTGTCTTCAGCGGGATATACTTCAGAGATTGTTGATGAAATCATTGTCGGACAAACGAAACAAAGCGCTCATGCTCCTAATATAGCGAGAGTAGCCGGGCTGAAAGCTCAATTCTCTGAACGTATTCCAGCTTATACCGTGCACCGCCAGTGCGGTTCAGGCATGCAGGCTGTAATGAATGGAGCTATGTCCATTTTATCAGGTCAAGCCGAAGTGGTATTAGCCGGAGGAGTGGAAAGCATGTCTCAAGCACCGCACTATACGGTAGGCACTCGTTTTGGTTTTCACGTTGGTGATTTAACACTCTATGACTCTAATACAGAAAGTCAGCCAAAATCACAGCCTGAAACGTTATACGGAACGTTTACGATGGGACAGACGGCCGAGTGGCTCGCTGAAAAATATAGTATTAGCCGCACGGAACAAGATGAGTTTGCTTTTTATAGTCAGGAAAAAGCTAGGCGGGCTATAGAACTTGATTTGTTTGAAGAAGAAATTATCCCGGTACCTGTAAAAGAAGGAAAAAAAGGTATGAGGCATTTTGCAACAGATGAATTTCCTCGTCTTACTAGCAAAGAAAAGCTTGGTGCGCTTAAGCCTGTTTTTCAAAAGAATGGAACGGTGACAGCCGGCAATTCATCCGGCAGAAACGATGGCGCTTCAATGATGCTGTTGATGTCGGAAGAAAAAGCTGAGCAGCTCGGATTAACGCCTATGGCAAAGGTTGTTTCGTTTGCCGCAGCGGGCGTCTCTCCAAAGGAAATGGGAATTGGCCCCGTTTCTGCTTCGCAAATTGCTTTAAATAAAGTCGGTCTAAGCTTAGGTGATATGGACTTAATTGAATTAAACGAAGCATTTGCCGCTCAAAGTATTGCTTGCTTAAGAGAATGGGACATCACATCAGAAAAAGTGAATGTAAACGGAGGAGCGATTGCGCTTGGACACCCTTTAGGCTGCTCCGGGGCAAGAATTATAACAACTCTGTGTCATGAACTCCACAAGCAAAAAAGACGATACGGCCTGGCTACTATTTGCGTTGCAGGAGGATTAGGAATGGCGATGGTGGTGGAAAGATGGACGAAATAAAAAGAGATTATGTTTTTCATAGAGATTTAACAAAAAAGTATCCAATGATTACGCATGGTGAAGGAAGCTACTTAATAGATGAACAAGGAAAAAAGTATGTAGACGGCTGCTCCGGCGCCGTGGCGGCAAACTTAGGGCACGGCATTGCGCAAATAGCCGAGGCGATGGCGGAGCAGGCAAAAAAAGCGGCGTTTGTTCATACATTACGTTTTGAAACGAATGTTTTGCATAAACTTGCAGAAAAAATTGGTAAAATGGCGCCGCTTCATTTAAACAAAGTCTATTTTACATCAGGAGGATCAGAAGCAAATGAAAGTGCATTAAAATTAGCAAGGCAATATCACAGAGATGCCGGAAAGATGCAAAAACACATCGTAATCGGAAGGTGGCAGTCTTACCACGGAAACACGATAGGGGCACTATCAGCTGGAGGAGATGTAAAAAGACGATATCCTTATACACCCAACCTTTTACATTTTGCGCACGTCTATTCGCCGTATTGTCATCGCTGTCCGTATAATCGCAATCAAGAAGACTGCATGGCAAATCAAAACTGGAGCTGTATCACCGATATTGAACGCACCATTTTAGAGCTTGGTCCAGAAAATATTTCAGCTTTTATCGCAGAGCCCATCGTAGGAAGTCAGCAAGGAGCTGTTGTACCTCCGCTTGACTATTTCAAAAAAGTACGTGAGCTTTGCAGCCGCTATGACATTCTTTTGATTGTTGATGAAGTGATGACAGGCTTCGGGAGAACGGGAACTGATTTTGCAGTGGAACAATTCGGAATCGAACCGGATATCCTAACGTTTGGTAAAGGAGTTTCAGCTGGGTACGCTCCTTTAGGAGGAATGATTGTCCATGACCGTCTGATTCAAGGTCTGTTAGAAAATAGCAGCGGGAAATTTCTTCATGGCTATACGTACAGTGGACATCCTGTTTCAATAGCGGCAGGCCTTGCTGCTTTGGATATGTATGAAGAAATGAATATCCTTCAAAACGTTGAAACTCAAGGCGCGTATTTAATGGAATGTTTAGTAGCGCTGCAGCGCAAGCATCCTTATATTTCAGATATTCGCGGCCGCGGACTTTTAATTGGATTAGAACTAATGAAAGACGCCAATCAACAGATATATTTCGAGCCACGTGAAGCAGCCAGCGAAAAGCTCAATGAAATTTGTATGGAGCTTGGAGGCGTCTTTTATCCAGGATCCGGATCTATAGACGGACATAAAGGAGAACATATCATTATCAGTCCTCCTTTAAATATAACGAAATCAGAAGTTGATGAAATAGTGAGATTGCTAGATCATGCGTTTTCTATTTTTTATCAGCACATAAGAAAGGATGAGTCATATGAAAGTGCAAAATAAAACAGAAGAGCTTCAAATCAAAGGGAAAAAACATTTATCACCGGTGATGACAAGAGTAACAGAGCTTGTTATTGAAAAAGCGCACGGTGCGAAATTTTGGACAGCCGATGGCAATGAATATATTGATTTTGTATCAGGAGTAGCTGTCAATGCAGTGGGTCATACGCATGAAAAGATGGTAGAAGCGATAAAAAAACAAGCAGATCAGCTGCTTCACCTAGGCTTAAACTACGGCTATTACGAAACAGCAGTGAATTTGGCAGAAAAACTTGCGCACATTACGCCTGGAAACTTAGACACCGTGTTTTTTTCAAATTCAGGCGCAGAAGCCATTGATGGTGCGCTCAAATTAGCAAAAGCGGCCACTGGCAGACCAGCGATCATTGCTTTTGAAGGTTCTTTTCACGGCCGTACACTAGGAGCTACAGCTATTACGGCTTCAAGCTCAAAATATCGCAGCTACTACGAGCCGATTTTAGGAGAAGTGTATCACGTTCCTTATCCGTATCCAAGTCAGCTTCCTAATGTTGACGAGGAAGATGCAGAAGCATATTGCTTAAATCAACTGCAAAAGCTGTTTGAACTGCGAGTGGATCCTTCACGCGTAGCAGCGATTGTAATTGAGCCAGTCATGGGCGAAGGAGGCTATTACCCTGCTCCTTCTAGCTTTTTACGCGCACTAAGAGACATAGCGAATGATTATGGCATTCTGCTTGTTTTTGATGAAGTGCAAACGGGATTTGGGCGCACTGGAAAAATGTTTGCCGCAGAACATGCTGGAGTCACACCAGATATTTTAGTTTTAGCAAAAGCTCTTTCCGGCGGTATGCCTTTAGGAGCCATTGTAGCAAGCCGAGAACTGCATGAGAAATGGCCAACAGCTGGACATGGTTCTACTTTTGGCGGAAATCCAGTATCGTGCGCAGCGGCTTTAGCTAATATTTCAATAATTGAAGAAGAAAAGCTTGTAGAGCGCAGTGAAAAAGTAGGCGCTGATATTGTTAAACGCCTTCAGCATTCTATCGGACATTTACCAGCTATTAAAGAGGTTAGAGGAATTGGTATGATGATTGGTATTGAATTTCATGTTGAAACAGCAGCTGCTTATGTCCCTGTTATTAAATCAAAAGCGCTGGAAAAAAGACTGCTAATTATGAACTGTGGAGTCAAAGGGCAAACCATTCGTTTAATGCTGCCGCTAAATATTGATAAAGACGTGCTGGATCAAGGGCTGTCTTTACTAGAAGAAGCCATCACAGAAGCAGTTTCAATTAACTAGCTTTTTAAATGAAAAGGAGGGTAACAATATGAGTCAGACTAAAACCGAACTGTTACAAGGAAATTTATATATTAACGGCGAGTGGGTAAGTGAAGAGGAGCAAACCTATTTTGAAAGTATAAACCCTGCAACACAAGAGCTCGTTGGAACGTGCGCAGCCGCTACGGCTAGTCAAGTTGATGATGCAGTAAAAGCGGCTAGTACAGCCTACAGCCACTGGAAAAATACATCTATTCCTGAACGTGCAGCATTTTTAACAAAAGCAGCTGAGCTTTTTGAAGACAGAAAAGAAGAGCTCGCTCAAGTGATGACAAAAGAGATGGGAAAACCGCTGACAGAATCTATAGGGGAAGTTGGTGTCGTCATTGCAACAGCTCAGTATATGGCAGGAGAAGGAAGACGTTTGTTTGGCGAAATAGTGCCCGCTGGCTTTCCTGACCGAGATATAAAAATGGTTCGCGAACCGCTTGGAGTTGTGGCATGTATTACACCTTGGAACTTTCCTGTTTCTCTCGCTTCTTATAAAATGTTTGCCGCTTTAATCGCTGGCAATACCGTTGTCTGGAAGCCGGCTTCAGAAGTGGCGCTTTCAGCGAAGATTTTTATGGAAGTATTGCACGCTGCGGGGCTTCCAAAAGGAACAATTAACTTGCTTACAGGATCGGGCAGAATCGTTGGACAAAAGCTTGCTACGCACTCTGAAGTGAAAATCATCTCATTTACAGGTTCTACGGAAGTTGGTCAGCAGTTAGCAGAAATGAGCAGCAAAACCTTAAAACGAATTTCTTTAGAGCTAGGAGGAAAAAACGCTGTTATTGTATTAAAGGATGCCGATTTGGATAAAGCAGCAGAAGGAATTGTTAAATCAGCATTTACGACCACGGGCCAGCGCTGTACCGCAGCTAGCAGAGTGATTGTGGAGCGTTCAGTAAAAGAAGAGCTTTTGAAAAAAGTAATAGCTCTTACAAAAGAAATGAAGATTGGAAATGGCCTTGATGAAGGGGTTGTAATAGGCCCGCTTGTAAATGAACAGCAGTGCCGTTTAGTAGAAAATTACGTACAAAAAGCGGTGGAAGAAGGCGGAAATATTGCGCTTGGAGGTCGTGTTTTATCAGAAGAGTTAGGGACTTGTTATTACATGCCTACAATTATTGATAACGTCAGTTCGAACCACACAATTGCTCAAGAGGAGATTTTTGGCCCAGTGCTTGCTTTTATTGAAGTAGATGGCTATGAAGAAGCAATGAGCGTCAATAATGGAACGATGTATGGACTTTCCACTTCTATTTATACAAGCAGCTTGCACTATGCCAGCCGAGCGGCAAAAGACGCTGTTAGCGGATTAGTCTATATCAATAACGGAACATCTAATGCTGAAATGGGGGTAGCGTTCGGAGGAATGAAAATGTCTGGAAATGGCCACAGGGAAGTTTCTCATCATGCATTTGATGTGATGACAGAATGGAAGTCTGTCTACACCAACTATTAATCTCGCACCTTAGCGAAAAGGAGGAGCACATGTCTTCATATCGCATTGGCATTGCCTTTTTTTATCATGAATCTCACAGCTTTAGTCCATTAAAAACAGAAATAGAACAGTTTGTACAAGAAGGCTATTTTGTTGGAACGGAAATATATAAAGCATACTCAGGAACCAAAACAGAAGTAGGGGGATTTTTAGATGTATTAAAGCAAGAGAAGCAGGTAGAAATCGTTCCCCTTGTTTGTGCAGCTGCGGTTCCATCTGGGATTGTATCTTCTGAAGCTTATCATACAATTGAAAAGCAAATGTTGCACTCACTTACTCATGCGGGGCCGCTAGATGGTTTGTTAATCGCTTTGCACGGCGCAATGGTAGTAGAGCATCTTTTCGATCCTGAAGCTCATTTGTTAAGTCAGATAAGAAGCTGCATAGGAAGCAACGTTCCCATTGCTACTACGCTCGATATGCACGCAAATATCAGTGAAGATATGCTTACGTACACGCCGCTTCATTTTGGTTTTAAAACATATCCTCATGTTGATATGTACGAACAAGGAGTGAACGCTGCGCGAGCGCTTTTAACACAAGTAAAAGAAAGCGCTATCTATTATGCATCTTTAAAAAAATTGCCTATGCTTTTGCCGTCGATTAATATGCGAACCGCAGAAGGGCCGATGAAAAAAATGATTGATCTTGCTAAGCAAGCCGAGCAAGAAGCAGACGTATACAATGTTTCCATTTTTGGGGGCTTTCCGTATTCTGATATTCCAATTGCCGGAGCAAGCGTGCTCGTAACAGCTTTGAATCCTGAAACGGCAGAAAAAACAGCAAAGAAACTAGCTTCTCAGTTTTGGAGTATAAAAGAAGATTTCATCATGGATTTGCCTACCGTTGAAGAAGGTCTGCAAACAGCGTTAAAACGATCAAACGAACAGCCAATTGTGCTCGCTGATATAGCGGACAATCCTTTAAGCTGCGGAAGCGGCGATACAACAGAGGTTTTGGAATACATGCTGAAGCTAGATATGCCGGGGACACTATTTGGAGGTCTTTATGACCCTGAATCTATTAAACAATGCGTGCAAGCAGGAGTTGGGAATTACGTCTCTCTTTCCTTAGGAGGAAAAGTTTCTCCTGAGTTCGGAAAGCCCGTTGAAGTTGAAGCAAAGGTCATTGGCTTATCAGAAGGTGAATTTTACAATTCGGGACCGTTTAATCAGCATTTGAAAGTAAATGTAAAAGGTGCAGCTCATATTCGAGTAGGAGAATTGGATATTTTGTTGATTGGAAGGCCGGTATCAGCAAACGATCCTGAACTTTTTCGCCATATCGGTATCGAGCCAGCGACGAAAAAAATCATTGGTTTAAAAGCTAAAAATCATTTCAGAGCCGCTTTTGAACCGCTTGTAGGATCTATCATCTATGTGGATGCTCCGGGCGTAGCATCAAATCGCTTAACGACCTTTAATTATCAGCACATTTCAAAACCAATTTGGCCGCTGCAAGATGTCAAATATGAAAGTGAAAAAAGGAGGAAAGAAAAATGGATGCATTAAAAGAGCAGTACTATATCGAAGTGCCAGAATCGTTAAATCCTGAACAGCAAAAGATGATGATTGAACTGGAAAAAGATGCGTTTCCGGGCATGGGAGCCGTTGATGAACAGACGCTTGTACCTTTAGCCCGCTACGGCAAGCTTATTCAATATTTCCAGGAAAATGACGCAAGACCAATTGCCATTTGCGAGCTGCTTCGAGATTACAAAGATATCACAAAAGCTTATATCTTTGGTTTCTACGTCCGCTCTGATAAACAAGGAAGCGGAATTGGACAGCTGTTTTTAGAAGAAATATTTTCGGTTCTACAAAAAGATAATTTCGAAAGCGTTTGTTTGACTGTGAATGTAAAAAATGAAGGGGCTGTGAAGCTGTATAAAAAAATGGATTTTACCATTAAAGAAACGCGAGCAGGAGAGTTTGGCGAAGGAGAAGATCGCTATTATATGGTGCGGTCAATTTCTTAGTAGAACATCTATTCAAAAAATGAACTTTGGAGGGAATATAAAATGAAAAATACATTATATAAAGCAAGCAGACACTGGAAAGAAATCGAGCTTTGGAAAGATGTAACGGACGAGCAGTGGAACGACTGGGTATGGCAGCTGACAAACACGATTAAAACATTGGAAGATTTAAAGAAAGTGATCAATTTAACACCTCAAGAAGAAGAAGGCGTTAAAATTGCAACCAAAACGATTCCGTTAAATATCACTCCTTATTACGCATGGTTAATGGATGAGAACGATCCGAAATGTCCAATCAGAATGCAGTCCGTTCCTATTTCAGAAGAACTGCATAAAACAAGGTATGATTTAGAAGATCCGCTTCACGAAGATGAAGATTCACCGGTTCCTGGCTTAACGCACCGTTATCCCGACCGCGTGCTGTTTTTAGTTACAAATCAATGCTCTATGTACTGCCGCTACTGTACAAGAAGACGTTTTTCAGGACAAATTGGCATGGGCGTTCCAAAAAAACAGCTGGATACAGCTATTAATTACATTGCAGCCAACCCTCAGATCCGTGATGTATTAATTTCCGGAGGAGACGGCCTATTAATCAATGACAATATTTTAGAATATATTTTGAAAAATTTGCGCGATATTCCGCACGTAGAAATTATTCGTATCGGTACAAGAGCACCGGTGGTGTTCCCGCAGCGCATTACAGAAAACCTGTGCAATATCTTGAAGAAATATCATCCGGTTTGGCTAAATACGCATTTTAACACATCAATTGAAATTACAGAAGAATCAAAGCGTGCTTGTGAAATGCTTTCGAACGCAGGAGTTCCAGTTGGAAACCAAGCGGTTATTTTAGCCGGAATTAACGACAGCGTGCCAATCATGAAGCAGCTTATGCATGATTTAGTGAAAATTCGCGTGCGTCCTTATTACATTTATCAATGTGATTTATCAGAAGGAATCGGCCATTTCCGTGCGCCGATCAGTAAAGGGCTAGAAATTATGGAAGGACTTCGCGGCCATACGTCCGGCTATGCAGTTCCTACGTTTATCGTGGATGCTCCTGGAGGAGGCGGTAAAATTCCGCTGCAGCCAAACTATATTATTTCTCAAAGCTCCAATAAAGTGGTGCTTCGAAACTTTGAAGGTGTTATTACATCGTATCCGGAGCCGCAAAATTACCAAAGTGGAAGCGCAGAAGAATTTTATAAAAAAGTATATCCTGAAGTATTTGAAAAATTTGAAAGCAACGGTGTTCTTTCGATTATTGATGATACAAAGTTCAACTTAACACCGGAAGGTCTAAACCGTCTTGACCGCCGGAAAACGTATGACCAAAATCCAGAGCATAGCTCTTTAAAAGACAAGCGTGAAAAGCGCGATCAATTAAAAGAGAAAAAATTTGAAACGCAAATGAAAAAATACGAAACGGCGGGAGCGAAGGAGGAATAATATTGAAATGTCAATGGTGCGAATCCTATGAAGCGAAAGAGACGGATGCAACGGTTTATTGGGAGCTTCCTGACGGCACAAAAGCTATAGAAATTAAAGAGACGCCTTCCATTACATGTTCAGAATGCGGCATTACGTATCAAACAGATGCAACGGTTGGACACATTGAAGATCAACTGTTTTTAATCAACACCTCTGCCTTAGAAAAAAGTGTAACGTACGAACAGCTTATGAGCCTGCCTCGTCTATTAAAACGAAACTACTTTGATTTTTCAAAGTAAGCAATGAAGGGTCCATCTCCTGCTTTTTGTGGGAGATGGATATTCTTATACGCTTTACGTTAAACATGTGCGCATAGTTCATTTATAAAGGTGGGATAAGTATGGAAGCGGTCGATATAAATCGTAATGAAGAAGAAAAAAAGCAGGACGATAAGCATATAAAACGCCATTTAAAAGCACGCCATATGACCATGATTGCCATTGGAGGGTCAATCGGAACAGGCTTATTTCTAGCTACCGGATCATCCATCCAAACTGCTGGACCTGGAGGAGCGCTGATTGCTTACGGGGCCATTGGAATTATGGTTTACTTTCTCATGACTAGTCTTGGAGAAATGGCCACGTTTATGCCGGTATCAGGTTCTTTTTCAACGTACGCCAGTCATTATGTAGACCCAGCTCTTGGCTTTGCGCTCGGCTGGAACTATTGGTTTAACTGGGCTGTTACGCTCGCTGTAGAAATAGCTGCTTCTGCTATTATTATGAAGTTTTGGTTCCCTGATGTGCCAAGTATTATCTGGAGCGCTTTGTTTTTAGGCTTAATTTTTTTACTTAATTTCCTATCTGTAAAAAGCTATGGAGAATCTGAATATTGGTTTGCTCTCGTAAAAGTAGTAACCATCATTGTGTTTATCGGAGTGGGCCTTCTGACCATATTTGGCATTTTCGGCGGTGAATATATCGGTTTTAAAAACTTTACATTAGAAGAAGCGCCGGTCAACGGCGGATTTCTGTCCGTACTAAGCATTTTCTTTATCGCGGGATTTTCTTTTCAAGGTACAGAGCTAGTCGGCATTGCGGCTGGGGAAAGTGAAAACCCTCAAAAAAATATACCAAAAGCCATTCGCCAAGTCTTTTGGCGCATTCTTCTATTTTATATTGCAGCCATTGCTGTAATTGGGCTCATCATTCCTTACACAAGTCCATCTCTTCTAGGAGGAGATGTGGATAACATTGCTGTTAGTCCATTTACGCTTGTTTTTGAAAAAGCAGGAATTGCTGCAGCTGCTTCAGTGATGAATGCTGTTATTCTTACCTCGGTTTTATCAGCCGGAACTTCTGGCTTATATGCTTCTACGCGAATGTTGTGGTCCATGGCAAATGAAGGGCAAGCGCCTAAAGCGCTTCGAAAAATTAATCGTCGAGGAATTCCAGTAAACGCGCTTGTTTTAACCACTATCATTGGCGGTCTTGCCTTTTTAACATCAATTTTTGGCGATCAAATGTATATGTGGCTTTTAAACGCTTCAGGCATGAGCGGATTTATTGCGTGGATTGGTATTGCCATCAGCCACTATCGTTTCCGAAAAGCATATGTTGCTTCAGGACGGGATATAAATGAACTGGCGTATAAAGCAAAATGGTTTCCTCTAGGTCCTGTTCTTGCATTTGGAATGTGCCTCATCGTTATTCTAGGACAGAATTATCAAGCGGTACTTTCCGACAAAATTGATTGGTACGGCTTGACGGTCTCATACATCGGTCTGCCTCTCTTTTTAGCGACGTGGTGGGGATATAAAATAGCAAAGAAAACCAAGGTTGTACCTTTGCATGAATGTATCCGAAGAAACGATAAGAAATAAAAAAGCTATACGGCTAACGATAAGTAAAAAAGGTGAACCTTGGACAACAAGGTTCACCTTTTTATTTATAAAAATCTATCATAATACGCTTTATTTTATAGATATCATAGCATAAAAAGTGATTTTTTTCCAGTCTGGTTTTTATTTTGTTTATTGATAAAATTCAAGAATACCACTGCATGCTAAGCGATTATGGAGGTTGAAAATCTTTGTACTTTAATAAGAAAAGGGGTTTGTAATGAGAATTTCTGCAGGTGTTGAAATGCTACAGTTGACTGCCAGAGCTTTTGACCAAAATATAATATTAAATCCTACGTTAGTTTGGAATAACGATGAAGCTATTCTAATCGATACAGGAATGCCTGGGCAAACCGATCAACTGAAAGAGGCCTTGAGTGAATTGAATATATCTATTGAACAGCTAAAAGTAATTCTTCTAACGCATCAAGATCTAGATCACATAGGATGTGCGACTGATATACGAAAAAAATCAAATGAAAATATCATCGTATATGCTCATGAATTTGATAAGCCGTATATTGAAGGGAAACTTCCACTTATTAAAACGAATGCGAGTCGAATGAGTAACGAAGAACTAGCAGCTATACCTGATGAAATAAAATCTTTTTATAAAAACCCTCCAAAAGTTGACGTAGATATAGTATTAAAAGGGAGTCAAATGCTCCCATACTGTGAAGGCATTGAACCGATTTTTACCCCTGGACATACGCCTGGGCATGTAAGTTTTTATTTAAGAAAATCAAAAACACTGGTTGCTGGAGATGCTTTAGTGTTGGCAAATGGACGATTAATGGGACCTGTTAAACAAACGACCTTAAATATGGACCAAGCAGTTCAATCACTCGAAAAATTCTTACACTACGACATTGAGCATGTTATTTGTTACCATGGAGGTTATTTTCAAGGCTGTCCGAAAGAAGCAATTTTAAGGATAAAAGAACACATTGCACAGGGAGAAAGTTAAGGGGAAATGAACTTGTTTTTTGCTAGAAGAAGGAAGGGAAAATAGAAACCAAAGGGGATGTATAAAATGTTTACACCAACTATCAGTGTCCGAAAAATAAATGATAATCTCATTATAAAATGGCAGCTTTCACACTTTACGATTCCGTTAGAAGACATTCTTGAAGTAACGGAAGATAACAGGTACGGAGGCAAAGGAGTAAACGCCATTCGAATTGGCCCTCCGTACGGAACGACTGACCGCATCTTTATAAAAACGACCAATAAAAACTATCTGTTATTTACCTCAAACGCACCGGCTATATTAAACGAAATAAATTCATAACGAGCATTACTAAATACGAGATATATAGGAGAGAAAAAATTGAAGATTAGCCGTACTTTCGATACTGGTAAAATTGCCAAGCTTAATCAGTCTGTTCATCAACTGCATGTAGAATTATACCCCGAGCGCTTTCAAACATATGATTTTCAGAAGATACATGAATTTTTTAAGAAAGTGATGAAAGACGATAGATCTATCTTTCTTTTAGGAGAAGACGAAGGTCAGCATGTGGGATTCGCTTGGCTGGAAATAAAGCAGTATTCAGAGACAGTGTTTAAAAAGACTTACAAGTCAATTTATGTTCATCAAATAAACATCCCAGAACCCTACAAAAACAAAGGGTTTGGTTCAAGTTTAATGAAAGAAATTTATAGTATTGCTCGTACAAACGACATCAATACAATTGAGTTAGATTATTGGAATGATAATACGATTGCCGAAAGCTTTTACGAAAAAGAAGGATTTGTTACGTATAGAAAAATGGCTTATAAAGAACTTTAAAGAGAGCATTTACTTGCTCTCTTTTTTATATCTAAGAAGCCATTTTCTTCATTTTAATTACTCAATAAAATAAAGTACGCGATATGAGAACTTAACTCTTGAAAAATTTTTGTTTTACATTTATACTTACATTCTTGTTCGCGTAATGCGACAACTCACTTTATATTCAACTAGGAGGTATACAGATAGTATGGAAAATTTCATTTATCATAATCCCACAAAATTAATCTTCGGAAAAGATCAGCTTCAAGCATTATCAGAAGAGCTCCCGAAATACGGAAAAAATATTTTGCTTGTTTACGGCGGAGGAAGCATTAAGAAAAACGGTTTATACGATCAAGTTCTTACGCTGTTAAAAGAGTT
The DNA here is from genome assembly GCF_042787735.1 of Priestia sp. YIM B13490. NCBI lineage: Bacteria > Bacillati > Bacillota > Bacilli > Caryophanales > Bacillaceae > Priestia > Priestia sp. YIM B13490. Next base: position 566,506 of record NZ_JBHZOT010000003.1, read on the forward strand.
AAACGTAAATATAAATGAGTTAGCGGGCGTAGAGCCAAATCCTCGACTATCTACGGTACGAAAAGGAATTGAAATTTGCCGAAATGAAAACATTGACTTCATGTTAGCAGTCGGCGGAGGAAGCGTTATTGACTGCACAAAAGCAATCGCTGCCGGAGCTGAGTATGAAGGAGACGTCTGGGATATTATTAACAAAAAAGTAACGGCTACAAAAGCACTGCCGTTCGGAACGGTATTAACATTGGCAGCAACAGGTTCTGAAATGAATCCTGATTCTGTTATTACGAATTGGGAAACAAATGAAAAATACGTTTGGGGAAGCGCCGTTACGCATCCTGTATTTTCTATATTAGATCCTGTGAACACGATGTCTGTTCCTAGAGATCAAACTATCTACGGCATGGTAGACATGATGAGCCATGTGTTTGAACAATATTTCCATAACGTGAAAAACACGCCTTTACAAGATCGTATGTGCTATTCCGTATTACAAACAGTAATTGAAACAGCACCAAAATTGCTAAAAGATCTGCAAAGCTACGAGCACCGCGAAACGATTTTATATTCCGGAACAATCGCGCTAAACGGAACACTTCAAATGGGCTACTTTGGCGATTGGGCTTCACATACAATTGAACACGCGGTATCAGCGGTATATGACATTCCTCATGCAGGCGGTTTAGCAATCCTATTCCCAAATTGGATGCGACACGTTGTAGATCAAGATGTAACTCGTATGAAGCGTGTAATGACAAGCATGTTCGATATTGAAACTGCAGGTAAAAGCGACAAAGAAATTGCATTAGAAGGAATCGATAAGTTAAGCGCTTTTTGGTCAAGCCTTGGTGCACCTTCTCGCTTAGCAGATTACGATATCGGAGAAGAGAGACTAGACGAAATTGCTGGAATTGCTGCTCGTGAAATGGCGTACGGAGGTTTCGGTAACTTTAAAAAACTAAATAAAGATGATATTTTAGCTATTTTAAAAGCGTCACTGTAAAGTGAAAAACAAAAAGAAGGAGACATCTGTCTTCTTCTTTTTGTTTTATCTTATAAATGACTGGAAGTTAAGTAGAGCAGGAAGAATGGTTTTTTTCTCAAATTTCAGTTAACAACTAAAGGAAAGGCTTTATAATTAAGTACAGAAAGAAAGTTTTAGAGAATTTAAGGGAGTGGGAAGATGAAAAAGTTTGCGCTAGCTTCATATGCGCTTTATTTGCTGGGCGGATTAGTCATTACAGCTGTAGGGTCCGTCTTACCGCAATTGTTAACACATTATCATGTGTCCTATACAGTTGGCGGACAGCTTGTATTATTAGGTTCTTTAGGATTTTTGATAGGAGTTCCGCTATCTTCTTTTCTATTAGGACGCTTTAGAGAAATGAATTTACTTACAGTTTCTGCACTAATGATAGCGCTATCACAAATAGGTATGCTTTTATTGCCTCCATTTGAGTGGATTATTGCATTCAATTTTTTAAACGGTATTGGTGTAGCCGCATTGGAAGTAGTTGTAGCTACTTTAATGATGGAAGTATTTATCGGTAGAAGAGCTATTGTTATGAGCTATTTAGAAGTATCATTTGGTCTAGGTGCGCTGTTGATGCCGTTAGTAGCTAGCTTATTGATTTCACAGAACAGCTGGAGGTTTTCATTTTTTATAACGAGTGTACTAGCTTTACTAATGGTTGTGGTCTGTAAAATGATTTCTTTTAAAAAAGAGACTGTTTTAACTTCAGAAAGTGATGCTTCAGACGCCAACTCAGAACCTGCGCCTGTGCTTGCTAAAAAACAAAGATGGAAAATACTTGCTCTTTTTAGTGTGATGATTTTTATGTACGCCGGAGTAGAAAGCAGTATGAATAATTTTCTTTCGTCTATTTTTATCGCGTATCTAGATGTAATCCCGTCACAGGCTACTTTGAGCATAAGCGTTTTTTGGGTGGCTATGCTAATAGGACGAGTGGCTACTGGGTGGATTATTCGAATCGTTACATATGAACGTTATCTTTTTGGCAGCATTGGAGGAACAATTGTGAGTTTAGTGCTGTTTATTGTGTTAAAAGAAGCAGTAGCAGGCTATATTTTATTAGGATTTTTAGGGCTTGCCATGTCAGGTATCTATTCGATAACGATGGTATATGCTAACCATACGTTTACTGGATCTGCTCGTATTGTAACAAGTTTAATTACTGGTTTTTCAGGGCTTGGAGGAGCTATTTTTCCTGCACTTATTGGCTTTACTATGGACGTAAGCGGAATTACCTCAGCACTTTGGTACATAACAGCTTTTGCATGTTTATATCTTTTGGCGCTTTGCATTATTTTTTTCGTTCAGCGTGATGCAAAACAAAAAACTAATAATCATTTGCAGACTATGAAATAAATGCTACGCCAAAAAAAGAAGTGAATTATAAGTTCACTTCTTTTTCTTTTTATTTTCTCTTTCGCTATAGTAAACAAAAAGGGTTCACATAAATTCAAACAAGAAAGTGAAAAATGGATATATCTATGAAAAAGGAGCGCAATATGAAAGAAGTGAAGTTTAACTCAAAGGACATCTTGAGTCAAAAACAAGAAAATGTTCAAATTATAAAAGCAGAAAATGTGCAGCCTCAACAAGCACGTGAAATGTTGGATAAACATTTGCTCCTTCTTCACCGTACCGCTAAGCCTGTTGCGATTCAAGAAACAGTAGCAGATAGCTTTCAGGGAGGAGTAGCTTTTAAAAATGATATTAACTTTATCCCTGCTGGAGCTGACAGCACTTGCGAATGGAAAGAACCGCTATCTTTTTTGCGTGTTGAGTTAGATCCTCAAATCGTTAAAGAAATAGCTGATAAAGAAAACTTATTTTGTAAATGATAAGTATCTATTTTAATAAAAAATATAAAAAAGAAAGGTTGAATCTATGTCGACCTTTCTTTTTTATAGAAAAATTCTCATTAAATTTTTTTAACAATATCTTTATAATCAAATAGCAAAATTTCTGCTTTTAGTTTCACTTTAGTATTAACCCTATAAACCCATTCTTTTCTTTACTTTTTACTAATATATTAAATATTCTATATATTCCTAATGTTATATAAAATTAAATTGACAAATATATGAAGCGGTCATTAGAATTTAGTCATCGAACAGTGAAGAGCTGTTTAAAAGTAGGGGGGAAGTAAATGCCGTTACAAAATAAGCATCTAGCAGTTGTGTTACAAAATACATATTTACCGTTTATTTTTGAAGAAGCAGAAGCTCTCGGAATTAAATTGACGTTTTTTTATAACCAAGAAGAAGTAGAACCTAAGCATCTTAAAAACGTACAAAATTTCATACCCATTGATTTATTTCACACCCCAGACAAAGCTCTTGAGATGATTAAAGCAGAGCATCACAAAAATCCTTTTGACGGCATTATGACATTATATGAGCCTGCATTAGAGGTTGTATCTCAGCTGACAGAAGAATTAAACTTACCGGGTTTATCACCGTTTGTGATTAGTAACTGTCGAAACAAGCAGAAGATGAGAGAGGTTTTAAAAGATAATGATCTTAACACTCCGTATTTTAAAGAGGTTGAAAATACGGAGGAATTAAAGAATCTTTCACTGCCTTATCCTGTCGTAGTAAAACCTTCTAACGGATTTTCCAGTCAAGGTGTATCACGAGCGAATAATAAAAAGGAACTGATTGACAGCATAGAAAAAGTGAGACGCGTAAATGAAGAAGACCTAAGCAAATTCACAAAAAATAAAACGAGCATGGTAATTGAACAATTTATAGACGGACCAGAGTTTGCTATTGAAACGTTTTCTGTAGAAGGAGAAGTTTATGTACTTTCTATAGGTTATAAAGGAAATTCCAAAGGACCTTTCTTTGAAGAAGGTGTTTATATAGCTCCAGCTCAGCTAGAAGAAAACGTTTGGCAATCTATTGCACAAGAAGCAGCTAGAGCAGCAAATGCTTTAGGAATTGAGAATGGCCCGGCTCATATTGAATTACGCCTGGACCCAGCAGGAAAACCTTATGTAATTGAAATAGGAGCGCGCATTGGAGGATCTGGGATTTCTCATTATATCGTAAAGGAAAGTACAGGTATTAACTATATGGAGCTAGTTTTTTACTATGTATTAGGGTTAAAACCTCCTGTATTAAAAAATGAAAGAAAACGAAAGAAAGTGGTGGGCAACTACATTATCCCTGTTCAAGGCCATGGGATTTTTAAAGAAATTCGAGGCTTAGAAGACGTGCGCAGAGATACTGAAGTAAAAAGAGTTATTCAATTTATCACTAAAGGGACAGACATTTTACCATATCCGCACTTTTCAGGGTACCCTGGATTTATTTTAACCACTCATGACTCTTATTCCGACTGTGAGCAGTATTACAGCTATTTAGATAACAAAGTAAAAATCGTTTATAAAAATAAAGTAAACGCATAGGGGGTATCAAAGGCTATGATAGTTGCAGAGTCGTCTAGTAAGAAAAATAAGCAGCTTCAAAAAATTAGCATTATCCATACCTTAGGGCCTGAAGGAACAAATTGTGAAAAAGCAGGCTATCTGTGGTTCGAACGCCAAAGCATACAAGGTCAGGTCTTTTTGCATCAAACGTTGGAAGAAGCTTTAGTTCATGTGAAAGAAACAGAGAGTTCTGCTCTTCTAGGCTGCGCAGTATATCCTTACTTACATGATATTGTGTTCAAAAATTTAACTAGTTTAGAGCTAGTAGATAGCTTTATTATGCCAACGTATAACATGGTGCTTGCCTCAAAAGAAGAGGTGATAACAACCAATAACCTGTTAATTGCTTCACATCCTGCCCCTGTTGATTTAGCTCATTCCATCAGTCCCAATGTTCAGTTAGTAAATAGTAATGCTCAAGCGGCGATTGATTGCTTAGAAGGAAAGGTAGACGCATGTATTACAACGAGTAAAGCCGCTAACGAGCAGGGGTTAACAGTTGTAAAAGATTTTGGAGAAGTGCCGATGTGTTTTACGCTCCACGGAAGAAAATAGGCTTAACTTTAAAAAAGAAATAAGGTGAAACAGTGATTTCTAAATTAACCCGTATTCATGTACATCTTTTGTTTTGTCTATTAGCCGTCATCGGGGGAACGACATGGGCTTTTCAAAAGACTGGATTAAAGGATAGCTTGCCTCTATGGTCAGCAGGTATGAGGTTTTTAATTGCTAGTTTAATAATTGCCCTCTACCTCTTACTCACAAAAAAAATGGCCGTTTCAAAAGAAGTAGTAACCATTTCAGCATTAAACGGAATTTTGTACTTTGCTCTACCGTTTGGTTCTGTTTATTGGGCATCCGTTTATTTGCCAAGCGGGCTTGTTTCCGTTTTAGCTGCCAGCATTTCAGTGTTTGCTCTTTTATTTAATCGCTTATTTAAAGGAACACCAGCTACAAAAGGACAAAAGCTAGGTGTAGTCATGTGCTTAATTGGTATGAGCGTTGTATTTGGAAATCAGCTGTTTATACAGGGAAATGTGATTCAAATAGTAGCCATGATCGTCATTTTAATGGCTATGCTAGGTTCTGCTTTTATAACTGTTCAAGTTCAATCTCGCATAAAATCCTTGCCTATTATGACCTTTAATTCTTTTTCGATGCTAAGTGGAGGCGCTTGTTTACTGATTGTTAGTCTATTCGTAGAAAATGGAAACCGCACTTTCTCTGGGATTAGTCTTATCTCATTATTATACTTGGCCATTATAGGGTCGGTCGTGGGGTTTTCTATTAATATTTATTTATTAAAAAAATGGCATATATCAAAAGCAACGGCGCATTTATTTATTTCACCGGTTATCGCCTTATATGTAGGATTTGTCTTTTTAGGTGAAACATTAAACAAACAGGTCTATATAGGTACAGCGTTTGTAATAGCAGGGGTTATATTTATTAACTTGAAAAAGCAAATAGAGAAAAACACAAATAATTCTACTCTTACATCATCTAAAAATATTTCTGCTAAGTAGCTGTTCTAAAAAAGGAGGGTTTTAATCATGTTAACAAAAAATCATACTCAAAGTTTAGTGGAGTTATTAAACGATAAAATAGTACCTTCTCTATATGAGATAAGAAAATATCAGGGCCCAAATGGAGAGGTCAAAAGAAATTACGAAAAAGCTAGAGAGCTCTTATTAAAAGTAGTTGCTGAAACTGAAACAATATATAACTCTTTAAATTTACCTGAAGTGTGGAATGCATTAAAAAATGACGTATGTGATTGGATTGAAAGAGGACTCGATCAAGCTCCTTATTTTGATCAAACGTTAATTGCCTATAGCCCGCCTGCAAACGGGGAGGCGACGTTCTTTTTAGGACCGATTGTAACGCCTAATGGCCCTACAAAAAGAGGATTTTATTTAGAAGCCTTTATCGCTGTGCGCGATGAACCTGAAATCATGAAATCCATCGAAGCAGACCTTCCTCATCCTAAAAATGGGTGTGAATCTTTAAAGCTGTTGGCTGGTACTCAAGGATTTATGGAAGGGAAGTGTATTGTATTTTTCCCTGAAAATGTAAAAACAAAAGAAAAGGTAACAAGTCAAAACTTCGCGATATTTTTCTTTAATAAATTTCACAGCATATACAATGAGGATACATTAAAAAGAGCGTCTTCTATCTTTCTTGATTTCAACTTTAAATCTCATACTATGAATAGAGAAGACACTTATCAGGCAAGGGTAATCTGGGGATATCTGCATGATTATTACCATCACTGCGGAAACAAACCTTTTGACCAACATATACAGGCGAAAATGAATTTTTTTGCAGGCATACTAGAAGAAGTTAAAGTAGATTGCCAGACGGTGCTGACTCTTCATAAAAGAAAATATCCTTTTTGGGAAGAGATAACGGAATTTGTTCTCTTTGAACGACTTTTAAGATACCCTAGTCAGCATAATGCACCTCGAAACTTTGATTCTGGAACAGGTTTTTTTCTTTTTAGCTGGCTAGTTGCAAATGGGCGTTCAATATCCCGAAAAGGAGACCATGCTTATTTAGATTTAGACATATGCTTAGAAGAACTGGATCTTTTAGTAAAAGAAATTGAAGAACTTGAAACGATTCAAAGTGACCTTGACTATAAAGAAGAAGCTGAACATTATGTTCGAAAATACTTATTACCTAGTGAGAACGATGATAAATTTATTATCCCGGACAATTACTTTATTAATCAGCAAAATAAAAAGATGGAAGTTCCATACTTACTATTCGATGACCATAATCTTTAAGGAGAAGGTGCACTAGTGACTGCTTTGCATTTAAGTAAAATAGGAAGCAAAATGACTGATAAAGTAGGCGTTCGCGCTATCATGCATGACATCCAAGAAGTGCTCAATTCCAATCTCAATCAATATGTGAATTTAAGTGCTGGCAACCCTGCCATCCTCCCTCAAGTTTATGAAATGTGGGAAGAAGCTTTAAGAGATATTGTGAACGACAAACAATTAAAAAATTTGATTAGCCAATATGGTTCTAGTTACGGTACGCATGAATTAATTGATTGCATAAGAGAATACTTCTTTACGAATTATCGTATTAAACTGGACAGAGAACAAGTCTTGATCACGTCGGGAAGTCAAAATCTCTTTTTTTTAGCTTTAAATTCGTTTTGCGGTACAAGTAAAGAAGGAAGAGTAAAAAAAGCATTAATACCTATGCTGCCAGATTACGCTGGGTATAGTGGAGTCGCACTTGAGGAAGGTGTAATAGAAGGAATTCCTCCTATCCTCTCAAAGCTTGATCGTCATACGTTTCGCTATGAATTTAACAAACAGGCATTTAAAGATAAAATAGCTCAGGACCCAGACATCGGAGCTATTGTATTATCAAGACCTAATAACCCAAGCGGCAACATCCTTTCCGAAGAAGCCGTACAGCTTATATCCCAAGTGTGCAAGGACTATCACATTCCATTTCTAATTGATTCAGCTTACGCACCGCCTTTTCCTGCTATTAATTTTATTGAAATGGATCCAATCATACATGATAATATCATTCACTGCATGAGTCTTTCTAAAGCCGGATTGCCTGGTGAGAGAATAGGAATTGCTATAGGAAAAAGTGACTTCATAAAAGTAATGGAAGCATTTCAATCAAATATTTTGATTCACTCTTCTAGGCTAGGTCAGAGGATGGTGGTTAACACCTTAAAGAGCGGGCAGTTAGCCAGAATTTCAGCTAACTATATAAGAACTCATTATAAACAAAAACATGACTATTTAAAAAAACTTTTAACTACACGTATGCCGGATAATATTCCTTGGTATTTGCACAAAGCGGAAGGTTCGTTATTTGGCTGGCTTTGGTTAGAAGGTTTGCCTTTCAGTGATAGCGATCTATACAATAAATTAAAAGCAGAAAACTTGATTGTAGTGCCAGGCGGCTCATTCTTTCACGGCAGCCAATCTTCTTCTCACAACCGGGAGTGCATTCGCATAAGTCTTACTGCTGCAGATGAGGAGTTAAAGAAAGGAATTGATATTCTTTCTTCAGTAGTTAAGGAAATATACAGTTCAAACTTTATATTTCAAACAGAAAAATTATAATTTCTTTAAGGTTTAGAAGTGCAACTCATACGTAATCATAAAGGGTTCTTTATAAGCTAAAGATTGTTTAAAGAAGACAATAACATCCAATTTCTTTTGGAACTGGATAATTTTTTGCAATGAAAGACTCCTATATTTCTGCTAGCATATGAACCACGTCAAGAAATAGCAAGGAGGCTTTTTATTTTTATGATAAAGAAACTAGTGATTGCTATAGCAATGCTTATCCCAAGTTTTGGTGCAGGTTACTCAGCATTTGCAGCAGCGCCCGCTCATGAACAGCACGTTCAAGTAAATAAAAATGATAAAGAATTATTAGCTCGTCTTGTATCAGCTGAAGCCAAAGGAGAGCCTTATGCAGGCAAAGTAGCCGTGGCGACAGTTGTATTAAATAGAGTCGACAGCAGCAAATTCCCAGACACTGTAAAAGGCGTTATTTATCAAAAAGGTCAGTATAGTCCGGTCAGCAACGGTCAAATTAATAAACCTGCAGACAAAGATTCAAAAAAAGCTGTAGAAGAAGCAATTAACTTCCAAGGTCAAGGAAAAGGTTCATTATTCTTCTTTAATCCTGATAAAACGGGAGATCAATGGCTGCGCCAAAAACAAGAAACAATTAAAATAGGAAATCATGTATTTGCAAAATAATAAAAAAGCTAATGGCTAGCTGCGCGCTGCTATTAGCTTTTTTAGTTATGTACATAAAATAAACAGTAGAATAATCTTTAAAATTAGAATTTCATGGTAAAATATAAAAAGTCATTCATAATTAAAAATATGAGGTGATAACGTGAAAGAGAATATGATGTTTGCTTGGATAGCTTCATGGTTAGCTCTTGCTGGTCAGCTCGTTTTTTTACGGGAGTAGCGCTTTTTACAGGGGATTGGCGCTACATGATGTGGAGTTTTATGATAAGTATAATTGATACCTAGTATCATTGGCACCTATAAACGAAATCAGCAGCTAAAAGCTTACAAAAAATAAGGAATATCGTATTGAAACGAGTTATGAAAGACTTAGAGAAATCCTCCAAGTCTTTTTTTGTGTGGGTATAAAAAGACATGAACCGTACTCCGTTCTTCTAAAAAAAGTGCTTTTTACATAGTTTATCAATACAGAAAATTTGATAAACATGCGGAGGAATAAACATGCAGAAACAGCCTAATTTTTTGTTGATTCTCGTGGACGAGGAGCGATTTCCACCCTTATATGAAAGTAAAGAACTAAAAAAGTGGAAAAAAAAACATTTAAAAGCACATGAATTTTTAAAACAGCATGGAACGGAGTTTACTCGTCACTACGTCGGTTCTACAGCTTGTTCACCAAGTCGAGCTACATTGTTTACAGGGCAGTATCCTTCCTTGCACGGAGTTACGCAAACGCAAGGTATCGCAAAGAAATCACAAGATCCTGATATGTTTTGGCTGCAGCCTAATACCGTCCCGACGATGGGAGAGTATTTTAAGAAGGCTGGATATCAAACCTTTTATAAAGGAAAATGGCATATTTCTGATGAGAACATCTTAATTCCAGGAACACATGACGTTTTTTCTAGCTATCAGATGCAAACAGGAATACCGGATCCAGAGAAAGAAGGCCTTTATCAACGGGCTAATAAGCTTGAAAAGTTTGGTTTTTCAGGGTGGATTGGTCCGGAACCGGAAGGGAGAAATCCGCACAATTCTGGTTCATCTGCGGCCGTTGGAGTGAGCGGACGAGACGAAATATATGCAGAGGAAATCATAGAGCTTATTCAACGATTAGAACATCAAGCGCCTGCGCAGCCTTGGCTCATGGTAGCTTCATTTGTGAACCCGCATGACATTGCGCTGTTCGGAGCGATTACCAAACACCTTCCTATGTTTCAGTTTTCTATTGATGAGACGATTCCAAACATCGATCCGCCACCTACCATTAGAGAACCTTTACAAACAAAGCCTAGCGCTCAAAGCAGCTATAAATACATCTATCCAAAAGCGCTGCAGCCAACCCCAAATTCTAGCTTCTACCGGCGCTTGTATTATCAGCTGCAAAAAAATGTTGATAAACAAATTTTAAAAGTTCTTCGGACCATGGAACAATCTTCGTTCTATGAAAATACAATTATTATTTTTACGTCTGATCACGGTGATTTGCTTGGAGCTCACGGGGGACTACATCAAAAATGGTACAACATGTATGAAGAATCTATTCACGTTCCGCTTCTCATTCATAACAAGCGTTTGTTTCCTAGTTATCAACGTACAGACACACTGACTAGTCAGCTTGACTTGATCCCGACAATGCTTAGTTTAGCTAATATAGATGCTTCCGCTATTCAAAAGCAATTACAAAAAAGTCATACGGAAGTACATCCATTTGTTGGGCGAGACCTGTCAGGTATACTTCGAGGAGAAACGTGTGCTGAGCAAGAGGAAACAGCGATTTTCTTCATGACGGATGATGACCCGACAAAAGGACTTCACCAAACAAATTTTTTAGGAGAAAGCTACCCGTCAGTTGTTCAGCCTAATCACATTCAAGCGGTCATTGTCGAGTTTTCGTCAGCGGCAGGAAAGGAAATTTGGAAATACGCTCGCTATCATGATAATCTGCAATTTTGGTCAGCAGATGACGAAAAAGATGAATTCATTCACGGAGAGCAATATGGAGGTTACCCTGTGAGTTTTACTACCCTTAAAACAACCCGTGTTCCTGATCAAATTGAAATGTACAATTTGACCAAGGATCCGTTAGAAACAGTAAATCTGGCTCACCCGTATTTTTCGACAAATGAAACAAGGAAAATTCAGCGGCAGCTTGACGTTATTCTTAAAGAACAAATCAGGACAAAACGGATTTTTCCGCAAAGTGGAAGCATGCATGATGAGCTTTTGTCTAAAGATAGATAAAAAATAGTTTCTATGGATTTAAGTTAAATATTTGCGTGAGCAGAAAAAGGTGTATTTAATATTTTAGTATATAAATTAAAAACTTGATGATACTTGTGTTAGGTTACTTGTTCTGGTTTGGGGTAGTATTGGTTTCACTTCATTAATCCCGATTAGATAAAACAAATAAGGACTTATAGCATCTTTCTTTTTCGCCTTTATTGTTATGAAAATAAGAATGGAATGTAGTCGTTAATAGTATAATAAAAAACTTTTTCAGTCCGTGTATTCTTAAGTAACTTTTCAAAAATTCAAGCATAAAGTAATTCTATACCATTTGAAAAATAAAAAATTACTTCTTGACTTTTGTTAAATTTATACACTATAATCGCTTTTAACAACTAATAAACAGTATTTGGCAATGAAAAGGACACGAATTGGATGCTGTTTTCTTCGCAGAGAATAGGGCCACTGGCTGAGAGCCCTTAAGAAATCATCTAATTTACCACCTTAGAGCTATTGCAGGGAACGTGCATAACTGAAACTGCAATCGGTAAAACCGTTATCTTTTTAAGCGTAAAATACGTATGGGTATTTTACGGAATTAGGGTGGTACCACGGCCGCATTCGTCCCTTCACTAGGGATGAGTGCGGTTTTTTTTGTAGAAAAAAGAATATACAAGCAATGAAAAGGACATGAATCATTTTTGAATTTTCTTTACAGAGAGTAGGGTCACTGGCTGAGAACCCTTAGAAAACGAAATGAATTTACCACCTTGGAGCTGCGGCGGGGAATGTGTATACACTGAAACCGCACCCGGTAAAACCGTTATCTTTTTAAGCGTAAAATACGTATAAGTATTTTACGGAATTAGGGTGGTACCACGGCCGCATTCGTCCCTTTACTAGGGATGAATGCGGTTTTTTTTGTTGAATAAAAACATATTGGAGGAATGAACATGTCAAAACAAATGGAAGCAGAAAAGCGAAATCATCAAAAGTTAGGTCAAGAACTGGAGCTGTTTATGTCAATGGAAGAAGCTCCTGGTATGCCGTTTTTCTTACCTAACGGAATGATTGTTCGAAATGAGTTAGAAAATTACTGGAAACAAAAGCATTATAAAGCAGGCTATCAAGAAATAAAAACACCCATCATGATGAAACAGGAGCTCTGGGAACAATCAGGGCACTGGGAGCACTATCATGAGAATATGTATTTTTCAAATGTTGACAAACAAAACTATGCGATTAAACCGATGAATTGTCCGGGAGCCATTTTATTGTTTAACAGCAAGCGAAGAAGCTACCGAGAACTTCCGATTCGATACGCAGAGCTTGGATTAGTTCATCGTCACGAGCTTTCTGGGTCTTTAAACGGCTTGCTAAGAGTCCGTTCATTCACACAGGACGACGCTCATTTATTCGTAAAGCTCAGTCAGATCCAAGCTGAAATTAGCCGCATTCTAGCGTTTATCCATGACTTTTACTCACATTTTGGCTTCGATTACAAAGTGGAGCTATCCACACGACCTGAAAAATTCATGGGAGATATTGAAACATGGAACCAAGCAGAAAAGTCGCTTCAATCTGTGTTAAGTGAAAAAGGCTTAGACTATCAGGTAAATGAAGGAGACGGAGCTTTTTATGGGCCGAAAATCGATTTTCATATTTTAGATTCCTTAGGTCGCAGCTGGCAGTGCGGAACAGTTCAGCTTGATTTCTTAATGCCGGAGAAGTTTGACTGTATGTATATTGGAGAAGACAATAAACCGCATCGTCCCGTAATGATTCACCGCGCTATATACGGTTCCGTTGAACGATTTATGGCCATCTTGATTGAACATTACGAAGGTCAATTTCCTCTTTGGCTGGCTCCTGTTCAATTTAAGCTTTTGCCTATTGCACCGCCGCACGTGGAATATGCATATAAAGTGAAACACGAGCTGGAGTTAAAAGGGTATCGTGTTGAAGTAGATGATCGCATTGAAAAAATAGGGCTGAAAATTCGAGAAGCAGAAATGCTGAAAGTTCCTTATATGGCTGTGATAGGAGATAAAGAAGTGGAAAATGAATCGCTTGCTATGCGAAAGCACGGGAAGAAAAATATAGGAACAGTAAGTTTGGAAGAGGCAGCTGTATACTTGAATAAAGAAAAGAATTCAAACAGAGTGTATTGAAGCTATTTACCTTACTAAATAGAAAAATCCGATTTTTTAAGTCGGATAGTGATTCCCTTCATTTTGTCTCACACCAAAATGAAGGGAATATTGAACTAGAAGGGTATAAGATAATATATATCAGCAGTATAACTTTTGCCTTAGACAAACGCCGGTATTTTATAAAAAAATTTATCTTATTCCATTCGAATCGTTTGTACGCGATGAAGCTGAAGCCTCACCTGATGGTTTGTTTATGTTTTGCTGATTTCGCTTCTTTTTAGAAGGAGAGTAAAAAAGAAATTTAAACATAAAGTATACTCCTAATGCTAGTAAAATACAGCCAATAAGTAAGTTAATCATCTTTCTCCGCCCTTCATACACTTCAGTTTTCATCATTATAACACCCGGTAAGATAAAACATTCATCGTTCTGTAAATAATCTCTATGTCAGGAATTTATATCTGAAGATAGTTAGTAAAAAAGTTATCTAAAAACATATAAAATAATTTTTAGAATATTATTTTTATTCAAACTTATTATACATAAGCACAATGATAATCTCTTTATTTAGTTTATAAATCCAAAATAGAGAAATACTAAGAAATCGCTTACAAAAACTCTTGAAATATATATAATGATATTAGTATACTAATAGACAAGTTAGTAATTATTTCTATATAATTACTTCTGTATCTGAAGTAAAAACGCGCAGCCAAATGGGAAAAGACGTTATTTTCAAGTTTTTAATGGATGAGTGGCAACAGAGAGGAGAGAGTGCAATGGGAAAACTATTTAAAAAGAAGTCAATCGAGCAATTATTAGAACAAAGTCAAAACAAGTCTCTAGTCAAAACATTAGGAGCATTCGATTTGACTCTTCTTGGTATTGGAGCAGTAATCGGAACAGGAGTTTTAGTATTAACAGGCTTAGTAGCTGCTAACGATGCTGGACCAGCCGTTATTTTTTCTTTTATATTGGCTTCTATTGTATGCGGTTTTGCAGCGCTGTGCTATGCGGAATTTGCTTCAACTATACCTGTATCTGGGAGCGTTTACACCTATACATATGCAACCATCGGCGAAGTGGTAGCGCACTTAATGGGCTGGACGTTGCTTTCTGTCTACTTGTTAACAATGTCAGCAGTAGCAAACGGCTGGTCTTCTTATTTTAACAACTTTTTAGAAGGCTTTGGTTTTTCACTGCCAAAAGAATTGATTACAATTCCTGCAAATGGAGGCCTAGTAAACCTTCCTGCTATTTGTATTACGCTTCTTATTACATGGCTGCTTTCAAGAGGAACAAAAGAAAGTAAAAAAGTGAATAACTTTATGGTGCTTGTTAAATTGTTTATTATCCTTCTTTTTATTATTGTAGGAGCTTTTTATGTAAAACCGTCTAATTGGACTCCTTTTATGCCTTATGGAATTGAAGGTGTTGTGACAGGAGGAGCGGCCGTATTTTTTGCTTTCTTAGGTTTTGATGCCTTATCTACATCAGCAGAAGAAGTAAAGAACCCGCAGCGTAATTTGCCAATTGGAATTATTAGTTCACTCGTGATTTGCACGATTATTTATGTAGCAGTATGCCTTGTTATGACAGGGGTTGTTTCTTATAAGGAACTGAACGTTCCAGAAGCAATGGCCTATGTTCTTCATTCAGTAGGACAAAATGCAGTGGCAGGAATTATTGCTGCAGGAGCTGTCATTGGAATTATGGCTGTTATTTTCGCCTACATTTATGCAGCAACACGCATTTTATTCTCAATGAGCCGCGACGGCTTGCTGCCAAAAGCATTTGCTAAAACAAATGAGAAAACGGGAGTTCCGACTCTTTCCACTTGGCTAGTAGGGATTATCGGAGCGTTAATTTCAGGATTTATTGATCTAAAAGAACTTGCGAATTTAGCAAATATCGGAGCTCTTTTAACTTTCGGCATGGTGGGCGTCAGCATTATCATCTTACGCAAAACGCATCCAACTTTAAAACGCGGATTTACAATGCCGTTTGTCCCGATTTTACCAATTTTATCTGTATTATCTTGTTTATTTTTAATGATTAATCTTCCTAAAACAACATGGCTGTATTTTAGCATATGGATTATGCTTGGTATAGTTGTATATGTCGGTTATTCTCGTAAACACAGTCGATTAACAAGTAAAGAAATGAAAAAAGCGAGTTAGCAAAAAAAGAGCCTTTCATCCAAGAAAGGCTCTTTTTTTGCTTTTTGTTCAGTTGTTAGACAGTCAGGACGATTGTTCACTATGTTTTTTGCGTGTCTCCACAATAAAAAGACAAGTGCTGATAATAAAAGCTGTTCCTACAAAAATGGCGCCGACCCAAGGAAGTGAAGTAAGTCCCATATGATTAATAATTACGCCTCCGAAAAAGGCGCCAAAAGCATTTCCTAAGTTAGCAAACGAGTGATTCGAAGTAGAAGCTAAAGCAGGTGCTTCCTGTGCTAAGTTCATAATTTTCACTTGAATACCAGGCATTACAGCAAATGCTGCTGCTCCCCAGAAAAACAGCGTGATAATTGCTGCTGCTGGGCTTTTAACGGTAAACGTAAAAATAGTCAGCACAATACAAAGAAAAGCAAATATACCTACAACCGAAGGCATTAACTTCCAGTCTGCTAGCTTGCCTCCAACAACGTTTCCGAGCGTAACGCCGCATCCATATAATACAAGTATCCACGTAACGCTATGTTCACTTACTCCTGTAACGTCTTCAAGAAGCGGTGTAATGTACGTAAATACAGTAAATAAACTACCGCATCCTATTGCGCTTAAAAGAAGCATCACAAGAAGTTTTGGTTGAGTAAAAGCAGCAAACTGCTGTTTTAGACCCGTTAATTTGTCTTGACCAAGTTTTGGGATAAACAGAATAATACCAATAAATGCAATAATCCCCATGATCGTAATAGCCCCAAACGAAGCTCTCCAGCCTAAGTGTTGCCCAATGAATGTTCCCACAGGAACACCGATGATATTTGCAATGGTTAAACCTGCCATCATCGTTGCGACAGCACTTGCACGTTTATGAGGTTGTACGAGCCGTGAAGCAATAACAGCGCCTACTCCAAAGAAAGTACCGTGACATAATGCCGTAACTAAACGAGCTCCCATTAAAATTCCATAGCTAGGTGCAATAATAGCAATTGCATTTCCGAGAATAAATAAAAGCATAAGTAAACAAAGCAGAAGCTTTTGAGGAAGTCGATGAGTAAAAATGGTTAAAATTGGCGCGCCGATTGCTACTCCTAACGCATAGCTTGTAATTAGCTGGCCAGCAGTCGAAATGCTAACATGAAGGTCTTCCGCAACGTTAGGAAGTATCCCCATAATAACAAATTCCGTCATTCCAATAGCAAAAGCTCCAAGAGTCAACGAGATGAGAGCAATTGGAAAGGAATCTTTCTTACTGACCTGCTCATTAGCATGCATTGTATTCATGTGTGATCACCCTTTCTGTGTATAAAATTTATATCTCCTTGAAAAGAAGTCAATTACTAATAATACTTAAGTGATGGAGCTTTGACAACCAAAAAAGCTGATGTAAGCGGTATCTTTCGAGATTTCTATTTATCTTTATCATATATGAAGACAGTCAGACATAAATTTATTGACAGAATAAAGTTTAGTCCTATAAACTATTTTTAAAGTTGAATAGTTTATACCTATAAACTAAATGAGCAAAGGAGGGAAAGAAGTGACGAAAAGCAAGTTATATCAAGCTGTAGAACTTTTTGAAGAAGTGCTGTTTGTAGGAACAGAAGTAATTCACAGAGAGCTTAGCCATAACCTCTTCGAACATGTCTCTAGGCAGCAGTTTGATTTGTTAAATAGTTTAATGATTAAAGGTCCATCTTCACCAGGCAGTCTTGCTGTCTTGCAAGGTGTTCATAAAAGTGCTATTTCGAATCGAATCAAAAAGCTGCTCGAAAAAGGGCTTGTGGAGTGGGACACTAATGAACTAGAGAGCGATAAACGTTCTAAGCTTATTAAGATTACGGCTGAAGGAGAAAAAGTAATAAATGACGGAAATGCCGCGTGTTTTAGTATCATTGAGAATTTGTTTGATGATGTAGAAGAAGAAAAAATAGATACATTTATTGAAATTCTTACAATGGCAAAAGAAAAGTTAACTACAAAAGGGGAAAGCAAAGAATGAAATTTATTGTGAAATTTAAATGGGTGATTGCGGCCTTTATTTTAGCTTTAACAGTTATATTGATGCTAACGTCACCAAATTTAACAAAGCTCGCAAGTGAAAAAGGACAGTCTCAGCTTCCCGACGATGCCGTTTCATCTAGAGCCAGCCAAATTCTAAAAAATGCTGGAGAAGACAGTAATACCATCAGCATGGTTATCAAGTTAGATAACGCATTAGATAAAGATAGTGAGAAACAAATACAGAAAATCATTGATAAGACAGAGAAAATTAAAGGTGTAAAAGATGTCACAACGCCTTTAACAGATGATCAAGATGTTCGTAATCAATTAATGTCTAAAGACAAAAAAACCGTTTTAGTTCCGGTTACTGTCAGTGGATCGGATGAAAAAGTTGAAAAAATAGCAAATCAGATTTATGATAGCGTGCCAAAAGACACTACGGCATATGTAACGGGTGCATCTCTTATTAATCAGGATTTTGCACACAGTTCAGAAGAAGGGTTAAAGAAAACTGAGTTTATTACTATCTTTTTGATTTTAGGTTTGCTTTTACTCGTTTTCCGTTCAGTCGTTACGCCGTTTATTCCTATTTTAATTGTGGGAATCACATACTTAATCAGTCAATCGTTACTAGGGATTTTAGTTGAAAATGTCGATTTTCCAATCTCAACGTTCACGCAAACGTTCTTAGTAGCTATTTTATTTGGAATTGGTACGGATTACTGCATTCTTTTACTTAATCGTTTCCGTGAAGAATTGGCAAACGGACATGATAAAGTAGAGGCCACGATCACGGCTTATCGTACAGCAGGAAGAACGCTATTTATCAGCGGAATTGCCGTATTTATTGGATTTGCAGCCATTGGATTTGCCAAGTTTGCCATTTTCCAGTCGGCTGTTGGGGTAGCAGTGGGCGTAGGTGTACTGCTAGTCATTTTATTTACTCTGCTTCCACTTTTTATGGTTACGCTTGGAGAAAAATTATTTTGGCCTTCTAAAAAAGTGGCTTCTCATAGCGATAATAAGCTGTGGGGCTTTTTAGGAAAAAAGGCAGTGGCGCGACCGTTCGTGTTTTTAGTCATTACAGCGATTATTACCGTGCCTTTTATTGTAACGTACGACTCAAAAGTATCGTTTGATTCTACTGCTGAAATAAGCAGTGATTATAAATCTATAAAAGGACTAAATGCTATCAGTGATGCACTGGGAGAAGGAAAAGCGTTTCCTGTCAATGTTATTATTAAAGGAGATAAAGAGTTAACAAAGGCGGATGCTATTCCTTATTTAGGAAATATAAGCAAAGCAATTGAAAAAGTGGATCACGTAGATTCTGTTATGACTATCACACAGCCTACCGGAGAAAAGATTGATGATTTATATGTTAATTCACAGTTAGGCTCTGTATCAGACGGAATCAAAGATGCTGTTAAAGGAATCGGAGATGTGCAAAAAGGATTAAGTGATGTTAAAAAAGGGCTAAATCAAATAGCTGACCAAACGGGGTCTGCTTCTAAAGAGAAATCTGGCGGGTCGCTTGCACCTGCTGCAGATGGATTAGCTCAAATTAATCAACAGCTGCAGCTTGTCAGCACGCAGCTCTCTACAACAGGAAATGTGCAGCAAGCGGTTCCGCAGCTTGTTGCAATCAGTAAACAGCTTACTACCATTCAAACCGGTCTCCAACAAGCAAATGAGAATCTTTCAGCTCAGCAAGGTCAAGTTGGAACGTTATCAGACAGTATCAACCAGTTAGCAAAAGGCGTTAACAGTGCGAATGACGGACTGACTAAGATCTCAGATGGCTTAACAAAAGCAACAGATATGCTTGATAACATGAGTGACAGCTCAACAGTTAGAGATACGGGTATTTACCTTCCAGCAGAAGTGATGAAAGATAAAGGGTTTAAACAATCCATCGATAACTATTCTTTTGCAGATGGAAAAGGAGTTAAGCTCAGTGTAGTGCTCGATCAAAATCCATATTCTGAAGAAGCCATTTCAACCATAAAAAATATTGAAAAAGCGGTGGCAAGCGAAGTCGTTGATACGCCGTTTGAGCATACAGAAATTGTGTACGGAGGGGTATCGAGCTCAAATGCGGATTTAAAAGATTTATCTACAACGGATCTTTCACGCACAATGGTTATTATGATGGTTGGATTGTTTATTGTGCTGACCATTTTATTCCGTTCAATGATCATGCCTGTATACATGATTGCTTCACTGCTGCTTACGTATTATACAGCAATGGGAATCTCAGAGCTTCTATTCGTGGATATAATGGGGAATGACGGAATCAGCTGGGCCGTGCCATTCTTTAGTTTTGTTATTTTAGTTGCCCTTGGAATTGACTATTCTATTTTCTTGTTAGACCGTTTTAACGAAGAAGTAAAAAGCGGCGTAGCAGAAGGGATGGTTACGTCTATGAGCAAGATGGGATCGGTTATTATTACTGCTGCTATTATCTTAGCCGGAACGTTTGGGGCTATGATGCCATCAGGTGTATTAACACTTGTTCATGTAGCAACGGTTGTTATTATTGGTCTTTTACTTTATGGCCTTGTCATTCTTCCGCTTCTTATGCCAGCGATTGTCGTAACGCTTGGAGAAGGAAACTGGTGGCCGTTTCTTCGAAAAAAAGAAAAATACAAAATAGAAGAATAATTTGTATATGATAGCTATATCAAAAATTAGATATCTGTTAGGAAATAGTGATACGCCTGTATAGCATTAAACATTATATAGGGTAAAAATGAAGGATAGATGAGCGTTATAAGACTGCTCTATCTATCCTTTTTGTATTATTGGAAAACGTGAGTATAGTTTAAAAGCACAATCAAGCAGGTGCTGTTATAAATACACTTAGTCGAATAAAAGACCTCTCATCAGGAAAACCTATAGTCAAAAACATGAGGGAGGTTTTTTTATGAAATTTGTAAATTTCTTAGCTAATCAGCGAGACAAACGACGGGAACAAATGCGCGAAGCAGGAACATGTCCAGATTGCTTAGGGAAACGATTCCACCATATTGGACTTTATTTTGTGCATGTTTATGAGTGTCCAAGCTGTCAAGGCAAAGAAGATATGTAATAAAATCTTCAGAAATAAGGCAAAGGCAGTCTCTATGCAGATTATGATGTGAAACCTTCTTATTTTAGAGAAGGTTTTTATTTTTTTGAAGGTGAACGGTTGCTTGTATGTTTTGTGTTAGCAACCTTTACATATTTATTTTCTGTCTAACTAGATTCGATTAGTATAGTTATTAAGTTACTTTAATGTCTCAAGTTAACAATTTAAATAAAAAGGAGGAAAGAATTAAGGATTAAGGAAAAAGAGACGCGTAACTTGCAATCATGTATCTCAAACTTTAAATATAAGGAGCTGAGGTGATATGACAATGTTACATTTAGATAAAGTATATAAAATATATGATAAAAAAAATATCGCCGTAAATGATTTTAACCTTCAGATTGGAGAGAAAGAGTTTGTTATATTTGTTGGACCTTCAGGCTGTGGTAAATCTACTACGCTGCGAATGATTGCAGGTCTAGAAACGATTTCAAAAGGTGATTTTTACATTGATGGAGATCATATGAACGAAGTAGCTCCAAAAGATCGTGACATTGCTATGGTCTTTCAAAATTATGCTCTTTACCCTCATATGACTGTTCGAGAAAATATGGCATTTGGCTTGAAGTTAAAAAAAATAAAGAAAGACGAAATTGATAGACGGGTAAATGAAGCAGCTAAAACATTAGGTCTAGAAACATATTTAGATAGAAAGCCAAAAGCTTTATCCGGAGGGCAGCGTCAGCGAGTTGCTTTAGGTCGTGCTATTGTTCGGGAAGCAAAAGTTTTCTTAATGGATGAACCATTATCTAATTTGGATGCGAAGCTGCGAGTACAGATGCGTGCTGAGATTATTAAACTGCATCAAAGGCTGCAAACAACAACAATCTATGTGACGCATGATCAAGTAGAAGCTATGACAATGGCTACTCGCCTAGTTGTTATGAAAACGGGATTATTCAACAGATCGGAACTCCTCAAGATATTTATAGACATCCTAGGAATGTATTTGTAGGCAGTTTTATTGGATCACCCGCAATGAATTTTTTTCGGGGGTATCTCCAAGGCACTTATTTTATAATGGGAGAAACTAAAATACAGCTTCCTGATTTTCTAATACACGCTTTACATTCTCAAGGTCATAATGAGAAAGAGGTCATAATGGGTGCGCGTCCTGAACACATTGTATATCATAAAGAGGATAGTAAGAGAGAGTTGAACAATGAGTTTTGCTTCACTACGACACTAGATATGATAGAGGTACTAGGTGCTGAAACAATTTTATATGCTAGTTTAGAAAAGCAAACGTTTGTGGCTCGAGTGCCTTTTTTATGTGAGTTTGAAGCAGGGGACAAAAGCGCTTTTTCGTTGAATTTAACCTACGTGCATTTCTTTGATGGAGAAACAGAAGAGCGCATTTCTACAAATATAGATAAAAAAGTTAAATATTCTGATAAATGTATTGACTAGTTAACGTTTGCGGTTTAATATAACAATATATAACATTACATAATGTTGTATATCATATCTTATTTGAGGAGTGGGGAAAATGAGCAAAACAGCAGTGAATGTAAAAAGTGATGTGCAAGCCGTATTAAACGAATTAAAAAGCAAGCAAATTCGTAATGTGTTTTTCGTCGCATGTGGAGGATCTTCTGCGATCATGTATCCAGCTAAGTATGTACTAGATCGAGAAGCTCAACATATTACATCCGATTTGTATAGCTCGAACGAATTTATCCACCGCAATCCGCAGCAGCTGGGAAAAGACTCCTTAGTTATTTTATGTTCCATGTCAGGAACAACTCCTGAGACTACAGAAGCAGCTAAGTTTGCTAAAAGCAAAGGCGCTTATGCTGTAGCCTTAACAAATGAACCTACTTCACCTTTAGCACACAGCGCAGATATTTTTATTAAGTATGAGTGGGGCAATGATATCGATGCTTTTGAAACAAATTTAGGCGTTTTATATCAGCTTGTATTTGGTCTCTTATACGTAGCAGAAGAAAATGATAAATTTGCAAAGTTAGTTACTAGCTTAGAAAATCTACAGTCTGTTTATGAAAAAGCTCTAGAATACGAAGCGAGCAACGCAAGGAAATTTGCTGAATCACATAAGTCCGAACCGGTTATTTATACAATGGCCAGCGGCTCGAACTATGGAGCAGCCTATTCATTCAGCATATGTATCTTAATGGAAATGCAGTGGATTCATTCTCACGCTATTCACGCTGGAGAGTATTTCCACGGTCCATTCGAAATTATTGATGAAAACGTACCGTTTATCATCCTAGCTGGACTAGATGAAACGAGACCTTTAGAAGAACGCGCCTTATCATTCTCTAAACGATATGGAAAGAAATTAACTGTTCTAGATGCAAAAACATATGACTTCGAAGGAATTGATAAAGATGTGCAAGGGTATATTGCTCCTCTTGTATTAAACCGTGTACTGCGTCAGTATGCCGAAGAATTAGCTGAAGCACGCAATCATCCTTTAAGTAAAAGACGCTACATGTGGAAAGTAGAATATTAATAATCTCCTAATAAAGATAGAAATCTGTATATTTTCCTTACGAGTTATACTA
Source organism: Priestia sp. YIM B13490 (assembly GCF_042787735.1). NCBI lineage: Bacteria > Bacillati > Bacillota > Bacilli > Caryophanales > Bacillaceae > Priestia > Priestia sp. YIM B13490. The sequence goes on from NZ_JBHZOT010000003.1 coordinate 589,929, forward strand.
TAATGTTATAAAACATTATAGTATAACTTATATATGAAAGCACTTACAATAAGGGGGTTTCTATATGAAAAAGACAAATTTAATCTTAGCCTCACTTTTAAGTTGTTCTTTAATGCTCGGGGGGTGTGCGGGAAAACAAACGTCTTCAGACTCAGACACAGGAAAGACAACATTAACATTCTTTCACAGATGGCCAAAAGAACCTGAAAAAAGCTACTTTGAAGAAGTTGTAAAAGAATTTGAAAAACAGCACCCTGATATTGATATTAAAACAGAAGCGGTGTTAAACGATTCGTATAAAGACAAAATTAAAGTTATGACAGGCACTAATACCCCTCCTGATGTGTACTTTTCTTGGAGCGATGAGTTTGCTAGACAATTTGTCAGAGGAAACAAAGCCTTAGATTTAACCTCTTATTATAAGAAGGATTCAGCGTGGTCTTCCAAGCTTGTTCAGTCTCAAATTAAACCATATACCGTTAATAAGAAAATTTACGGTGTTCCTGTCACAATGGACGGGAAAATGTTTTTTTACAACAAAGATATCTTCGATAAATTAGGATTAAAAGCGCCTACAAACTGGAACGAGCTATTAAATGTTTTAAGCGTGTTAAAAAAGAAGCATTATACAGCTTTAGAATTTGGAAGCCAGGATACGTGGACCATTTCTCACTACGTAGGAACCTTGAATCAGCGCATGGTAAAGCCTGACGTTCTTTCAAAAGACTATAATTCAAAAACTGGGACATTCACGGATAAAGGCTATGTAAAAGCTCTAGAAAAATTAGAAGAATTAGTTCCTTACTTTAATAAAAATACAAATTCGATTGATCATGAATATGCAAGACAACAATTTTCAAATGGAAAAGCAGCTATGTTTTATGCTGAAACCGCTGAAATTAAGCTTTTCGGTCCAACGAAATTTAAGATTGGCATGTTTAATTTTCCTAAATTAGAGGATGGAAAAGGAAATGCTACTAATTTAACTGGATCACCTGAAGGGTTTATGATTTCTTCTAAAACAAAGCATCCAAAAGAAGCGATGGAATTTCTTGAATTTTTAACATCAAAACAAATGGGTGAAAAGCTAGTAAAAGAAGTAGGGAAATACAGTGCAGTAAATGATACAGCTAACAGCAGTAATTCAACACCGGAGCAATTAGAAGCAGTAGATAATATTTTACAAGCCAAAGAGATGGCTCCATGGTTTGATATGGCAATCGATGCTCGAATTGCAGATGCTTATTTAACAGGGGCTCAGCTTATGCTAAATGGTGATAAAACACCTAAAGAAGTAATGAAAGATGTGCAAAAAGCTGCAGCGAGTGTTCGTGCTGAATCTAAAAAGTAAGGAAGTGAAAAAGCGATGTTAAAACGCAATAAGCTAACCCCTTATTTATATCTTCTTCCTGCTTTTGCTTTTTTACTACTTGTGTACATCCCTATTTTTCAGAATATTTGGGATAGTCTTTATGAGTGGAGCACATTTTCACCAGACAAAGTTTTTGTAGGAATAGATAATTATGTGCACTTATTTAAAGACCCTGTCTTTTATCAGGCACTCAAAAATAATATTCTTTATGCGGTCATTTCAATTATTTTTCAAGTGGGTGGAGGTTTAATTGTGGCTGCCGTTTTAGAAGATAAACTTATTCGAAGGTTTTCTCCTTTTTTTCGAACGGTTTATTTTTTACCAGTAGTCGTTTCGATGACCGTTATTGCCTTGCTGTTTACTTTTTTTTACAATCCTGAAGTAGGGCTTTTAAATCAAATGCTCAAAATGATCGGATTAGACTCATTGGCAAAACCTTGGCTAGGAGACAGTAATACGGCTATTTATGCAGTTATTGCTGTATCTCAATGGCAGTCTATCGGCTATATTGCCATGCTGTATATTGTAGCGATACAAAAAATCTCACCTGAATTGTATGAAGCAGCTGAAATAGACGGCGCTAATAAATTTAAAATGTTCTTTCATATTACTGTACCGCAAACAAAAGAAATGACATTTGTGGCTGTTATTTTAACGCTCACTGGTGCTTTTACAGTATTTAATGAACCTTATATTTTAACTGGAGGCGGACCGGGTACATCATCTGAAGTCCTAAGTACGTATTTATACAAAACAGCCTTTTCGAAAGATATGATGGGCTATGCTTCCTCAATTGCTACTGTCATTTTAATTATTACGCTGTTGATTTCTCTTGTTCAAATGAAAGCATTTAAAACAGGAAAGGAAGACGCTTGATGCAGATGCCTAAAACAAATGTCACCTTACCTAATGTTGTCAATACAGCCACTAAAGAAAGAAAAAAGAAGAGCTACACAGGTGTAACGATAGTATATGTCGGATTGATTGTCTATTTTATCGTCATTGCGTATCCTTTGCTTTGGATGATTATAAGTTCTTTTAAAAGCACGGATGAAATCTTTACGCACAGCTGGTCTATGCCGCATACTTGGCTAATTGAAAATTATGTGACAGCGTGGAAAAGTGGAATATCTTCTTACTTTTTAAACAGTGTAATCGTCACGGGCGCGTCTTGTTTTTTGACGGTGCTGGTCAGTGCGTTAGGAGCTTATGGACTATCACGCTTTGAGTTTCAAGGAAAAGCTTTTGTCCTCATTATATGTCTCGGAGGGCTTATGCTTTCTCCTCAGGTAAGTTTAATTCCTTTGTATAGCATTATTCAAAAACTTGGAATCTATAATACACACTTGGCACTGATTCTACCTTATGTTGCTTATCGAATTCCTTTAACCATCTTGTTAATTCGAGCTTATTTTCTTTCGATTCCAAAAGAACTAGAGGAAGCAGCTCGGTTAGATGGATGTACAAGCTTGGGGATTTTATTTCGAATTTTTATCCCAATGAGCACGCCCATTCTATTAACAACGACAATTTTGACAGCTTACTACACATGGAATGAATTTATGTTTGCCATTATCTTTATCGACGACGACAGTTTGCGTACAATCCCAGCAGGATTAATGCAATTTAGAGACGCTTTGCAAACAGATTGGGGGGTATTACTAGCTGGACTCACCATTTCAGCAGCACCGATTGTTATGTTGTTTTTATTTATGCAAAAATATTTTATCCGTGGCATTGCTAACGGAAGTGTTAAATAATAGGAGGACAAGCAGATGAAACTAATTGGAGTAGGGGATAATGTAGTAGATTACTATAAAGATCAAGGAAAGATCTATCCAGGCGGCAACGCGCTAAATGTGGCCGTATTTTATAATAGATTGAGCAATCATCAGTCTTCCTATATGGGAATCGTGGGGAATGACGAATCGGCAGAGCATGTAGTAAATACTTTGCAGCAAGAAAAGATGGATATTAGCAGAGTAAGAAGAGCTGTAGGAGAAAATGGAATGGCGGTTGTAACACTTGATGAACAAGGTGACCGAGTTTTTGTAGGATCAAATAAAGGGGGCGTTCAATCTAGATTAAAACTAATGCTGAATGAATCGGATTTAACCTATATTCGCCAGCACGATCTTCTTCATACGAGCGTTTTTAGTCATTTAGAATCTGACCTTCCGTTGCTACATAAAATCATTGATATTTCCTTTGATTTTTCTACGAGATACGATGAGGAATATTTACAGCAAGTATGTCCATATATCAGCTATGCATTTTTCTCAGGAAGCAGCCTGCCAGAAGAAGAGTGTATGAATTTAATAAAGCGAGTACACCTGTTAGGAACCAGTGTCGTATGCGTGACAAGAGGAGAAGAGGGAGCTTTATTATCAGTCGAAAATCAGTTATTTAAACAGCCTATAATTCCTACAAATGTAGTGGATACGCTTGGGGCTGGAGATTCTTTTATAGCTGGTTTTCTTTCTTCTTATCTACCAGAAAAAAACATAGCCAAAGCCCTCCATAATGGATCATTGGTGGCATCACAAACTTGTCAAAATTACGGAGCATTTGGATATGGAAAAGAATATCATACAGACTGTGAAATGGTTCTAAAATGAATAAAATAGCGCCTTTGCTTTTGAAGCAAGGCGCTATTTTATTAAGAATTAGAACTGTCTATAGTGAACGTAACGCGATTCGCAGGGTAGTGTAGAAAAGATGAATGAATCGGTCTTTTTTGTGCATCATACGCCACTTTTTCCACTTTAAACAGCGGCTCTCCGACTTCACATTCTAAATGTTTTGCTTCATCCACATTTGCAAATACCATGTTCAATAATTTTTTATTATGAACCGGAGCAATATTGTACTTGTTTTTTATAGTATCGTACATTGAAACTGAATTATGGACGTGCTGATCTAAGTGTGGTAACAATTCTAAGGAGTAGTGAGAAATTTCTAAGGTAAGAGGCTGGTCGTCATAATACAGGATGCGCTGCAGTTCAAGGACTTCACTTTCTGGAGGGATTGATAACATCTTTGCCACATGAGCTTTTACAGGTTTTATACCAAAAGACAAAATTTTAGTCTGCGGTACTTTCCCTAATTCCGACATATACTCTGTATGCCCATTAACGGCAAACAGCTCTCTCTTAGCTTTTGGATATTGAACAAAGGTTCCTTTTCCTTGCTGACGTATCAGAAGGCCTTCTTCTACTAAATCTAATACGGCTTTTCTTACCGTAATCCGACTTACTCCGTATATATCGCACAAATCCGTTTCAATTGGAAGTTTTTCACCCGGAGTATAAACTCCTTTATTAATATCTTCTGTAATAGCCTGTTTTAACTGCATATATAAAGGCGTAGAGCTATGAGTATTTAGCTTCATCTTTTTCCTCCTCTTTCCTAAATACTTTCTTTTGAATATAATTATATTATAACGTAATGTGATGTTATATTACAATTTGCTTTTCTTCCTTTTTATCATGTATGTTTGATACAAAAGAAAGAAAAGTTGGCGAATTCAAAGTTCTATAGCATTCACCTTTCTTTTCTATTAATTGAAAACATGGGTATTGGTTAGACAAGTAATAGAAAATATGCAACAATTTTTATTACCAGCTTCTTCAACATAAGATAAAATAGAAGGTAAGAACTTTATAAAAAGGAGATTTCGCCATGGGTGAAAAAAAGAATATTGATATAGGTGGCCTTAGTTTTGCTTGGGATTTAGAAAAAGGACAATTTAGCTTTGAAGGAGAAGATGCGATCCTTTTTTGGATTTCTTCTGCGATGAAAACATTGTTTGACACAATCGAAGAAATATCTGGGGAAGAGGCAGCTTCTGTAGTACTAGAAACCACTGGTTTCCGACAGGGATTAGTAGTAGGAGAGTACTTTCAAAATATGAAAGGCGTAACGGTTTTTGAAGCGGCTCAGTTAATTACCAATACATACGCTTCGGCTGGATGGGGAAAAACTACTATCAAATATTTAAATCCTGAAAGTAAAACTCTATCTGCTGAATTAAAAGACAGTTGGGAACATAAAATTAACGTTGCGCAAAAGAAAACAAAGGGAGGGAATTTTCTTCCGGCCCATTATGCAGGAATTTTTACAGGACTATTCGGAACAAATATTTGGTACAAGGTGATTCAACATCAAATAGAAGGGCATGAATGCACCACAGTAGAATACTTCCCTTCTAACATTGATATCACTCAAAATATTCATCAATTAGCGAGAAGAAAAGAAGCGCAGAAAATAGAACATTTACAAAACATTGTAGCAGAAAAAACAGCAGAGTTAAAAGATCTTATTAAAAAGCTTTCTTCTCCTATTATTCCGGTTTTGGAAGGCATAGTCGTCGTTCCTTTGATTGGCAAATACGACGAGGATCGAACGGAAGATTTGATTGTCAATACATTAAATAACCTCCCAAAACACCAGGCTAATTATCTTGTGCTGGATTTAACCGGATTGGATAAAGAACTTACTGAATATACGGCAAGTCTTATTGAAAAATTAGGTGCAGCAGCGTCCCTGATTGGTACGAAAACAATTTTAGTAGGGATTTCTGCTGACTTAGGCTTAGTTATATCAGAGACCCATATTGATTTATCAAAATATGATTGTTTTCAAACATTGCAGCACGGCATTCATTATGCATTGGCACAAAGCGGACGAAGCATCGTTTAAAAGATATATTTGAAATATAACAAAATGCACTCATTCAGCATCATAACAAATCTCTTTATCAAAGAACGGAAATGAACTGAAGGATTTCATTTTTTAAAAGAGGAATTGACATGAAACCAAAAGGTGTTATATTATTTTTATATAAAACCTTTTGGTGTTATTTTTTAAAAAGGAGAATGAAGATAACGATGAATGATAAAAGTGTAGTAGAAGATGTAAAACAGACGATAATATTTAACGCGCCGATTCAAAAAATTTGGGATAAAGTAGCAACAGCAGAAGGGCTCCAACAATGGTTCATGCCTAATGATTTTCAGCCTCAGGTAGGATATGAATTTCATTTGCAATCGCCTTTTGGCCCATCTCCGTGTAAAGTATTAGAAATAGATGCACCAAACTATCTTTCTTTCTCTTGGGATACGGATGGATGGGTCGTTTCATTTACCTTAAAAGAAATGGGTAATCAAACTGAATTTACGCTTATTCATAGCGGGTGGAAAGAAGCTGAAACACTTCTTGAAAAAGCAAACGAAAAGAGTTCAGTGGTACGAGATAGAATGAGCTACGGGTGGATTAGTCTCGTAAATGAAAAACTTCGAAAGGTTGTTGAAAACTAAATGACTTTATCAGCTGCCAAGCATGATATCTTTCAAGCCATTGCTGATCCTACTCGAAGAAAAGTACTTGAGCTGCTTTCTGAAAAAGAATTGCCTATATCAGAAATAACGTCTCATTTTTCAATAAGCCGTACCGCTATTGTCAAGCATCTTCATATACTTTCAGAAGCAGACTTAGTCCATGGACAGAAAAAAGGCAGAGAAAAAGTGTATTGTCTTCAGCCAGAGCCTTTAAAAGAGATACAAGATTGGCTTTCTTACTACGAGCAATTTTGGACGAACAAATTATCTATTCTTCAGCATATTGTTGAAAGAGATGAAGAAAGAAATCAATAGAAAAAGCATAAAAACGCTTTTTATAAGGAATATAGCAAAGCCAGTCGTTAAAAAGACTGGCTGTTTTACATAAAAGCTGGTTTTATTCTAGAAGGACAAATAAAAGAACGATGCAGAACAACATAGGACATTTCTTGAAATAAAAAGATAGACCTTTAGAAGAAAAAAAGGGGGAAACAGAGCAATGAATAAGCTTTTATTTTATGGGACGAGCGATGCTCAAGGAGTGCCTCGATTATTATGTGACTGTAAAGTATGTACACAAAAAGATCAATTAAATCAGCGCACAAGGCCTAGTGCACAGTTTACAATAGACGGTAACGTGTTTTTGATTGACGTATCACCTGATTTTAAGCATCAATTTCATTTATACAATAACAAAAAAATCCCTTCTACCGTTTTTATTACTCATCCTCACAATGACCATGTGGCTGGTTTAGGAGATTTAGCCGACTTATGCTATTGGAATAATGTAAATACAGAAGTCGTAGGAGCGCCTGAAGTCATCAGCGAGTTAATCGAAAGATTTCCTTATCTCGCAAAAAGAAAAGGGCTCACCTTTAAAGGAACGTTAAAATGGGATAGTGGAGAAACAACCCTTACGTTTCATAAAGTAAATCACGGATTTAACGGTCATTCCTACGGCATTGTGGTTCATCAAAAACAAGGCGAACGCTGGGCGTATGTATCCGATTCTTTTAATGTGACAAAAGAACAGTGGCAGCCCTTTTACCACTTAGATTTACTGATATTTGGTACATCTTTCTGGAAAGAATATCTTCAAAAAGAAAAAAGATCCGTATATGACGTGACAGAGGCAATGGAGATCAAAGCGAAGCTACAGGCCAAAAACATGGTGTTTACTCATTTATCACATGATATTGATATCCAAAAGCACGCCGAGATGCTTTCAGATGAAAACGTAAGCTTTGCCTATGACGGACGCGAGATTTTATTACCCTAAAGCAATACATAAAGGCATAAAAGGTTTCATTTAAAGAAGCAGCGTAGCTAAAGCGCTGCTTCTTTAAGTTTGTAAATTAGATATGTTCGATAAAGTTGCCCACAACTTTGTTAAATCGATCGCTTTCTTCAAGAAAAGGGCAGTGGCAGCTGTTCTCAAAAACTTCAAGTACAGAACCTGAAACCAGCTTTTGAATATGTCTTCCAGCTGCTACCGGAATGAGCTTTTCTTCTTTTCCAAAGCACAGTAAGGTAGGGATTGCAATAAACGGTAGAAAATCTCGATAGTCCACAATGGATTGATCAAACAAAATAGCACTGGCTATCGACTCAGGCATTTTCGTTACTTCTTTCATAACCCAATGTTTATCTTCTTCAGTTAATTCATCCTTAAACATAAGCGGAATAAAATTTTCTAATGTACTTGTTCGATCAAGCTGAATACCCTGCATGAGCGAAATAAGCGCAGGTAAATCAAATGCACCGATCGGAAAGTCGGGCCATTTAAAATCTGAAGCCATTTCATCTACAATAATATTTCCTTTTACATTTTCTTGACCAAATTGTTTCAAATATTCCCACACAACAAAAGCACCCATCGACCAGCCTACTAATATGACGTCTTTTAATTGATGAGTGGTTATAAACTCATGCACATCATGAGCATAAGTGGAAATTGTATGGCCGTATGGAGTATGACTTGAATTTCCATGTCCTCTTAAATCCAAAAGAATAGTTTGATACTGTTTTGAAAAAAAAGAAAGCTGGTTATGAAAAAAACGACTGCTCATCCAAACTCCGTGAATGAAAATAATAGGTGTTCCTTCCCCTTGTTGTTCATAGTACAAAGTTGCACCGTCTTTTAATGTATAAAAAGGCATCATTTTTGCCCCCAATCTCAAAGATTTATATCTCATCATGTATGCGCGGGCACATTCATGTAGAACGTATCCCGTCAATAAAATTTTTATTGAAGAACAAACCCTAGAAGTAAACGCTTTGATATGTTATACTATTACAGGCTTAAATACTGTATGTTTTTGAAACAATCATTCACTGTAATACTTTTTAGATAGAGGCATCCTTATAAAAAGGATGTTGTTTTTGTCGTAATGTACCTTTAAGTAATGAATTGTTACCATCAATTCGGTTCACAATAACCGACCTACATGCATTATATCTTGCAAATATAAACAGATAGGTGGAAGAAGCAACATGACTGAAAGAAAACCATATCAAGTACTACTATATTATTTGTACACTCCAATTGAAAATCCTGAAGAGTTTACAGATCAGCACTTAGCATTTTGTAAAGAGCTTGAATTAAAAGGACGTATTTTAATTGCGGCTGAAGGGATCAATGGAACGGTATCAGGAACAGTTGAACAAACAGATAAATACATGGAAACGATGAAAAATGATCCTCGTTTTGAAGGTATTGTATTTAAAATAGACGAAGCAGATGAACATGCGTTCAAAAAAATGCACGTGCGTCACCGTAAAGAATTAGTAACTCTTCGATTAGAAGAAGATGTGAATCCTCTTCGCGTAACGGGTAATTACTTAAGCCCAAAAGAATTTCATCAAGCGATGCAAGATGAGAATACGGTCGTAATTGATGCACGAAATGATTATGAATACGATTTAGGTCATTTCCGAGGAGCTGTTCGTCCGGATATTCGAAACTTCCGTGAGCTTCCTGAATGGATTCGCGACAACAAAGATCAGTTTGAAGATAAAAAAATCTTAACTTACTGCACAGGCGGTATTCGCTGTGAAAAATTCTCTGGGTGGCTTCTTGAAGAAGGTTTTGAAGACGTAAGCCAGCTTCATGGAGGGATTGTAACATACGGAAAAGACCCTGAAGTACAAGGTGAACTATGGGACGGTCAGTGCTATGTATTTGATGAACGCATCAGCGTACCAGTTAACCAAAAAGAGCATGTGATTGTCGGAAAAGACCACTTTACCGGTGAGCCTTGTGAACGTTATGTTAACTGCGCAAACCCAGAATGCAATAAGAAAATCTTAGCTTCTGAAGAAAATGAACACAAATATTTACGCGCTTGTTCACATGAATGCCGAGTGAGCCCTCGTAACCGCTATGTAAAAGAACACGGTTTAACAGAAGAAGAGTTTGCAGCACGTGTTAAAGAGCTCGAAAAAGAACACGTAACTTTATAATAAAAAAAAGCAGCACGCTATACAAAGCGTGCTGCTTTTTTTATGAAAAGATTCTCTTAGAACCTGGTGTTTAAAGAATGTCATACAACGGGTATTTATGAAAAAGGAAAGATATTCCTAGCTTTTTTTATTTGTTTAAAAGAATATTTTTTTGAGAAAGCGATTATAAAAAAATGATTGTACATAAAAACGAAAAAGGAGCTTGAAAATGGAAGCAAAAATTGAAAAAAAGTACGATGGCCGTTTGCTTGAAGGACCCCTATGGGATGAAGAAAATCAAAAATTAGTGCTAGTAGACATCTTAGATAAAAAGCTTCTTACGTACGATCCAAAAACGACAACCTTAGAAGATATTGCTCTTCCTTCAGTCGTTACAAGTGTTTCTAAAACCAATCATTCAAAATTGATTGTCTCCACCCGTAATCAGCTGCTTTTAGTTGATAAAAACAAAAAGAATCATGAAGAGTATATCCGTTTAGATACTCTTGAAAAAACCATGCGTTTTAATGACGGGAAATGTGATCCATATAATCGCTTTTGGATTGGAACGATGAGTGAAGAAGATGAAGAAGGAAAAGCCCAGCTGTACGTAGTAGATGAAAAAGGTGTCATTAAGAGCGCTAAAGAAGGATTAAGCGTGTCAAACGGGCTAGCTTGGAATCGAACAGGAGACAAATTCTTTCTGGTTGATTCACCGAAAAATAAAATTATGTCTTATTCATTTTCGAAAGAAACAACAAGGCTCGAAGATGAAAAAGTGGTGATTGACCTTTCAGATATGGACGGGTTTCCTGATGGAATGACAATTGATGAACACGACCGATTATGGGTAGCGCTTTGGGGAGGTTCGAAAGTCATTTGTGTAGATCCAGATAAAGGAGAAATTATAGAATCTATTCATCTTCCTGTTTCCAATGTAACCTGCTGCACATTTGGAGGAGACGATTTACAAACCTTATTTATCACCACAGCTAAGGAAGAAGAAAAATACGAAGAAGCTGCCGGCTCTCTTTTTTCATGCCGAGTAGGAGTAAAAGGCGTGCCGGCTTATACTTACGTGTACTAGATAAGTGCTTATCAAAATGTAATGATTCCTAAAGCCCAGTAACGAAAGATGTTACATGCAGCTTCTACAATTCCTTTACATTGTGTTCACTTCTTTACATTTTATTCTTTATGTGGAAGAGGAATAAAACATGGGGACAACGAATTTCCATAAAGAAGCCTTTTAAAGAATATGAACACTTCTATTGGGTAATAATGGGGAAAGGTACAAAAGGAGGAATTGTTTTGGAACAAACATTGTATGAAAAAGTGGGAGGACAAGAAGCTATTGAAAAAGTAGTTGATTATTTTTATTCTGAGCTCGTGTTAAAAGATGAAACGGTCAGGCACTTTTTCGAGCATACGGATATGGATAAACAGCGTCGACATCAAGCCAAATTTATAAGCTTTGCCTTAGGTGGACCGAATCAATATTCAGGAAAGTCGATGGCCAAAGCACATGCAAATATGAATATTCAACCCGAACATTTTAATGCAATTGCTAAGCATCTTCACGATGCACTTGCTCACTTTAATGTTGAAGAGCCGGATATTGACCAAGCATTAAATAAAGTTGAATCCCTAAGAAATGATATTCAATATAAATAAATTATAAAAAAGAAGGTTACTGTGACCTTCTTTTTTTGTGCTCAAAGCTGTGATGTATGAAGGAAACATGGAAAAGACATCGTAATATGATAAAAATGCAATAGGTAAAAATATTTATCGAAAGTCTGGGAGTGGGAGTATGTCAGCAATTAATGGGAAGCAATACGTAGAGAGAATTAATCAATTAAAAGCAAATGTATGGGTTGATGGCAAGCTCGTAACAGGCAATATATCAGAACATCCGGCTTTTAAAGGAGCCATTAACAGTCAAGCTAAACTTTATGATTTTCAGCATGATAAAAAAATTAAAGATATCATGACATACCAATCCCCGGATTCTGAGGATTTTTTTGGTGCATCTTATTTACAGCCTACAACAAAAGAAGAGTTAAAAAAACGACGAGAGATGACTCAGCAATGGGCGCAATTAACCCATGGTATGATGGGAAGAAGTCCGGATTATATGAATACCGTATTGATGGCTTTTGCATCCTCTGCAGAACTCCTGAGAGGAACAGAAAACTGCTTTCCTGAAAACATCATTTCTTATTATGAATATGTAAGAGAGCACGATTTATCGCTCACTCATACATTCATCGATCCTCAAGTCAATCGAATCCAATTTTATTACGAGCAAAATGACGAACCGATAGCAGCAAAAATAGTTGATAAAAATAATGAGGGAATCGTTATCCAAGGCGCGAAACTGCTTGCTACACAGGGTGGAATGACGGATGAGCTGCTCGTACTGTCTTCAGCAGGCATTCAGGGAAAAGAAAAAGGATTTGCTTTTTCGATTCCAAGTAATACAAAAGGAATTAAATTTATTTGTAGAGAATCATTTGCAGGAAAAGATTCGGCGTTTGATTATCCATTAAGTTCTAGATTTGAAGAAATGGATACAATTGTTGTCTTTGACCATATATTAGTACCATGGAACCGCGTGTTTTTCTATGAAAATGTAGACGTATCAAATACATTCCTTGCTTCTAGTTCCTTCTCAGCTTTTGCTCTGCATCAAGTAACTTCAAGGAGAATTGTCAAAACAGAGTTTGTATTAGGGATTGTACAATCTCTGATCGAAACCATTAACATTATAGACTATCCGCATGTACGAGAAAAAGCAACGGAGCTTATTATTGCGTTAGAAACGATGAAAGCTCTCGTGATGAAAGCAGAAGAAGAAGCGGAGATTGATCCATGGGGATACATGCGTCCGAATGAAACTACACTTCGTATTGCCGCAAATATATTTTCAAAAACATATCCTACCTTTACAGAGATTATCCAGCTTTTAGGTGCAAGCGGACTAATGGCAATACCAACAGAAAATACGTGCCGCTCATTGGTTAAAGAAGATATTACGCGTTATTTGCAAGCTAAATCTAGAGGGGCAGAAGATCGTATTAAGCTTTTTCGACTAGCGTGGGATTTAACTATGAGTCCGTTCGGCACAAGGGAAACACTGTACGAACGTTTTTTCTTTGGGGAGCCTGTACAGTTAACCAGTTATCTGTACTTATCTTACGATAAAGAGCGCTATGTACAGAGAGTAACCGATTTTTTGAAAAGTTAACGGAGGAAACGAATCTCCGCTGGGTATGATAGTTTCGTTACAAAAACAGCGGAGATGCTTATTGAATAAATTTTAAAAATCTGCAATAATTTTCAAGGAATCATTTCTGTGAAAATACTAAGGAATACTATAAAGATAGGATGTTACAATGAATCAATTAATCTATTTTGGTTTAGAACAAGCAAAATCTTGTGTTTTTCCTGTTATCATTTTTCTTACGTTGGCTATGACAAAAATAATTGAAGTACCGTTTATTTCTAGATATGACCTTATTTTATTAGTCTGTCTAGGAACTCAAGTTTTAATGGTGATGTTTAAACGAGAAACGCTTGATGAAGTAAAAGTCATCGCAGTATTTCATTTAATTGGACTAGCGTTAGAACTCTACAAAGTTCATATGGGCTCATGGAGCTATCCAGAAAAAGCTTTCACTAAAGTCTGGGGAGTTCCGCTTTACAGCGGATTTATGTATGCTAGTGTAGCTAGCTACATGTGCCAAGTGTGGAGAAGGCTTGAATTAAAGCTTACGAATTGGCCTTCTACGTGGATTGTCAGTATACTAAGTATGGCTATTTACCTTAATTTTTTCACGCATCATTTCATTTACGACTTCCGCTGGTTTTTAAAACTTTTTACTTTACTTATTTTTTATCGAACTTTTGTATATTTTACGGTTAACAAACGTACATATCGCATGCCTTTAGTATTGTCTTTTGTACTGATTGGCTTTTTCATTTGGATCGCTGAAAATATCGCAACATTTTTTGGAGCATGGCAGTATCCAGATCAACAGCAGCAGTGGACAATGGTTCATGTAAGTAAAATTAGCTCTTGGCTTCTTCTTGTGATTGTTAGTTTCTTGATTGTTGCTTTACTAAAGCATTTAAAAGAAAATCAAAGCCAATTTAAACAAAGAAAGAAATTAAAAGAAATAAACGAAATATATGAAAGATAGAAACATAACTATGTACACGCTGTTAATATGAAGTGCAGAACCTTTGGAGGCTTATATGCAAGAATATATTTTTTATCTTCCCTATTTTAAATCAGCGGGAAAGACCATAGCAGTTACAAATGAAAATGGAGAAAACGTCGGACAGCTTAAGAGAATGCATAAAAATATGTGGACGAAAAGTATTGATTTTTTAACTCGTGATGGACTTCCAGTGTTAGATTCTATTTCTTGGTTTCCTATCTTTTCCTGCGGCTTAAAGGTACATTTACAAGTTCAATGGGAAGGAAGAACGGTGTTTATTGATCACGTGAAAAAACACCGGTGGGTGATAAAAGAAAATGGAAAAACAGTGGGGCATCTATTAGGTAAAGGACTAATTAAAAACGAAGGAGCACAAGAAATTAGATGGGGAAATAACGTCTACATGTTAAGCAGTCATGAAGCTATAGAGGAAGCGTGTATTTTTAATCAAAAAAGAGAAAAAGTCGCAGAGTTTAAATCAGACCTTTTTCATTTTAAAGAAGGCAAACACTCAATAAGAGTAACAGAAGAACTGCCCGTACCCATTTTTATCGCTTCTTACTATATAACTACTTTTATTATGCCATACATATAATCAGGCGCAGAATGATTCTGCGCCTGATTTTTATATCATGATTTTACAAATATCATTTGTGAATTCAACGGGATCACTAATAGATAAGCCTTCAATTAGAAGAGCTTGGTTATATAATAAATTTGTATAAAGGTCTAATTTCCCTTTATCATTTTCAAATGCATCTTTTAAAGAAGCAAATACATCATGATTTACGTTAATTTCTAACACTTTTTCTGCTTTTACATGCTGATTGTCAGGCATCGCACTTAAAATTTTCTCCATTTCAATCGTTACTTCACCATCAGCTGATAAGCAAACGGGATGTGTTTTTAAACGTTTAGACGCGCGCACATCTCCTATTTTTCCCCCCAAAGCTTTTTTCATATAGTCAAATAGCTCTTTATTTTCTCTTTCCTCAGACTCATTGAGCTGTTCTTCTTCTGCTTCAATCCCTAAGTCACTGCTTGAAACAGATTTAAATTCTTTTTCTTCGTACGTCATTAACATTTTAATCGCAAATTCATCGATATCTTCTGTAAAATATAGAATTTCGTAACCTTTATCTGCAACCAATTCTGCTTGAGGAAGCTTTTCAATTCGGTCGTACGATTCGCCTGATGCATAATAGATATACCTTTGATCCTCAGGCATGCGCGATACATATTCGTCTAGTGTTACGAGCTTTTTCTCTGTAGAAGAATAGAATAAAAGCAGGTCTTTTAATACGTCTTTGTTGCTGCCAAAGTCACTGTAAACACCGTACTTCAGCTGGCGGCCAAATGATTCATAAAACTTCTCGTACTTTTCACGTTCGTTTTTAAGTAAGCTTTTTAATTCATTTTTGATTTTCTTGCCGATGTTTTTGGCAATCAGCTGAAGCTGTCGGTCTTGCTGCAAAATTTCACGTGAAATATTAAGAGATAAATCTTCAGAATCTACCATACCTTTTACAAAGCTAAAGTAATCTGGAAGAAGATCTGCACATTTATTCATAATTAAGACGCCGTTTGAATACAGTTCAAGCCCTTTTTCAAATTCTTTTGAGTAGTAATCAAACGGACTATTTTCTGGAATAAATAAAATGGCATTGTAGCGAATCGTTCCATCCACATTAATATGAAGGTGAGTGAGCGGTTTATCAAATCCGTAGCGCTTTTCTGAATAAAACTGCTCATAGTCTTCTGAAGTCAATTCATTTTTATTTTTCTTCCAGATCGGTACCATACTGTTGATAACTTGCTCTTCTGTATAATCTTCTAGCTCGTTATCAGAACCTTCTTTAGGACGTTTTTCCGTTATGTCCATTTTAATCGGGTAGCGGATAAAGTCTGAATACTTTTTAATAATCTCTTTTAAACGATAATCTTCTAGATACTCATCATATGTTTCATCTTCTGTATTTTCTTTAATTTTTAAAATAATTTGAGTCCCAACCGTTTCTTTTTCGCAAGGTTCGATTGTATAGCCATCAGCACCAGTAGATTCCCATTTATAGGCTTCATCGCAGCCTAACGCTTTACTAATCACGGTCACGACATCTGCCACCATGAACGCTGCGTAAAACCCAACGCCGAATTGGCCGATAATCGTGTGCCCGTCCTTTGTTTCATTTTCGTTTTTAAACGCAAGGGAACCGCTTCGCGCAATTGTGCCCAAGCTGCTTTCAAGCTCTTCTTGCGTCATGCCAATTCCAGTATCCGTAATGGTTAAGGTACGGTTAGTTTTATCTGGTGTTACTTTTATGTAATAGCTTTCTTTGTTAAAACGCAAGGAGTCGTCTGTTAAGGCTTTGTAATAAATTTTATCGATTGCATCACTTGAATTTGATAGAAGTTCTCTCAAAAATACTTCTTTTTGAGAATAGATGGAATTAATCATCATCTCTAATAATCGCTTTGATTCAGCTTTGAATTCTTTTTTTGACATAAGAAATTCTCCTTTCCAAATAGGGCTTATAAAATAATTAGCACTTGAGTGGATAGAGTGCTAATCACTCTTCTTATTTAACATGTATTAGGGTATTTGTCAATATATTAGGAGATTCGCTAAAGAGATTAAAAATTAGACTGAAAAAAGCAAACTTTTAAAAAAAGGTTGAACGTTCTGAAAGAGTTTGCTAGAATATACTTAATTTCAAAGACTATATGTGACTGGCGAAACGCGGATAACCGTGAGGAAGCATATAGTGACGTAGCCGTTCGCCTGGGCAGAGGTAAGGGATTAATACATATCTCTTACCTCTTTCTGTTTAGGGGGAGAGGATATAGAAGTTATCACATATGTAGGCTAAAAAACCAGACTTTTTAAAAAAATAAAAATGAAGTTCCTTTATCCAAAGGTAAAAACATGTAAAACTACGATGATAATCAGAGGAGAGTACAAAATGAGCACATTAACATTAAAAAAAGTACAAACAATCAAAACATTAAACAACATTGCACAAAAAGGTCTAAATGTTTTTAATCAAGAAGGTTATCAAATTGACAACGACAGCGAAAGTCCAGATGCGATTGTCGTGCGTAGCTTTAACATGCACAGCATGGCATTTGACCAAAATTTAAAAGCTATTGCACGAGCTGGAGCAGGGGTTAATAATATACCGGTGGACGCTTGCACGGAGCAAGGTATCGTTGTATTTAATACGCCAGGAGCTAATGCAAACGCAGTAAAAGAAATGGTTTTAACTACAATTATGGCTTCTTCTCGTAACTTATTTGCTGGAGTTGAATGGACAAAAGGATTGGATGGCCAAGGTGATCAAATTCCTAAGTTAGTTGAAGCAGGTAAAAAACAGTTTGTTGGAAAAGAAATCAAAGGTAAAACGTTAGGCGTTATTGGTTTAGGTGCAATTGGTGCTCTTGTAGCAAACGATGCGCTTGATTTAGATATGGACGTAATTGGTTTTGATCCATTCATTTCTGTTAATACAGCTTGGAATTTGTCTCGCAACGTACAGCGTGCAATGTCTCTAGAAGAACTATTTGCAGCATCTGACTATATTACGGTTCACGTTCCATTAACGGACGATACAAAAGGTGTTTTCAATAAAGAAACGTTTAGCATCATGAAACCTGATGTTCATATTTTGAACTTCTCACGCGGTGAGCTTGTAAACGAAGAAGATATGAAAGCTGCTCTTGAAAGTGGAAAAGTTGGAAGATACATTACAGATTTCCCAAATCAAAATGTCTTGAACATGAAAAATGTTGTGCCAATTCCTCATCTAGGGGCATCAACTCAAGAATCAGAAGAAAACTGTGCGGTAATGGCAGCACGTCAAGTGAAAAATTTCTTAGAAACAGGAAACGTTAAAAACTCAGTGAACTTCCCGAATGCATCTCTTCCTTACACTGGGAAAAAACGCGTAGCTGCTTTCCATCACAACGTGCCGAATATGGTAGGACAACTTACGCAAGTATTCTCAAACTACAATTTAAACATCGCAGATATGGTGAACAGAAGCCGCGGTGAATATGCGTATACAATGATCGATATTGACAATCAAGTAAGTGACGAGATTGTGCCTGAGCTAGAAGAAAAAATCGGTCAAATTGAAGGAATTATTACAAGTCGTATTATCTAATTTGGTTCCCATCATATTTTAGTGTTACAGCCCTAACTTAGAAAAGTTAGGGCTGTTTTTACATGGTGTTTACCTCATATCAATTCCTTCATTCTCATAGCATATAGAAATACCTTTAAAGAGGTGAACGTTTTGTCAGGAGAACTGATAGGAATTTTGATAGGGTCGCTCATCGCGCTGGCAGGAACATTCATTACGTCTGTTGTAGCTATAGTGATGTCGAAAGAGCAATACAAACAAGAGCTTCGCAAAGCATTTATCCAAAAGAAAGTTGATGCCTATACCCATGTGTGTCAAGTTATTCTAGCTATAAAAAACGATTTACTTACAAAAACTGTTTCTTCAGCTGGCTTAAACTGGACGGCTCAATCTATTAACAAAATAGCAGATGTGTGTATTACGGAAGGGCTATGGATCGATGAAGAAGACAGCAAAAAGCTGGAGGTTCTGCAGAAGCAACTTTCAAAATTTGTATTTGATGAAATAGAACTGTCTAGACATGATATTCTCACAGCCTGTTATGAAATTGTTGAATATTGCGAAAAAAAGGTAAGGATTCTTCATTCTATGACTACAAAAGAATAGGTGATTACTACTTTAAGAAGTGATAGTAGAAGTATTAAAAAAGCATCGGAATATAAAGTCAAAAAACAATCCGTTTATACACCAGCAGTCGACGAGGGCATTAAGCGATAGGAAAAGATAGGCTCAGTACCGGGTCTATCTTTTTGCGTTTATATAAAGATTAAATATATTTCTAAATGCATGTGTCCAAGCATTTATAGAAAAACTTCATAAAATATAGTACAGAAAGGAGATGATTGTATGTCGAATTACGAGTCGAGTAAACCTTATATTAAAGCCGTTAATATACCTAATCCTTTATATCAATCTTTAAAAGGAGACTATTTTGTCGGACAAACTGAGCCTATTCGTTTTGGTGGAAATAGAAATGCTTGGGGCGGGTTAGTTAACCCTTCCGGCTCCGGAGTAGATTTATTTGTGAATGCTTTTACTATCACTAACTATTCCAACGAACCTTTTACTGCTGAAATTTGGTTTAATTCTATCCCGCCTGGAAAAGGAACAACTTCAGATAATGTGAGTCCAGCAAATACTACAATACGTTCAAAGCCAAAAGGGAAAATTAAATTTGCAGAAATGGTAAAAGGCTTTCCTACCAAAGGGGTAAACGTATTTAACCGTGTTGTTCCGCCGAAAAGTACATTAGTAAGTGATGAAGATGGAAAATTTATCTTTCCAAACAACGGTTCATACGTTATTTTCCTAGTTTCTCCGGGAAATAAAGAAATTAAAGCTGAAATTGCATATGGATGGTTTGAAAAAAACGTAAGAAGGACTGTTAACTGAATAGGTCTTAGCGATTGTATGAGAAGTGTATGAGCTATTTCATACAGTTCTTAACAAACAGTAAGTGTTTATGAAAAGAACTTTGCAGCAGCATACAAAGTTCTTTTTTATAGCTTGCGTTTTTTCGTTTGATTGTGGATATCACCCAAGAAAAACAAAGCAAGCAAAAGGATAATTCCAACTACACAAACCATTTGAATGGTATTTAAGGATGTTGATAACTAAGGGATTAAAGCGATAATACATAAAACTAAGCTACCTAGTACAATAGCAAAACGAATAACAAAGACGACTGTTATAGAACGAATGCCACATACAGCTGATATACTAATCACTTCTTTGTAGAATGAAATAACTTTTTTGTCCAGGGTATAAGCATGCTTAACATCTCACGTTAATGTCTACATTCACATTATCTTAAGTTTCAATTCATACTGGCTTCATATAAATTAATCATACTGAATGTATTAATGAAAGATATGAGGTGGAACAATGTTAAAAAAGCTTTTTAAACTATTTACACAAGAAACCGAGATATCTAAAGATAAAGAAGTAGATCTCCACGAAGAGAACGATTTTAACGAAGTTTGTGATGATCATTTCATTATAGATGAGTATTAGAAACCCTATAAAAAGCTGCGAAATTTAAAGAATTGATTGAGTATATCCGTATAACCAGTAATTGCACAAGGGTCGTAAAGGTATACTTTTACGGCGGATTAATATTGATGAATTGCTTTTCACATGAAACAATGTGAAAAAAATGGGCATCCTAGAAGCAAAAGGAGGGGATAGAATGGGCAAAGAACCAAATGATGAAACAAGTGAAGGGCTGAATCAGCTTTTTGAAATCATCAATGCAAAAGGCGACGAGGGCGAACTTAGAGAAATTGTCAGCAGGAGCAGTGAAAAGAATAATCATAAAAATCATGAGGATCAATCGTAAAAAGAAAATAAAAAACCTCTTCATGGAAATCATGAAGAGGTCAGATGAAATAGTATTGCAACCATTCCATCCTGCAGAGTTTTAAAGCGTTTTAAACTCTTGATACGACTGGTTTTATGGAACTGATGGGATTCGAACCCACGACCCCTTGTCTGCCAGACAAGTATTCTCCCACTGAACTACAGTCCCGATTATGTAGAGCCTTTATTGCATGTTGACTCTACTATATTTTAATACGTATGCAGCGCGTTCGCAATAGTTATTTTCAGTGTTTTCTAATTTCTTCATATGAATATTAACTTCTAAAAAAATCGTTTACTTCTTGTTTATACGTATAAAAAAAACTTGGAATTTGGCTTGGTTCCAATCCTTGTGCAGCGTATTTGCTAATGGATTCGTAGTACCATTTCTGCTTTTCGAATCCTCTTTTAAAGCTATTCCAAATCGTATCTCCTTGCTGATCGTAGCTTTCTTTTAAAGACCGTAAATTGTCTAATTTATCTGCTACAATTAAAGATTTCACTTCAAGAGAACCAGTTTTCACAATTTGAATTGTATGCTGTTTACGTTCTTCCCAGCTTTTTGATTTGTTTTCTGTATGAGCTTCAACAATCCCCGCTACCTCTAAACCAAATCTTTGTACAATTTCTTCGAGTGTTACACTTGTATCTTCTACAGCATCATGCAGATAAGCTGCTGCAATTACTTCTTCACTAAAACCTGCTTTTTCTAAAATAGTACCTACGTTAATAGGATGAACAATATAAGGTGTATCGGACAGCTTGCGCATTTGGCCGCTATGAGCGTGTTCTGCATATCTACGTGCTTCTTTTATTAAAGACATCATATTCCTCCACTTTTTATTCAGTATATCTTCATATTATTAGTATAAACGAATATAGCTTTCCTCACTTTATAAAATTGCACAAATTCATTTCTTATAATAAGGGAAGGCTACCAAAATCCCTTCTTAGTGTAGTTTTTTTATAAAGCCTAATATCTATTTCATAGGCCTGTATCAGTTGCCATCTCCTTTTTTATTCATAGTTTGTATGAAGGAGTGATAGCAATGCAAAACCGTAATAATCAAAATATTAAGGTCATTGATGTTTCTCATCACAACGGAACAATTGATTGGGCAAAAGTGGCGTCGGATGGTGTAAAAGGCGCGTATATTAAATTAACAGAAGGTACAACCTTCTTAGATAAAAAATCATATGATAATTATATAGGTGCAAAAAATGCAGGTCTACGTGTAGGCTTTTATCACTTTGCTCATGCTGATAATGATCCCATTGCAGAAGTTAATTTCTTTTTAAATAAATTAGGCAGCATGAAGGTTGATTTGCCTCATTGCTTAGATTTGGAAGAGAATAAAGGGAAAACAAAGGCGCAGGTCACAGCCTTTGCAGTCAGATGGATGGAGTATATTGAAAGGAAAACAAGCATTACGCCTATTCTTTACACGGGGTATAGTTTTATTAAATCCAATTTTACAAGCGCCGTGGCAAGATATCCGCTATGGATAGCTCGTTACAGTGGAAGTAACCGTTCTAAGGGATTCGTTAACCCAGGTGATACGGCGATTTGGGATAGATGGTCTATGTTTCAATATACAGATCAAGGAAAAGTAAACGGGATTAAAGGCAATGTTGATATCAATGAAATGGATCTGGATTTCTTTAATAGTATTAATACAGGCGTGACGGTGGTGGAAAATAATAAGCCATCAGCACAATTGCAGCAAGGTGATAGCGGACTAGCTGTAAAAGAACTGCAGCAAAACTTAATTAGATTAGGATTTGAACTTTCCCAGCAAGGAACCGATGGTCAATATGGCAGCGAAACTGTTGCAGCTGTTAAAGCTCTTCAAGAAAAGTATGGATTAACGTCAACTGGAAAAGCTGATGAGACAACATTAGCTAAAATGATGGAATTGCTTAAGGGTGTAAGTAATCCTGTCGAAGAATCATTACCAAAGGTTACTTCACTCGGAGATAAATATTCTTTTCAAGTAAAAGCGAAGAAGGATATTGGAGTCTACAAATATGCGAATGTAACAGAGAATTTTAGAACTATAAAAAAAGGCACAGTATTTAGCGTATATGGGTATACCAATGCAGCATGGGCTATTCCAGGCGGATTTGTGCAAATGAAAGACGTAGAACCTATCCCAATTACAATTAAAACAGGCGGATTAAGTAAAGACATGGAAACAGAGTTTCGTGCTTTCTTAAAAAATGAAGGAATCGACAGTGAATTACACGTACATGCAATAGGTAATCCGTCCGCTGAACTTACCGCAGCTGGGCTGGATTTTGTAAAAGTTAAACAGTTTTTAGATAAAAAAGGCTGGTACTACAAGCAATAAACTCCCGCTCCGAAGAGCGGGGGTTTATTTTGGTATTTTGTAAAAAAAGAATAGCAGAGATGAATTAAGTAATTAAAATATGTTCTAAATAACAAAGTAGGTGGTAACAAAAAAGTTTCTATGTATAGTTCACCTCTAACAGTCATATTTTTAGTCAACGGCTCATGGAGGGTGAATGAATATGAAAAATACGCAGATTCGAATTGAAACACTATCCTATCACTATGAAAGTATTATGGTGAATGATGAAGTAGAGCGTGCGATAAAAAGTATCGAAGTGACGTATCGAGCATATAAACATAACCACGTTTTAAACGGACATGTAGTACTTTCAGGAGAAGAGATTTACGATCTTCAGCAGCTGACTCACGCAGTGGCTGGAAAAATAAAAGCAGAATTAGAAACTACATAAAAAAGCGCCTTTCTTTAAATCTTAAACCAAGATTAAAGAAAGGTGCTTTTTTATTAATTATTAATTAAACTGCAAAAAGAAGAAATTAAAGTATGTTCTAAATAAAATATATAGGTAAAAAACATAGCCTCTAAGAGAATTACTTAAATCGTACACATTATCTTTGTATTGTGAACTTTGTCTCTTTTACCACTACTTTTCTTTTACTATGTGTAAGCAACACGCCGCATAACGTAATGATGCTTCCAACAATGGAAGCTGCACTCGGGATATCTTTTAAAAGCAGCCACGCTAAGAAAAAGGACAGCGCAGGAGTTAAGTAAAGAGAAATGGCAGCCTCAGCAGAACCTATACGCGATGTCAGATAAGCGAGTACCATATAGGGAATAACGGTTGGAAATAATCCTAAATATGTCACGCTTATTGCTGATCTGACAGAGATATGTGCAAGTTCTGTTTCTAACCCAGGTAAAAAAACAAGCATAGAAATTGTAGCCCCCCAAATACTGTACGTCACAAAAGAAAGAAAACCATACTTTTTTAATAAATTTTTTTGACATACTATATAGATGCTTTCTGCAAGGGCAGCTAGCAGAATCAGTAAGATTCCATTAACTGAGTGTACAAAATTCTCTTTGCTCAAGGTTAAAAGTGCAATACCCGCAAAGCTTACTGCAGATCCAATCCATTTTCTTTTTCCGAACTCCTCCTGAAAAAGAAAAATAGCTAAAAGTGAAGAAAAAATAGGAGTAGTCGAGACCAGTAAACTCGCAATACCCGCACTCACCGTTTTTTCTCCAATGTTTAATGCCGTGTGATATACGGTAAAACCTAAAAAACCGAGTGCTAAAAGAAGTGGAATATCTTTTATATCAGGTAAGCGCATGCGTGTGGCTATTGCAATAACTAACAGCACTACAGAAGCAATACTTAACCGAACAAAAGCGAGGTGCTGAGGAGAAAACGATTCCAGCCCTATTTGAATAACTGGAAATGCTGAAGCCCATAAGCTAATCATCAGTATATGTAAGAACACCAGACTAAACGTTAATTTCATGCCTATTCATCTCCACTTTTCATTTTGAATCCAACCAGTATCTATTGTGGTTCCCATGTTAATAAACATTTGATAAAATGTCTTCAACCAGTTTAAAAGCAATTAACCCAACCACTTTAAAAACAGGAGTAAATGTATGAATCAAGAGAACAGTTCGAGTTATCCAAAATACAAGCAAATCATTGATTTTATGAAAGAGAAAATTGCGCGTGGAGAATGGCCGATTGGAAGTAAAATTCCTAGTCAGCGAAAGCTTGCTGCTATGTTCGATGTTAACCGAAGTACGGTCATCACGGCATTAGAGGAATTAACAGCGGACGGTTTAATTGAAGGGAAGATGGGAAAGGGAACAATCGTTATAAATAATACATGGACACTTTTGGCTACGACTCCGCCCGATTGGAATGTTCATGTGAAATCAGGTATGCATCGTCCGAGTCAAGCAATGGTACAAGATATTAATGAATCCGAATTTAACTCAAACCTTATTCAATTAAGCAAAGGAGAGCTTTCACCTGACATATTCCCTAAAGATAAAATGAAATACGCTATGGAAAAAGTAGCAAAAAACATGGAGGTTCTGGGATACGAAGAGCCAAAGGGGTATTTTCCTTTACGAAAAGAGTTAAGTACGTATATGAAAACAATTAAAATAGAATCTTCTCCAGATTCTATTTTAATTGTTTCCGGCGCTCTTCAAGCTCTTCAGCTTATTTCAATTGGACTGCTGCAAAAGAACTCTTCGGTTTTGCTAGAAAAACCTTCTTATCTATACTCCTTACATGTATTTCAATCAGCCGGAATGAAACTCAAAGGTCTCTCTATGGATGAGGAAGGAATAAAAGTAACAGCTATAAAACGCGCTGACCCTCAAGAAGGGCAAGCTATTTTATATACAAATCCATGTTTCCATAACCCAACGGGAACATTAATGTCCTCAAAAAGGCGTTACGATTTGCTGAAAGAATGTGAGGAACATCAGCTTCCTATTATTGAAGATGATTTATACCGCGAATTATGGCTAAATAAACAGCCTCCGTTGCCATTAAAAGCTTTAGATAAAAATGGACACGTGTTATACGTTAGCAGTCTTTCTAAAACATTAAGCCCGGGATTACGTATCGGATGGATAGTCGGCCCAGAACCAGTCATTGAGCGTTTGGCGGATATTAAAATGCAAACGGATTATGGATCCAGCTCATTGTCTCAAAGAGTGGCAGCAGAATGGTTTAAAAATGGCTTATATCAACAGCATATGGAAACGGTACGAACCGAATTGCGAACAAGAAGAAAAGTTATGCTGAATGCTTTAGAAACATATGCAGGAGATGTAGCGACATGGACGAATCCTGAAGGAGGCTTTTTTATATGGGTGCATATTCAACCTTCTATTTCAATGAAATCTTTATACTCTCGTGCTTTAAAAACAGGAATATTGCTTAATTCCGGAAGTATCTATGCACAAGAAACCGGCAGTTATCTTCGGCTTTCTTACGCCTATGCTTCTTTACCAGATATCGATAGAAGCATTAAAATTATTGCTGAACTTATTCGGGAATTGCAAGTATAATAAAAAAAGGAGTAGTGGATTACCCACTATTCCTTTTTATTTGTATCAAACTCTTCTTCCTATAAAAAACTCCAAGTAACAATTGACTATATATTACCGTCTATAAATACATGTTATCTTTTATGGCAAAAATAAGTTAAGAAGACTTTTAATTTGCTTTCTGTATTTCTTACATATAAATCGTGAATGGTTTTAACTACGTAATCATTATCAAACATTTTCAACACCTCAATTATTGTTAAGTTTCCTGTTTGTTATAGTTTATGAAATAATCAGAAGCATATCATCCGCCATCAGCTGTAACTTTGCCGTTCATCTTTTACAACTAAAGGCTGAAATTTACGCTCATTATTGAACGCACGAATAACAGGATATGCAAAAAAATGAAAAGTGTGCACGTTTTGTTTTAAAAAAGCTATATCTTTAAAAAAAGAAAATTGTCACACACATTTATGAATATGTATCTACTAAGCAAGAAGACTTTTTTAGTTGGTGGGATTGAAGGTGAAAAAGATGGATGAATTATTTAAAGATCTTGATGTGTACAGGACGCAAGAAGAAATGAAGCAGTATTTTGAACATACGCAGAAAATGATTCATCAAAACAGAGAATATATAAAATTGGCTCGACTTAAAAAAGGGCGTTTCAAAAAGTTTTTTGAAGAGTTTTATCCGCTTTATTGCTTCAGCCAATCTTCCTATTGTCCGAGGAATTCAAAATTGAAGCTTATTATTGGAAGTCAAGGATACGACGGATTAATTCTTCAGCCGGATGGTACTGAAAAACGAATTGAAATTACTTCTTACAAAGATGGGAAACTGGAATTTGAAGATGCACAGAGGGTGAATTCAGGAAATTTTGCTCTACCCCGTATCCAGACGGAAGGTTCTGTAGAAGAGTATATAGAAAAAGTGCTAGAAAACATCCAAAAAAAGAGCAAAAAAGATTACAGTGGAGCATCCATTCTATTTGTTGTACACACGTTTCATTATTTTGAAGCCTACGGAAAAAGTTCAGCTGCCTTTATTCGTGCCTTAAAAAAAGAAATGAAGAATACTGATTTTCGAGCGGATAAAATTTATTTATTGGAATTAAATCAGCCAGAAAGTGAAAGTGTTAAGCAAAATATTCATTTCATTAAATAAGAAGACACGCTGCAGATGTTGAGGCGTGCCTTCTTTTCTGATAACAGAACTCTCCTAATACAGGTGGATAATTTTGAAAATTACAACAATTAAGTGCTATAATTCAAGTGTGAATATGCATTCAGAGGAGGAAAACCAATGGATTTAGCTTATAGAGATAAAGCTTACGAATATGCCGAAAGATTCGAATCTAGCTATGACGATTATGATGAACGCTATAAGGTGCACAATAATCCGACGGTGTGGCGATTTATGCCGCTGTCTGATTTTCAAGATTTACTGGAAACCAATGCGCTTTTTTTCGCAAAACCTGATGCATTTTCGGACCCTCTTGAAGGATGCTCTTCAATGTGGAACATAGAAGAGTTAAGAAAAAAAGGCGAACGTCATAACCGTACCTCTAGAACCTATATAAGAAAAATCCATGAATTTTCTGCTGTTTCATCCTGGCATATCAATGATTACGAAGCCGCTGGAATGTGGGATCTATATTTAAAGGGGAATGATGGCGTAGCTATTAAAACCACCTATGAAAATTTATTGTGCAGTATTAAAGATTTACGCTATAAAATCTTCTCTGGCAAAGTGCAGTACATAGACTTCCAAAAAGAAATGGTTAGTCACTCTGTATATGACACGTTATTTTACAAGCGCAAATCCTATCAGCATGAAAATGAATTGAGGCTTGTTATTGTAGCAAGTCGTATACACGCTTGGAAGCTGCAAAAGCTGTTCGAAATTCAAGGTATTTCCGCAAATCAATGGCAACAACGAATGGATATCCTTGAAAAAAGATCGTATGAGTTTTCTCATGAGCATGGTAACCTCCTTACATGTAATTTACATCAGCTTATCAATGAAATTTACGTATCACCAAGAAGCGCTCAAAGCTGTGTAGATGAAGTAAAAGCCCTTGCTAAAAAACACGGACTCGCTTATAAAAAGGTCACTCAGTCCGACTTGTATAAGGACTATATTTATTAAATGTTTATGTTATTTGAAAACAGGTAAATCAGTAGTAAAAGATGTTTTCAAGGAGGAATACTATCATGCCTTACAATTCATTAAAAGAACTGCCGGATGGAGTAAGAGATAATCTTCCTCATCATGCTCAGGAAATTTATAAAGAAGCATTCAATTCAGCAAGTGATGAATACAAAGAAGAAGCTACCGCTCACAAAGTCGCTTGGAACGCGGTGAAAACGAAGTACAAAAAAGATGATAATGACAACTGGGTGAAAAAATAGAGACAAAAGAGCCTAACCATAATGGATTTATTATTTTTTGAAAAAATCTCCCAATTAGGTTTCAATTATTTTTTCGAGGGTATACACTCTATGTAAGGCCAATACAAGAAAGGAGAGACTGTACACATGCATTGTTTTACAGCGACTTCAAGAAACGTATTGAGCACCTTAGAAGGAAGATTTGTTTTGATTACAAAAGGCACATTGGTAAACAATCGTTATACTAAGTGCTAGGCTGTCTAATTCAGACAGAATACTCGACTATTCAAACATGACATTCAGTATAAAAAAGAAGATGCGTGCTAAGCGCATCTTCTTTTTTGTTAACTCTATTTTCCCTCCCTTTTTGTACTTCGTCTCATTTTTACGCATAAAGTAATAAAAAGGAGGGGGTTATGCTGTTTGATTATGAACAGGAGTTAACGATTCACCGAAAAGATGCTACTCAAAAGACTGCAGCGACTAATGCTGATACTTATAAAAACATAGACTGGGAACAAGTGAAATTAGAACAAAATCTTGCGGATTACCAAGCTCTTGTACGCGTACCTTTTCCTCTGATTTTCAAAAAAAATCAGCTGTATCCTGTATGGGATTTAAGAAAGTACGCTTTTTTATTTGAACAATCTACACCTGCTACTGTCCACCCTAAACTGTGGGAACAAGGAAAATTAAATGTACAAGCCGGCTTATATCAAGTAACTGAAAATATCTTTCAAGTAAGAGGCTTTGATATGGCTAATATTACATTTGTTAAAGGGAAAACGGGATGGATTGTTATTGATTGCTTGACGTCAAGAGAAACAGCAGAAGAAGCACTTAAACTAGTAAACCAGCACTGCGGGAAGCGTCCTGTTAGAGCCGTTATCTTCTCACATTCACATATAGACCATTACGGTGGAGTTTTAGGAGTATTACCTGACTCAACACAAAATAAAGCTAGTAAAGTTTATGCTCCTGCTGGGTTTATGGATGCGGTTATTGATGAAAACGTCACGGCGGCAACAGCAATGACACGAAGAAGTCAATATATGTACGGTATTCAACTGCGACGCGATGAAAAAGGCCTAATTGACAACGGTATCGGAAAAGAAATTTCATTTGGAACAATCACGCTTATTAAAGGAATAGAAGAAATTCGTCCTTCCGAACATCATTCTTATGTAAGTAAGAAAATTGAAGGCGTCTCATTTCAATTTCAGCTTACGCCAGGAACGGAAGCGCCTGCTGAAATGAACATCTATATTCCTAGTGAAAAGTCTCTGTGTATTGCCGAAAACTGTACGGCCACTCAGCACAACCTCTATACGCTCAGAGGAGCAAAAGTAAGAGACGCAGCAGCATGGGCAAGATACTTGCAGCAAGCAATCGATTTATTTGGCCAAGAACTAACAACTGTATTTGGGGTACATAATTGGCCAAGGTTCGGAAACGAGTCGTGCATCACATATATCGAAAATCAACGAGATGTTTATCAATATATTCATGATCAAACATTAAGGCTCATGAATCAAGGATATACCATTGATCACGTCGGCCGAATGATGAAGCTCCCAGAAATCCTATCTCACGAGTGGTATACCAACGGTTTTTATGGAACGGTTAGCCACAACGCAAAAGCGGTTTATCAGCGCTATATGGGCTGGTATAACAGCAATCCTGTCGATTTAAATAAACTGTTTCCTGAAGAGTCAGCTAAGAAGTATGTAGAGTATATGGGGGGAGCGGACAACATTGTCAAAAAAGCGCAGCGTTGTTTTCAACAAGGCGACTATCAATGGGTAGCTGAAGTGACCAAACAAGTTATTTACGCTGATCCTCACCATGTAAAGGCAAAACTTTTATGTGCAGACGCGCTTGAACAATTAGGGTATATAGCGGAATCTGGCCCTTGGCGAAATGAATATTTAACAGGAGCCAAAGAACTTCGT
This sequence comes from Priestia sp. YIM B13490, assembly GCF_042787735.1. NCBI lineage: Bacteria > Bacillati > Bacillota > Bacilli > Caryophanales > Bacillaceae > Priestia > Priestia sp. YIM B13490. The sequence continues at coordinate 620,518 of NZ_JBHZOT010000003.1, forward strand.
TTAGGTAATATACCGCTGCCTGCCAACATTATCACAAAAGAAGTATGGGATACACTTCCTTTAAAAAATATTTTAGAACTATTTAGCATTCGCGTAGATGGATTAAAGGCAGGTGCATGTAACTATCGTCTATTGTTTGTCATACCAGATCGTAATGAAGTAGCTCTCACAGAATTTAAGCATGGAATCTTTAGGTATCTCGGAGATACGCGAAAGAAAGCTGAGGTGACGGTAACGATGTGGCAAGATACCTTATATCGACTCACAACTACAAATGATCACTCTTATAGCTCGGTCATATTTGTTCAAGGAGATAAATCAAAATGGGATTTCTTTTTGTCTTGTCAGGATTCTATCGATCCAAACTTTAACATTGTGACACCTGTTTCTAAAAAATAGAGCATCTGATTACAGCTCAGAAAGCACATCGTTGACTTTTTGTTCAAAGCAGCTGTCGCATGTGAATATTTCTTTTTCTTGAAAAGATGTTAGCCTTTCTCCGCAGATGGAACAGCATTCTATACAGTAATTGTTTCGCTCTTGTTCTTTTCTTTCATGTAACATAGCACTTTCCTCCTTTGCAGTATAAATAGTTTGTCTTATTTCTTTAAGTATATACTAATATCAGCCTATGCAGGGAATATAAGGCTTGCTAATAGAGATTATTTATAATATAAAAGCGTTGTTAAGCAACAGAAATTGGCACAGGAATTGCATGTTAAATCGTTGAGGAAATTCAATGATTAATATGGGGTGAACAGAATGTCCATTACAAAAACAGCTAGTGAATTAAAAAGAGAACAGCAGCAAGAACAGGAATCACTTAATTTATTTTTATCTACTCAAACAGTTATTCAAGAAGCGCTTCAAAAGCTAGGCTATGGTGAAGAAGTATACCATTTATTGAAAGAACCGCTGCGCATGATGACGGTTCGCATTCCGGTTAAAATGGATAACGGATCGGTAAAAGTATTCACCGGCTACCGCTCTCAACATAATGATGCTGTCGGGCCTACTAAAGGAGGAGTACGTTTTCATCCTGAAGTAAATGAAGAGGAAGTGAAGGCATTATCCATTTGGATGAGCTTAAAATGCGGCATTGTCGACCTTCCGTACGGTGGCGGTAAAGGCGGAATTGTATGTGACCCAAGAAACATGTCTTTTGGTGAACTAGAACGACTCAGCCGCGGCTATGTAAGAGCCATCAGTCAAATAGTTGGGCCTACTAAAGATATTCCTGCACCGGATGTCTATACAAACTCTCAAATTATGGCGTGGATGATGGATGAATATAGCCGACTGCGTGAGTTCGATTCTCCTGGTTTTATTACCGGAAAACCTATCGTACTCGGAGGATCTCAAGGACGCGAAACTGCAACGGCTAAAGGAGTAACCATTTGTATAGAAGAAGCTGTTAAAAAGAAAAACCTTAACTTGCAAGAAGCGCGAATTATTATTCAAGGATTCGGAAATGCCGGCAGTTTTCTCGCTAAGTTCATGCATGATGCAGGAGCAAAAGTAATTGGCATTTCAGACGCATACGGAGCTCTTTATGATCCGCTTGGTCTCGATATTGATTACCTGCTTGATCGACGCGACAGTTTTGGTACCGTAACAAATTTATTTACCAATGTGATGACAAACGAAGAACTATTAGAAAAAGAATGTGATATTTTAGTACCTGCAGCCATTTCGAATCAAATTACGGTTCGCAACGCTCATCGCATTAAAGCTTCTATTGTAGTAGAAGCAGCGAACGGACCGACTACGCTTGAAGCTACGCGCATTTTAGATGAAAAAGGCGTACTTTTAGTGCCAGATATTTTAGCGAGTGCTGGAGGCGTAACGGTTTCATACTTCGAGTGGGTGCAAAATAATCAAGGCTACTACTGGTCTGAAGAGGAAGTAGCTTACAAATTACGCAAGGTAATGGTAGATTCATTTGAAACGGTCTATCAAATCTCTCAAGAAAATGACGTAGATATGAGGCTTGCTGCTTATATGGCAGGAATCAAAAAATCAGCTGAAGCTTCTCGTTTCCGCGGCTGGGTATAAGATAAAAAAAACGATTTGGACTCTATATTCCAAATCGTTTTTTTATTTGACAAAACTGCCAAATAATTAAAAGAAAACCCGCTAAAAAAACAAACACGCTTAAAAAATTGGCATATTTATTTATCGTTACCTAAGTAATAATCAAAACATTTGACAGTGAGAATGATTTTCAATTATTCTATATTCAAGACAAATACATACTTATAATAGATTGAATGTAGAAAAGGAGATAGAAAGCATGAACGTATTAGATATTATTAAAGCTAGAAGAACGATTGGGGCCATGCAAGACAAAGACGTATCAGAAGATGCTATTAACCTTATGTTAGAAGCCGGCACTTGGGCTCCTAACCATAAAAAGACAGAGCCTTGGAAGTTCCGCGTGTTTACAGGGGATTCACGCGTTCGTTTAGGAGACGAAATGGAACGTATTATGAAACAAAAAACTGCTCACTTAAGTGAAGAAGAAGCGTTGAAAAAAACAACAAAAGCAAAAAAAGGACCGCTTCGCGCTCCTGTCATTATTGCTGTAGCAGTAAGTCCTTCTGGTAAAGTGCCTGAAATTGAGGAAATCTCTGCCGTAGCGGCAAGCATACAAAATATGCTATTAGTAGCGGAAGAACAAGGTTTAGCTACAATTTGGAGAACCGGTGAAATTGTCTATCAGACAGAACTGAATGACTTTTTATCTCTAGAAGGAGACGATAAGCTCTTAGGCTTAATTTACGTCGGACATCCTAATAAAGAAGCTTCATCAAAACGTATTCCATATCAAGATAAAACGATTTGGTATCGTTAAAAGGTTATTCCCATGTTTCTATAAATAAAAGGCAGCAGCTCATAAGTTGAGCTGCTGCCTTTTTTATTGTTTTTGAGAGTGGCGTTAAGCTGCGCTTTTATAAGCTTACCTGCAGCAGTTTTTTTAGTATCTTATGGAGAACTTCTCTGGTTTCCGTAACTACTAGTCAAAGCAACATAGGAATTGTCTGGGTTCAGTCTTCTTTTCGAAGACCAAAATAATAGGTACATGCCAAACCGAAGATAATGGGCGGCAAAAGAAAGACAATCATTTAACGGTCACCTTCCTTTCCGATGATTGAACGTCTACCTTCTGCATTGGGGTAGCAGTGTTGACAAAGAAGATGCCTTTTAACTTTAAATATTCCATCAATACTAATAGCAAGCTCATTGCAAGCAGCGGAACACACACCACCTTAGCAGGAATATTGAAACAATAGTTAAGGACGGTGATGTTGGCAATAATGGGGAGAAAAATAATGTTCCCTAGTGTTGCGGTACGCGGAATCACCAATAGCAATGCAGCTAATAATTCGCCAGCGGCAATAAAATAGTTGTAGAAATCGGAATACCCAAAGAAATACCACGCCAGTTTCATCGCAGAATCTTTTGTTGAATCGAACACAAAATCGCCTGTTATAAATTGTCCTGGGTAGATTTTGGCCATTCCATAAATAAGAAACGTAATGGCCATGGTCCACCTTAGGGTCGCAAGAATACTTAAACGAAATTTCTCTTTTGTTGATAAACGCATTGTTTTCCTCCATTTGTATGCTTAGTCCAAAAATCGCATTTTAGTTTCAGGGGTTGGCAACATGCATGACGTTTGTTTTCCAAACCACTTATACCGATTACGTGCAATGAAACGATAGAGTGGGTTTCGAATGAATGCGGGAATAACTCGGAAACACGTCATCAGTTGAATGGGCCCCCGAAGCCGGCGGACAATATGTAGGATGGCCGTAGACTCTGTGTAAAGATTCCCGTTCATAAGAAGAATGGCCGATTGAAGTGGTGGATGCTCATAGTTATGCTGACTCAGCAAGGTTCCCACAGTATCGGATTGAAGCGATGCAAAACGAAACAGATCACGTGAATCCCGCTTGATGACCAATTGAACCCATTGATTACAGAGATTGCAAACACCATCAAATAGAATAATAGGATGGTGTGATGGGTTTTTAGGCATGACTTCTCCCTCTTTCCTTTTTTATGAATATTTACTAAAATAAGTATAATAGTTTACATATCGGACCACAAGACATAAGGTTAAATATGGGTATATTTCACTTGAATGTAGCGCATCATCTAATAAGCTTCTACTTTTTGCGTTTCTTGTAAATAATTAAAACTTTTTTACCTATTTTCTTCAAAATGTAAAACTATTCCTGTTTTGAAACGTACTAGATATAGTAGAAATTCACAAAAGGAGATGCGATATAAGAGTTAACTATCTTCGTTACTACAGAAAAAAACTGACTTCGAGGTGAAAAATTTAACTAAAGTTTATAAAGGAGAGGGCTATGAAGTTACTGCACTAAATGATATTTTAGCTTCTAGATTCTATATAAGTAAAAGGGCTATCGAGATTGAAAGGAAGAGAGTGAAATAAAAATTAAAAAAACAAAGTTATTAAACATATTAGGACTTTTATTAATAATGAGCGCTACGCTTTATCCAGCTGGCTACATAAAATCACTTTATACTTTTAGAGCGCTATATGGTGTAGGTATGACTTTAATTTTAACTGTAGGAATTGTATCTAGAAAAAGGCGTTAATTGTTTTAGGGAGTTTAAAGTACTTAAATTTACTTTTTTATAGGAAAGAGGGAAGAAATGGACGTTCAAAAGGTAGCAAACTTATTTTTGATTTTTGTCTTAATTGCAGCAGGCATTTCCTTGGTAATTGGCTTTGTTGTTACTGTGAGAAGTACAAACTATAAGAAGGGATACATAAGTACTTTTATATCCAGTGTTTTCTTTTTAATACTTATTGTGAGCTGGTATGATAAAGCATCTTCAAACATTTTTATGGGGACAATACCTTGGATTTTAAATGTTATTGCCGTCATTATTGTGTTACCACTGTACGTGTTAGTTGCTCGCTTTATATTTAAAAAGGTTACAAAAGGACAAAAAGGAACAAAAGAAAAGATTATTGGTTAAATTACTTTCTTTCATCGTTTTTTCTAATCTTCACGATTTTAAATAAATGAAGATACACAAAATCTTTTTTTATCAATATCCTGTTAGAGAAAGTGATTGATATCATTTTCTGTAAAGGAGAGAACGTCTATGATTAAAGTTAACCAACAAATTGTGAAAATAAGTGATCTAAATAATAGTTCGTTAACGAAAGAAAAAGCAGACATTTTAAAACAGATGGATGCCTATAGGGAAGTGTATGAGTATGCTACATTTGACCAGCTTGATTTTGATGTATCTGTTAAACTACAAATTATTGAATCGTCTGTGTTGCTACGCAAAAGCGGCGCCAAGTTTGCTACATTTGCACGTTCTAGGTGTAACGAAAAATATTGGAAACGAACCGATAACGGAGGGTTTCAGCTACTGCCTACCGTTTCTCCTCATCAGGCCATCGATGATATTTTTTACAACGGACACGAATATGCGTTTGAGTGCGCGACGGCTGTTATCATCATCTTTTACAAAGCTGTATTAAATAATATTGGAAAAGTAAACTTTAACAGGCTTTTTGCTGATCTTTACTTACACGATTGGCAATATGATGAAGATCTTGAGCTTCATGGTTATAAAGGATCTGACTACTTGCCCGGAGACTGTGCGTATTTTAAAAATCCTGATTATAATCCTGATACTCCCCAGTGGAAAGGTGAAAACACAATTGTATTAGATGAAACTCTATACTTTGGTCATGGAATTGGAATTACAACGCGGGAAAGAATTATTGAAGTGTTAAATTTAAAGAGAAAAGACGACGCAAAGCAATCAGCTTACCTGTCAGATGAAATTGTCAGGCTTCACACCGCTCACCTCAGTTATTTTGCAGTTAGATACGAACCCGTTGTTTGGTACGACAGAAACAGCGCTATTATTTCCACTATTGGGTCGATTACTTACGTAGCTTGATTGATCAAAGTTTTGATACTTTGGTCTTTTTTTGTAAAAAGGAAAGAATTACATGAAGGTAAATTTAAGAATTCAAAAGGATTTTATGTATAAAAGAAGAATCCATTTAATACACAGGTCTTAAAACTAAAAGGAAAGGAGGAGATTACCATTAAAAATCGTGATAAAAGACGCAAGAGAAAACGCGGCGCATTAAAAGATTATCTAAAAAATAAGCTAGGTCAGCTAAAACCGAAGCCAAATAAAGGACCTGTCTCAAATTTGAAGTCTTCTGCTTAAAACATCCCCCTAGTTTTTATATAGGGGGATGTTTCTTTTGAATTTTCTTTTATTTTAAGGTTTAAATGTTATGAGTGGCATTTAAGGGATAATTTGTGCACAATAGACATTGAATAGTTTATCTAATACGACAACGTAAGGAGAGATTAGACGATGGAAAACATGATTTTAAAACATATGGACGTTGTAAGAGGAATTACGATCAGTATCCTCGAAAAAACAGCAGAAGAGGCAGCGGACATCACACCAAAAGGATTCAATAACAATATCCGCTGGAATCTTGGGCACATTGCCTTTATTCAAGAAAAGCTTGTGTTTGGCTTAGCTGGTGAACCGATGCAAACGCCAGAGAGTTATGAAAACTTTTTCGGCGCAGGAACAAAACCTGCAGATTGGACGGAGGCTGCTCCTTCTCTTGAAGAAATTGCGAATGTGTTGAAAGATCAAGCACATCGTATTAAAGAGCTCATGCCCCAGCAGTTTGATAAGCAGTTAATCACACCTTTTACAAACAAAGCCGGCATCAACTTTACAACAGTTGGCGAAACGTTTTTATTCAGCTTCTATCACGAAGCGATGCATGTAGAAACGATTAAGCAAATCGGGAAAGCTGCAGCTGCACAATAAGAAAATAAAAAAGAATAAATCACATATTCTTTATAACTATTTTACATAGCGCCTATGCATATACTGATCTATGCAGCGCATAAGATGTAACATGAGCTGCTTTTCCTAATGCAGTTCGCAAGGAGGTGACAACGTGAAATTTCTTTCAGGTTTAACGACTCTTCTTGTGATTTTAGGCGGTTTAAATTGGTTAGCTGTAGCATTAGGCGTGAATGTAGTAGAAGAGCTATTTGGCTCTTGGGATTGGTTAGTAACAACGATTTATTGGTTAGTTGGCCTGTCTGCTCTTTATCAAATTTTTGATAAGTTCTTCGGAACGGGAGCGAGTGTCAAAAGCAAAGCGCTATAATAAATATTATTTTTTATAATCTCTTTAGGGAGTTTGAATGTATATTCAAACTCCCTTTTTCATGGATAAAAGACGTGACAACTTTACAAAATACGGTAAAATAAGGTAATAACCAAAAAATAGGAGGAATGAGATGGAGCTTTGGGGTGTAGTACCTATCTTAGTGTTTGGAGTTCTTTATATAGGAATCATTGCTGGTATTATAGCTGTTATTGTTATAGTGTTAAAGCGAATGCAGGAGAGAAATCAATATTTACGTGAAATACGGGATGAACTGAGAAATCAAAACAGAGCAACTATAGCAGAAAATAAAGAATAGAAGAGGGTTTAATAGATGAAGAAAAGTGTACTTTCTATATTTTTTATCGTAAATCTTTTTTTTATTTACTGTTTATTATTTAATCAAGGATACATCTTTCAGCTAAAGAATCTACCTTACATATGGGCTATTTATTTACTTCTTGGCACCTGTTTAGCTTTTTATTATATGCTGCGATATAAACAAAAAAAGACGGACAGGTGTTGCTTTCAATCGGCATTTTAACTACAAGCATTAGTTCACTTGGCTGTTTAGTTTTCTTTTACTTCTTTTATCACGCGATGGGCGGATAAAGAGCACCAAAAGCAGGGACTTCAGTGAAAGTCTCTGCTTTTTATATTTGGATCTATTGTATAATAGAAAAAAAAGAAATGAATGCAGGAGGGGAACTATGCGAATTGTTTCGCTTTGTCCAAGCAATACAGAACTAATAGCGTATTTAAAATGTGAGCATTTGCTCGTAGCAATTGATAATTATTCCGATTGGCCGCAGTCTATTCAAGGTCTGCCGCGTTTAGGTCCCGATTTATCTATTAATATGGATGCGGTGGAAGAAGCTAAACCCGATTTAGTCCTAGCATCACTAAGCGTTCCTGGAATGGAGCGAAATATTGAAGAACTTAAAAAACGAAAGCTTCCTTATGTCGTATATAATCCTAATTCGCTAGAAGATATCCGTCAAAATCTACAGGATTTAGGTCAGCGATTAAACATTGAAACAAAAGCAGCTGAACTGTTAAAACGTTATGATCAGTTTCTTTCTACATATAAAGGGATTGCAAATCAAATTGATGAAAAAGCCACTGTATACTGGGAATGGTGGCCAAAACCTGTCTTTACTCCTGGCAAAGCAAACTGGCTGACTGAAATTAGTGAGTTAGCGGGAGGAGATAATATATTTGCTGATCATAAAGAAGCAAATGTACAGAGTAATTGGGAAGAAGTGTTTAAACGAAATCCACAACATATTTGTCTGGCTTGGGTAGGCGTGCAGACAAACAAAGTAAATCCGACTATTTTACATAAAAGACCCGATTGGTCCGATATGTGTGCCATTAAAGAACATCGCGTACATGTACTAGAAGAATGGCTGTATTGTCGTCCTTCACCTAGGTTGCTGTTAGGGTTAAAAAAACTCGCGGCGCTTCTTCATCCAGATACGTTTCCTGCATTTGACGGCAAGGACCCCTTATTATAAGAAAAAGGAGCGATACATATGAAAGATATAAAACAAATAAAACATACCATTCAACACCGCTATCCTTTTTTACTTGTTGATCGCATCTTAGAGCAAGAAGAAGGAAAGCTTGCGATAGGGATTAAACAAGTAACAGCAAATGAACCTTTTTTCCAAGGCCACTTCCCGGACTATATGGTAATGCCAGGGGTACTTATTGTCGAAGCTCTTGCCCAGCTCGGTGGATTTGCCATGGCTGCGGATGACCAACAAAAAGGAAGACTTGCCTTTTTAGCGGGAATAGACGAATGTCGTTTTAAGCGTCAAGTAAGGCCAGGAGATACCCTGCGTTTAGAATTTGAGGTTCTCAAGCAGCGCGGAAAGATTGTAAGAGGAAAAGGAAAAGCATTTGTAGATAGCGAGTTGGCTTGTGAAGCGGTCATTACCTTTGCTCTTGATATATAATACAAACCAGGATAAAGCGTATTGAAGGAAAACGCCTTATGGCATAAGAGCGTTTTTTTGTAAATACCTTAGTCAAACTTCCTTTTGATGAAAGAAGAAACGGGGTATAGAAGAAAAAAGGGAGAGGGGAGAATGCGGTGAGAACATTAACGGAAGTTGTTGTATTACTCACACTATTGGGTACGTATATAGGCATCTCACTACTTGTCTACAAACGAAAAAGAACGAACCCGTTTTTCTACAGCATTTACTTTTATTTAGCTACCAGCGTCATTTTGATTTGCTTGGTTATCTTTTGGCTTCAGCTTCGTTTTGGACTCACTGATAAGCAAGTAGGAGGATTGCTTATCAGTGTGGTTGCATTCTTTTTACTTATTTATGGGTTGTTAAAAACAAAACAAAAAGACAGATAGCCGATGCTATCTGTTTTTATTTATATCCTTGTTATATATTTTTATCAATTGTAGTGTCAATTGAATGGATCTCTTCATATACTAAAGATAACAGCTTTCTTTTGCAGGTTAGTTGACATCGCAGCTTATAACTCGCTATTCTTTTGATAATTCATTTTGTGAAAGGAAGTGGACGTATGGATACATCCCGTATTATAGCTAAGTTAGAAAATCGGATACCGACAATTCTTGGAATGGAGCAGTTTTCTCGCTTCGGTATTCTTGTTCCGCTTATTGAAAAACAAGGGGAGCTGCATGTTTTATTTGAGGTAAGAGCGCTCGATTTACGAAGACAGCCCGGAGAAATTTGTTTTCCAGGAGGGCGTGTCGAGAAGACGGATGCAGACGAAAAAGAAACGGCTATCCGTGAAACATCCGAGGAGTTAGGGATTACGCCTGAATCTATTCAGCAAGTACAAGCTTTAGATTATATTGTTTCTCAATTTGGAACAATCATTTATCCTTATGTAGGTTTTATTGATGAGTCGCTTGAACTTCGACCGAATCCTTCGGAAGTAGCAGAAGTATTTACCGTGCCTCTTTCTTTTTTTCAGCGTACCGAACCTGATATACACAATATCCATTTCAGAGTAGAACCCGAACATAATTTTCCTTATGACGCGATTATTGGTGGTGAAAATTATAATTGGCAAACAAGAGAGATGGAAGAACATTTTTATTACTATGAAGACCGAGTCATATGGGGACTGACAGCAAAAGTGATTTATCATTTAATACATGTACTAAATGATAAATAAAAAGCAGCGAATACGGATTCGCTGCTTTTTTTATATTAAATAGATTGAATAGCCTCTGCGATAGGCGTATCGCCTGAAACTAAATCAAAAGAACGTCCGAATGTATGATCTTCACTTAGCGTTTCAACTACCACACGCGCTACATCTTCGCGGGGAATGGATCCGCGCTCTTTGTTCTCCCCAGCATCTACACGTCCTGTTCCTGGTTCGTTTAACAATCCGCCTGGTCGAACAATTGTATATGTTAATCCGCTTGCTTCTAAGATTTTATCTGCATAATGTTTGGCTACATAGTAAGGAATTAGTGAAGTATTCCAGTTTTCACGGTGATGTGCTTGAAGTGCGCTTACCATGACAAATCGTTTAATACCTAAATCTTCTGCAGCTTCCATCGATTTTACCGCACCGTCTAAATCAATTAAAAGTGTCTTATCATGGCCTGTATTTCCGCCTGATCCTGCGCTAAAGATAACGGCGTCACAGCCTTTCATCACTTCCTTAATTTCGTGTACAGTGCCTTCTAAGCTTGCAAAAGCCGTTTCGATACCTCTTGCCTCAAGTTCTTTTGCTTGTTCTTCTTTACGAACCATCGCACGTACAGTGTGCACATCACTTTCATTCAAAATGTTTACAATATGTTGGCCTACTTGACCATTCGCACCAATTACAAGAACTTTCATGTCTAAATTTGCTCCTTTCAAATCCAAATGCTTATATATTATTGTTTCATATTCACCGTTTTCATTCAATAAATGAGCTCAAAATCCGGTGAATAAGGGGAAAGTAAGAAAATATATTAAAAAAATGAAAAACAAGAAATAAAAACTAATTTACAAACAAAAAAAGGAAAAAAATAGTTCGTTAAACCCAGTGTCTGAACTGTTTGAATTTTGTAAAATTTTATCAAACCCTTGGTAATACAACACTTCTTAAAAACAGCATCTCTTTTAACATTTCCCGATACAACCTATATAAACACATTTTGATAATTTTAAACTTTTACTTCGGAAAAATTTTTTGTTATTATGTTTTAGTCATTAAAATATTCACGAACGAAATATTTAGTCCGAGCGGACAAGGGAGAGGATAAAATGAACACATTACAATACTTAGTCGCAGAACGTGCAGAGATTTCTCCTCAACATGAAGCACTAGTTGAACATAATGAACGTTATACATTTAATGAATTTTATGAAAAAGTAAATCAATTGTCTCATTACTTCTTAGAGAAAGGCATTCAAAAAGGAGATCGTATTGGTATTTTAGCTCATACAAGCATTGCTTACCCAGTCGTTACAATGGGGATTTTACAAGTGGGAGCAGTCGTTGTTCCATTAAGTAAGAGCATGACACCTTATGAACTGGATAGCATTATTAAGAGCGGACAGTTAAAAGCGATTATCCACCACAACGAATTTACGTCTGTATTAGAAAAAGCGGAACAAACGGATGAACTTAGCTTTACGTTAAAAATTGAGGATGCAAAAGAATTTACAACTCAATTCTCAGCGTATGACACAAACACACCAGAAGCACTTCCTGAAGTACTTCCTGAAGATCTAGCATTGATGATGTTCACATCAGGTACAACAGGTAAGTCAAAAGGATGTATGATTGCACACGGATCAGTAAGTGCCTTTTTAAATTCTGGCGGCCAGGAAGAACGTGCAAATATTGATAAAAGCATGCGCTACTTGTTTGTTCATCCATTCTTCCACATGAGTTCGATGAGCATTTTATTTATGTGCATCAACACAGGAAATACAATGGTATGTTCTGAAGAAACAGATCCAGCTAAAGTAATTGAGGTAATTGAAAAAGAGAACATTAAAATGCTGTTTGCACTACCACCGGCATTAAAATACATTGTAGAAGAGCTTGAAAAAGGAGATCACTATGATTTCCCTCTAAAACTTGCTGTGTCAGGCGGAACAAAAGTATCAGAGTCTTTAATTGAACAATATGATCGTAACGGAATGATTTTAGCTCAAGGGTACGGAAGCACAGAAGCTTGGATTATCAGTTCATGGCATCCTCAAATGGGATGGAAGAAAGTAAGCTCTGCTGGAAAACCTGCTCCACATGTGGAAGTTAAAATTGTAGACCCCCAAACACGTCAAGAAGTTCCAACTGGAGAAAAAGGTGAAGTACTTGTACGAAGCCCTTATCTATTTAAAGGCTACTGGCAAAACGAAGAAGCAACAAACGCTGTCTTACAAGATGGCTGGTTAGCGATGGGCGATGCAGGTCGATTAGATGAGGACGGATTTCTTTACATTGAAGGACGCTATAAAGATGTAATTGTATATGGAGGAGACAACATCTACCCAGATCAAGTAGAAGAAGTTGTCCTAGCAGCAGATGGGGTGTTAGAAGCGACAGTTGTCGGCATGCCTGATGATGTGTACGGCGAAGTTCCATATGCATTTGTTGTTAAACAAGAAGCATCTGCTTTAACTGAAGAAGATGTAGTGAACTTCTGTAAAGAACGATTAGCACCATATAAAGTACCAACTGTTGTATTTGTTTCATCACTTCCTAAAAACAGCGTAGGAAAAGTGTTGAAAAACGAAGTGAAAAAACAAGCCTTAGCACACGCATAATAAAAAAAGCGGCCTTTATAGCCGCTTTTTTTATATTTATTGCTGTAATTTTTGAGATATTTTTTTCATAATGTGAAAGTATTGATCTCTTTCTTCTTCTGATAAGTGTGAAAGTAAATCTGACCAAAAATCGACACGAGTAGCTTGCAATATTTCGACAACTTTTTCGCCTTTTTCCGTCAACTCTACCCACACGCTTCGGCGGTTTTGCTTTTTATAAATACGATTCACAAGCTCATCATCTTCTAATTGATTTAATACAATGGTGATAGCACCAGGTGAGAGCCCAAGTACTTTTGTGATATCGCTAACAATACAGCTTTTTTTATCGTGAATGGTCTTTAAGATTGCCTCTTTTGTTGAAGTTAAATGGTAGGGAAGCAAATCATATTTCTCACCGATTACGGTGTTTTTATATTTTAAAAGAGCTTCTTTTACATGATCTATACTTTCTAGCTGATGACTAATCTCTTCTTTGCTATAACGTTCAGTCAAGCGTAAATCCTCCTCATAAAACAAATTCCATTTTTACCATTATACCATGTATAATGCCCATAGAAAAATGAACAACACTGCGGAAATTGTCAGAAAAATTTTAAAATAATTACCATAATTCGTTAAAAAATCCTTGTTTTCGTGCTATTATATATAAGAATAGTAATAACAGGAAACGCATACAACATTTGTTTTCTATTGAGTTCATAAGAAAAAATGGGGTCTATGAACATCATTCGGCTTTACCTCATGTGTTGAACAAAGAAAAAAATATAAAAAATGGTGATTGTTCACTTTGGCAGATCGTCTTTTACAAGATGTTTGTATAAAATGAATGTATACATATTTTTATAGAAAAAACATATTGAGGTAAAGCCGAGATATGGGGGGATTCAATTACATGAAGAAAGTCTTAGGGGCGCTTTTGCTTGGCGCGACAATTGTTAGTGCGTTTATTGCGTACAGCATGTATACCAATCATTCTGCAAAGCAAACAGCCGCGATAGAACAAAAACAAGCAGCGAAAAAAGCAGAAAAAAAGACTGAGAAAAAGAAAAAACCAGTCCTTAAAGTCGAAGACCTGACGTATCAGCTGAAAGATTCCCGCACAGGAAAAGTAATGAAAGAATTCAAGCCGGTTCATTACAAGGATAAAGACGTATACGACCAAGAAATTAAGCATTTAGCGTCTGAGCTGGCAAAAGGGATCGACACGCCTATGCAAAACATAAAAATGGATGCAAATGGATCGTTAACCGGCGGTTCCAAACAAATCATTTTAAAAGAAGCAGAGCTTGTTAAAAATCTACAGAACTTAAATGCGAAACAATTGGATGTGAAGGTTCCGATTTACGAAACCGCTCCAAATGTAACGGCAGCATCTGCTCAAGGGATCGCTGATGTATCGTTAGCTTCCTATTCTACACGTTTTCGTCCAAGTGATACAAGTCGAAACAGAAATGTTCAGCTATCCGCAGAAGCGATTAACAACGTTGTATTAGGTCCTGGAGATTCATTTTCTTATAATCAAACAGTTGGGGAGCGCACAGCAGAAAGAGGCTATCAGCCTGCTCCTGAAATCATCAACAAACAGCTGGTGATGGGAATTGGCGGAGGGATCTGCCAAACATCTTCTACGCTATTTAATGCTATTGACGGCGCTGGTCTTCAAGTGACAGCTAGATCTCACCATTCAAAACATGTAGGTTATGTACCAGCAGGAAGAGATGCAACTGTATCGTGGGGAGGACCTGATTTTAAGTTTACAAACAACAAAGATTACCCTGTCATCATTAAAGCGTACGCAAACGTAAATACCGGTGTTTTAACGGTGGATGTTCGTACTTCACAGCGTGCTATCTAATAAAAAAAGACGTATCCTAACAGATACGTCTTTTTTTCATTTATTATGCTTTTTGTTGCTCGCGTTCACGAAGTTCCACACGTCGAATTTTACCTGAATTAGTTTTTGGCAATTCATCAATAAATTCAATTACGCGAGGATACTTGTAAGGTGCAGTTAGAGCCTTTACATGATTTTGCAGCTCTTTAATAAAACCTGTATCTGTTGTTTTTACATGATCGACAAGAACAACATACGCTTTTACAACATGGCCGCGATCAGCATCTGGGCTAGCTATAACGGCACATTCTTTCACCGCTGGATGCTTAATTAATGCATCTTCAACTTCAAATGGCCCAATTGTATAGCCGGAACTGATAATGATATCATCTCCGCGTCCTTGGAACCAGTAATAGTTATCTTCATCTTTAGAAGCGCGGTCACCTGTTAAATAGTAGTTTCCTTTATACGTTTTCTCAGTGCGCTCCATGTCTTTATAGTAGTGCTTGAAAAGAGAAGGGAGGTCTCTACGAACGGCAATGTCCCCAACTTCTCCAGGCTTACAAGGTTCGCCGTCTTCATTAATGATTTCTACAAACCCTTCAAGCATCGGTTTACCCATTGAACCAATCTTTGTTTTTACACCTTTTAATGTACCGATTAAAAGAGTATTCTCTGTTTGACCGTATCCATCACGTACTTGGATATTAAAATATTTTTTAAACACATTAATCACTTCTTCATTTAACGGTTCTCCGGCAGATACAGCGCTATGAAGGTGAGACAGGTCAAAACGTTCAAGCTCATCAATTTTAGCCATAAAGCGGTACTCTGTTGGCGTGCAGCACAGTACGTTTACTTTTTCATCCTGTAAAATTTCTAAAAACTTTTTAGGTTCAAAACGTCCGTTATAGATAATGCCTGTTGCACCTTGTCCAAGTACAGATAAAAACGGAGTCCAAATCCATTTTTGCCAACCAGGACCTGCTGTTGCCCAGACCGTATCGCCTTTTTTAATATCTAACCATTCAGCAGCTGCGATACGAAGGTGAGCATAAGCCCATCCATGAGTATGAACAACGCCTTTTGGCTGTCCTGTTGTACCAGATGTATAAGGAAGGAATGCCGTATCATCCTTAGTTGTTTTAGCTGCTTGGAACTGTTCTGATGCAGCCGCTGTAAGTGACTCTAAGCGCGTCCATGACGTAACATCAGCACCAAACGTAATTTTATGTTGTAGAGAAGTAGGGAAGTTTTCAATCTTATCGATCTCATTGCAGAAAGGATGGTAAGAAATAATCGCTTTTGCTTCAGCGTGATGTAAACGATATTGGATATCTTTTGCGCGTAATAGTTCTGAAGAAGGAATTACAATAATACCTGCTTTTAAGCATGCTAAGTAAATAGCGTACGATTCAATAAGGCGAGGTGCAATAACCAAGACATGATCGCCTTTTGTTAAACCTAGCTCTGTTAACCCGTTTGCCACTTTATTGGCTTTTGCTAACAGCTGGTTATATGTAATTTCCTCACGCGCACCGTCAGCGTCCTGCCACTTTAACGCAAGCTGATCGGATGCATGTTTTTCAATTTCCTCTGTTAAGTTGTAATGTTCACTTGGAACTAAATCTTTTAGTTGAATCATAAAAACGACTCCTTATATTATAGATATCAATGATTTTTTATCATTACTATTATTATATTACTAACTATTAGTACTTGCTACTAATTTGTTTTGAGTTTTAGTAAAAAGCAAAAAAAGACCCGCTTATCTTATTAAGTATTAAGACAGCGGGTATAACGTATGTTATTTAAATAAGCTCCATTTTGTATGAATAGGTACTAGCTCTTCTTCAGACTCGTCCTCTTCGTATAAACCACGTTCTTTTAAATACTCCACAAAATATAAGTCTGCTTCCTTACGTTCATCATAAGGCTTGATCGATAAAACAAACCCTACTTTATGCTGATCTTCATTTTCAACGCCGGAGAGATACGCTTTTACATTATGCTGCAAGAACAGCTCTTTGGCAGGAATAATTAAATCTTTAACGAATTTCGACAGCAATTCCAGCTCAAAGTCGAAGGTGAACTTAGCAATTTTTTCTAGATCTGCAAATACCACGCCGATAAAACTCGTATTATGTATTTCGTAGTCTTTCGTTTTTTCATCCCACTCAATATGTCCGATTTCCTTTAAGTAATTAATAAAATACCCAATGCCTTCATTGCGGCCAAAAGGCTGTTTAGAAAGGACTAAACCAATCTTCTTGTACTTAGGAAGGTACACGCATGAGATAGCGGCTTCAACTTTATGCTGTTGAAATAAGTGCGTTGCCCCTTGAAGCAAGGCATCTAAGACATGATGGGTAATTTTCATTTGCTTACGAGGAAAGTGATATTCATTGCGTGCTAATTCATTTGTATCAGCAAACGTTGCTCCAATAAAGCCTGTATTGGATAGGGTAGGAGGGAGCTTCTTTCTTTTTCTTTTTCGTACCGTCATTCAAAAACACTCCTTGTGATCATCAATACGATAAAAATAAAACGAACATACGTTCTTATCTAATGATACAAAAAATGTGTCGAAAAGTAAAGAGAAGTTAACGGAGAATTTGAAATTTTATAATAAAAGTAACTAAGGTTTGTAAAACGTAGCGGTTAGTAGAAATTAAAGAGGAGAGGGGGAGCAAAAAATAAAAGGCTGCAGATGAAAAGCATCCACAGCCTTTTATATATTCATTAACGAGCTTCTGTTAAAGCTACCATATCTTCATCATCTAAATCGATATCTACGTGACAATCCATTGTATGAATTGTTTTATCTTCATGATTTCCATAATAAATTGTAATGTTCATGAGTATCGCTCCTTTAAAACTGGATAATGACATCCAATTTATACCGTCATCTATTTGTTTAATATTATACCCGATGAAAAAGGAAACTACAACTAAAATCACTAAAAAGCTGATAAGAAAGGGGTTTTTAGTGATTTTAACAAGAAATCAGACAGAATAAAAATACTAATTAGTGTATTTTATTACAGGAAATACGAGGTTTTCACTTTTATAAATGAATAAAAATCCATTCAATGCAAACATATGTACTAAATGAAAAATATACGTTCTGTAGCAAATAAATCCTTAAAAGATTAAACTAAACGTAAACAGATTTTATCAATTTGCAAAGAGTTTATTGAGAATACGATGAGAAAAAATAAATGAGTATAAAATCTAAATCCTACAAGTAAACTCATTTATTTTTCAAAATCTATAAATATAAATTGAACTGATCAAACTTAAAAACAATCTGGTGAAATCAATATGCATTCTATAAAATCATATCCGCATTTGTTCTAATTAAACAAATATTGCTGATAATTAGTTTAGTGAGTTAAATCATATAAATACAAACCCTATCTCATTTTTAAATTCTGTCTCACTATCATAAGTATACTTTGTTTTTGAGACAGAATTCGCGTTTTACCTATTGGTTCCTAGAATATATATTATGTAAACTAGAAAAAGAAATAAAATCGTTAAGGTCTCCCTTGCTCTTAGAACCTTGGAATGTCTATCACCTTTTGCTTTTTCTTTAAAGTGTGTAGATTTGTTTTCAAGTCAGCTGGTTTTACTCTCATGATTTTAATTTGGAGCTGTAAACAGAACTCTTAAAAATCGACTGAATGATGCTTTTAAAGTCAAATGTGAAATAGTACAAGCTATAGATTATATCTTAGAAATGGTTAAAATGACCGCTCACTTAATCACAATCGCCTGAATACGCCAGTACGTATCATTTTATATGTAATCAAGTAACTCCTTATGGTTTATCCTAGAACTTTACAATTTTGTATCCCGAGTTTCAAGTAGCTATATTTGATGTAGAAGCACAAAGAAAGGGAAAAAGAACAACTTCTTCCCCTCCGTTCGCTTGTCATACAAACTTTTCAAGTTACTAGTTGCAAGCTTTCACTCACTAAGGTATGTTTCCCAATCGTAGTCATGAATTCTATCAAATTTCCCAAACTCATTTCTTTCGTAAGCACATAGCGGTGATTTATTTATAAAAGCTAAAATTGAGTCATCAACATTTAAAGCAACTCCTAGAGCTACAATTTGAAAATTATTTGGATTACTAGTAAATTCATCGTCTTCGTATCCGCTAAAGATAACCCATCCTGAATCATTTGGTTCATTTGGTTTATCCTTTAACAGAAAATTAAACTCGTTTCTTTCTAAAACATCATTGCTAACTGTTACGAGGGTATTAAAGTAATAGTCCATCTTTGCAGCGTCATCGTCTTCATATTCAGTATCACAAATATGTTCAGTGCCAAAATGCAGGATTTGACCAAGTTTTAAGCCCTTTAAATGATAAGGTTCATTATCAAGCTTTCCAACAAAGTTCTCTTTGTTTCTATCCGTAATTTCCACCCACATTCTTTCTCCTTTGTAACCAGCTGTATCTGAATCACTAAAGAAAACTAACTTCACCAGGTCTCCCGCTTTTAATTTATCCGTCACCGCTTTGCTTGGCTTGTAAAATGTATAAGGAGATTCTTTGTTTCTTTCATAAACATTATCTAATTGCCAATATGTATTGCTATCCTCATGTTTTTTATTAGTAGAATGTTTTTTGAACCAACTTTTCATAAAATACATTACCTCTTTGATTTATATAATTTAAATTTCTTTAATTGGATACTGAGTTAAAATAGATTCTAATCCTTGAATAAACGCATCTGTGTAAGTCGAATTTTATGTTTTAATACTCTTTCGGGTTGATGATGGTGTAAACTTTTATGCTCTTTTCCTCAATCCCTATAAAATGAGCTTTTTGCCTTGTATCTAGTCCTCTAAGGGTTCCGCTTAACTTACCTATTTTTTTAGCACCACTGTCTTCTGCTTTCCAACTGTATAAAGTTCCTTCCTTGTTGTATGGGCTGTAAAAATAGCTATATTCTCCTCTAATACTTATTGCTTGTGATCCATGTAACGTTTCAGGAGTTTGATGTGCAATAAAAGAATTCTTCTCGGGATTTACTTCAATTAACTCAAAATCTGTATATGGATATAACCAAAGTGTCGTATTTTTACCTCTGCAAATTGCATAACAATCTGCAATGGATGGAGCATCTGGTAAATGAGTGTGATATTGAAAAGTTGGGGAACCTGTATTATCAAATAATACTAACCCTTCTGTTGATATCCCTTCACCAAAAACGCCTTCGTCGAAATAGCTGCACCATATTCCTTCTTTACTAACCGCTACGTCTTGCACAGCATCTCCACAATAGAATGACCGTATGACTTCTCCATCGATATTCATAATAAACAAATTGTGCTTTTCTCCCTTAGTTCTAGGATTCATTATCAAAAAATGATTATAATCAATCCATCTGACAAAAGGATAGTTTATTTTTAAACGTGGATAAAGAGTAGTACCGTTTACAGACAATTCGAATCTATTATGGCGTTTTTGAACTAAGACCAGTCCATATTCATCTTTGTAATCTGCATCAATGATATTTAAACAATTATCATCAGGTTCGATGGTAAAAATAGTCGTCTCTACAATTCTCAAAGCTAGTCACCCCTTATATTATAAGAAAGCGGAAAACAAACTTTAAAATTAGAAATGAATAAAACTTCCCGCTTGCTTTGACCTTATTTATTTTCACTTAGGTTTAGTGGGTATGTAAATCTACTTTTACTCAGCCCACTTTTCTTCACTATCTATCCACTTGTTCTTATGTAAATCAAAAGATTTTATATCATCATGGAAGTCTAAATAGACAGGCAATTCAAAGCTTTTGCCACCCGCTTTATTCCAGCAGGAAACAAACCACCTTACAATAGTTTCTTCTTCAGCAGCAGAGATGGATTCTTCATTTTGCTCATAAAACTCCCAAAAAGCGCCCGAGTTTTCAGCAGGAAGATCATAGTATTGAGTCTCGTCAAATAAAGGATGACTACCTGAAAAAATCTTTCTGTCATTTCCTTCATAAAAACCTTCATTCGCTTCATCATCCATAGAAAACATCATAATAGACAAATCAAACGGTTGCATAAAAATCTCAAAGTCCAGCAAATCAATTCCTTCATAATAATGAAAAGTCTGTATCTCTTTTATGTTTGCAATCAATACATGTTCATTTTTTTGAAGATTTTCTTTTAAGGAACTAATATAATCGTCAATTGTAAACATCGTATTCCCCTTGGTCGTTGTTTTTTTATGTTTCCAGCTATTAAAACGCTCATTAAGTTTCGGTTTTAACGTTTCATAATTTCCCCATGTGTCTTTCACTTCGTAAAGAGATTTCACATGAGGAAATACTTCTTCATAATCATCCAAATAAACACCGTCTTTAAAGTCAAAATAGGATTTTGTAAAGGCATTACCCTTCTCATTTAACATATCACTTACAAATACACCATCCCAGTTCATGTATATTTCAGTTCCTGTCATTTTCTTTTGTTTAAATTTGATGATTTCATTAGCAGCCGCTTCTTTAAATTCTTTGCTATATAAATGGTTCTCAATAATCCACCCTAGATACATTCCCGTATGTACAAAACCTTGTTTATCATCTAACCCTTCTGGAAAGTCTCCCTCATAATGCCATTTTGCTTTATCATAAACCACTGTCATATTTTTCTTCTCTTTTTTTTCTTCTTTTATTACTTCAGGTCTAGCTGACTCACTTCGAATCATAGAATTCGATTTTTCTTCGCATCCTTGTAAAAATAAAAAAGTAAACATAAATAACGAAATGTATTTTAATTTGTGCAAAAGTGGTCCTCCAAGTCTAATAAAATATTTTCAGGGGATTCCTATAAAATAAAAATTATACCTTAAAAAAAGAAGCCATTCCTTTTTAGGAACGCTTCTTTTAATAAACTTTTTTCTTTCTATTAGTAACCATCTACCGTAACATCAGTAATGGACCCATCACTAGGACTTACTTGATACCAACCTTGTTTAGCTGTATGTTCCTCTCCTGTTTCTTCATTATCCACAACATTTTCATAAACATGGATAATATAGTTTCCTGAATCGTCAACGTGATCATATGTTACAAGGAGAGGTGAATCTTCAGATATGCCTTGCTGATCACGAACTAGCTGGATAGCTTGCTCTTGGGAAACTGTTTGTTCGGCTGGTTCCTCTTCCTCAATTGCTTCTGTATCTTCTTCTTGCTCTGGTTCTGATTCCGATTCCGTTTGGACCTCATCTTCCGAATCAGCCTGAGCTTCTTCCTCATCCGCTTTTGCCTGAGCTTCCTCTTCCTCCTGCTGTTTCTTCTCTTCTTCTGCTAAACGTTCTTCTTGCGCTTTGCGATCTGCTTCTGCCTGAGCTTCAGCTTCTGCATCAGCTTTGGCCTGCGCCTCTTCTTCTTTTTGTCGGTCTTCTTCTAGCTGCGCATAGTAATCATCTAATTCCTTTTCCATTTGCTGCTGTTCAAAGTCTGATAATTGCTTTTGTTGTTCTTGTATTTGGTTTTGAAGCAAAGCAATTTGTTCTTCTGAAGCATTATCAACAAAATTGATGTTTTCTACATAATCACCACTGGCGTCAAAATTAACTTCCATCATACAAAAAACATTTTGCTCTTGATTAATGCCATAGTAAATATACTGATTGTCACCTACTTGGATATACTGATAACCATTCATTATGTTTAATAAGTAATCGCGATCAGCTTCTTTAGAATTAACTGCTTTTTTAATTGTGGATGCTTTTGTTTGTAATGTATTCGGCGATGATTCTTTTACAGCCGTTTTATTGCCATTTTCTTTCGTATGAACCGCTGTTGATTTCTCTGTAGGCTCTTCTTTTTGCGATACAGTTTCACTGGACTCCTCGCTACAGGCTGCTAGCAATATAGCTAACAGTGGAATACCAAAAGCAACTTTCAACATTTTCATAGACTATTATCCCCTTTTTTTATCTTTTTTTTAGGTTTTATATAATTCTAAAGAACTATAAAACCTTAGGGGTTATTATACCAAAATTAAGAAAATATAAGAATATTTTCTTGTGTTGTTTATGGAATTTTTTGAAAAAATTATCTTTTTATGCATAAAAAAACACAAAGCCATGCAATTTTTCATAACACGGCTTTGTGTTTTCGTAACAAATGTTAATGATGAAATCCATTGTCGTATTTCGTGTCTTTAAGAACAGGTCTATCCAATGAGTTAAGAAATTCAACGGCTTGTTTGAAATTAACCATAAATAAATGAGCCAGGTCCCTTGAAAATCCATTTCTAACGACAATGCGCATGATTGTTATTTCTTCCATGTCTGCAGGTAGTGGATAAGCAGGAACTTGCCATCCATACGTACGCAGTTGTCTAGACAAATCATAAAGCGTCCAGTTTGGTGTATATCCTTCTTTCAGTTTCCAAGCAAGAACCGGGATATCTGAACCATCAGCAAGAATTTCGAACGCTTCCATTTCTCCAATTTCTTTGCTGAGAAACAGCGCGTTTTCTTGGGAGGTTTTTTGCACGGCATAATAGCCGTCTTTACCTAAACGCAAGAAATTGTAGTACTGTAAAAGAACTTGTGCTCCTGGTCTAGAGAAGTTGAGCGCAAAAGTTGGCATGTTGCCTCCTAAATAAGAAACGCGAAAAATAAGATCTTCAGGCAAGTCTTCTTTTTCTCTCCAAATCACCCACCCTAAACCAGGGTAAACTAAACCATACTTGTGTCCTGATACGTTAATGGACTTTACTCGCGGCAAGCGGAAATCCCAGATAAGGTCTGGTTGAAGAAATGGAGCGATAAAACCTCCAGAAGCAGCGTCTACATGGATAGGTATATCCAACCCTGTTTTTTCTTGTAACTCATCTAAAGCTTTTGCGATAGCAGCAATTGGTTCGTAAACTCCTGTATACGTCACTCCAAGAATCGGTACGACGCCAATTGTATTTTCGTCAACCGCATTAATGACGCCTTCTGCATCTAAATAAGGATGATCTGGATTAATGTTCACATAACGAGGTTCTACGTCCCAATAGTTTGCGAACTTCTCCCACACTACTTGAACGGATGAACTAAATACAATGTTCGGGCGGTCCGTTGATAGCCCTTTACTTTTACGCAGTTTCTGCCAGCGTCTTTTTAAAGCCAGTCCGCCAAGCATACATGCTTCAGATGAGCCTGTAGTAGAAACGCCCATCGTTGTATCAGGATTAGGTGAATTCCACAAATCCGCTAAAATACGTACGCATCTCTCTTCGATAGCCGCTGTCTGCGGATACTCGTCTTTATCGATCATATTTTTATCAAAAGATTCTCCGTACAAACGCTTTGCATCAGGCTCCATCCACGTAGTAACAAACGTAGCTAAATTTAAACGGGCATTTCCGTCTAAAGCAATTTCGTCATGAATGATTTGATAAGCTGTTTCTGGAAGCATACCTTGATCACTGATACGCAGCCTTGGAATCGTCACTTCTCCTTGTCGAGAAAAAAGCGGATTAACAGGAAATTCATCAGGTAAATTTTTTTGTTCACGATGCGGGTGCCATTGAGGCATAAAGTATCATCTCCTTATGTATATCTAACAAATTACTTTACGTTCCACCTGGTGTTGTAACAAGCAGGTCTCCTTTACACATTATGAGCTTTGAAACCTATTTTCATTCTTCTCATTATCCGTAGCACGTAAGGATGAACTTTATTTAATAATACCCATGAAAACGGTCTCACCAAACCCGAAAGGCGTAAAATATGGTAATATATTGTAAAATGAGGTTTTTAAATGGAGAAACAAGGGATTATCTTGCAAGATAAGTTTTTCGAGTTAGGTGAATCTCCTATCTATAATGAATCACAAGACGTTATTGGAAATGTCGCATATAAGTTATCTATTGCTAATAAATTTGAGATTTTAAAGGACGAAGAAATTATATTTACAGGTAAATCTAAAATGTTTGCCCTTATGCCGAAGCTGATTATTTCTGATTCCCACGGAAATGAAGTTGGCATGATTCAGCGAAAATTTACTTTTTTTAAAAAGAAGTATCTTTATATCAGAAACGATGGCGATACATATGAAATTACTGGGAATATAACAGATCGCAAATTCGACGTTTTGCGTTCCGGCGTTCCTATTATTCAAGTCCGCACACTCTCTTCCTTTCTGTCATTACGTCCCCACACGTTTGCTTTAGAATTTCTCGAACCTGATCTTGATAAGTGGGAAGGAATTGCGGTTGTACAAGGCGTAAGGATGATGGTGAAAGACGAAAACAGCAGTACAGCTACTGCTCCCGCTCAATAGTGGTTATAGAAGGTTATATGATATAAAAAAACGAACAAACTTTATATTGAAGTTTGTTCGTTTTTTTAATTAAGGGCCAAATACTAATGTACCGATAACATGGTAGCCAATTGGTACAAGAAACAAGATGATATTTAAAATAATCGCCCATAGACAGAGCTTGTCTTTTTTTATAAAAAACCCAATAATTGCAGGAACAATCATGAGCGGAACTAAAAAGATAGGTGCGATAATAGGCAGTCCTTGAAGCTTTTCAGCCGCAATAAGTCCTATAAAAAAGTTAAGGATCAATAAAGTATTAATAATGACGTATAAAAGTGAAATTCCTCCAAGAATCCCACCTATTATACCGCTTTTAGTTGTATTAACAGTAGCATCCACGTTTCTGTCACCTCTT
Organism: Priestia sp. YIM B13490; assembly: GCF_042787735.1. NCBI lineage: Bacteria > Bacillati > Bacillota > Bacilli > Caryophanales > Bacillaceae > Priestia > Priestia sp. YIM B13490. Next base: position 646,043 of record NZ_JBHZOT010000003.1, read on the forward strand.
TTTTAGAAATATAAGTAAACTATACTATAATGTGGTTTTTATTGTAAAGGTATGGAGAAAACAGCTGTTGAAAGATTGCAAAGATTGCTACGAAAAAAGCACTGTAGCAATCGCTACAGTGCTTTTTATAAACAGTGCATTTTTTCCTCTGCTTCCTTCCAAGAAACCGTATAGCCCTGTCCTTTGGCGCAAAAGACGGATGATGAGCTGTATTCGGGATCCGCCTCTTTATTGTAGCGGATTTGTTCAATCACTTCTGCTTCATTATGACAGCGTTCATACCCTCCGAATAACAGAGACATCGCTCCTTTTCCATGCGTAAAAGATGCTAGCGTCGAACCGTAGGTCATAAAAGTAGCAACAGGAACTTTGCCTGTAATAATCGCTTTGTTTCCGGTTGTTTCAGGGGAATCAAAGCGACCGTTTGCACTTTGAACATCCGCTAATACCCTCCCCATTTGATCAATATCTACTTTAATTTTGAAATCATAATACGGTTCTAGCACAATATTTTCTGCTTTTTCTAACCCTTGTCGCAGTGCACGGTACGTTGCTTCTCTAAAATCTCCTCCGCTTGTATGCTTGTTGTGAGCTCGTCCAGTACATAATGTCACTTTTATATCAGTAATAGGTGAACCCGTTAACAAACCATGATGCGGCTTTTCAAATATATGCTGACGGACTAGATTTTGATACCCCACGGATAAATCGTCGGCGTGACAAGCATTTTCAAAAGTAATTCCGCTGTTTCGTTCCGCTGCTTCTATTTTCAAATGAACTTCTGCATAGTGTTTCAACGGTTCAAAATGCCCGTAGCCCATCACTGTATTTTGAATGGATTCTTTGTACAAAATTTCTGGTTCTTCAAACTGTACGTTTATATTAAAACGTTCTTTTATCAGTTTTTCGAGAACTTCTAGCTGAATTGCTCCCATCACATGAATATGAAGCTCTTGAGTCCTTTCTTCCCACGTCACATGTAAAGAAGGGTCTTCAGCATCTAATAATTGAAAAAGTTTAATTCCTTCTTTTGGATGAACAGAAGGCTCAAAAACAACTTTTGATTTTAACGTAGGCAAAAGTTCGTAGGAGCGGCTTTCTTTTAATGTTCCAAGACCGTCTCCAATCGATGCTGAAGACAACCCTGTAACCGCAAAAAGTTCGCCAGCTGAACCTTCATTTACGTTTTTAAATGTACTCCCGTTATAAGCACGAATTTGAGTGATTTTTTCTTCGTATAGCTCTCCGTTTTTTTCATAAGCCACTTCATCACGCACCTGCATTGTCCCGCTTAGAGCTTTGATAAACGTGATGCGCATGCCGTTTTCATCGTGCCGAATTTTATATACACGACCTGAAAATGCTTCTTCCTTCGAGTAGCGAGTTTCTGTTAGCAAATCGAGCTTCTCTAAAAAACTTTCAATGCCGATATCTTGTAAAGCTGAACCACAAGCACACGGGAAAAGCTGATTGGTTTGAATAAGCTTTTGCATAGCTGCTTTCCAATAAGCTTGATCATTCTTGCCTTCCATAAATGCATCTAAAAGCTCTTCATCTTTTTCAGCTATAAATTCAATAAGTTCCTCACTTAACGAGCCATCTATAAGCTCTGACGTTATGTCAAAAACATCGGGGGTTAAGTTATGTTTAATATCGTTTATAACACGTTCAGGATTTGCTCCTACACGATCGATTTTATTGATGAAAAAGAATACGGGCACACGATGTTTTTGAAGCAGCTGCCAAACGGTTTCTGTATGGCCTTCGACTCCTTCTACTGCACTTAAGATAACAATTGCATAGTCCATCACTTGAATAGAACGTTCCATTTCAGGTGAAAAATCGACGTGGCCAGGCGTATCAATTAAATAGTAAGTAGAACCGTTATATGAAAAAGTTCCTTGATCGGCAAATACCGTAATTCCTCGTTCTTTTTCAATCGTATGGGTATCAAGAAAGGAATCTTTGTGGTCGACTCTTCCTCGTTGTTTAATACTTTTGGTATGATAAAGAAGCTGTTCGGAAAACGTTGTCTTTCCTGCATCGACATGCGCTACGATACCGATCGTTTTGCTAGATTGTTTCATTATATTAAATACCACCTTACTGCTGTATGTATAGCTGTTACTTTCTATTTTATAATAATCTTAAGAAAAAGTGGACGACAAAGGCCTAGAACTGCTCACATCAAAAAAGAATGCGTGATTAAACATCGCATTCCCTTTTTGTACGGCGTTTAATATCTTTTTTGCCTTTCACTATAAAAATAGCTGCTATAAAGCACCCAATTCCAGATAAATGCATGATGTTATTACCTGTCGCGCCTAGACTGTTACTGGTCAACCCAACTAAAATGCTGCCAAATATAATCAATAAAACAGCAAACATGAACTTCAATTTTTTCACTCTCCTTTAATACGCTATTAAATATGATTTGCATACGGATCATATACACCAGTGATTAATAATAGACCTGCTGATAAAATCAATGTTCCTGCGATTAACAAACTGTTGCTACATACCTTTTTTCTCTTTTTGCGTAAAAACATTCCTGATATAAGAAATAGTAGTGCGACAGATAGCAGAATCAATCCTATACCAATATTCACTCTTTCTTTCTCTCCCTTGCCAATGTATTCTCTACCATCTAGTTAACCATAATATTATTATGGTAATAAAAAACGAACTTGACCCTTTACCGAACCTTAATTGTTTTATATGTTATCATACATAAATTGTTAAAAGTACATTTTTTCACCTTTCATTATCAAAAAAGCAGCCTCTTTACTAAGAGACTGCTTTTTTTTTATGACAACTGATAAAACCGCTTAAGAAGCTTTTTTTAATTGTTCTTTTTGTTTCCGTTGATAAGAAGAAAAATAAATAAGGCCTACAAATACAGCTCCTCCTATCATATTTCCAATAAAGGTAGGGATAATATTTGCAATAAAATCAATCCATGTAAAGTGACCTGCAAAAATAGCGGCGGGAATAATAAACATATTGGCTACAACGTGCTGAAAGCCAATCGCAACAAATGCCATAATCGGAAACCAAATACCAAGAATTTTCCCCGTAACATCGTCAGCGCCGTATGAAAGCCAAATAGCTAAACATACAAGCCAGTTGCAGCCCACAGCAGAAATAAGCGTTTTAAAAAACGAATCATCAATTTTAGCTTGAGCAATTGCTATCGTTTTATCTAAAAAAGGCCCTGTTTCTGTTAAACCTACAATATGTCCAAAGAAATATGCAATAAACACAGCACCTAAAAAGTTAGCAAGCGTGACCCAAAACCAGTTATGAAACAAGTGACGAAGTGAAATTTTTCTTGCATACAGGGCAATGGAAACAGACATCATATTCCCCGTAATAAGCTCCGCTCCCCCAAGTACGACCAGCATAAGACCTACAGGAAAGACGGCCCCTCCTAAAAGATTCGATAAACTTCCCCATTCAGCCGGTAAATTACCAATGACGCGTACATCTAGTAAAAAACCAAGCGCAATAAACGCGCCTCCTAAAAACCCAAGCATGAGAATGGAAGAAAGGGATAGCTTCGTTTTTGAAACCCCCGCTTCTAAAGCGATGTTTAACATTTTATCCGGCTTGTGAAATGCCATAAAACTCCTCCTTAACTAAAAAAGGCAGCACTCAAAAACACCTTTTACACAAGGTTTTTGAATGCTGCCTAATAATCCTGCACTTTCTTTACAGTATATCAGTCATCATTATCTATAATAAAATCAAATAAAAAACAAGCAGATCCTACTTCTCTTTCATTTAATTAAATTATGTATTTTACGTTGTTCTACTGAATATTGGTTTCAAACACAAACACAGAAACAGCGATATCTTCTTCTACTTTGATATCAGAAAATAAGTACTCCAGCTTAGCTCCTAACAAGTCTTCAAGCCCCTCTGGAGGAGATGAAGCGTAAAGGTTTTGAATAAGCTTTGTTCTTGCCATATGTACCGTCTCTTTACCTTCGGTTGTTCTCGCGATAAATTGTTCAGCTGGCGTTAAGTTGCCGTACAAAGTTGAAATAGCCATATTTTGAACAAATACAGTATGAATTCGTTCTGGACCTTTTCCAAAAAGTTTTTTGCGCAGCTTTCGGATAATATCATTAAAATCATGTATTTTCTTAGACACTGGTGTATGCCTCCGCTTATCTCGAGTATGTCTCCCTTGCTCATTCAAGTTTTCAACTAAGAATAAGTTACATTATACATGACGACGTTTACATTGTATACAATGTATCTGTTTTATCCCCGTTAATCCAAATCATCGCAAAACCATTACGAAATGATAAAAAAAATCCTTCACTTATTAAAGTGAAGGATTACCTTTATATCTCTACTTAAAGGTTACAAATGGATTCTCAGTTATCAAAGAAATAACTAAGAACTTTGACAAAATAGCATGTCAAAATAGTCAAGTGGTATGTTTGTACCAGTAGTTAATGCTATCACGTTAAAGCCATGGAATCCAATTAGTTTACTTTCATAATACTTTATTTAATTTAAATATCCTTTTTTGATAGGAAACCCTTAATCTTCATCACGATCTGCTCTAAATTCATCATCAGATAATGAATTTAGTTGGTGGCTAAGCTTTTCGTAGTTATCTTGTTTCTGATTTTGTTGTACATCACTAGATATAGGAGTTTCACTAGAAACAGTAGATTTTTTTCTCGTCTCTTCGCCTCCGCTAACTCCAAACCCAACATTGTTATCTGTCATCGGATTCACCTCTTTAACTGTTATTATGGAGAATTGCTCTAAAAAAATAACAGGAAATAAAAGGGATTCCCACTTAGCTAATAGCGGTCCAAGCTTCCTTACTTACACCAAATCGTATTTAAATAAGGAAATGACCTGCTTTAACCCCATAGGCAATACCAACAAAAAAACTTGCTATACCTAGTGTTTGACTTTTACATACATACTTTATAGTTAAGCCTGGAATCAGACCCCATATAATGATGAAAATAGCGAACGATACTATAATAGAAGACCATGCATCTTGCCCTGATATACTTATACCTTGCATAAACGTTTCTCCTTTCAGTACTTATATCGGGAGAACATAAATTTTTTATAGTATCTTATAATACGAACTAAAAAATTCAAGTGACCTGTCCATATATGCTTTTACAGCGAATGGTGGCGTTCAAGCTCGACTGTTTTTGGTTTTTGCCATATTAATACCCCTGCCGCTACATACATAAACGAAGTGATGTAAAAAAGGCTGCCGATTGTAAGGAAATCAATGATATACCCTGTTGCAATCACGGCTAAAGCTGCCCATATAGAGGTCCATAAATGGTAGTGTCCTACTTGTTTTCCTGTATGAGCACGATCTGTCTGCCTAGATAACGCTATTTTTTCTGCTGTTTTTTGAAGAGCTCCAAGTAGCCCCATTATAACTTGAATGATATACACCTGCGTAATAGTTGATAGAACGGGAATCACAAGCATAACAACCGCCATCCCAAACGTATATAAAATGAGCAAGCGCTTTTCTCCTACTCTGTCACTCCATGAACCGATTAAAGGGTGACTCAAAGCTGCGGTTAAAGCAAAAATTCCGTAAGCTAAGCCAAATTGTGAATAACTATCGCCAAGATTTCGAAGCAGTAAAAGGTAAAAAGGAAAAACAATACTGCTTGCAGTAATCATCAGGCTTTGTGAGTGTAAGAGTTGTTTGTACGTCATTTTCCATACTCCTTATAAAATAAATTAACGAACGTTTCCTTTGAATCATATTTTCTTTTTAAATTAAAAAAGGCGGTTGTATGAGGGTAAGCCTCTTCTAATTGCTTCTTGCTTGGGTAGCCGTAGTAAGGCAAGTAATAGCTTCCCTGGTGCTGCAGCGTTACATCCACCATTTTTCTGACAACTCTTTGTGTATCAGCCATGCCTTGATGGTCTTTTTTCTGGTTAATAAGGAAAACGAGAGCAAACATGTCGTCTTTTGCATAAGACATGACGGCTTTATTGTCTTTTTCTACATAGCGAACAGTAATGTTCAGTAAATTTAATTTCTCTGTTGCTAACACTTCGCGTAAATCATCGATGTAAGAAGCAAATTCATCAACCGGAACGAAGTATTCTTGTAAAACTTCCGTCCGGCTAGCACTTTCGTATTCCATAAAATCACTTTCAGAACGCATAACATTATTTCTTGTTTCAAGCCGTCCATTTTGTCTTAAAAAATAAGCCTTTTGTGTTTCCCACAGCATATCTTTTCCCCAGTCACTGTAACGAGACAGTCCTAGCATAAATTTAGGAAGTGCCACTATTTTTTCTGTTTTGAGCGGTTCTTTTACAGTAGAAGTATTTTGAGAAGATAAGCGATAGTTTGTGACGTACATATCTGTTAGCAATTGATTAGGAGAAACAGAAATACGCGCCATATGCATACGAACGTCAGGGTTATGCTGTACGTAGTTTTTAAAATACGCTGTATACTGTCTATAATCTAAGCGGATAATTTCATCTTCGTACCATTCATCGTCCGTCAAACGAAGCGTCACATCTAAAATGACTCCAAATAACCCGTAGCCTCCGTTTACTAAAGAAAACAGCTCAGGGTGTTTTGTCCGGCTAATTTCGATAATAGACCCGTCGGCCTGCAGGAGACGCATAGATTTTACCGTATCCATTAAAGAACCGTATCGAATATCTCTGCCGTGTACGTTCACGCTAATAGAACCTCCAACGGTAAAAATATTTTGTGATTGCATAACCTGAAGAGCAAGGCCGTCTTTATGTATATATTGCTGAATATCATTCCACGTTGTCCCGCTTTGAACCGTAATTTCTTTTTGACGTGGCTTGTAATCTACAATTTTATTGTACTGCTTCATATCAAGTAAAATAGCATTCGGATAATACGTCTGCCCTCCTTGACTGTGCTGCATGCCTGAAATCGCTATTTTTTCATGATGCTGTGAAGCGGTTTTCACCCAATCTTTCAGCTGTTTTTCAGTTGTTCCGTGCTTTATTTCTTTGACTTTTGTAGGAAGAAGCCGAGCAACATCTTTCGTTACAGGACGGCTTTGCTGCTGTTTATAAATATGATAGGAGGCATATGAACCTACTAGATAAAAAGATAAAAAAGTTCCTAACAACACGTTTTTCTTCATCACAAACTGTAAGCTCCTTTCTTTATTTTTGTGAAATTATACCATATTAAAAGTGAAATAACACTATAAAAGTGTAATTTTACACTATATTATAATTCATTTTGAGAAAGTATATGAAAAAAACTTGTAATTTAATGTATGTTAACCTTATTGAAACAAAAAAAGAAAAGACCTAGCGTCTTTTCTTTTTTGTTTCTTTATTTTTCAGCTTCGTATGCAACTAAAGCTACTCTTTTTCCTAACGTTTGTTGAAACTGCTCTTCTAGCTGTTTCAGCTTCGCGTGCATATCATCGTTAATTGAAGCTGGCTCAAAGGTCATTTTTGTTTGCTCCATCATACTGTCACCTCTTTCATGTGTGTATGTTCTACTTTTTCCAATATAAAAGAGGTCTATGACGATTTGACGAAAGTTTACAAATTAAATTTGCTAATGAGCGCTGTTAATTGTTCTGCCATTTGAGACAGAGATTGTGCGGAAACAGCAATTTCCTCCATTGAAGCCAGCTGTTCTTCAGTTGATGCGGCCACTTCTTCAGATGTAGCTGCATTTCCTTTAGCAAGGATCGCCATTTCACCTGCTGTACGAGCCACCTCTTCAACCGCTGCTGAAATTTGCTGAGCAGTCGCAGCCACTTCTTCTACTTGCGGAGTCGTTTCATTCATGCTGCTTAGAATTTGTTCAAATTTTTGAATAGCCGTTTGTGAAATTGTTCGTCCTTCTTCAACTTTGTTTGTAACTTGCTCCATTGTATTTACAGATTCCTGAGTATCTTGTTGAATAGCTTGAATAAGCTCAGAAATTTGAGACGCGGACACTTGTGATTGTTCTGCCAGCTTTCTCACTTCCGCTGCTACAACGGAAAATCCTTTTCCATGTTCTCCAGCTCGTGACGCTTCGATTGCAGCATTTAAGGCTAGTAAATTTGTTTGAGCAGCAATACCGCTGATTACTTCTAAAATGGTTCCAACTTCTTTTGAACGTTGAAACAAAGTACGAATCGTTGTATTAGATAGCTCAACGGATTGAGAAATGGATTCCATTTGTTCGACCGTTTCTCTCACGGCTTTTTCGCCTTCTACAGCTTCAGACGTTGTGTGATTTGATAGCTGAGAAACAGCTTCTGTACGCTGAGCAATAGTAGAAACTCCTTGTACAATCTCATCTAAAGAAGCTGCATTTTGGTCAATAACAGCCGTTTGTTTTTCCGCGCTAGAAGCCACTTCTTGTATCGCAACTGATACTTGTTCAGTCGCAGCGCTCGTTTGCTGTGAGCTGGCCGTTAGCTCTTCTGAAGAAGCAGCCACTTGCTCTGCACTCATTTCAACATTTTGAATTAATGTGCGAAGATTGTTTTGCATCTGACTAAAAGCATACCCTAACTCGCCGATTTCATCCTTTGAATTGACGGTAATCGCTGTTGTCAGATCTCCTTCACTAACGCTCAGAGCCTGATTCTTAAGCTGTTTGAGCGGTTTAATAATCGATTGCAACACCACAAAAATGGTAAGACTCCCGATTATCAGACAAACTACAATGATAAATAGTGTTTTGTAAAAGATAGGCTGTGCAGCTTCACTAACTTCTGATGAATACATAGTGCCTGCAACTTTCCAGCTTGTTGTTTTATTTGTCGTAAAGACCATCTTTTTTTCATCCCCGTTAAAGGTATATTCAAAAGACCCAGAGCTCTTTGCATAAAGCTTGTCAAAAAGAGAATCTGTCGCTTTTGTACCTGCTTTTTCCGCAGGGTGAACAATATATTTTCTTTCTCCATCTAAAAGAAATGGATATCCTTTTTCTCCGATTTTTACTTTGCTGACAGCTTTATTAATGCGGCTAATATCTAAATTTAAAGCAATAACCCCTGTGCCATCCGCCGATGTTTTCGCTACAGTAATAACGGTCTGACCTGTAGAGGCTGATGGATAAGGTTCAGTGACAACTGTTTTTCCTTTGTTTTGCATGGCTAGCTTGTACCAATCTCGTTTTCTGGGATCATAGCCTGCTTGTAGCACTTTTTTAGGCGATTGAATAAACTTTCCCTGCTGATTTCCTGTAAAAATGCTGATAGCCTCTGGATGAAGCGAAGCATATAAGTTAAAATTTTTCCTTAAAGTAGCCATATCTTTTTCATTGTAGCGCTCGTTGTTTACCACTGATGCAAAAAACTCTACATCATGAATTTTTGGTCCAATGGTATCGTCAATCACTGAATTAATAGACTGTACATTTTGCTGTGCTGTGTTAATAATTTGGTTTTCAATTTCATGTTTCGCCGTTATGTAAGCTGATACACCTATCGTAACAGATGGCACCAATAAGATCGCTGCAAATGCTAGCACCAGCTTTGTCTTAAAGTTATTAAGGGACCTTTTTTTTCTTACTCTCTCCATGCTATGTAGCCTCTCTCTCTGTAGTTAAAAGTGATCGTGCACTTTCTTTCTATCGGCAAGACTTCATATTCCTTTAGTCATCGAGTGTATACATAATTAACAATGGGAGTGAAAAGATAAGAGTACGATAAAAAAAGTAGGTGATTTTAATGGAAGAAAGTAAAAACAGCAAGTCTTTTTCAATGTTTGAAACAGAAAAGGTTCAGCGCGGGGAAGAACAAGATATTTTTAATATCTATAAAGAAGGAGTAAAAATTGCGGAAGTACGAGGAACGGATCCTCAAACTCAGCAGGTTATTCCGATGCATGACTTAAATGATTACGAAGAAAATAAGCTTCACGAATATATTGCTCATTTAGACCATACAACGTAAAAATGCTAAAACAAGAGTCCTCTCTTGTTTTAGTCTTTAGAATCATAAAAAACATGTTCAAAACGCAGCGTGTTTTTTTGTATGTACAGAAGTCCAAACGAAAATTGCTTTTCCCGCCGCTTGTCAGTAGCGGAACCTGGATTAAACAACGTAATATCACCAATTTGTTTATGAAGAGGAATGTGAGAATGACCAAAAATTACTGCGTCGACTTGTTCATGTTCAAATGCCAAAAGTGCACGTTTTTCAGTCGTTTTTCCTTTGCCATGACCGTGGGTTACGCCAATCGTAACGTCGTCAAACGGAAGAAGTAATGAAGATGGAAGTACTTGCTGAAGCTCTTCACTGTCTACATTTCCAATTACCCCATGTACAGGAGCAAACACACGCAGGTCATTGTAGACATCTGTCGTTTGAAAATCCCCCGTATGAATAATAGCATCAGCTGTTTTCAGTTCGGCTAAGAGTCTTTTCGGAAAATGTTTCGCTCTTTTTGGAATATGAGTGTCACCTAAAATAACAATCTTCATTTATGATACGCTCCTTTTTCATTCAATATGGTGTAGTGTAGCGTATTGCGTTGGAATGAAGCAACTCTATCCGGAGCGTCAGGCAAAAAATTTCTCTTTTTCGTTTAAGTTTGCGAAAATACGTTACATACCAAGTTACAGAATGGAGTTTTCAAAATGGAAGTAAAAATTAATCGAAACGCAGCAAAAGTGTTAAAAAATGCATTGGCTAGCCCAGAAGGTCAAGGAAAAATGATTCGTGTATATGTAACTATCGACCACGGTGATCACGCGCATTATGATTGGAAATTCGATACGCCGACTGAACATGATGAAATCGTAAAAACAGATAAAGATATCGATATCGTTTTAGATAAACGCGAGAAATTTTTAGAAGGCGTATGGATTCAATATTTCCACGTTCCAGAGCCTGAATTTGTGATTAGCAGCCTTCACCACGCGCATCACCATCATTAATACAAAAAACACACCTTGTTTTATAGGTGTGTTTTTTCGTTTGTGTGACAAGCAAAAATTTTATTGATAAGAAGAAGAGATAAAATTTTGTTGAAGCAATAAAAATGAGCTATAGTGGAATTACGGATGAAAGAAAAGAGGTTAGCGTATGAAAGTAAGTGTGTTAGTAAGGTCTATTTTAGTTGTTATTTTATATAATTTATTCGTTCTGTACATCGGATGGAACGCTTGGATGTGGTTTCACACAATGTTTGAAGTGGAAAACAAATGGATTCTTACAGTGATCGTTGTCTTTTTTGCTTATTCCTTTATCATCAGTCGTGCGTTTCAACAAGTGAGCATATTTAAAATTGTGGGATCGTACTGGTTAGGATTTATTCAATATTCGGTTCTTTTGCTTCCTATAAGTAATTTAGCCGTCTATATCCTTACTCTTCTAGGCGCTTCGCTTTCTACAGCTATCGATTCAATTGGATTTTTCGTAATTGCCGCTTTTTTATTCATTTTTGCTTACGGTACGTATAATGCTTACAGTCCTGTGGTAAGAAAATATACGATTTCGCTTGCTAAAAAGACGAATCGGAAAAACCTTCGCATTGCTGTAGCATCTGATATGCACTTTGGCACATTGTCCGGCAAAAAACATTTGCAGCGGTTAATCACTCATGTACAAAAGATACAGCCGGATCTTATTTTACTTCCTGGAGATATTATTGACGATGATCCCCACGTATTCTTTAAAAAAGAAATGGATTCTATGATGAAGCAGCTCAAAGCGCCTTTAGGCACGTATGGAATTTTGGGAAACCATGAGTATTACGGCGGGAAGATCCCTCAGTTTGTGGAGAGAATGAAAGAAATGAACATCCCTATTTTAATGGATGAAGTGTTAAATATAGGTGATAGCTTGTATTTAATAGGCAGAAAAGACAAGACGGACAAAAATCGAGACAGCTTTTTCGATTTAGCGAGTGAAACGGATCGTTCTCTTCCTGTCATTGCGATGGATCATCAGCCGCTTTCTTTAAAAGAAGCGGAACAAGCAGGCGTGGATTTACTTCTATGCGGCCATACTCACAGAGGACAAATGGCACCTAATCATTTAATCACAAAGCGGTTATTTGAAATTGATTGGGGCTACAAGCAAAATAACCAACTGCATACCATTGTCTCTTCAGGATTTGGCTTTTGGGGTCCTCCGCTTCGAATCGGGAGCCGATCAGAAATTATTCAAATTGATATTTCGTTTACAAAATAGAGAAAGCCCTAGGGCTTTCTCTATTTTAATGTACGCAGCAACGTCGGAAGCTCTGCATAAATGGCGACTACTTCATCTACTTTCATTCGAACGAGCCCGCTCGAAGACGGGGCAACAAAGTCCATTATTCCTGATACCATCGATTTCTCTTGTTTACCCCACTTTACTTGCTTGCGTCCGCTGTACTGCTGGTAGACACCTTTTCCAACAAAGCAAACGATTTTAGGCGTATATGTAGCTATTTTTTTCTTTAAGATTTCTCTGCCTTCTGCATATTCTTCTTTGGTAATCTCATCAGCTGCTTTTGTAGGACGCTCTACAATATTTGTTAAACCGTACCCCAGCTGGAGCAGCGAGTGATCTTCCTCCGGATGATATTTACGATCTGTCAAACCTGCTTTGTGAAGAATCGTCCAGAAGCGATTGGTTGGATTCGCAAAATGATGACCCGTTTCACCTGAACGGATGCTTGGATTAAACCCGACAAATAAAATATCTAAGTTGGGGTGTATATGATCAAAAATAGAATTCATAGTCATACGCTCCTTACAATATAAAAAGAAAACATCCAGATGGGATGTTTTCTTTTTACTATACCCTATTAAATACGAACTACGCGTCCGTTGAATTTTTGTTTCCAGTAGCCGCTGCTCATGTTTGCAATTGCAACACCTGTTGAGCTTTGAGCACCGATGAACTTGCCGCCTCCTACATAAATGCCAACGTGGCCGTCTTTTTTATATGTATCGAAGAAAACAAGATCGCCAGGCTGCATTTGACTAGAAGACACTTGTGTTCCAGCATGCTTTAACGTTTCTGTACTTACAGATCCAAGAGGTCCAAGGTTAACGCCAACTTGAGAATATGCCCAGTGTACGAATGACGAGCAGTCAAATAAGCCGTGGCTAATATCAGACTGGCTGCGTCCACCGCCAAATACGTAAGCAGAGTTTCCAATCCAGCGGTTTCCTACTGTTACAACATTGCTAGCTTTTGGAGCTGGAGCGCTTGTAGGTGCCACATCATTGCTGCTTGCTTTTGGTGCTTCTGCCTTAACAGAAGATGAATCGGCTTTTTCAGCTGGTGCAGCCGCTGCTTTTTGGGCTTGCTCAGCTGCTTTCTTGGCTGCCTCTTTAGCCGCTTGTTCAGCTGCTTTTCTTGCTGCTTCTTCTGCAGCTTTTTGATCTTTAATATTTTGTTCAAGCGTAGACTGTTCATTTGCAAGAGAGCTGTCTTTTGATTGTAGAGAAGCTTTTAGTTCTTCATTTTTTGCTTCTTTATCTTTTAGTTCTTTTGCCAATGCATCTTTTTGTTTCTTTTGAGCTGCTAGCTGGACAGTCATTTCATCCAGTTCTGCCTTCATGTCTTCTAAGCTAGCAAGCTTAGACTTAACATCCGCTTGTTTTGTTTTTAATTCGTCTTGCATATTTTTAGTTTCTTTTAAAATACCACGGTCTGCATCTACAATAGTTGAAACAGCTAGCGCGCGGTCTACAAAATCACCAAAACTTGAAGAACCAAGTAAAACTTGTAAATACTCTACGTTACCGCCGCTTTCCTGGAGGGAACGTGCACGATCTTTTAAAATATCGTTTCGCTTTTCAAGTTTTTCTTGAAGCAGCTTAATTTCTTTTTCAAGCTGCTCTACTTGTTTAGACGTTTCTTTAATATCGGCTTCTGTTTTTTGGGCTTTTTTATTGTTTTCTTCTTCTGCTATTGTTAATCGCTCAAGCTGTGCTTTCATTTGATCTTGTTCTGCTTGAAGGCGTGTTAATTCATCAGAAGCTGCTTTGATGTTAGATTGCACATCTTGACGCTGATTTTGAATTTGCGATTTTTGTGATTCCATATCCTGAATGGTAGAGGCATACGCTGGAGTTGATAAAACTCCTCCCAGGCCTAATAAAACCGTTGTGTTAAGTAAAAGCATTTTCTTTTTCAATATGAATTCCTCCGCTTTCTCGCTCTGTTAAACTAGTAATTTCTAATTATGTATCAATATGTATAAAAGTCTTACAATTTATGTAAAGTTCACTGTATTTGTCGATAAATAGCTAAATATGCTAATGAAAATCTACGAAAATTATACCACGATAAACGTTGAAAAAAAGAATAACAATATTACAATTGTATTTCAGTAATGTAACATTTAAAGCTTGTGTATACATTCATCTTTCACCTGCAAAAATATACCTTTATATCCCTGTTAAAATAAATAATCTACCGGACTTTACACAGCACTGTTTTTAACATGATAAAATAGGCGATCAAGATTTTTTAAGCTGGTTGGATATAAGTTGTTGCTAAAGAGAATGTAATAATTTTTTAACATCCACGTCTATTTTTACCTTTTTCTGCTATTTTTACAGTATTTGAAAATGATTTTCTGAAATAGTAACAAATCTATGTTTATCTGTTGTTTGCACGTGTTTAAAAAAAAGGTGATAGGTAATTATCAAACAATATTCGACAACGCTCGGATGAAGTCATACAAAAGACCTTCTCACGGTGAGGTGAGAAGGTCTTTTGTTAATCACGCTGCTGATAATAATGTTCTAAAGCTACAATTGCACTTCCCATTCTTTCTTGATCAGGAATAACAATACGATCTACTCCTTCTTCTTTTAAAGCAGCAGCGGTTACTTTTCCTACGGATACAGCTACTACAGAGCTTTTAAAGAGTTCTCGAATGTGATCAGCTTGTCCGTGTTCTCTTGCAAATGAAAATAAAAAGCGCGCCTGCGGAGCGCTTGTGAAATTAACAGCATCAATTTTTCCGCTTACTAATTCGTTTATAAGCTGTTCCATGACTTCTGCTTGTGGCGGAATATGCTGATACGGTAAAATCTCTTTAAATTGGGCTTTTTGATTCGAAAGAAAGTCAATTAATTTTGGTGCAGGATCTCCGTGAAGCTGAAGCGCTACATGCTTTCCTTCAAAAGAAAACGAATGAAGCGCCCTGACTAGTCCCGCTGTACTTCCATCATCATCTCGAACAGTTGGAGTAACACCGAGTTTTTTTAACATATTTACGGTTTTATACCCGCGTGCAGCAATATGAGCTGCTTGTAAAGAAGACAGAAATTCGTCGGCCAGCCCTAGCTTTTCTGCCGTTTTGTAAAGAATTTCTGTACCGACCCCTGTCGTAAAAATAAACCATTCATAATTTCCTTTTACCAGTTCTTTAATATCTGCTTCTAAATGTGTGTCATCTAAAAAGATTGTTCCTTGTGCAGGTCGTACAAGCGGGGTCCCGCCAAGGTTTTCAACAATTTTGCTGATTTCTTCTACTTTACGCTGACCTACGAGTGCGACTGTTTTACCTTCTAATCGTTTCAATGGTCTACCTCCATTTTTCTATGTATGCTACTTTAATGATCCTTGATAACCTAGTTTTTCAGAAATTAGGCTCGCCGCTTCTGTTACTTTTTGAATAATGAACGGCAGTCTGTCTCCTTGAAATCTCGCTTCAATTCCCGCTACGCTAATGCCTGCAACCACTTCATTTTGATGATTTACAATCGGCGCGCTCACGGATGTTGTAAAGTTTTCTAATTCAGAGGTGCTAATGGTATACCCTTTTTCTTTTGCTTCTTTTAATACATTTCTTAGTTTCTTTTGATCTGTAATTGTTCCAATGCCTATTGGAGCCAGCTCCGTTTGAGTAATATATTCCTCTTGTTCTTTTTCGGGTAAATGCGCCAAGATAATGCGTGAACAAGCTCCCGCATAAAGAGGTGAACGCCTTCCAATTGATGTGTAGAGACGCACTGGATGAAGCGTATCTACTTTTTCAATATACATAGCTTCATTCCCATCTCGTACAATTAAATTAACCGCTTCTTCTACTTCGTCTCGGAGCGTTTCCATTACAGGCTTTGCGATATTTCTAATATCTAAGCGATTAGCCACCAGCTGACCAAATTGCAAGAATAAAAGTCCTAGCGAATAGTATCCTTGCGCATCTTTTGTTAAAAATCCCATCTCTTCAAGCGAACCAACCATCCGGTGCAAAGAAGTTTTCGGAACGCCTGAATATTCCATCATTTCTGTGAAGGTCAGCTTAGGGTGCTTGATAAAAAGCGTGAGAATCTGCATGGATTTAACAACCGTTTTATTGTTAGCTTGCATAAAACCTTCTCCCTTATTTGTGCGAATACATGTATTTGATAGACGTATAGCTTACTAGCTAATCATATGTTCTTTTTATTATACATGAAGAAAAAAAGGAAAGCACTCCCTTATAAGAGCACTTTCCTTTCTTACACCGTTTCTAGTTCTTTAATTGAAATAGGATTACTTTCTAGAAATTTGGTTGTGAAATCCCCTTCTTTAAAAGAAGGATGGTTCAGTAATTCTAAATGAAAAGGAATGGTTGTATGAATACCGATAATGATAAATTCTTCGAGTGCGCGTTTCATTCGTTGAATCGCTTCATTTCGATCTTTCCCCGTTACAATTAATTTCGCCACCATTGAATCATAAAATGGGGAAATTTCATAGCCAGGGTAAACGGCGCTATCTACACGAACCCCGTAGCCGCCAGGAGGTAAATACATCTCGACTTTTCCAGGAGAAGGCATAAAGTTTTTAGCCGGATTTTCTGCATTGATCCGGCATTCAATTGCCCATCCCTTTAACTGAATGTCCTGCTGAGCAAATGATAGCAGGTAGCCTGCTGCTACTGAAATTTGTTCTTTAATTAAGTCAATGTTTGTTACAAGTTCTGTAACAGGATGTTCAACTTGAATTCGTGTATTCATTTCCATAAAGTAAAAATGCCCGTGCTTATCTAATAGAAACTCAACTGTTCCGACACCTGTATAATCAACTGCTTTAGCCGCCGAGACCGCCGCTTTGCCCATTTTAGCACGAAGGTTTTCGTCTACCGCAGGAGACGGAGCTTCTTCTACCAACTTTTGATGACGGCGTTGAATCGAACAATCTCGTTCACCTAAATGAACCACATTCCCTTCTTCATCCGCAATGATTTGAATTTCGATGTGTTTTGGCTCTTCTAAATATTTTTCAAGATATACGCCGCCGTTTCCAAAGGCAGTTTCTGCTTCATGCTGAGCTTGACGAATTGCTTTTTCTAGCTCTTCTTCGCTATGAGCCAGTCGCATTCCTTTTCCGCCACCGCCCGCTGTGGCTTTTACGATGATCGGATAACCTATTTCTCTTGCTACTGGCATAGCGGTGCTGCTATCTTCAATCAGTCCTTCCGTTCCAGGTACAATAGGCACGCCGGCTTGTTTCATTGTATCTCGTGCTACAGCTTTTGCTCCCATTTTACGGATAGCTTCTGCTTTTGGACCAATAAAGGTAACGTCATAGGATTCACACATCTCAGCAAAATCAGCATTTTCAGCTAAAAATCCGTATCCTGGATGAATAGCGTCTGCCTTGGTTACTTGCGCTACGGTAAGCAAATTACGAATATTTAAGTAGCTTTCTTTAGAAGACGTTTTGCCAATACAAAATGACTCATCTGCTAGCTTCACGTGAAGTGCATCTTTGTCTGCTTCTGAATAAACCGCCACGGTTGCAATCCCCATCTCTTTACAAGCCCGAATGATACGAACTGCAATCTCGCCGCGGTTTGCGATTAAGATCTTTTTAAACATAATGACTCCTCCTGACAGTATGTATACTTTAGTGTGATTTTACGGTAAATAATGGCTGTCCAAACTCTACAACATCCCCGTCTTTCACAAGAATTTCAAGCACTTCTCCTTCTATTCCCGCATCGACTTCGTTAAACAGCTTCATCGCTTCAATCACACATACAACATCTTTACGTTCAACTGTTTGTCCTACTTGAACGAAGGGATCGGCGTCTGCTTCTGGCTTGGCGTAAAACGTTCCGACCATTGGTGATAAAATTTGCTTTTCATTGTTTTCTGCTGCGTTTACAGACATAGAATCTTGAGGCGCTTGCTCAGTGGCATCGGCTTTTACTTCATCTGTTTTCACTTCTGTAACAGCTGTGTCCTCTAAAGGAATTCCTGCTTTATCAATGACAACTTTTGTTCCTTCATGTTCAATATGGAGCTTTTGAATACCAGATTCATTCATTAATGAAACAACTTCTTGCAATTCACGTACGTTTATCATTTCTTGTCACTCCCGTTTTGTGTTATTTAGTTGACGCAAGGTTAATAGCAATCTTCAATTCTTGAAGCATCTGTTCTTTTTCTAAATAGATTCTTTCAGCTTCGTGAAGCAAAATGTGAGAAAAGTAAATGGATTCTCCAGGCTTTACTTGAGCTAAAAGCGGTAAATCCGCTGTGATGACTTGAGCAATTTTAGGGTATCCCCCCGTGGTTTGACGGTCCGCTAACAGAATGATGGGATTTCCATCCGGGGGGACTTGAACAGAACCTTGTGAAACGGCTTCAGACAATAACTCTTTTTTTTCTTGAAGCTGAAGAGAAGGTCCATCCATTCGATAGCCCATTCGGTCTGATTGATTCGATACCTTAAAAGGCCCTTTCATAAAATGACTTTTGCTTTCAGCTGTAAATAAATCAAATTGACTGCCGTTCATAACGCGGACACCTGGTTTCTTTGTAAAATGAACAAATTCTTTATAATTTACGGACCATGAAGAAGTATATACTCCGTTTATCACTTCATTTGAAAGAAAAGCAGGCTTTGAAACAGCAGGAACAGATAGAGGTAAAACATCGTCTGTTTGTAATGCTCTTCCTTTGTAGCCCCCGATTTCACCTCTTAAATACGTACTTTTACTATTTAACACTTCATCAATAGCAAATCCTCCTGCTACAGATAGATAGGAACGACACCCAGTTTTGCAAGGACCAAATGATAAAGTGCTTCCTTTTAGAATAAATAAAGGTTTCCACATAGGTACTGGCTTTCCGTTGACCGAAGGAGTTAAATCTCCTCCTGTGATCGCTACTAAACAATCACTTTCTATTTCAAGGGTAGGTCCCATTAGCGTAATCTCAAGTCCCGCTTCATTTTCATCGTTACCAACTAGTAAATTAGCAATTCGGAGGGAATAAGAATCCATTGCACCGCTTACAATTACACCGTGCTGCTGAAACCCTCTTCTTCCTAAATCTTGAATGCTCGTTAATAACCCGGCTTTACTGACTCGCATACTCATTTTTCCCCCTCCTTTGCCCGTAGTTCTTGATACTCTTCTTTAGAGATAGGCTCGAATTTTACAATATCTCCAGCCTGCAGCAAACTTGGTGGGTTTTGTTCCGGCAAAAATAATTTAACGGGCGTTTGACCAATTAACTGCCATCCTCCGGGAGTGGAAATAGGATACACCCCTGTTTGCATTCCCGCAATACCAACCGAGCCAGCAGGAATAGAGGTGCGAGGAGATGGCCGGCGAGGCGTAGCAATTCTTTCAGATAACCCTCCGAGAAATGGAAATCCAGGAGCAAATCCAATCATATATGCTAAGTATTCGCCTTCAGAATGAATACTAATTACCTCTTCAGTTGTTAAGTTATGGTGACGAGCGACATATTCAAGGTCAGGTCCATACTCTCCTCCGTAGCAAACTGGAATAGAAACCGTACGATGGTTTAACGCTTTTTCTGTCTGTTCGTTTTCTAGTTTACTTTGAATGATAGAGGACACTACTTCAAAAGGAGAAACAAATTCTTTTTTCTCCTTCTTTTTCACGGCTGCTACAACTTCAAGGGGGTTATAAAAGATTGTCAGGTTCGTAAATGCCGGCACGCATTCGATAAATCCAGGAAAAGGATTTAATTCTATCGAATCTTTACACGCTTTAATTTGTTTATGAATGTCGTATTGAATGCTATCTCCAAACGTTATTATAAGCGCTGAGTCGCCAAGCGGAGAAATAACAGCCGATGCTTTTGTTACGGTTTGATTCATATCTACACCTCTTTCTTTTATAAAACACCTAGTTTTTCATCTCGAATATCTGTGATAAACATATGCCCCGGAGCATGTGTAATCATAATAGAAGGTTTTGTTTCCATTGCTACTGCTTGAGGGGTTACACCACAAGCCCAGAATACGGGCACTTCCCCTTCCTTAATTGAAACAGCATCGCCAAAATCCGGAGAGTGAAGGTCTTCAATGCCTATCGCAGCGGGATTTCCAATGTGAATAGGTCCTCCGTGCACAGCTGGAAAACGTGAAGTTACTTGGGCTGCCCGTACTACATCTTGTTGAGGAATTGGCCGCATACTAACTACCGTCGAGCCATGGAATATTCCCGCTTCAGCGCATGAAATATTTGTTTTATACATAGGAACATTACAATTTTCTTCAATGTGACGAACAGGTATGTCGTTGTTTAACAGTGCGTGTTCAAATGTAAAGCTGCAGCCGATAAGGAAAGCTACCATATCTTCTGTCCAGTAGTCTGTGATATCGGTTACTTCTTTTACTAGTTCCCCATTTTCATAGATTCGATACTTTGGAATGTCTGTACGAATATCTCCCGACGGAGCTGCAAACTTCGGCACCGGAGATCCAGCGTCTGTGACATCTAAAAGAGGACACGATTTAGGGTTACGCTGACAGAACAATAGAAAGTCAAAAGCTTGTTGCTTTGGTAAAATAGCTAAATTAGCTTGAGCATAGCCATTTGCCATGCCTGCTGTTGGTTGAATAAGCTGGTTGTTACGGATTTGCTGACGAAGTTCAGCTGGAGTTAGTTGTGAAAGGGTTGTCATATTTCTCTCTCCCATCAGTGCCCACACGCAACTTACGTGCGGGCACATTGTTTTATTTAAATAATTGAGGAAGTTGATCCATTAACGTATAGCCGCCCATTAAAGCCATTACAATAACGACAAGTACACCAGAAATGGTAAGCCATAAAGGATGTTTATACTCGCCAACGATGCTTTTTTTGTATGCAGCAACCAGTAAAGTCCCAAGAGCGATCGGCAGAATTAATCCATTGATTGCTCCAACTAAAAGAAGAACTTTTACAGGTTTTCCAATTAAGACAAATGACAGAGTTGAAATAATAATAAATCCAATAATAATCCAGTTTGAGTTTTTATTAAGTTTTTCACTAAACGTTTGAATAAACGAAACAGAGGTATAAGCAGCTCCTACCACAGACGTAATAGCGGCAGACCACATAACAATACCAAAGATTTTATACCCGACGTTTCCTGCTGCGAGCTGAAACACGGATGCTGGAGGATTGGCTGGGTCAATTTGTAAACCTTTAGACACAACGCCAAGTACAGCTAAAAACAAAGCGATTCGCATAACGGAAGTGATAAGAATTCCTGTTACAGAACTTTTTGTTACTTGAGGTAAAGAATCGATGCCTTTTACGCCGGCATCTAAAAGACGATGTCCACCAGCAAAGGTGATATAACCACCGACTGTTCCTCCAACAAGCGTAACGATCGCAATGATGTCGATTTTGTCAGGTGTAAAAGATTTCACTACAGCTTCTCCAACGGGAGGTGAAGTGGTAGCGGCTACATATAGCATCAGCCCAATCATGACAAAACCTGCAATTTGCGTGAAGCGATCCATTGCTTTTCCAGCTTCTTTTACAACGAAGATTAATACAGCAATAACTGCACTAATTGCAGCGCCAGCTGTTGGAGAAATACCCGTAATCGCATTTAATCCAAGCCCCGCACCGGCAATATTTCCAATATTGAAAGCAAGTCCTCCAATAACAATTAAAATAGCGAGCACGTATCCTAATCCAGGAAATACCATATTGGCGATTTCTTGTCCTCTTTTTTCAGAAACGGCAATAATTCTCCATACGTTGGTTTGAGCAAAAATATCAAGAATAATTGAAATTAAAATAACGAATCCGAAGCTTGCAGCTAAATTTTGTGTAAATACGGTAGTTTGAGTTAAAAAGCCTGGTCCAATAGCCGATGTGGCCATTAAAAAAGCGGCTCCAAGCATTAACGTCCAGTTTACTTTAGGCGCAGCCGAAAGCTTTTGCTGAGGTGTTGATTTTTTAATTGGCTCCAATATCATCTTCCTCCTGATTGTATGTAGTTTTTATTTTGAAATAGCCTTAACTACCACTTCTGATGCTCGTAAAGAACGGTTGACATGACGGGCAAATTCAAGTGCGTGAGCTCCGTCTCCATGGATGCAAATCGTATCTGCCTGCAATTCTACATCCTTACCTTGCTGAGATTTTACCTTCCCTTCTTTCACCATTGTAATAACTTGAGAAACAGCTTCGTCGTCATTTTCAATTAAAGCATTTGGTTCTGTACGAGAAGTGAGAGAACCGTCTAACTGATAGGTACGGTCTGCAAATACTTCGTTAGCCGTCTTTAAACCAATTCTGTTACCTGCTTGAATCAGTTCACTTCCAGATAACCCAAATAAAATCAGCTCAGGATTTACGTTGTAAACAGCTTTTGCTATTGCTTCAGACAACGCTTCGTTTTTAGCAGCCATGTTATACAGTGCACCGTGAGGTTTTACATGCTGCATTGATAACCCTTCTGCTTGCAAAAAACCGTTTAATGCCCCAATTTGATAGATCACGATATCGTAGGCTTCCTGAGGTGAAATATTCATGTTTCTGCGTCCAAAACCAATAAGGTCCTGCAGACCAGGATGAGCCCCAATTTGCACTTTTTTTTCAGCGGCCAATTTTACCGTTTTTCTCATAACGCTCGGATCCCCTGCGTGAAATCCACAGGCAACGTTCACAGACGTCACGTGCTCTAAAATGGCTTCATCATTGCCAATACGATAAGCACCAAAGCTTTCCCCTAAATCACAGTTTAAATCTACTTTACTCAATGCATTCTTCCCCCTTAACCCCTTCAATGTAAGCGTAATCATTTGCAGATAGTAAATGAAATTCAAGCTTTATTATCTGCATCGATACTTTAAGTTCCGTTTTTCGGAACCACAGTACCGTTTTTCAGTTATATTTGGATTTTAGCACGAGATGATGAATTGAACAACAACATTGTCAGAATATTTGACATAGTCATTATTTTCACTTGGATAATAATCCCTTATTTTATTGCTATCTTCTATCTATAGCCTTAATATAACGCAGCCGCTTAATGTCATTAGACACAGTAAATAACTAGGTTGTCAGAATAATTACTAGTTCAAAATAATCAAAATGAAATTTTCGTTGTAATCGTTTTCAAATAGGTGCTATATTTCAATTGTAGTCAATTTATGCAAACGATTGCAAAAAAAGGGGATGAAACGATGAAAGGGAAAAAATGGACAGCTTTAGCTCTAACACTGCCGCTGGCTGCTAGCTTATCAACAGGCGTTCACGCCGAAACTGTACATAAAGGTAAAGCTCCAACAGCAGATAAAAACGGTGTCTTTTATGAGGTGTATGTAAACTCTTTTTACGATGCAAATAAAGATGGACATGGTGATTTAAGAGGTCTTACACAAAAGCTGGACTATTTAAATGACGGAAATTCTCATACAAAGAATGATCTTCAAGTAAACGGGATTTGGATGATGCCAGTCAACCCTTCTCCTAGCTATCATAAATATGATGTAACGGACTATTATAACATTGATCCGCAGTACGGAAATCTGCAAGATTTTCGCAAGCTGATGAAAGAAGCAGACAAACGAGACGTAAAAGTCATTATGGACCTTGTTGTGAATCATACGAGCAGCGAACACCCTTGGTTTCAAGCTGCGTTAAAAGATAAAAACAGCAAGTACAGAGATTACTATATTTGGGCTGATAAAAATACCGACTTGAATGAAAAAGGATCTTGGGGACAGCAAGTATGGCATAAAGCTCCAAACGGAGAGTATTTTTACGGAACGTTTTGGGAAGGAATGCCTGACTTAAATTACGATAACCCTGAAGTAAGAAAAGAAATGATTAACGTCGGAAAGTTTTGGCTAAAGCAAGGCGTTGATGGCTTCCGCTTAGATGCTGCGCTTCATATTTTTAAAGGTCAAACGCCTGAAGGCGCTAAGAAAAATATTCTGTGGTGGAATGAGTTTAGAGATGCGATGAAAAAAGAAAACCCTAACGTATATCTAACGGGTGAAGTATGGGATCAGCCTGAAGTGGTAGCTCCTTACTATCAATCGCTTGATTCCCTATTTAACTTTGATTTAGCAGGGAAAATTGTCAGCTCTGTAAAAGCAGGAAATGATCAAGGAATCGCCACTGCAGCAGCGGCAACGGATGAGCTGTTCAAATCATACAATCCAAATAAAATTGACGGCATTTTCTTAACCAACCATGACCAAAACCGCGTCATGAGTGAACTGAGCGGCGATGTGAACAAAGCAAAATCAGCTGCTTCTATCTTACTTACGCTTCCTGGCAACCCGTATATTTATTACGGTGAAGAAATTGGCATGACCGGTGAAAAGCCTGATGAGTTAATCCGTGAACCGTTCCGCTGGTACGAAGGAAACGGACTTGGACAAACTAGCTGGGAAACACCTGTATATAACAAAGGCGGCAACGGCGTGTCTGTAGAAGCACAAACCAAACAAAAGGATTCTTTGTTAAATCATTACCGTGAAATGATTCGCGTGCGTCAGCAGCATGAAGAGTTAGTAAAAGGAACGCTTCAATCTATTTTAGTAGACAGTAAAGAAGTTGTTGCCTATAGCCGTACGTATAAAGACAACTCGATTAGCGTGTATCATAATATTTCAAATCAACCTGTAAAAGTATCTGTAGCAGCGAAAGGTAAATTGATTTTTGCTAGTGAAAAAGGAGCTAAGAAAGTCAAAAATCAGCTTGTGCTTCCGGCTAATACAACGGTTTTGATAAAATAATTAAAAACACCTTTACGTGATTATCAAGTAATCATGTAAAGGTGTTTTTTACCCAGAATGAATAAAAAAGCATAACAATTTTTTTATTCCTTTCCATGTTGCAACGTTCCCTATTCTAATAAATTAAGAATCCTTTGCCTATATAGGGCAGAGGATTCTTTTTATTTATCTATCAATTAATATACAACTAATATACAACAGGTTTCCTTCGTTTCAAGTCCCTAAAACTCAATATTTATCTACCACTGCTCCTAAACTAGCTGCTTTGACATATGGTTTGCTTTTCAAAGAAAGCAGTTCTTCTTTTGTTCCTGTAACAACTACGCCTATAATCAATCCATTTTTCTGTCTGTTTTTTAGATTTTTTACTTCTCCTGGATCTGTTTTTTTGAGCTCATTCAAAAAGTCTGCTTCTGTTTTAATTTTAGTAGCCGTTAGTTTTGCTCCTAGCTGTGGTGACGGTTTAGAAATACCTAATAACCATCGTCCACTTTCTGGATTGTTTCTGTAACCAGTAGACTTTCCATAGTTATCTACCCAATACCACGTTTGGTGAGTAGATGTAGGCAGCATCTTTTGTACTTCTTTCAATGTGTAATTTTTATTGAGAGATATGGCCATCTCCATGTATTTATCATTTGGATATTTTTTGATCATGTCAAAGTCATTCGCATACAACTTATATTTGTATTTGGGTACGTAAAATAACATCTCACGTTGCCCATTAGGAATATGATAAACTGTCGTGTCATTGACAATTGTACTACTCATGGAGAATGATGCATTAAAATTCCCAAGTAAATCATACGTTATTTCTTCTGTATCCCAAGGTATCACTTTGTTTTCAATTACTTTAAATACTTCACTCTTAATACTCCCCTTTAAAACTCCAATTGAAATGGTATCAGTGTTAGTGTATGTATTTGGAGACATCATCACCTGATTTTCTGTAATTAACCGATCAGCAAGCTTGTCTCCTTGTGTGTTAATAAAATAATTATTCCCTTTGACAAATAAACCAATAACAAAACAAAATACCAGTGCAGAGATAAAAACTGTTCGTAAAATTGCGCTATACTTTGCTTTTTTCAACGTTCTATGTAAAGACTTTTCATCAAAAATAGAATCTAACTCATCATTCGTTTTTTTCATTACATTC
This sequence comes from Priestia sp. YIM B13490, assembly GCF_042787735.1. Classification (NCBI taxonomy): domain Bacteria; kingdom Bacillati; phylum Bacillota; class Bacilli; order Caryophanales; family Bacillaceae; genus Priestia; species Priestia sp. YIM B13490. Next base: position 672,131 of record NZ_JBHZOT010000003.1, read on the forward strand.
TCTCCTATATATTTCTTTAAATGTTTTCCTAGCACGAGCTAAATATGTTTTTACAGCCTCAGGTTTCATATCTACATATTCGGCAATTTGTTTATAAGACCACTCTAACTCGTACTTTAAAAGAAGTAGTTGCTTAAAGGTGGGAGACACCTTTTGAAGTATTCTTCTTACTAGAAGCTGATTCTCTTGTGCAATCATCATCTCTTCAATTAATTGCTCATTGGTAATAAGGTAATCTTCTACTACCACGTACTGAGATTTTTTGTTCTTTCGACAGTAATCGTAATATAAGTTTATAGACACTTTAAAAAGCCATGATTTATATTTATCGGTATCAATCGATTCAAGATGAAGAAGTAGTTTACAAACAGCTTCTTGAACAATATCTTTAGCTGTTTCTTGGTTTGCACCTTGTTTAATTAAATATAAGTAAAGTTGATTCATGACAATTTTTAGTTGATCGTTTGATAACCGGTTTTTCAAATATTTTTCCTCCTTCCCCTCTTATAACGTCTGAACAGCGAAAAAGTATACAATCATTTCATTTTTTTCTATAAAAAAGAAAAGTAATTGCTTGTTAGGCAATTACTTTCTTAAACAAACAATCAATTTTGTTAACATAAAACGGCTTATAGGTAGTCCTCAACATCTGTTATAAATTTCGTTTAAAATCCTTATTCATACACGACTGTTTTAGTCTTCTGCTTTTCAGCAAATGTTTTATATCAGAAATGTTATCGTATGAGAGTTGAATATAAAAGTAGTTGATATACTCCAAAAGTGCAAAGATATAAATAAAAACTGAAATCTGTAATCCTCCTAAAGGAAATGAAGGATACCATTTAATAAAATCGAGAATAAATGCTATAAAGGAAATGAAAATTAAAATGAAATTCACTGTTTTTAAACGATGTAATTGTCGAACTATCTTAATAGGAGTTATAGAGATATTTTCTTTCCTTAGTCTCTTCAATTTAATGTACCAATAAGACGTTCCTTGTAATAAAAGAAGCTCTAAGAAAATAAAAGATGTCCAAAATGAATACAACGAATATAACCGGAGAGTTGGGTATAAATAATTAGCTGCATAACTCAAAATAACAAAAAGGACTAAAGATACTAATTCACCAGAATATAAATATGCCAGCCTTTTTTCTAATTTATATTTCAATTTTAAATGCCACCTTCCAAAGTACCTTTCTGTGACTATAAACCACTCTACTATAAATTGTATAACCTATATAATTCTAGTTACCATAATGTCTCTTTTAGGAACACACCACAAAAAAACCTATTGGAAGAAGGGTTCTTCAAGGGGGCCCTCTTTATCGTTTATGCAGCTTTTTATACATCCTTGATATGAAAGGCTTTATCAGAGAAATAGATGAAGAAAGAATGCATAGAAAAGCAGTTTTTTATATATGTACTAAACAGTTCAAATAGTTAATTTTATATTAAAAACAGCTTCTTTTCTTCTGCTAAAATTGAGTACAATTGCAAGATCCTTCAAGTCGCGCCGAATAGAAGGCTTACGTTGTCTTCAACAGGAGCATAAGGCTCTGATAATAATAAAGTGATTACTATATTTTCTTTCTTTTGACCATTTAATGTACAATAAAAAATCCGCGGATATAATCCACGAATTTTCTTACAGCTCTTTTTCCAAACAGTTAACTTGATTATGATGCAGCGGCTTAGTGGCATACTGTGTAAAACCAAGGCGCTCCCAAAACAGCTTGGCTCTAGGATTTTGAGACAGAACGCCAAGGCGAAGAACGGAAACTCCTTCTTCTTTTAGCTTGTCTTCAAACGCTAGATACGCCTGCGTTCCGAAACTAAAATTGTGGTAGGCACTATGAATAATAAAAGCCCCAATCCATGGATAGTCATCATTTGGGTTTTGTTTCATGTAATCGATAACCCCTACGTATGTATCGTCGGCTTTTATAAAGTAACTGTCCGTTTTTTCATTCATATATTCTTTAAAAAGCTCTTCTTCACTCCGCTCTTTTTTACCGTTTTCTAACACGTTATAAGCTTCGTTTGAATTGATAATCTCTGACACAATATACATCGTGTCAGCTGTAATAGGTTCAAATGAGATCATATGTCTTCCCTTCTTTCTCTGTAAAGTAGCTGTATATCGTTGCTTTATCAATTTTACCATTTTTCATTCGCGGAAAGGACGTTAAAACTCTCCATACGCGCGGGATTTTATAAACAGATACTCGTTGTGTCAACGCTTGTCTCACATCAGAAAGAGAAATGTTCTCTAAAACAATTGCTGCACCTACGACTTCTGAACGTTCAGCATCTGCTACGCTAAAAACGGCTGCTTCGCTAACGCCCGGTATTTGTAAAAGCAGCTCTTCAATTTCTTCAGCATACACTAAGCTTCCGCTGCTTTTAATTACGTTTTTATCTCTCCCTACGATCGTAATGCTCCCGTCTTGAAGCTGAACCGCAATATCATGCGACGTAACATATCCGTTAAAAAATGAGCGGTTCGTTTCTTCGCTGTCATTAACAAACCCTTCAAATGCTTGAGTTGTTTTCACAAATAGTGTCCCTTTGTCTCCTTTTTCTACTTCTTTTCCACGCTTATTCAGGATTAAAACGTCTACACTGTTAACAGGATAGCCTACTGTATGAGGCATCGTTTCAGCTGTATGTGGTGAAAGCACCGTAACAAATCCCATTTCGGAAGATCCGTAATATTCATACAGATAGGCATTAGGAAATGCTTGTGAAAATTTCTTTCGAACGGAAGGAGATAATTTATTGCCTACTGAAATCACGGTTTTTGGCAGAAGTCGTTGTTCTTTTGGTCTGCTTTGTACATAACGAAGCAATGGAGAAATTAATGCAGGTGTAATAGACATACAGTTAGCTTCCTTGTTAAAAACAGCCGAAGGTGTAAACGCTTCTAGCATGATAGCGTGCATACCGCTGCAAAGTGCATGCAAAACTGGGTAAAGCTGGGCAGAATACGAGATATGTAAAGGAACAAGCACTTTGTCGTGTTGCTTTAAAGAAAATATATCCGACCACTCTTGAAATGATGAAGACCAAGAATAATGCGATTTTACAAACCCTTTTGGTCTCCCTGTTGACCCAGAGGTAAATCCAAATAAAAATAGATCGGACAGTGCATTCACTTGCCGTACGGGCAGGATTGGTTTTTCTTTTGTTATGTTAGTTAAAGAAGATGTTTTCCATAGCCAATTTGGGGATTGAATAGAAAAATAGGTATCCACTTCAGCCTCTGTTAGCTCATTATGTAAAAGCATCACAATTCCGCCGGCTTTTAAAATCGCTAAAAATGACACAACAGCATCTGCATTGTTTGGCATACTTAACGCAACGAGCTCTCCTTTTTCCATCCCTTTTTCTTTCAGCTGATTTTCGGCTTTGCATACATGATCCCACATTTGACCGTAGCTTAGCTTATTAATAGAATCCGATAGTGCCAATCTGCCAGGCGTTTGTTGACACTGATAAAAAATTAGTTCTTCAATTCGTTTCATTACTGCTTAAACTCCCTTTTTCTTTTACTTTTAGTGTACCGTAAATGTACGTTTGAGAAAATAAAAATGTAAACTTATATAAAAATTAAGTTGACTAATTTGAGTTTTATAAGATACGATAGTCATGTTTTATCATACATAGCGGAGGTTTACGATGAAAACAAAAGATATGACGTACGTTGCATTATTCACGGCTATAATGGGCGCTCTAGGACTCGTCCCTCCTATTTTTTTATCCTTTACACCTGTTCCAATTACTCTTCAGCCTATGGGTGTTATGCTGTCAGGAGGAATTCTTGGAGCTAGACTTGGAGCTTTAAGTCAATTTCTTTTTTTATGTTTGCTGGCAGCTGGCGTTCCTTTACTTGCTGGAGGACGCGGAGGAATCGGGGTATTTTTGAGTCCGAGTGCTGGGTATATCATTGGCTATGTGTTTGCAGCTTTCTTTATTGGCTGGACGCTGTCACGATTAAAAAATGTAACGGTTGCAAAGGCATTTGCCGTAAATGTGTTATTTGGGATTGGGTTGGTATATGCATGCGGCATTCCTGTACAGGCACTACAGCTTCACATTCCATTTCTAAAGTCCCTTCAACTAAGCTTTGTTTATCTTCCTGGTGACTGTATAAAAGCAGTGGTCGCGGCGTATTTAATTACAAAAGTTCGAAAAGCAGTAGCGGTACCTAGCCGTTCTAAAACGGCTTCTATGTAAGGAAGTGATAACGATGTATCAAGCAGTAATTGTAAAAGCGAAGCGTACGGTCATTGGAAAAGAAAACGGTATACTGAAAGATTTTCATGTTCAAGAGCTAACGGCTCCTTTATTAAAACATCTTAGCGCTGGAATTGAACATGAAATTGATGACATTATTTTAGGGAATGTTGTAGGTCCAGGAGGAAACGCAGCTAGGCTATCCGCTTTAGAAGCAGACCTCCCTTTTTCTATCCCAGGAATGACCATTGATCGTCAGTGCGGAGCTGGCTTAGAAGCGATTCGAATGGCGAGCTATTTGATAAAAGCAGGCGCTGGAACGTGTTATTTAGCTGGAGGCGTTGAAAGTACAAGTACTTCTCCTTTTGAAAAAAGAGCACGTTTTTCTCCTGATAAAATTGGTGATCCTGACATGGGAATCGCCGCAGAAAACGTAGCTCAGCGATACAATATATCTAAAGATCAGCAGGACAGATATGCTCTTTTAAGTCATGAAAGAAGCTGGGAGGCTTTTGAAAAGAGGTTGTTTGAAGAAGAAACGCTTCCTCTTCCAAACGTGATGCACGATGAAGCATTTATGAAAAAACGAAACCTAACAAAGCTGCTGCAAAAAGCCAGCCCCGTCTTTTTAAAAAAAGAAGGCACCGTCACCGCAGCCAACAGCTGTGGAATTAACGACGGAGCCTGCATTGCTCTTGTGATGGAAGAGCAAAAAGCACGGGCCTTAGGCTTTCAGCCCGTTTTGCGTTTTATTGACGCTGATATTTCAGGAGTGTCACCTCTTTACCCTGCTATTGCGCCCGTTTCTGCGATTAAAAATATCTTGAAGCGAAATTCTCTTACGGTAGATGATATTGACTTATTTGAAATCAATGAAGCCTTTTCCGTTAAAGTTGTTGCTTGTATGCAAGAACTGGAGATATCAGAAGAAAAAGTAAATATTCGCGGAGGAGCGTTGACGCTAGGACACCCTTACGGAGCATCGGGAGCTATTTTAGCTACGCGTCTTTTTTATGAAAGCAAGCGCCGTAACGTGCGATATGTCATAGCGTCTTTAGGAAGCGGAGGCGGAATAGGAACAGCGGTATTATTTGAAGTAATCAAATAATACCGCTGTTTTTATCTTTTTCTTATCACGTTGTGTTGTATTAAATATTGCTCAATATCTTCAAATGTCTCAACCGGAACAAATGAAACGTTTTGTTCGCGCAGTAAATCTTGCAAAGAATCTTTTGCAAATGTGACGTCTGCATATTTTGCCGGATGCGAATCCGGCTCGCTGTCTCCAGCAAAATAAATCGTTTCGTATGTCTCTTTTAGTTCTTTAATAACAGCCGATTTATCAATGCCGTAGCGTTCTGAATGCCATCTGTGAGCAGGGTCTAGACGCAAGTGAACGTTGTTTTGATGGAAATAGCCTTCATTCGAATAAACTTCCACTTTTTCAACACCGTATTTATCTAAAATCGGTTTAATATAGTACGTTGTTCCAGCGCTTAAAATATAAAAATCTCCGCCGTTTTCCTGAACAGCTTTAATAAAAGCGGGCACGTATTCATCAATTGGAATATTCGCTACTTCTTCTAAAATTTTCGGTTCTTCTTGATGAATGGATTGAAAAACAGTAGATAAAAAATCAATATCTTTCATTTCTCCTGCTTTCCATCGGCGGAAAAGCTCTTCACCTTCTGGAAAATACTTTTCAATCACAATCCAGTAAAAATCTTTTTTTGAAATTGTTCCATCAAAATCTGATACAAACGCCCATTTTTTCATTCCTTACACGTCCTTTGCTACATACTAAGCAGTTCTCGAAGCTCTTCTTCTGTCAAACTAGAAAGCATTGTTTCTCCCGGCTGAATAACCTGTTCGATGAGTTCTTTTTTCTTTTGCTGCAAGCCGTAAATTTTTTCTTCGATGGTTCCTTGAGAAATAAGCTTGATAACCTGCACAACATTTTTTTGCCCAATGCGGTGTGCACGTCCTGCTGCTTGTTCTTCAATCGCCGGGTTCCACCATAAGTCATATAAAATAACCGTATCAGCTCCCGTTAAATTTAAGCCTGTGCCTCCGGCTTTTAATGAAATTAAGAAAATGTCTTGTTCTCCATTATTAAACCGATCGGCCATTTCCACTCGTTCTTTTGATGGCGTTTGACCGTCTAAATAAAAGTATGAGAGATTTTCTTTTTGGAGCTCTTCTCGAATAATGTGAAGCATGCTTGTAAACTGAGAGAAGATTAACAAACGTTTTCCGTTGGCAACCGCATTTCTTGTAATCTCAAGCAGCTGCTCTAATTTGCTTGAATCCCCTTCATAATTTTCAACGAATAAAGACGGATGACAGCAAATCTGGCGAAGTCTTGTTAATCCTGCCAAGATCTTCATTCGGTTTTTATTAAAATCTTCACCGGCTAAAGATGATTTTAACTGTTCTAAATACCCTACATATAATTCTTTTTGTTCTTTAGTCAGCTCAGATAAATGAGTTGTTTCAATTTTATCAGGCAGTTCTTTTAACACATCCTTTTTTACTCGTCGCAGTAAAAATGGTCTTACAATTCGACTGACCTGCTCCGATGACATGTTTTTAAACTGGCGAAGCCCTGGAAATAAGCCAGGAAGAATGGTCTGAAAAATTGACCAAAGCTCATCAAGTGAGTTTTCAATAGGCGTACCGCTCAGCGCAAAACGTTTTTTAGCTGAAATAGTCCTAACAGCTACTGCTGTTTTCGTTGTATGATTTTTAATACTTTGAGCCTCATCTAGAATTAAAGCATGAAAATGAAGATGCTGATACAAATCGATATCTTGACGCAGCGTTGGGTAAGATGTAATCCATACGTCAGCTGTGCGTTTTAGCTTCTCCTCACGCTCGCTCGGCGTTCCTGTAATGGTTTGAACCGTTAAATTCGGTGCAAATTTCTCCAATTCGTTGCACCAGTTATAAATCAAGGAAGCCGGCACAACAATTAAAAAAGCACTGCTATCTTCATCAAGCTCTTTTTCAGATAGGATATAGGCAATGCTTTGAAGCGTTTTTCCAAGCCCCATATCATCAGCCAGCACGCCTCCTAAAGAGTAGTGAGCCAGAGATTTAAACCACTTAAACCCATTGTACTGATAATCACGCAGTGATGCCTGCAAGGATTCCGGTACTTCCCAATCCATTTCCTCTGGAGATTTGAGCTGTGTAAGTAATCTTTTAAATGCTGAGCCGAACTTAGCCGCTGATTTATCACCCGCACTCATAATTTCTTCCACTTGCATTCCTCTGTATAAAGGTACTTGCAATGAGTTATCCTTTAAGTCTTTCTCGGTTACGTTCAGCTCACGAAACAGATTTTGAATATGCTCAAATCCTTCGTTTTCAAGAGGAATAAACGCACCGTTATCTAGACGATGATAGCTTTTCTTTTCTAAAACAGATTTTAAAACATCTTGAACGGTCTGATGATTAATGTCTCCTAAATCAAAATTAATTTCTAATAATCCATTGCTGTTTTTGATGTCAACCGTTGTTACTGGCGCAGAAAAATCCGTATAAGCATAATCTTTCATCTCATCCGTAATATACACATCCGCTATTTCATCAAGCTTTGGAACAATATGAAACAAAAATTCATATAAAGATGATTCATCTTGATTTAAATACAGCTGGTTTTTATAAATGTTTAAAGGAGCTGTTTCAATTAAATCCATCACGCGGTCTTCTTTTTCTAAATCTCGTATTAAGATTTTATCGTACTTTTCAGGTTGAGGTGAAAATGGATTAATTGAAATCTCCCCATAATGGTACCGAAGCGTCACAAACAGCTGTTCATCTTCCTGGTCAATAAATACTTTTGCTTTTAGTTCAGGTGCAATAATCTGATGGGATACTTCTTTTGCGATATCCACTTTCCCCACTTTTTTTAGTCCTGGAACGACGTGAGATAAAAAATTGCCCATCTGCTCTTCTGCTATAGGTACGACTGGCTTCAAAGGCGCCGTTTTTCGAAGCCCTTCAAGAAGCATGCGCTGATCTTGAGATAGCTCATAAAACGTCCCCTTTAAAAATAGCCACCCGTATCGATCAAAAAACGAAGCTTGATGAAGCTCCGTACAGTCTAGTTCAAATCCAGCTGCCGGGTGCTTATTTAACTGAAACGAAAAAGGAGCTGAGCTTTCAGCAAAGATAATATTTTCATATGAGTGTCCGTCATGAATAAATGTAAAGTTCCGATCTTTGAGCAATTGAAATAACTCTTTGGCTATGATGGAGGGAATGATTAGTTCTCTGTTATTTGCAGACGAACGATACATAGAATAAGAATTTTTATAAAATGATTCATTTGTCATAATATCCATCAGCAGCTCAATGATTTTCCTATCTTCTTCTATAAAAAAATGTTCCGCTGGGTCATATTCGAAGCGCTTGGTAAATTCGTGAGTTTTAAATTCTTTAGCGTCTGTTAAAAATTCTTGAATGTTTTTTACTACGTACGTCCGATCGACGCCTACTTTCATTTCAAGCGCTACGTACATTCCTTCTGAACGTAAAAATTCTTCTGAGTAAGACTTGCAAATAAATTCCACTTTCAACGGATCTTTATCTGCATACTTTCTGTGGTCGCTTATTGTTTGCTGATAGCTCGAAAATAAGTCGATAAAGTGATTTACATTTTCGTATTCTTTGCTTTGGCGAAAAGGCTTTGTTTTAATTGGCTGCGGCTTTGCTCGCTCATCGCAAATGGTTAATAAAACAGCTACTTCGTGTTTGCATTCTGAAAACTCGTGATAAGCAGGACAATCGCAGAATGAATAAAAAGAATTTCCTTTTTGTTCAACCATTACTGTATACATTTCCGCACCTCGAACGGATGCTGTCCACGTAGTGGTCTGTTCATTGTATTCCAAATCAAGCACACGCCCCTGCTTGTAATACGTGTGCCCTCTATAGTACGTTCTGCTTGAGTACGAATCTTTTAATTGTTCTTTGTTTAATGTTTTATTTATCATCGCTTCACAATCTTCCAATCGCATAACAGTCAATGCTGTTTCTGTTTAATTTCTATTCAGAACAAATAATGTTCAACGTCATAAACGTTGAACATTATTTGTCAATTCCTCTATTATAACATGCAACAGACATTATAAAACACTCTTAAGCAATGCGGACTGTTTTCGCTGTTTTCTTTTGTAGAGTATCCAACCTGCTCCAGCGGATGATAATAAAAGCAGGCTAAGGCCTAAAAAAGCCAGTCCTATACGATCGTTAGCCGTAACGTACGTAAAGAAGAAAATTAGTAAAATTCGAATACCTAACGTGATAAAGCGAAAAAAGCTGTCGACTCTTCCCACGATGATATTCGGTATTTTCTGCATCATAAACGTATTTCGAGCTACTCTTGTACCTGCATTTGCAAAAGCAAGAAGAAACACAATAGAAAAATAAACCGACAAAAGCTTCATAAAGAAGATGATAGATATTCCGAGTACAAAAAGGCTTATATTCAGCATAATCGCTAGCTCTGTGCCTGTTCTTTTCATAATAGATACGATAAATACCCCTGCCGTTAACGCCCCGAAACCATATACAGCACTTTCAATCCCATATGCTGCTGGACTTGCGTTTAATTCTTGAGTCAGATAAATAGGAAATAAATAGTTCGTCATCATCACAGCGATGAAAGGCATAAAAGAAAACAGTAAAAAAATAGAGACCGAGCGATTTTCTTTTATAAATGTTAACCCTTCTTTCATAGCAGTGTGTTTCTTGTCGTTTCGTTCCCTGTTTTGTTTATATGGAATACTCAATAGACAAAGAAATGCAGCTATATACGTAGCTGCATCGACTGTTAAAATCCATTGAAGCGACCAACGAGTAATGACTAGACTCGCCAAAGCTCCTGCAAGCATACTCGATAGCTGCCCTTGTATTTCCATGATACTGTTTAATGATTGAAACGCATCTTTTGAAAAAACTTCTTGATTTAACGCGAAAATCGTTGGATAAAAAAACGTGTAGTAAAGGTTTCCAGTTCCGTACAAAATGACGTAGTGAATCGTTGAATAGTCTGTAACAAAACCGACGATTACAAATAACATGACCGTGATAAAACCTGTCAATTCTACGGTTAACAGCAGTTTCTTTCGTGACATTCGATCAATAAGAACGCCGATATACGGAGTAGCCATAAAGCTAATCACCGTCATAATCAGCATAATCGTACCAAATAGTCTATTTCCATTTGGAGATGCAACTAACAGTAAAGGAATGGCAAGCATCGTAATACCGGAGCCGATAGAGGATAAAACATTAGCAGCTACTACGACTTGAAAGCACCGGTCTTTATAGAGCGCCTTCATCAAACATTTTGCTTAGCTTCTAAAATTTGCTTAGACACTTGTGTATACAGAGTCAGCTCATTAACTAATTCATGAATTCCGTCAGCTGCGTTTTTTCGTAAAGTCCCTTTTTCCCCGATGTCTGCAGGGTCTAATACCAACTGCTTAGATAGAACATTCGCATACAAGGCGCGTGTAACGGTTCTAAGGTTATTTAAAGCATTAATGCCTCCTTTTCCTCCTCCTGATACTGCTAAAAGTACTACGGGCTTATGCGCAAAATACGCACTGTTTAAGAAGTCAAACGCGTTTTTTAACGCTCCGCTCATAGCTCCGTGGTACTCGGGCGTCGCAAGTAAAATACCATCCGCTTTTTCTATTTTTTCAATTAGCTCTTGCACTTCTTCTGTTTCATACTGATGAGGTTCACCTGTGAATATAGGAAGCGATAATTGGCTTAAATCTAAAAAAGAACTTTGATAGCTTTTGTGAAGCTCTCTCGTCACTTGTGTTGTTCGACCTGTTTCTCTGGGACTTCCATTGATAATAAGTATGTTCATGCTTATCTACTCCTCTGTCGTTTGGTTATATGTATAGTATAGGGATGATTGAACTTTTTTTCGTCATGCTATTGGTAGAAAGAAAGCTACCAATATAGACGGAGAAGCACAGAGAAAAACCTACAACTAAAGTCGTAGGTTAGGAAATGCCATGCTGCACAGCATATAGAGCAGCTTGCGTGCGGTCTTGAACCCCAAGCTTCGATAAAATATTAGATACATGTGTTTTTACTGTTTTTTCTGTAATATGTAAGGAAGAACCAATTTCTTTGTTGCTTTTACCTTTTGCAATTTCTTTTAATACGTCTTTTTCTCGTTTCGTTAAGTGGTCAGTAAAATTGACTTTCTTTTCGCTGCTCTTGGTTAACCGTGTTAGCAAGTGTGTGGTGACTTTTGGATGAAGCTGATTTTCTCCATTCATTAGCTTTCGAATAGCGCCTACAAGTTCATCGGGGTCACTTTCTTTTAGCTGATAGCCTGAAGCTCCAGCTTCTAATGCCGGTATCACATGGTCTTGATCCGAAAAGCTTGTTAAAATCATGACTTGTATATGCGGTGCTTGTTTTTTTAATTCTTTTGTTGCTTCGATTCCGTCGAGAACCGGCATCGATAAATCCATTAACACAATGTGTGGTTCTAGGGATATTGCTAACTTTAAAGCTTCCTCTCCGTTAGAAGCTTCTCCTACAATTTCTAAGTCTGGCTGCGTCTGTAAGAAAAAAACAAGCCCTTTTCGGACAACGTGGTGATCATCTGCGATTAGAATCTTTATTTTCATATGCGCTCCTTTCTGTTATGAAAGAGGAATAGATACTTCCACAACCGTTCCGTTTCCTATGCTGCTTGTAACAGATAGATTGCCATTTAATCTGTTTATTCGCTCCTGCATGGTTTTTAACCCAAGCGTCGGCAATTCTGCTGAAGCGCTATATATAAATCCATTGCCGCTATCTTGAATTTTCATACTTACTTGTTCTTTGCTTATATTTACGTTTAAATGTACCTCTGCCGTACCCGCATGCTTTCGGCAATTATTAAAAGCTTCTTGCCCGACTCTCCACAGTGTCTCTTCAATCACAGCAGGCAAAACAGACACTCCTTTAATTTGTTCTTTTACGTTAAGCCCTAGCATTTGACCATAGCTTTTTAACGCGCTGACAATGCCGTTTTCTAATCCTTGAGGACGAAGCTGCCAAATTAATGCTTTCATTTCCACTTGGGCATGCTGAGCGGTTTCTTGGATTAAGGAAAAAGTCTCTTTTAACTGTACATCTTTTGCTAAGCTGCTTCCGGCTTTGGCTGTGACATTAATTGAAAACAACAGCTGATTAACAGAATCGTGAAGATCTTTGGCCAGTCTGTTTCTTTCTTCAATAAGTTTTACCTCTTGCTGAGATTGAGTCAGCTTAATCCGCTTGATAGCCGTGCCAATTTGAAGAGCGACGGATCCTAATAAATCAAGCTCTCGCTGTTCAAAATGAATTTTATGAGGGGCAGCTACATTTAATAATCCAAAGCGCTCATCTCCTGCTTGTAAAGGAACCGTTGCGTGATGGGTAATGTCGTGTGTATCTCCCCACTCATAAGTGACGGAATCTTCAAGTCTCTTGCACTCCATAATATTAGACGCTTTTTGAAGCCGGCCATCCATATATCGATCAACACACCAGCAGCTTCCGTTACACATAGGCTGAGCGGTTTTATTTAATAAAGCTGGCGGCAAATGCTGAGCGGCAATCATCTCATGTTTTCCATTTTCATCAATAAAAAAGATCCATCCTGTATGTAAATCTGTTATTTGTAGCAGTTTTAAAAGAGCGTCGTGAAGCATTGTATGTAAATTAGTGCCTTCATTTAAAATCTCGGCAATGTCTTTTAAAATCTTAAGCTCTGAAATATGATCTTTTTCCATAGCCTCTCTCCTATATGATGTATTTTCCATTTTTTATTTTATCACAATTAAAGACGATTCCGGCTAATAGGACGTTATTTTTAAGGTGTTTCCGCTTAGGTATGCAAGAGTTTTTGACATCAATAATAAAAATCCCAAAAAGTATGTCAGGTAGTTTAACAAGTAGCTAGAGTCTTTACGTAAAACGAACTATACTACAGATAATTCACGTAAGAAAAGAAAAAACGAAAGGAAATGAGAAGAAAAAAATATTAAAATTAATACATTGAAAACGCTTCCAAATATGAAGGCATAGTGCTATTATATAATTATTAACAGAATAGGGATGTGAGAAAGATGAATAAATTATTTTTAGAAGAGTTACGATACATTATCTTGTGTGAAGTGCCTATGACAAAGTACCGAGTAGAGCAGCTGCAAGACAAATTTGATCAAAGCCCATACTTAATTAATGAACTTTATCAACTCCTATTCGAAAAGCGTCACATTTTAGCTTTTGTTGATGATATTGAATCATCCCTGTATGACTATATTGTGAATAAAGAAATGATGGATGCTAAAACGTATTATGGAGCTATTACACACGTAGCAAATCTTTTCAGCGAAACACCTACATATATAAAATGCAAAATAAAAAAATATAGAGAGTCTTCGATTTCAAGTATCAGTGCCTAAAAATTGCGCACAGCTGATTCAAATAAAAAGCAAAAAAGAAATCCTAGCACAAGGGTTTCTTTTTTGTACCACTAACATATAGGGAGGAAAATAAGATGAAGACATTTTTTATCACGAATCGCTATTCGTTTCTTGAAACGCAAGTAAATGAATACATGCAATCTTTACTGGTGAAAACGCCTGAACAAGTTATTTTATATTTCGAAAGACAAATTCGAAAGTATAAAGTATATTTACAGAAAAAACATCATTATCCAGAGTGTATGGTTCAATCTATCCACCGTTTAATTGAAGAATATTCATTAAGTATCATTAAAGTGAAAAAATATATTAGCTACCAAAACAAGCTGATGAATAAACAGCTATTAGAGCCGCAGTAAAACGAATCATTTTTTATGGTTCGTTTTACTGCGGCTCTGCCGTTTTACGCCTCATATTTTAGCAGTAAATGCAGAACAGCGGGACGTTCTTCAAGATTTTTGTATGAGTGTACATGACTTCCTTCAAATTTTATAGAGTCAAATTGTTTTAGTTCGTATAGCTCTTCTTCTATTTTCATTTCAATTCTGCCTTCCATTACCGTTGCTACTTCAATTAATCCTTTATGATGAGGTTCGGGATAGTATGTAGCGAGAGGAGAAAGAAAGGCTCGGTACATTTCAATAGTTGAATCTATTTGATTTTGAAAAATAAATTCTACTTTCCACGCTTCGTCCGGTCCTTTGAGAGAAAAACCTTCTCCGCACTTAGATACAGCCACTGAAGGTTCAACTGACACTAATTTAGTTAAAGGGATATTTAAACCTGTTGTTATTTTCCACATTACTCCTAGGGTTGGATTAGTCTCCCCTCTTTCAATTTTCCCTAACGTGAGTTTGCTGACTCCCGTCCTATCTGCTAATTCATCGAGTGTGAATTCTCGCTGTGTTCTTATTTTTCTAAGCTCGTTGCCTACCTTTTTCATCATTTCTTCTGAATGCATTTTTTTCTTCCTTTCTTTTTTATATTATGATACACTTTTTTTGTATATAAGTATACTATAATATACATTTAGGTATTTTTATTAATTAGGAGGAAAAAGTATGAAAGCAATTTTATGGGGGCTTCTCTCGTCTATGTTCTTTTCTGCTACATTTATTGTGAATCGTGCCATGAATGTATCTGGAACAAGCTGGGCTTGGACAGCATCTCTTCGTTTTTTATTAGCACTACCTATTTTACTCATTTTAGTACTTGTACAAAAGAAGTTTACACCATTATGGATGGAAATGAAAAAGCATCCTTTCGCTTGGTTAGGCTGGGGAACTCTTGCAGGAATTGGATTTTATTCATTATTAAGTTTTTCTTCACTTTTTGGACCGTCATGGCTTATAGCTGGAACGTGGCAAGTAACGATCTTGGCAGGTGCGCTCATTTCTCCACTTTTCTATGTAACGATTCAAACTGCAGATGGAAACAAAAAAGTAAGAGGAAACATTCCACTCAAAACGCTTGGTATTTCAACATTTATTTTAGTGGGCGTGATTCTCATGCAAGTTAAAGAAGCTGAAAACATCACGCTTTCACAGTTTGTGTTGGGTTTTCTCCCTGTCGTCATGGCTGCTTTTTTATATCCGCTTGGAAATCGAAAAATGATGGAAGTCTGCAAAGGGAAATTAGATACATTTCAACGTGTTTTAGGTATGGCTATCGGCAGTATACCGCTAAGTATCATCTATGCGATATATGGATTTTATACAACTGGTATGCCAACAGCTCCTCAATTTTCGCAAGCTTTTATATTAGCGATGAGTTCAGGTGTAATTGCGACGATGACTTTCTTTCACGCAACAGACTTGGCAAAAGAAAATTTAGCTTTGCTTGGAGCGGTTGAAGCAACTCAATCGGGCAGCATGATTTTTACCGTTCTTGGCGAAGTGTTTCTATTAAATGGGCGTATGCCAACAGGGATCGCGTTAGCTGGTATGATGATAATTGTAATCGGAATGATCATAAATAGTATGTTAAACAAAAAAACAAAACTATCTCAGACCGCGCCGTCACCCACTCTATCAAAATAAGAAAAGAAGAGATGAAACTCTGTATATAGAGTTTCATCTCTTCTTTTTAGTATTCGAGGTGATTGTTCCAATAGCGACTCCACAGCACAGGGAATCGCATCTGTAAACCGTCCTCATCATCTTCATCCCAATCAAGATCCAAATCTTGCTCATCGTACCATATTGGGTCAAACTGGTCATATTTATCGTAATAATAATCGTTATCTAAACCTGTCTTTTCTTCATAAGCTTCACACGCTACAGCAAGTAATTCTTCTAATTGAGGAGCATAGCCTTCTGCTTCTAGTGGTTGAAGAACAGAAATCATCGTCTCAGGAGATTCAATTGCTTTATAATAAATGTCTTTTCCTTGATATAAAAGCCAGGCTCTAAAATAATCAAAACAATCATCTGAACAACCGCCCATTACAATATAAGCTGCTGCCCACAATGAAGAAGTATAGGATTGATCAAAATGCTGATTTAATAGCTGATCAAAGCGGAAAATGTCTTTTTCAG
Source organism: Priestia sp. YIM B13490 (assembly GCF_042787735.1). Classification (NCBI taxonomy): domain Bacteria; kingdom Bacillati; phylum Bacillota; class Bacilli; order Caryophanales; family Bacillaceae; genus Priestia; species Priestia sp. YIM B13490. The sequence continues at coordinate 688,404 of NZ_JBHZOT010000003.1, forward strand.
AACGCTTTGCTAGCGTGGAGCGGAGCCATTCCATTTGCTCGTCGACATCTAATTTTGTCTTCGCCTTTTTTATCAGTTCCCAAAAGAGAGTCTCTGACATCGTACTGTCTTTCATTACTTGCATTGAACAAGTTAAAGGCTTATACCCTTTCTGCAATTTTGCACGAATCAGCTTTTCAGCTTCCGCTTCACAAGCTTCTGCGGAAGCAAACTCTTTCACCTGCATGCGACCGGCTGTATCAACTTTTCCAAAGTGAATGATTAACTTGCTGTCTCTTCTTTCAACTTTCCAAAATTTATTCGATTGCTCATCTTTATACACTAAGGTTATTTGCATGATACATTCCCCTTTTTCATCCTACTACTATTGTGAATATTTCTCTTTTTACAAGTTATGTAGAGCCATGGCGCTTCATAATACATTTTCTTTCCTTTTGTAACATGTTCCAGTTGATTTTAATTCTTTCTAAAGTTTGTTAAAAGCTGAAGGACTATTTTTTGAGCACACTCCGCTCAGCATTTAAATTTAATGCTACTGATACAGTTCAAACAGCGAGAAATTAAAACATCATGTATGTAATATTTCACTTGTTTGTTTTTTTGTTGCATTTACAACATTTTGTTTTTCCTTTATACTCTTTTATATCAGATATCTTTATTATACAAAAAAGAATCATAAATTCGCAGCAAAGGAAGGATTTTCGATGGAAATTAAGCAAGTTACAACAAAAGAGCAGCTTGAAGAAGTATTTCATATACGTAAAACAGTGTTTGTTGAAGAACAAGGCGTGCCATTAAAAGATGAATTTGATGAACATGAGAAAACGGCAAAACATATATTGATTTACTATAACAATGAACCATCAGCTTCTGGTAGATTCCGCATAGTAGACGATTACGCCAAAATAGAGCGGATATGCGTATTAAAGGAATTTAGAAAATACGGGCTCGGAAAAGAAGTGGTGGCTAGCTTAGAAGAAGCAGCGAAAAAAGAAGGATTAACTCAAGCTAAGCTTCACGGTCAAGTTCAGGCTGAACCTTTTTATCATAAATTAGGCTATAAGACGGTTTCAGATGTCTTTATGGAAGACGGTATTCCACACGTTATTATGAAAAAAGAATTTTCGTGTTAAAAATGCTTCTTTGCACAGTTACTTTAATAAAGAAAAAGGCTCTCAGCAGAGAGCCTTTTTTGTACTATTAGATTTTCATAATTCCGCCCGTGCTTGCAGAAGTTACAAGTTTAGAATATCTTGCAAGATAGCCTTTTTTCACTTTCGGCTCAAAGCCTTTCCAGTTTGCTTTTCGTTCTGCCCAAACATCTGGAGAAACTTGAACATTCATCGAACGATCTTCAATGTCAATCACGATGTGGTCGCCATCTTCGACAAATGCTAGCGGTCCGCCTTCAGCAGCTTCTGGAGACGCGTGGCCAATTGATAATCCACGGGAAGCCCCAGAGAAGCGTCCGTCCGTTAATAGCGCTACTTTTGCGCCTAGTCCCATTCCCATAATTTGAGAAGTTGGAGCTAGCATTTCAGGCATTCCCGGTCCGCCTTTTGGTCCTTCATAACGAATGACTACGACATGTCCTTCTTTTACTTTTCCGTTAGCAATACCGTGCAGCGCCTCATCTTGAGACTCAAATACAATTGCTGGTCCTTCGTGGCGAGTAATGCCGTCTTGAACACCGCCTGTTTTAATGATCGCGCCGTCTGGAGCTAAGTTGCCAAACAATACAGCAAGTCCGCCTTTTTCTGTGAAAGGCTTATCGATTGGATGAATAACGTTATAGTCTTTTACATCGCACCCAGCAATGTTTTCACCTAGCGTTTTTCCAGTAACCGTCATCGTATCTAAATGAAGAGCTCCTTCTTTTTTAGATAGCTCGTTTAAAGCAGCCGATACGCCTCCTGCTTCATGTAAGTCTTCAATAAATACATCCGAAGCCGGAGCCAGTTTTGCCAAGTGAGGCACGCGTTCTGCCACTTCATTAATACGCTCTAATGGATACTCAATTTCAGCTTCATTCGCAAGAGCTAGCGTATGAAGAACTGTATTTGTAGAACCGCCTAACGCCATATCTAAAGCAAATGCGTTGTCGATTGCTTTTTCTGTTACGATATCACGTGGTTTTAAATCTAATTTAATTAATTCCATAAGCTGTTTAGCTGATTTTTTAACAAATTCTCTACGTTCAGGAGCAACTGCTAAGATTGTACCATTTCCAGGTAAAGCAAGTCCTAACGCTTCAGCTAAGCAATTCATTGAGTTCGCTGTAAACATTCCTGAACAAGATCCGCATGTCGGACAGCCGAATTGTTCTAATTCAAGCAATCCTTTATCATCAAGTTTACCCGCTTGATGAGCTCCTACGCCTTCAAATACTGAAGAAAGAGAAATCTTACGACCGTCGCTCGTTACGCCAGCCTTCATTGGTCCGCCGCTAACAAAAACTGTCGGAATATTCAGACGTAATGAAGCCATTAACATCCCAGGCGTGATTTTATCACAGTTTGGAATACATACCATTCCATCAAACCAGTGAGCAGATACTACCGTTTCAACTGAGTCAGCAATGATTTCACGACTTGGTAATGAATAGCGCATACCGATATGTCCCATCGCAATACCGTCATCTACACCGATAGTGTTCATTTCAAAAGGTACGCCACCAGCTTCGCGAATCGCATCTTTTACGATTTTACCAAACTCTTGTAAGTGAACATGACCTGGTACAATATCAATATATGAATTGACAACCGCAATAAACGGTTTGCCGAAATCCTCTTCTTTTACACCAGCTGCACGCAGTAGGCTGCGGTGCGGTGCTCTGTCGAATCCTTTTTTGATCATGTTACTTCTTAATTCTGCCACAATAATTCCCTCCGTATTCATCTAACCTATTAAAAACTGAATCTTTTTAAATTGTTTAATAATTTTTAATATAAATACTAATTTAACAAATCACATAATGGTTTGTAAAGGTTTATGACAAAATAATCATTTTTTATTTCAAAATAGTAAAATCACCTGCATAAATTAGTATAGTATATACATATATCCCTTATTTTACAGGAAAGCAGAAGGTGGATGCTGAGCATGAAACAATCCTTTTACTACAGAGGTCATCAGGAAAAAGAAATATTTGCACAAAAATGGGATGTTGAAAACAATTCTGCAAAAGGCGTTGTTCAAATAGCCCATGGGATGGCCGAACATATTGGACGCTACGAATACTTTGCTAGTGTATTAACTCAACATGGCTACATCGTATATGGAAATGATCACCGCGGTCACGGTCAAACAGCTTTAAAAGATGAAGAAAAGCGTTTTTTTGCTGAAGAAAATGGTTTTGACACCGTAGTTTACGACATGATTGCTCTGACTAAGCACATTTCAACGGAACATTCCGGCTTACCAATATTTCTTTTCGGTCACAGCATGGGTTCTTTTCTAACGAGAAGATATATTCAATTGAATATAGAGCACATTCATGGTGTGATGCTCTCAGGTACTGGCAGCATTCCTTCCCTTTCACTGAAGGGCGGCATATTAGCTGCGAAAATAGAGAAAAAAAGAAAAGGATTACGATCTGCTAGTCCATTGCTTGATAAACTTTCTTTTGGACAGTATAACAAATCCTTTCATCCTGCTCGAACACCTTTTGATTGGTTAAGTCAAGATAATGAGGCTGTAGATTTATATGTAAATGACCCTTACTGCGGAGGAGTTTTCACAGCGGGATTTTTCTATGACTTATTAACAGGAATCAAACAAATCTCTAACTTAGCTAATATAAAGCTAGTACCATCAAACCTGCCTGTTTATTTAATATCTGGAGAACATGATCCAGTAGGCAGCTATACAAAAGGGGTACTCAAAGTATATAACGACTTTAAAAAAGCCGGATTGCAGGACGTAAGCTACCGCTTTTTTACACAGTGCCGTCATGAGTTGCTTAATGAATTAATTAAAGATGAAGTGATAGAAGATATACTAAATTGGCTTGACGTGCATATGGACAAAAAAACGGTTCGTGTCTAAACACGAACCGTTTTTTTATTAAGCAAATACAGATGTTAATACAGGAACTACTTGCTTTTTACGTGATACAACGCCTTCTAAGACAGCTGTATTGTTTTCAAGCGTTACGTTGTATGCTTCTTCTACTTTTGAAGCAGCAGAACCTAGTGCTAATGCAGTAGAGTTGCTGTTTAAAATATCTGTAACAACTAAAAGGAATAATTGTAATCCTTTTTCTTCGATTGTTTTAGTAATAGCTTCTTCCAATTCAACTTTGCGCACTAAAACGTCGTTTACATCAATTGCATTCACTTGTGCAATTTCTACTTTACTTGTACCCATGCTGAATTCTTTAGCATCTAATGAAATTAATTGTGAAGCTGTTTTATCGCCTAAGTCAGCTCCAGCTTTCAGCATTGCTAATCCGTACTCTTCTGCATCTACACCTGCAATTTCCGCTAATTCTTTAGCAGCTGCAACGTCTTGGTCTGTGCAAGTTGGTGATTTGAATAATAAAGAATCAGAAATGATAGCTGATAGCATAAGACCTGCGATGTTAGGTTCAATTTCTACGCCGTTTTCTTTATACATCTTGTTTAAGATCGTTGCCGTACATCCAACTGGCTCTGCACGATAGTATAAAGGATCTGCTGTTTCAAAGTTAGCAATACGGTGATGATCAATTACTTCAAGCACACGAACTTGATCAATATCGTTTGCACTTTGTTGGCGTTCGTTGTGGTCCACTAAAATAACTTCATTTGTTTCTTTAGATACTTCATCAACGAAACGTGGTAGTTCAGCGTTGAACTTTTCAAGAGCAAATTGCGTTTCACCGTTAATATCGCCTAATCGAATTGGTTCAGCGTCTACACCTAATTTATTCTTTAAATCAGCGTATGCAATTGCAGAACAGATTGTATCTGTGTCAGGATTTTTATGTCCAAAAATTAACGTCTTTGCCATCTTAAATCTCTCTCCTTCTTACGTATGTAAATAGCATTCTTGCGTAAAGTTAGTTAATTCGTTCACGCAACATTGCCATTTTAACATAAACTTTTACATTATTTTAATTTTTTTGCGAAAAATGATGTTCATCCGCAGATATTTTGCCATTTTGTATCTTTTTCATAGTAAAAACACCTCTATTTCCGATATAAATAGAGGGTTTTATAGGTTCATTATATAAAAATTAGTGATAAAACACAACCCGTCTCTTCATCACTTGATAGCTAACTTAAACGCAGTATCTTGCCAATTTTTATAAAGAAAAAGTAAGGAAGCAGTGACTATTATTAAAGAGAATATGTATTATTTTGCCCTTGTTTATATAAAATAACCCAAAAAAGCCCCCTTGTTAAAGGGTGCTTTTTTGGGTTATCGTCGCAGTGTAAAGTTGAAATGTTCATTTACTTTAGCTCCTAGCTCTTCAAGAAACTGCTGAGCAGTCATTTCCTCTACGCTTTGAGTATACCAAGCAAGCTGAGATTTTTTATGAACATTGTTGTAATATACATCTCTTGACCAATATGTTTTTGATCGGTATGTATAATTAAAGTGAATGAATAGTTCATTCCCGTCTGGACACTGCAACAATACGCGGTAATGTGGATTACGACGATTTTTATCTAAACTCATTTCTTTGATCTGCGCTAACATTATTCACCTCTAAAACCATTACTTAATCATTTAAAGGTAAATGCCATACCACGCTATATCCTAGCTCTGCCATCAACTAGAAAATCATATATTTTCTAAAATTCTACACGATATAGGACAAAAGAGGAAGAGATAATTTATTGATGGACGTGTAAAGTTTCATATAAATCTTTTAGCTGCTCAGGGTATTGAGACCTTACGTAATAACCCGTAGGATGGTGCTCGATTAAATGAGAAGCAAACAAATAGCCGATGAGCACGTGCATTTGTTCATCTGAGGTTTCTTGGTTTAATTCTCTTTTGAGTCGTTCAGCTAAGTGTGAAGCCAGCTGTTTAATTTTTTCATCATGTGATAAAAAAAGCATCTTGTTCTCCCCCTTATAACGAATAAGTAATGCTGTAAATTTCAATAAAGACAAAGTATTGCTTTTATAAGGATGATTATATTTTATTTTACAATAAAAGTATATAAATAGTTCTAAATATTCAAAAAATAACTTGTTTCTTTTGGACTATTCGGCAACAAACAAAAAAAGAAGCGGGAGCTGTCCCGCTTCTTTAACGTAAAAAGATATTCGATTGCCGAAATTTATTCTACTTCTACTGCCCAGCCGAATGGATCTTCCACTGTACCATTTTGAATACCTGTTAGAGTGTCATACAGTTTTTGTGATACTTCTCCTGTGTTTCCATCGTTAATGACCATTTTCTCGTTATTCCAAAATAGTTCGCCAATTGGAGAAATAACTGCAGCTGTACCTGTTCCAAATGCCTCTTCTAGTTTGCCTTCGGAATAAGCTTGCTTAATTTCTTCCATAGAAATACGGCGCTCAGTTACAGGCATATCCCAGTGTTTTAGCAGCTCAATGATAGATTTACGCGTAATTCCTTCCAAAATGCTTCCGTTCACAGATGGCGTTACTACTTCTCCATCGATTTTGAAGAAAATATTCATGCTTCCTACTTCTTCAATGTATTTGCGTTCAACGCCGTCTAACCACAGTACTTGTGAATAGCCTTTTGAGTCAGAAAGCTGCTGAGCTTTTAAGCTTGAAGCATAGTTTCCGCCTGTTTTAGCTGTTCCTGTCCCTCCGGCTACAGCACGAACAAATTCGCTTTCAACCGCGATTTTTACAGGAGCAATCCCTTCTTTGTAATATGAACCAACTGGAGAAAGAATAATGATAAATTGATAGCGGTCAGATGGTGCTACTCCTAAGTAAGGCTCTGTTGCGATGACAAATGGGCGAATGTATAATGATGTACCTTCAGCAGTAGGAATCCATTCGCGGTCAATTTTAATCAGCTGCTTTAACGCTTCCAGCGCTAAGTCTTCATCAACATGAGGAATACAAAGACGATCGTTTGATTTATTTAAACGTTTGAAGTTCTCATCTGGTCTAAATAATAATACTTGCTCTTTTTTTGTTACATATGCTTTTAGTCCTTCAAAAACAGACTGCCCGTAATGAAAGATCATGGATGCCGGATCTAATGTGATAGGTTGATAAGGTACAATACGAGCATCGTGCCATCCTTGGCCTTCTGTATAATCCATAATGAACATATGGTCCGTGAAGATTTTCCCGAATTGCAATTGATCAGATTGCGGCTTTTCTTTTTTTGTTTGACTTAGTGTTACATCGATTGAATAAGTTGTCATAGTTGTTTCTCCTTGCTCTTTATATTTACGGGTTTTTCGCTTAAACCTCTATATAAGTTACATTGTACAACTTTAGGGAAGCGTGTCACAATAGTTAGAGACGAAAAATTCTAAAAATTTTATAAAAATTATAAAGAAATAGCACCTAATCGAATTAAGTGCTGAATTGAAAAGGTTTTCTTTCTAAAAAAACTATTTCTACATTTTATTTACAACCATTTATAAACCAATTTTCACTCGAAGCTTTTCATCTTGTATTGAAAATTGTTTGATTTTCCCTACTGGAATGACCTTGACTTTATCAATTTCATTGAGATTGATATGAATTTGTTTTTCTTCATACGTAGTAACAGGCGGCTTGTGAAAAATTCGATAGTTGATCCAATTTTGATTAAGAGGTTTCATTTCATGGATTTTGAATAGAAGCGTACGTTCTTTTGCCTCAAGAGGTTCTAGCACAATGGAAAATGGAATTCTCACTAGAAATTTTTTAATAATTCCATTCACGTGAATATAGGAGTCTTGAAATGAAATAGAAAATTGCTGAATTTGATCTTGCTTTGTCATTTGCTTTTGAAAAATTCGCATGAGCATAGAAGCGGATATAGGAACGGTTACCCCGCTTTCAGCCATCTTTTCTTTCATTTTTGCCTGCACATCATCACTAATTACATCGTTTAGCTTTCTCTGTACCCAATCCTTCATGGTGCACCTCCGCTATGAAGTTATCTTGCTGTTTCCTCTAACGCACGAATTGAAGATGTTAAATGGTTTGACACGTCGGCAAGGCGATCTTTTGTCAGTTTATCTTCTCCAAGGTAGATAGGTTTTCCAAAGGAGATAACAATAGGACCCTTCGAAAATAGTTCTTTTACATTGGCAGGTCCTTTGTAAACTGCGGGTACAATAGGAACCTTTGCTATGCTCGCTATAGTGACTGCTCCTTTTTTTAAGGGGACGTCTTCCTCTGTTCGCGTGCCACTAGGGAAAATCCCGACGATATGTCCTTCTTTTGCTAATTTAATAGGTATTTTAATGCTGCTGGGTCCCGGGTTGTTACGATCTACTGGGAATGCGTTGAGTTTTTTTAATACATTACTAGTGAGTATATGATTAAAAAGCTCCTTTTTTGCCATAAAATGAATTTGGTGAGGCAAAACAGCCGCACCAAGCGCTACAACGTCTACCCATCCCTTATGCGAACAAGCAATCACAAAGCCTGTATCCGCTGGCAGATACTCTCTGTTTCTTACGTGAAGCTTCCCTCTCCTTTTTAATAAAAATTTACATGCGTGAGCCGCAAGATTATACATAAACATTTCCTCTTCCCTCTATTGTTTGAAAATATATACAAAATTATATCACTTGATATTAATATCTGGTACTAAAAAATAAATGTAACATCTTTTTACACAATAGCTTACCTGCTTCTCTATATATTGTAAAAAAGTAGATATTAAAACCTCTGTTTTTGGTCAACTTGACTAATGACATCCCTTAAAAAACATTTTACTATTAATGTATCATTATAAATGTAATATTTATTAACATTACATGTGATATAATTAAAGGAGGTTTTTAGGTGAATAACCAAAATCGACCGTTTCGACTAGCTTCATTGGGATTACAGCACGTACTTGCTATGTATGCGGGTGCCATTCTCGTTCCGCTGATGGTGGGACGCGCCTTGAATTTAAATGCCCATGACTTATCCTATCTTGTGGCCATTGATTTACTAACATGCGGACTAGCTACGCTGCTGCAGGCATGGACGAACAGGTGGTTTGGTATTGGTCTTCCTGTTGTACTTGGAAGCTCATTTGTAGCGGTGACTCCTATGATTGCAATTGGAACTCAATATGGAATTAGTGCTGTTTACGGAGCGATTATTGCTGGTGGTATTTTCATCGTACTGGCAGCAAGTTTTTTAGGCAAAATTATTAAATTTTTCCCTCCCGTTGTCACCGGAACGGTTGTGACGATGATTGGTTTATCGCTTGTACCATCCGCTGTCCGAAATATGGCAGGAGGAGTCGGAAGCAAAGATTTTGGTTCTCTTTCTAATCTTCTTCTTTCTTTTGGTGTTCTAGCGCTTATTTTAATTTTAAATCGATTTTTCAGCGGTTTTCTTCGTTCTCTTTCTGTGTTGATTGGAATTGTAGTTGGAACAATAGCCGCTGTATTAATGGGAAAAGTTGATTTTACTAATTTTAATGAAGCTTCTTGGCTGCACATTCCCACTCCTTTTTATTTCGGGATGCCTACTTTTGAAATCGGCCCTATTTTAACAATGATTCTCGTATGCTTGGTCATTATCATTGAGTCTACAGGCGTATTTTTAGCGTTAGGAAAGCTGTGTGATCGAGAATTAACAGAAAAAGATTTTACAAAAGGCTACCGTGCAGAAGGAATCGCCATTGTCCTTGGAGGGCTATTTAATGCTTTCCCTTACAATACATTCGCTCAGAATGTAGGACTGGTTCAATTATCGAAAGTAAAAACAAAAAATGTAGTGGTAATAGCCGGCTTCATTCTCGTATTACTGGGGCTTGTTCCGAAAATAGCTGCTTTTACAACCATTATTCCCACCCCTGTTTTAGGAGGAGCAATGGTCGTGTTGTTTGGTTTAGTTATTTCATCAGGCATCAAAATGCTAAGTGCTGTTGATTTGGCCAAACAAGAAAATTTGCTAATTATTGCGTGCTCTCTTTCACTTGGCCTTGGTGTAACGGTGGTACCTGATTTATTCGCTCAGCTCCCGAGTGCTTTGCGCGTAATTGTAAGTGATGGAGTTATTACGGGAAGTTTGGCTGCCATTTTATTAAATCTCTTTTTTAACGCATCAATTGAACGAAAAGTACCTTCCGTCTCTTTGGAGAAGACAGATTATTCAGAAATAAAATAAAGGTGGTGTAGTATGAATAACGTATCTGTGCAGTATGTAAATCAGCTTAGCAAGAAGCATTTTGTTTCACTAGTTGGTGATATATTTGAACATTCACCTTGGGTTGCAGAAGAGGCGTATCTTAAAGGCCCTTTCTCTTCCGTTGAACAACTTCATGACATGATGAAAGAAATTGTAGCGCAAGCGTCTGTAGAAAAACAGCTGAAGCTGCTGCAAGCTCATCCAAATCTAGGTGAAAATATTGCCATGACATCTGCTTCTACTGAAGAACAAACCAAAGCAGGCTTACAAAACTTAACGCAAGATGAGTATGAACAGTTTTCTTCTCTCAATGGAACGTATATGGAGAAGTTTCCGTTTCCTTTTATTTTGGCAGTACGAGGTAAACAAAAAGAAGATATATACGAGGCAATGCAAAGTCGTTTACTAAATACCGAGCAAACGGAGTTTGATACAGCATTAGAAGAAGTATATAAGATTGCTTTCTTTCGCTTAACTGATAAAATCACTGAAGATAAGGAGACAAAGAAACGAGCATGACTAAAATCACAACGCATATTTTAGATCTTACCCACGGATGTCCGGCTGCTTTTGTCAAAGTTGATTTTTATCATATTCAGTCGGAAAGTAAACGAATAAAAATTTCACACGGTACTACAAATGAAGACGGGAGGTTAGTAACTCCGCTCTTCTCTGCTGAAGAGTTTGAATCAGGAGATTACGAACTTCTGTTTCATATTGGGGAATATTATAAAAAACAAGAAGTTCAAACAACAAATCCCCCCTTTTTAAATCAAGTTTCTGTTCGAGTCGGATTGTCTTCTGAACAAGAACATTATCACGTCCCTTTGCTTGTGTCACCGTGGGGATACCAAATTTATAGAGGAAGTTAAAAAAAGAAACGGCGTTTTTAAACGTCGTTTCTTTTTTAGTTGAGCAATTTAGACATATAGTACTCATCAATGAACAAACCGCCAATTCGCAGTGAATGTTTTTTTGTTCCTTCAATTTCAAATCCTACTTTATCATATAAAGAAAGAGCCTTTTCATGCTGTATAGCGACTGTCAGTTCAAGACGATGAATATGGTGTTCTCTCGCCCATTCTTCAAGTGCACCGATTAAAGCCGTCCCAATCCCTTGATTTTGAAACGTCTTTCGAATACCTAATGTCAAAGAAGCGATGTGAGCGTTTCGGTTAGCTTCGCCCCCTGTTGCAGCTATATATCCCACAAGCATCTCGTTTTCTTCTGCCACAATAATCGTAGAGTTTGGCTGTTGCTTAAAGATTTCGATGTTTTTCTCCTGTTGATCCGTGCTCAGCTTTCGCTCTCCGCTTTCAAACAGCATAAACTTACTTTCTTCTTCAATCTGTTTAAGCAAATCTACAAAGTTTGCAGCATCATGTAATTCTAGTTCTCTAATTTGCATGCTGATCCCCCTTTTTGTGTGTCCCTTTTGTTTGTATATGTATTGGTTCACCATTATAAAATATAGCTTTACAGTTTCTTACGAAAAATACGACTTTTTAAGAAGCGGAAGTAGAACAAAAAACCTACTAATCTCCCTTTTTTTGAAATGCTTTTTTCCTCTGTATAATTTTAAATCACTTATCAACTTCTGTAAATTTTTTAGATTCCCTCTTTAATTTCCAATTACCTTCCTTTTATATGGGTTTGAATTGGATCTAAGGAGACCTTTTGTAGAAAACACATGACTATTATCCTGTTTTTTATGAAGAAAGAAAGCAATAAATGTAATTTTACTTGTAATCGTTTAAAATAGAAAAAGTGGAAATTTTATGTACATATCCTCCTTAATTATTGGTCTGTGAAAGGAAATTATTATGAAAGTACAACCCGCAAAATGTGGTGTATATGTCTTAAGCGGTCTAGGAGCTGTTATAGTGTTCTTCTTACTTTTACTTAAGAACAGCGCTTTCTTTCTAGAGGAAGAATACGATCAAAACAAACCTGAAGCTGCGCTTGCGGTGAACGAACATACCTATCACCTTCACAAAGGTTCTATTAACTGGTCAAACGGCCGTTCAACAACAAAAAAAGAAATAAATGTATATGATTTATATACATACATATCTCAGCAAAAAAGTATCCCATTGAAGCAGCAACAATTGGTTAAGCTCCATTTTTCGAACTTAGACGGTGCTTATATTCGTAGTGTGAGTGTGCATATATGGAGAGATAACGGTGAAAAAACCAAGCTGTTTGTCAAAAATAATGAATTTAAGGTTCCTAAAAATCAAGGTTTGTACGTTGTGGATATTGCGATCAACTCTACAAGAGGAACAATGCAATATGCGGCAAATGTGCAAATACAGTAAGTTTTTATATATTTACGTTTGGTCGAGAAAATCGGATAAGAAAACTCTTGTTGCAAGCAGGAAACGATGTGTGGAATAAAAAAGAAGTATTAAAAACATAGTGAAAGCATTCAAATAACAGCCCTTAACTTTTTCAGAAAATAATCCCACAAAAAAAAGAGAGCGCTATCGCTCTCTTTTTTATAAAATGAAAAAGACGTCCACGCAGGACGTCTTTGATGCGTTTGTGGCGGGGACCGTGTGACCACATTCACACGTTTAGCTCGAAAGCATGCCCTTCGACTTACACAAATTAGCTCATCGCTTTATTAATATAACATCCGCCACAGAAAAAAGCAATCAATTTTTAAATAGTTTTTTCTATTTATACATATTTCGCGAGAATCCACAAAATAATATGCATGCGTAGCTATTCACCCTCTGCATTTTCAGTCTATTTTAACTCATGTACGAATATACTAATAGACCAACCTATGCGCAGTTTTTGAAAAAGGATGTGAATAGCTTGTTTCAAATCACTGATTTCCCTGAATTTTCATGGTCGTACTCCAGACATAAAATGGTCACACAATGCAAACGAAAGTATGCCTATCATTATTATGTCTCACACAACGGATGGCTTGACAGCGCTTCTGCTCAGTCTCAGAGCGCTTATCGTCTAAAAAAAGTTTCCACTTTATCTATGTACGCCGGACAAGCCGTGCGTCAAGTGATTACAGAGGCCATTTCTGACTATACATCTACAAAGCTTGTCCCTAATGAACAGAACTTAACGGAAAAAGCGCAGCAGCTACTAAATAACGCACTGCGTGATTCTACTGACTATGGAGAGCTTTGGTATCATAAGCCTTCTCAGTATAAGATGCTTTTAGAATTCTACGAAAACGGCTATATTTCTAAAAAAGATCTTAAAGACATGCAAAAACGGGTACACATTTGTGTACATCACTTTTTACAAAGTAAATCGTTTTGCGAAATCGTATCTTCACCTTTTTTAGAAGTGGAGCCTCATCAGTCGTTTCGTTCTATAAATGTGTATGATCATAAAGTATATGCGCCTTTTCATTCTCTTTTTAAAAACCCAGTCACAGACGAATTTACGATTGTTGATTGGAAAACAAGTAAACAAACAAAAGATGATTTGTTTCAACTGGCGATATATGCCCTCTACGTGCTAGCCGAATATAATATTTCCGTTGATCAGATAAAAGTCCGAAACGAATACTTGCTTTCAGGCAGTGCGCGTACGTATCAGCTTACTCTTCATGAAATTGAAGCTGTTCTTCAGCAAGTTGATACAAGTATTGATTATATGAAAACTTTTTTGGAAGACTCAGAGGTAAATCAGCCTCTTCCGCTTGAGCATTTCCCTCAAACAGATACGCCTGCCTCCTGTCACGGCTGTGCATTTAAAGAATTGTGCCAAACGGGATAAAAAACAGCTGAAGATGATCTATATTTTTTGCTGAACTTTTTTATTGTCAAAAGAACCTTTGCTAGCATATAATTTGCATTAAGGAAACATTTTATACTTCATATAAAAAAATTAGCTTGGGCTATTTATTGTTCATCAAAGAAAGGAGCACTAGACATGAAAGATCAAAACGGCAGTAAAGCATTATCGGCTATGCAGCTAAGTGCTCAAGACGTATTGTCGGGTAAAACAAAAGGAATTAAGCGATTATTGCCTTTCTTAGGGCCTGCTTTTATCGCAGCGGTTGCTTATATTGACCCAGGTAATTTTGCTACTAACATTGCAGCAGGCTCTCAATACGGATACATGCTGCTTTGGGTTGTATTAATTTCTAACTTAATGGCTGTCTTAATTCAATCGTTATCAGCTAAATTAGGGATTGCAACGGGCTTGAATTTACCCGAGATAGCACAGGAACACTTCCCGTCCTTCGTTTCTTTTGGGCTTTGGATCCAAGGAGAATTGGTCATTATGGCGACGGATTTAGCGGAATTTATTGGGGCTGCTCTTGGAATTTATTTATTATTTCATATTCCTTTGTTCCCAGCTGCACTTATCGCAGCGGTAGGCTCTTTTGCTATTTTAGAGTTACAAAGACGAGGTGTTCGACTGCTAGAAGCAGCGATTGCGGCGATGGTTTTTATTGTGGTATTAGCTTTTGGGACTCAAATGTTTCTTGCGCATCCAGACGGTGCAAGTGTTGTCCACGGCTTATTTGTCCCTCAGTTTCACGGGACAGACAGCGTGCTGTTAGCTTCTGGGATTTTAGGTGCTACAGTTATGCCACACGCAATTTATTTGCACTCAGCTCTTACGCAGCGCCGCGTGGTAGGAACTACAGAATCGGAGAAAAAAGCGATTTTCCGCTTTGAATTTATTGATATTGTGATTGCCATGATTATCGCTGGTGCAATTAATGCAAGCATGCTGATTGTCGCAGCCGCTCTATTCTTTAAAAACGGACTAAACGTGCAAGATTTGGACGTGGCTTTTACACAATTTGAACATTTAATTGGTCCCTTTGCAGCTATTGCTTTCGGAGTTGGATTATTATCTTCAGGACTTTCAAGTTCTTCGGTCGGAACAATGTCTGGAGATGTCATCATGCAAGGATTTATTAAACGCAGAATTCCTTTATATCTTCGCCGGTTCATTACAATTATTCCGCCGCTTTTGATTATTGGGTTTGGCGTAAATCCAACAAGTGCACTAGTTGTCAGTCAAGTTATTTTATCGTTCGGAATTGCATTTGCGCTCGTTCCTCTTATCATGTTTACAAGCAACAAAAAAATCATGGGCGGATTGGTTAATCATAAAGCTACAACGGCTGTAGCTTGGGTGATAGCGGCATTAGTCATTTGTTTAAATATCTTTTTGATTTACCAAACGTTCGCATAGTAAATAAATCAAACTTTCAAGAAAAAACAAAAAAGAGACCCTAAAAAGTTAGATATAGTCTAACAATCAGGTCTCTTTTTTGTTATTTTTTTATTAAACAATAGTAAAAATGAAATAGACGAGACTTCCAATAATGGCCGACAGTACTAAGCAACCCAGTGGATATAAATAAGAGTAGTTTTTTTTACGGATTGAAAGAATACGATCAACAATAAAAATAAGAATGACGCCCATCATTCCGAATTCAAACATTAACAACCCAAAAATGGCGTGGAATATGAATGACATGATAAAATCAATTTTTTTACTACGGTCTTTTACAAACGCACTGACTAATAAATCAACGATCACCGTGCCTAACGTCCCCATTATTAAAAAGAAGGGTGTAAAAAATAAAAGGTATAAAGGAAATAAATCAACGAAATGCGGACTGGTTTTTTTAATAGAAAAATTGGGAATTGACTCTTTTATACCTGGCATAAAACAAAAAAGTAAAGTAAAAAGAAACGCAGCTATAATAGCGGCTGATAGCTTTCTATTTAAATGCATGTTTATTTTTTTATTACTAAATTCAGTAGTTGTTTTTGTATGTTTATGATTCATATGTCTTTAACGTGATGTACGCACCTTGTCCTTTCTCATAGCTTTTTTATTTATATTTTATGTCTCTATCTTTTGTTACCAGCAGTTACAATGATACACGTTCTTTTTGAACTTGACTACACTAACGCGCTTTATGTCTATTCTCTTTTTCTTTTTGTGTCTATCGTTTGCTCTTTCTATGAGAAACAAGATGGTTTTACAAAAAACGTCTTCTTTTTCTATAAAACAAAAGACAGGCGTTTTTTTCTATATGTAATTAATAATCTTGTTTGGCTTCTTCAAACTTAAACACATCCGCTCGTTCTGATTGCTGTGTAATTAATAGGTTATACGTATGGTTGGACTTTTTTGGAATTTTAAATGCAACATCGAGGTTAAGTGGTTCATCGTCAGATAGTAACGGTGATGAAAAAGCTGTCCACAGGGTGTGCGGGGTTTCTGTCGATAAATTTCCTCCATCAGACGGTTCGTAGGTTTGATAAGTTGCTGTGTCTTGTAATGTAAACGTTGTGTCGTTTAATACTACAGTCGAATGTTCATTAGGTGTTCGCTGAAACTGAACGGATACGACAATGTACTGGGTGTTTACTTGTTTAGCTCCTTTAACAGGATAAAATTGCGCATCCGTTGTGGACACATAATATTGACCGTGTTTTGATCGTTCTCCAAATGCTAATCGATCATCGGTTTCATCTTCTTGAGCTACCCGACTTACAGGGGCCATCGTTTCATCTGTTGCTGAAATGGTGTCTGCTCCCGGGGCATGTTTAGGTTGAGGGTTTTTGTAAGTGACGTGAGTATCGCCTTGTTTGTCTTCACAAGCGGTGAGACCTGTGAACAAAACAGCCGCTACAAGGCTTCTGGTAACTATTTTCTTCATGTTATTCCTCCAATGACTAGTCTATATACTATGCTACATGGTATTTATCTGGTAATCAAGGATAAGATTGGTACAATGTGAATGAAATCAGTGAGATTTGGAACGGATATAGGACCTGCAAAGACTGCTGTGCTTATTTTATAATAAAAAAGAGACGATTTCCGCCTCTTTTTTGTTTGTTCGTATTATGAATTTAGTTCATCTAAAATTGAATGCAGTTCACTTAAATGGGTAATTTCATAAGTAGGAATGACTTCATTTCGCTCTTTATCGTGACGATTAATCCATACAGATTTCATTCCAACGCGAGAAGAACCCAGTATATCTGTCATTAAATTATCTCCAACCATAATGGCTTCATCTTTCTTTAAATCCATAAGTGATAAAGCATGGTCGAAAATAGATGGATCAGGTTTACCACGGCCAAATGCACCTGAAATCACAATCTCATCAAAATATGGAACTAGTTCTGATGTAATATCCAATTTGGTATTTTGTAAGTCAGGTGAACCGTTTGTTAACAGCAGCAGCTTGTACTTTCCTTTTAATTGATCAAGCACTTCAAACGTTTCTTCGTATACAAACGGTGTTTTGCGGCGCTCTAGTGGAAAACGTTCAGCTAGCTCTGCTCCAAAAGCATCATCGTGAATTCCGAGAGCACGAAGGCCTCGAGTCCAAGCTTCTTTGCGATAAGTAGGAACAATATCTTTCATTTTGCGGAATTCATCATGATCGTCTAAAAAATTTCCCCATAATCCTTCAAATGGATTAATGCCAATCATTTGCGTAAACTCATAGGTTTCATACGAAGCATATAATTCTCTTGCTTCCTTACGCACCGCTTCTTCTAGTTCTTCAGGTTTTAAATTATATTTCTCACTTGCATATGTACATGTCGCAACGAATGCTTCTTTTACGCTTTTTTGGTCCCAAAGTAGCGTGTCATCTAAGTCGAAAAATACCGCTTTAATCATGGATGTGTGTACCCCCTACTGTTTTTGAAAAAGTTTAACTATTCTTACACTAGATTACAAGGATACACACAATAAGTCTAGTGTATTTGCGATTTATTCTGTAAATTTATTTTTATCAAGCGTCCTCTTTACAAACAAATTTACAGAAATAAAAACAGCTGATATAATCACAGCATGTATGTATGCAGGAGGTTTTATATGGAATCGTTAGAAGAAATGTTCGGCATTCCCACCGTTCGTACAAGTAAGCGCTTAAGCAGAGTAGTTGCCGCACGCTTGCGCCCTTTTGGGATTACACCAGAACAGTGGACCGTTTTAAAACGCGTATCAGAAGCTGAATATAGTACGCAGAAACAATTAGCTGAACGAGCGGATAAAGATCAAGCGACGCTGACTAAAATTTTAGATTTACTAGAAAAACAAAATTGGATTCAGCGTATCAGAAATCCAGAAGATCGCCGCTCGTTTTTTATTCAAATAACAGAAGATGGCCTGCGTTTAAAAACAGAAGTAACGCCTGCTGTGGAGCAGGTATTTTTCGAATTAACGTCCGAATTAAACGAGCAGCAGGTGAAAATTTATACCGAAACTTTACAAAAACTTGAATACCGCGCCGAACAATTGCTTCAAGACGCAGAAGACCTGCGTTAAATACCCAAAACCCCACAGCTAACATTCTGCGGGGTTTTACACGTAGTTGGCGATGCATAGCACTTCTTTGATTTTTGAAATCACTTGTTTGGTTTCATCTGTTAAAGAGGTGAATTTAAACGCGATGGATTCTGCATTTGGATTAATGAAGGGTTCTTTGTTCGTGTCTTTGCGGTAGTCTTCAATTTGTTCTAAACAATATTTTAAAATAAACGACAAGTTCGCACGTCGAAACCTCAAACTGACGGTAGAAGGCCATCTTTTTTGAAACTGATTGCTTCCCTCATACTGAATCGCTCCGATGTAGCGTTCTCCGGATAAAAAAGATTCTTTGCTTCGATATAGCTGAACGGTTTGGGCTGTTCCGCTCCAGTCAATATAAATACCTGCTGTTTGACAAACTTCGTATATGTAATGAAAAAGCTCCGTTACTTCTCCGAAATGGTAGTGAAGCGGATGTTTAGCCGTCATAGATAGCTCCCTCCTTTATCGACTTTCTACCATTATATTGTAGGAAAAGTAACTTATTCATTTATACAACTTATTTCATACGCATAAGCAGTAAAAATGAAAATATATGTTTTTTAGTTTACATAAAAATATTATAGGTAATTAGCGATACCCCGATTTTCGAAACGCGTCGTATACCGTATCTTCTTGAAGTTTTTCAAGATAAACGTTCGTTGTAGCAATAGAAGAATGCCCAACTACTTGCTTCACAACCGCAAGCGGAACGTCATTAGCTAAACTGTTTGTAATAAAGGTATGACGAAACCAATGAGGAGAAATAGACGCGTTTCCTTTTACTTTATAAACAGCTGATTTAATCGTTCGATACAACGTTGTATAGGATAATCGCTTCTTTTCGCCGGTACGATAGTACTCTTTAATGGAGTAAAAAAGCGGTTCGGTGTCAAAAGGACTTAGTTCAGTGCTTTCATTTAACGCTTGCCGGTAAGTGAAAAGCGTTTCTTTCACATCATCAAACATGGGAATCGTTCGTTCTTTTTTTCCTTTACCAATCACATCTACAACCAAATTTCCGCGGCGGTCTTCCCGGAAGCTTCCCCAATTTAAACTCAGCAGTTCACTTGAACGCATTCCACTCATATACAAAAGCATTCCCATTAAGCGATTGCGCGCTTTGAATTCCTTTTCATACTGACGAATGCGCACGACTGATTCTAATGCATTTACAATCACCTGGGCTTCGCGGTCGGTTAGCTCTCGGTACTCGGTGCGATTTTGTTTTTCCTTGTCGCTGTAATGTCCTTTTGCAATAGATGGTTTTTCAATCCACGTTGTATACAGCGAAGGATAAAAATGAGTAGCGTGTCCAAACTCTAGCATTCTTCTAAAAAATTCTAGCTTTCTTGCAGCGGTGCGATTGGCATATTGATTCATCATTTCTTCATTAAATAATTTGACTTCCATAAATCCAATCGATTTTAATGTAATCTCTCGTTCGTAGAAAAAAGACAGAATCGTTTTCATGTCTTGATTGTAAGATCTGATCGTATGAGGAGAAAGTGATTTTTTGATAATACGCATTGAAAAAAAGAGCTGAATAAACTCTTCATCTGAAACGTGCTTCAAATTCAAATTGTTATCTTCATCTAACAGCTCTGCCTCTTCCCACTGCTCTTTTAGCTGGCGAAACGAATTTTTCACAGGCGACAATTCAAATTCTTCCATTTTACCCCTCCTAATGATTAAAAACAAAGGTACCCCTTTCAAGTGATCCAGAATGGAATATAACGATTTTTTATCAATTCGCAACAAATACCATTAAAAATTTTTAAAAACCTCTCAAAACCTAATTTAAAAAGCCGGTTTTTAAAGATTTTAATAAAAACATCCATTATATGTAAAATAAATTCTATTTTCTGCTTATTTCTCTACTTTATCATATGAACGCTTGATAAGGAAGAGTTATCTTGCGTTAGTTAGGTAAAGGATTTTGATTGTGTTAGACAGCAATGTTTTGGGAACACTAGTAGGAGTTTAAGTAATAATTGGAGGTACCGAATTTGGATAATCAGAAAAATAGATTGACGTCATCAGAAATTACAAGTTTATGGGCACAATACATCCAAGACACCATGTCTGTTTGTATTAGTAAATATGTGTTAGCAAAGGTTAAAGATTCTGAGGTTTATTCTCTTTTTGAATTTACTTTAGAACTGGCTGAAAAACATTTGCACGTACTTAGAGATATTTTTAAAGCTGAAAAATTAGATTTGCCCATTGGCTTTACTGATAAAGATGTAAATCTAGATGCTCCCCCTTTGTTTACGGACACCTTTTGGTTAGTGTATATACACGAAATGACCATGCACGGGTTGGCTGGATATAGTATATCTTTTAGTGTTTCAGCACGCAAAGATATACGTGACCATTATTATCAATGTAATATTGATGCGATGGACCTTTATAATAAATCTATTGAAATTCTTATATCGAAAGGTATTTATCAACGATCTCCCTACTTTTCTAAAACAGAAAGAGGTCACTCGATTACAGAATGGGGATATGTTATGGACCTATTCGGAGATAAAAGGCAGCTAAATTCAATGGAAGCTGGAAACATTTACTTTAATTTAAAAAAGAGCGTGGCAGCTAAAGCGCTTGTAAATGGTTTCAAACAGGTAACGAAAGATAAAGATATCCATAGCTTTATGGAGGAATGTTTGCACACAGCCAGTAAGAACATAAACATTTTTTCTTCCTTACTTCAACAAGAAAACTTGCAGTCTCCACGTTTGATGGATGCTGAAATTACAAATTCTGACGTAGCCCCTTTTTCTGATAAACTAATGGTATTTCATGCGGGATTTTTGTTTCATTTAGCTACTACATATTATGCTGCAGCTATGATAACTAGTATGAGAATAGACGTAGCCGGACATTGTGATGCTTCTATTTTAAGGGATTTAAAAACCATCTCTTCTTTTGGCCGAATAATGATCAAAAAAGGATGGATAGAAAAACTGCCAAGAGCAGATGATCGGAAAGAATTGTCTTAATATCCTGCGAACTTACCTGTAAATAAAAAACATCACGCAGAGCGTGATGTTTTTTAAAGTGATTCAATTTTAGTCAGGTGCAGCTGTTTATTGCTGTAGGAAACGGTATAGGTTCGATAATACTCTTTTTCCTGACTTTGACCGTTCGTTGTAATTGAAATGACTTCTTTCGTTTGGATTGTATAGACCGCTTCGTTCTCTTCTTCACTCACAGATTCCACGTCTAATACCGAATAATCAACGAGTTCTTCTCGAATGTCTCTTTCGTACAGCATTTTCACAAGCTGCTTTTGATCATTCCACAAAACACTATCCCGCTGGATATAAGGCTGTACGTGTTCAAATTTATTCGTGTTAATGGACTTTGTTAAATCTCGTAAATAATGTTCAATGAAAATATCCGCTGTTTCTTGATCAACTTTTTGGATGTTTTTTAAATTAAAATCTTTTTCTTCCTTCTCTTCTTTTTCTTTTTCACCTTCTTTAAAATCGTCGATTCTCTGAGAACTGTTTTTGCTGATGGCATACGTTTTATTATTCTCTTTGAAAACCAAGATTTCTTCCTTTTCGCCTTTTTCATTTGTGCGGGTAGATTCACCTTGATATGAAATATCACTAGAAGGATTAATTGACTTTACGTATTTGATATATTCATCGGCCGTAATGTTGAGGTATTTTTGATGATAGGTAACTTCATCCCATTCGTTTAATTTCCAGTGCTTATTAACGTATTTAAAATTCATGTAAATGGTCAGTCCGCCGCTTCCTTCTTTACTAATTGGCTCAATAGCCGAGACCGAAAATTGCCCAGCGTGATTGTTAATAAGTTCAAATCGAATCAGATGAGTTACATCAGGAAAAAAGCTCATATTGCATTCTTTGCAGTAATAATTAGTAGAAATACTTTTTAGCTTTGTTGCAATTAAAGATGAAGTTGCGTATGGCGTTAACGCTTTTTTTAGCGTTTCATAATCAGCAGGGTTAGATTCATTTTCCCATTCGTACTCTTCGCCTAATTCTTTATAGGTACTTGAAATTTTGTTCATCGTCTCAACCGCAGTTTTTTCTGCTTTTTTTTCTGATACAAGATCAGGCGGAAGAGATGACTTAGCTTGATCTTTTGGGATCACTTCATCTGAGGAAGGTTCGGTTGGTTTGGATAACTTAACTGTTTCTTTTTCTTCACAGGCTGTCAAAACCATTAGCAGCAGTAGAACGAATGCAATCGTCCATTTTTTATGCATAAGGTGTCCTCCTCAATGCCGAATTTAGTCTGTTTTTAAAATGATCTTTAATTCTCAAACGTATCGAGCACGTAATCACCGCTTGGAATTCCCCACTTTGCCTTTTTATTTTGATCTGTTTTAGCAAGTAATGAAATGGAGTTTTCTTTAAGCGTAATGACAATGGTTCCTTTATTTCCTTGTCCATCATTTTCATATTCAATGGCTGCTTGGTTATTTTCAAAACGAATATTTTTTTGTTCAACGGTTGACACGCGGATTTTGCTAGGTGGCTGGTACGAATTTATTTTAATCGTTGCTTCCGAGTTTGATGTAGCAAGAAATTGAATGATAGGAGATCCGTTATCATTGCCAGTGGTCCATTTTCCATCGTAGTCGTGTAAATCTGTTGTTTGTGTAGTGGGAGTTTCAGTGCTTGCATTTGGTTTAGATGAAAAGTCAAATGGTTCTACATTCGATAACTTTAACGTATCGTTTTGATAAACGGCTGTATAAAGGCGGTCACAAATTTTAGTATAAGGATCTTTACCCGGCTGTTTTAATAAGCTTTCCTCGTGGGTTTGTATTTTGAATACATGGTTAGGTTCTTCATACCAATTGACAATATGAAACGTTTGCTTCTTCTGCTCGATGCCTTGGCGTGTGAAATTTTCAACAAGAAGGTTTTGCTCTTTATAAAAAGAACTGTCAGCTTTCAAAAAAGCTTTTAAATCATCAAAAGAGTTTTGATCCACTGCCTTTCCAAACGCTGAAAAGTAATCAGTCATCCAGGCTGTAATAAATTTCCCGCTCATTGCTTCTTTATTTAAATCAATCGATTGAATGCTTTCTACCTGTGTTTTTGGTTCGTTTAGTACTTTTTTTGCATCTTTTTCTACTATCATTGTATTTCCGTCTTTTAATGTTTCTTCTTGCTGACAGGCTGATAACAGAATAGATGAAACAACCGTGATAATGATTGTATTACGTTTGTTCATCATAATTGCCCCTTCTTTATCTAATATAAATGTATGTATATTCTTCCAACAAACAGACCTAGTATATCATTCTACAAAAAAACGCTCAACCCTTTAATTTCGCAAGAAAAACGGCTTGCCTTTACAGCGAGCCGTTTTCCTTACTATTTAAT
Organism: Priestia sp. YIM B13490; assembly: GCF_042787735.1. Lineage (NCBI taxonomy): Bacteria > Bacillati > Bacillota > Bacilli > Caryophanales > Bacillaceae > Priestia > Priestia sp. YIM B13490. The sequence goes on from NZ_JBHZOT010000003.1 coordinate 712,375, forward strand.
GGATGCTTCTTGATATGAATTGGCTGCTTCTTTTTTGAGCTGTCTAGAGCCATAAAAGACATAGTAAATAATTGAAAGAAGGAAAATTCCAAGAATCACATAAATTAAAGGTAGAGAAACGCCAAACAGCATTAAATTTGTTGTAAGAACACTGTATTTTATGATGCTGTACAAGCACAGAATCCCTAATACTAAGGCAATACTTGGCACGACCGGGTAGTTCACTTTAAAAGGACGGGACAGGTTAGGTTCTTTTTTGCGTAAAATGAAAAGAGAAACTAAACTGATGCAGTACATCATCATTGCTCCGAACACGGATAAGATAATAAGTGCATTGGCAAACGTTGCAGATCCTGCACAAATCACGCCGATTGCTCCCGGAATCAACAAACCGCCGACAGGAACTCCTTTTTTATTCGTTTTAGCAAGAAATTTAGGGAAGTAACCATCTCGTGCAAGCGCATAGGTTTGTCTTGAAAATCCCATGATGATTCCATTTAAGCTAGCAATCAAGCCGAATAGCCCGATAATAGCAACAACGGTTGAAATGCCTTTTCCGTATACAGAAGACAGCGCCTGCGGAAGTGGATAATCGGCTAGCTTCCCGCTTCCTCCGCCAAGTCCTGCTGTTACAAATAGTGTAAACAACGTTGCGGTTGCTAGAGTAATAATCGCTCCAATAAATCCTTTAGGAATGTTTTTCTTAGGATTTTCCACTTCTTCCGCTGCCATTGCTCCACCTTCTATTGCCAGATAGAACCAAACAGCGAATGGAATAGCTGCTAGTACCCCTGTTGGCCCGTTAATAAATGAATGATCATTAAAAATATTTGATGTTTGTACATGAGGCAAACCAGCTACATAAAAAATAGATAAACCAATTAGTGCAACAATGGTAGCTGTAAGCTCAATCACCGCTACTTCTTTTACCCCGATTAAATTTAATAAAACAAAGAAAATAAAGGCACCTACCGTTGCGTATACAGGGTTAACGGCTGGAATGAGAAAATGCAGGTATGCTCCTGTTGACACTGCAATAGCAGGAGGAGCAAAAATAAATTCAAGCAAGCAGGCAATTCCTGCGATATATCCCCCAAAAGGTCCAAGTGCTCTTCTTGCATAAGCTGAAGGTCCACCGGCTTGCGGGATAGATGTTGAAAGCTCTGCATAACTGAACATAAACGTTGTGTAAAACACAGTTACAATTAAGGTTGCAATTGCAAGCCCAATAATCCCGCCTTGTTCAAACCCGTAATTCCACCCAAAGTATTGTCCTGAAATAACCATGCCCACTGAAATAGCCCATAAATGAATAGGTTTCAATTGTTTTTGTAACGCCATACGTTCTCCTCCTTTTGATGTTTAGACAATAAGATGTACACCGCTTGTTTGCTGCTTAATCATTTTGTCAATCATGGTACCGATATGTGCGGCTGCCTCAATAGGAGGCGTCCCTCTTTTATGAATATTAGAAATAACCATACGATCAGACTCTTTTTTGCCTTTGCTAGGTTCATAGCACATGTAAGCACTCATTGATTCAGCACTGACCAGTCCAGGTCGCTCTCCAATCAATAGCACAAGTGCTTTTGGCTTTATGATCTCGCCAACTTCATCCATACACGCAACCCGTCCCCCTTTTACAAAAAATGAAGTCCCGATATGAAGTCCATATGACTGCAGGGAGTCAATTAAAGCTGGATACACGTCGCTTATGTTTTCTTCGATTGCCTTGGCGCTCAGTCCATCTGAGACTACTACTTGTACATCAGGCTGCCGCACGCAGTTTTTGAAAATTTCTTTCTTAGCGTTATCTGCTAATAACCTTCCTTGATCCGGCCGTTTTAAGTAATGTTCTTTTGACTCCACGCGTGTATTCACAGAGAAAAGGTTAAACTCGGCTAAAATATCTTCTGAAACTACTCCATATACAGAGTCTACGGCTGCAGCATGATCCGTGCGAAAAGATAAAACGTCTTTTGTTAGCGGCCTTGTTCCTGTACGGCCGACACCTATGCGGGCAGGGGTAAATTGTTTAAGTGTTTCAAGCGGATCGCGATTTGACTTTGGTATCATAGTAAGCACCTTCCTTAAATCAAATTCATAAAAATAGTTGGGTCTCCGGCTCTAGATGTAAAGCGCCCGTTGTCCATAATACGCTGATCTTCAAGCCACTTTTGAAATAACGGCGTTGGAGTACGGCCTAACACATTACGTACTGTTGCAATGTCATGATAACTAAGAGACTGGTAGTTTAGCATGCAGTCATCAGCCATGGGCACTCCTATGACAAAGTTCACTCCAGCTGTTCCCAGAAGCATACTTAAATTATCCATATCATTTTGATCAGCATCCATGTGGTTGGTGTAACATACGTCTACTCCCATAGGCAGGCCGTGCATTTTACCCATGAAATGATCTTCTAACCCAGCTCGTAGAACTTGTTTGCTGTTATATAAGTATTCAGGTCCAATAAATCCAACAACTGTATTAACTAAGAAAGGCTTGTAGTGACGAGCTAAGCCGTAGCATCTAGCTTCGAGCGTTACTTGATCAATGTTATAGTGAGCTTCTGCTGACAGTTCAGAACCTTGTCCTGTTTCAAAATACCAGCGGTTTGGACCTTTTGCCGTTCCTTTTTCATGAATTAGCGCTGTCGCTTCATCAAGCATAGACAGTGAAATTCCAAATGAATCATTACCAGCTTCTGTACCTGCTAAACTTTGAAAAATCAAGTCTGCTGATGCTCCTTTTTCAATTGCTCTCATTTGACTCGTTACGTGTGATAATACACAGTTTTGAGTAGGAATTGACCATTCGTTGATTATATTTTTTGTTTCATTTAAAAGCACGTAAATATTATCCGTTGTATCAATAACAGGGTTAATTCCGATAACCGCATCTCCAATTCCATAGCTTAACGCTTCGTATAGAGATGCTCTCATTCCCTTTAAGTTATCTGAAGGATGATTAGGCTGGGCCCGAGAAGCCAATACTCCTTTTTGGCCGATAGTCGTTTGACAAGTAGTTTGCACTTCTATCTTGGCAGCTCCTTGAATTAAATCTAAATTGGACATAATTTTAGTAGCTGCCGCAATCATTTCGCTGCTTAATCCTTTGCTAAGTGCAAGAAGGTCTTCTCCGCTATGCTGATCGGATAAAATGTATTCTCTTAAATCCCCTACTGTCCAATTTTTAATAATGTCGTAAACAGATGAATCAATCTGACTTTCGATTAATGCCGAAACGTTGTCTTCATCTGCGCTGAGCAGCGGGTAATTTCGAATATCAGCAAGTGTGATATCAGCTAGAACTTGTTTTGCTGCCATTCGTTCTTTCATTGACTCAGCGCTAACTCCTGCGAGCTGATCTCCAGAACGCTCTTCGTTTGCTTTGGCCATGATTTCTTTTAAGCTATAAAATGAAAATGTTTCTCCTAACATTCGTGTAGTTTTAAACATCGTTTCCTCCTTGTATGTTCAGCTGATTATGATGAAAAAGCGAGCGTTTTAACGGAAACGGAGATCGCTTCTCCGGCTACTGGTAACCCTAGATCGATGTAATCTCCGTGTGTAAAATCAATTTGATCTAAACAAATAATTTCTAACTCTTTCCTCTGTTTAGCTAGTGCTTGTCCTAAAGCTTTTGCAATATCTTGTTCGCATAGAATAACGAGGCACTTAGCTCCCTTAAAACAAGCAATAAATTCATCGCTTATTATTTTTGCTAATTCTTGAAGCATCTTATAGCTGCAGTAAGGAAAATGAGATAAAGCAATAGCAGCAGGGGGGTCTTCTGCGCTGAAAATAGTTGAAGCCTGCATACATGCCGCTCGAACTCTTTCTTGAAACAGCTGCGGATTCCACGTCTCTTCTTGCTGAACGGGTATCTCTACAATCGGGATATTTTTTAACGGCAGCCGCTTCGATCCAATATATACGGTTGATCCGCTAACTTCTGTATTTTGCATACCAGCCCCAATTACAGTAGCGCGCGTTGTCTCAGCGGATTGAGATACTTGGATGGATTGAAAATGATATGCTAGAAGCGGACCAACGTCTCCGTGTATGGCCACTTCCTTCACTGTTATTGGCTTTTGCTTCTCCATCATTGCTCCTACTCCTCCTGAAACCATGATCGTTTCAGGATGTATAGAAGATCTTGTATGAGGAGAAACGAGCAGCGAGGAATTTTGATTCAGCGCTTTTACATAATTCACGGTTTCTTCAGCTAGTAATTGACAGATAGACGAGAGCTTTTCAAATGCTGCTTTTTCACCTTCTCGCAGTGTCAAAGAATTATTTTTCAAAAATTCAGTTAAATGAGACGAAACGTAGGTAACAAGACCGTCTTCATTTAGTCGAATTAATCTCCCGCCTACATGCAGTGTAAACGTTTCTATCACTTTTCCATTTTGACATAAAGCGATGTTAGCAGTGCCTCCTCCTACATCAATATTGGCAATTACTGCATTTGTTTCAGCAGAACGCTCTATTGCTCCCGATCCTTTTGCTGCTAATATTCCCTCTAAGTCAGCGCCGGCTGTTGCAACAACAAAATCCCCAGCATGTTCGGCTAGATAGTGAACGATACTTTCTGCATTTTGCTTTCTGGCCGTTTCTCCTGTGATGATCACAGCACCTGCCTCCACTTGATCTAAGGAGATTCCTGCGTTCTTATACTCTTGTTCTAGTAGTACCGTTAATCTTTGAACATCGATTTCAACATCGTTTAGCATAGGGGTGGTGTAGATAGAACTTACATACGTTACGCGACGATCAATAATTTGACAGCCTGGCAGCGTAAACTGATTTTGTTGATTTGCTATTAACAGCTTGCTTACAATCAGTTTTGTTGTGCTTGTTCCGATATCTAAACCTATGCTCGTTATCCATTTCTGTAGCATGCTATCAATCCCTTATCTCGTTTGAATATGGTGATTATCATAAAACAGTTTTTTGAATATTTCACTAACTATGTTATCAAACCTGACACACTTTTGTGTAAACAAAGGTGACAAATGACAAAAAAGACTAAATCTTGGTAGATTTAGTCTTTTTGCTTATGATGAGTGTGATTTAGTTACAATCATTCTTGATGCGGATGGAATTAATAGTGAAAGAATGATTAAGCAGGCTATTAGTGACCCTACCATTGAAATACCGTTCATTGAAAAAGAATACCATAGAGCGGACATACCCTTTGGCGCATATGATCCCCAAAAAATAATACCCGCAATAAAGTGACAGAAATACCGTGCGAAGCTGCCGATAACAAGGGATAAAACAATCAAAACAAAAGCTTTTGATCTGTTATTGTTAGCTAAATTTGTTTTAATAGATTGCGAAAAAATACCTCCAAAACCTATAAAAGCAAAAGCCACAATATATTCAATAAACGTTTGTAGCGCTGTTAAAATATAAGCCGTTCCTGTTGCCAACTGCAACAGCCCCCATAATAGACCAGATAGAGCCCCGCCTTTTACTCCCCAGCGAAAGCACATAATAAAAATGGGCACCATGGAGAACGAAATACTCACAGCCGTTGCAATCTTAATGGAAGGCAAAAGATCAAGTAGAAGTGCTAATGCTGCAAAAATAGCTATTTCAATTTTAGCCTGTAAAGGTAATGCTTTATTCACGTTTCTCACTCCTGTTTTTGAATCATTCATATCAAACGGTTTACACAGGAGTAAGCAAATATATGCTACTATTCCCACATTCCTACGCTAGCGTTAACTAACAGGTTCGAAGGGTCTGAACAATTTGTTCACTCTCAGCACGGCGGCTCCCCCTGTGGTACGTTCGGATATTTATGTAGTATTATGACAACATTCATTATACCATATGTAGCAAAATAGATTCGAGAGATTTCAAAGATGTTTCTATTTTCTGAATCTATTTTTTATAATGACAATCGTTTTAGTATTTGGTATACTTCTTTTATGTCAAATGAATATAAAAAACCCTCATCCTAATCGATGAGGTAGAGGTCGCAGTTTTTAATAGTAAAGCAACGGAAATGCAGAGAACATTGAGGATGTTGCTTGAAAGGAAAAATTGCCGAAGTTTAGATCACTTCTCGGTTGATTTAAGCTGGGGCTGTCTCCGAACAGGAACAGAACTGTCACATCATGCGAGTGATGTGAAGAGCTATCTTCACGGAAGGTTGACGCGGTTTTCAGATTTAAAAGCGCGCACATATACTGCGGGCTTTTTTTATGTTATCCCGTCTCTTTCCGTACATTCGAAAGGAGTATTTATCTATGCAAGAGCAGCAAGAATTAAAACGTGGGTTGAAATCTCGCCACTTAACGATGATTTCATTAGGAGGAGCCATCGGAACCGGCTTATTCCTAGCAAGTGGTGGAGCAATTCACACAGCAGGACCTGGGGGAGCGCTTTTAGCTTACGCTATCATTGGTGTCATGGTTTACTTTTTGATGACCAGCCTAGCGGAGCTCGCAGCTTATATGCCTGAAGCCGGTTCATTTAGTACGTATGCGTCTCGGTTTGTAGATCCATCCTTTGGTTTCGCTCTCGGCTGGAACTATTGGTATAACTGGGCTATTACGATTGCAGCTGAATTATCTGCTGGAGCCCTTATTATGAAATTTTGGTTCCCAAACTCTTCTTCTATTTTATGGAGTGCCCTGTTTTTATTAATTATGTTTGGGCTTAACTACCTTTCTGTAAGAGGATTTGGTGAATCTGAATTTTGGTTTTCGTTAATTAAAGTAGTAACGGTTATCATCTTTTTAGTTATTGGCATTATGATGATTTTTGGTATCTTTAACAATGAAGCACCAGGGTTTAAAAACTTCACGCTTGGTGATGGACCCATTCACGGTGGATTCTTTACTGTCTTAGGTATTTTTATGGCTGCTGGTTTTTCATTTCAAGGAACAGAGTTGCTTGGAGTCGCAGCTGGAGAAAGTGAAGATCCGGAAAAAACGGTTCCTCGCGCAGTTAAACAAGTCTTCTGGCGCATCTTGTTATTTTATATTTTAGCTATTTTTGTTATCGGAATGCTTATTCCATACACAGCCGATTCATTAGCAAGTGATGATGTGCGAGTAAGTCCATTTACTTTAATATTCGAACGAGCAGGTCTGGCGTTTGCAGCATCAGCTATCAATGCCGTTATTTTAACAGCCGTTTTATCTGCTGGTAACTCAGGTATGTATGCTTCTACGCGTATGCTGTGGAACTTAGCGAAAGATGGAAAAGCACCAAGGTTCTTAGCAAAAGTGAATAAACGAGGCGTTCCAGTGAATGCTTTAATCGCAACGGCACTTGTCGGTACACTTGCATTTGGTGCTTCATTTTTTGGAGACGGTGCGGTATACACGTGGTTACTTAACGCTTCTGGTATGTCTGGTTTTATTGCTTGGTTAGGAATTGCCATCAGCCACTATCGTTTTAGAAGAGCATTTGTTGCCCAAGGTCATGATTTGAGTGAACTTCCATATCATGCAAAACTTTTCCCGTTTGGTCCTATCTTTGCCTTTATTTTATGTGCTGTTGTCATTTTAGGTCAAAACTATTCGGCGTTTATGGGTGATTCGATTGACTGGTACGGTGTACTTGTTTCTTATATCGGACTTCCTTTATTCTTAATTGTTTGGTTAGGATACAAATGGACGAAAAAGTCAAAACTTATTCCGTTAAAAGAATGCCAAGTAACAGTGAAAAAATACGAATAAAAAAAGCTCTCTATTCAAAAGAATAGAGAGCTTTTTTTATGTGATCTGATCAGCAAAATGAAGAGATATATAGGCGGGCTGATTTTTCATAACAAGCATATAACCTTTGAGGGGACGATTACAGTAATCAGCAGCTTCTATATAATAAATACGCTGAACTAACCTGCTTAAATGGGTTACAAAAGATGGAAGTTGATGAGTAGGAATGCTTTGGATGTAGTCTATGATTTCTTGTTTAGTTTGAAGGCCCGAATGGGTACATTCTAACAGATGAAAAAGTGGATCTGCTGCTATAGTAGATAGTTCAGAATTGTGTTTGATTCTATTCAGCTGGATATGCAGTTCTTTTTTTGACCATGTCTTTGGAATAGCTCTTAGATGCTGATATTGAAAACGTGTATTCATGATAGCTAACACCTTTCGTATTAAAATAATAAAACGACTTATTATTTTAATAACCTTTACACATGAAACTAAAACGTTACAATGTGTAAAGGTGTCATACATCTTATAAAATAAGCTGATAAAAAAGCACATCTTGCCACTGATCGAATTTCCAGCCTACTTCTTTAAATTCTCCGCAAAATGTAAAATTAAATTGCTCATGCATTTTGATACTGATATCATTCCCTTTTGTAATCCCTGAAATGACAACGTGATGGTTGAGTTCTTTAGCTAGTTCCAAAATTCGCTTCATAAGCTGTTTTCCAATGCCATACCCCTGTTGATTTTTATCAATATAAATCGATAGCTCTACCGTTTGAATGTACGCTTCTTTATCTCGATAAGAAGAAAGCGAAGCATAGCCCGCTACTACCCCATCTTTTTCTGCGACAATAAGCGGAAAAAGTTCATTGCTAATATGATTATCAAACCAGCTCCTTCTTTGCTCTACTGTTACAGGCGTTAAATCAAAAGTAGCAGCACTTGCTTGAACAGACTGGTTATAAATTTCAACAAGCATAGGTAAATCTTCTTCTTTAGCATAACGAATGATCATATGTACAAACTCCTTATAGTATAGAATTATCTTTATTTTACTTCTTTTAAGAAACATAATCTACATAAAAAACCGATGTGCGCATGCACATCAGTTATGATTTTGAGCATATTGAAAGGTTTGAAGAACTTGAAGTGTCTCTTTTGTAGAAACGACCGTTGCAAACTCCTCATGCAAAGAAGACAATGCGAATGTATGTACATCTTCTGCAGGAAGCCTTGTTTTTCCATCGTAGGACATACCATCAAAGCAAGCTGTTGCATCGTTTACAACGTACGTCCTGTACCCTAGATTTCCAGCCATGCGGGCAGTCGTAGAGACGCAGTGATTAGTAGTTAGTCCTATTAAGATAAGCGTATCATAGCCATTTGCTTTTAAATAACTGTCTAGCTCTGTTCCAATGAAGCAGCTGTTCACGTGTTTGCGAATTAAGTATTCGTCTTCTTGTGGACCAAACCCTTCTTTGAACTGAAATCCCTTCGAACTTGGGTGTAAAGGAGAATCTGGATTTTCTGATGCATGCTGTACGTGAATGACAGGATAATTTTGGCGCCTCCATGCTTGCAGTAGCGTCAGCATATGTTTTTCTGCATCTAGATTGTTTCTTTCCCCCCACTGTGGTGAATAAAACCCTTCTTGTACATCGATAAGCAGCAGCACTGGCCGGGAACGTAGCATAAGCATCATCTTCTTTCGTCTTTATTTTAAAATGGAAATAACGTATGTGCACCCATCAGGACCGGCTTTTGAGGAATGAACCGTTTGTTTCGGTAAATGTATTCGATCTCCTGCCTGACATAGAACCGTATCATGTTCAACTGTAAAGTAAATAGATCCTTCAAGTATATGAAGAATTTCATCAGTTGGATGGGTATGAGATGGGTGCGTTTGAAAAGCAATATCGTGCTGTACTTCAACATATCCAGTATACGCTGGAAGCAGTTCTTTAATTACTTCTTCAAACTTTCCGCCAACTCCTTTTTTAATAGAGGCTTTTTTTACGTCCATGCTGCTCACTCCTTTTTAATTTAAACGGACACTGTCCAGTAGTATAGTTGTTATCATCGTGTAAAAAATATTGCTTCCACTCTCGGTTTTCCTGCTGTCCATACCATCCTAATTCAGGGTGAGCTGATACGTCATCATATGTTTTTAACCGATCGCGGACCACCTTTTGTACGTGCCGCCCTATTTTTGAATCTCCTGTCATACCTTCAAACACCCACCGAGGTTGAAATGTAATCATAAACCCTCTGCTCTTACGGCTTTTACGTAAAGAATGAGCAGGCGTATTACATACGACAAAAATAGGTTCTCCGTGAAAGCAAAATTCCCATAATGGATCTTTTGGATCTTTTGGAATGTCTTGCGGCCATTTCTTTTGATCAATTTGATGAAGAAACGTCAGCGTATCCCAAAACATCGTTTCGTACTCTTCCATTGATCGTTCTTTATGTTCAGGCTTAAAGAATAACACAAAGGATGTATAGCGACCTATGGTCTTGAACGTATCTATGTATTCTCTAAGTGCCGACGCTGCATTCCTAATATCTTGGTAGTTATAAGGAGTAGTCACAAATGAAAACCGCAGTAAATCTTTTTTAAAGCCTTCTACCCCTAATATACAAGGAAATGGATTTTCTTCTGATAATATATCGCTTCGGAAATATTGAAAAGCATCTTTTCCCCAAAATGGAACATGCGTTGACTCTAAAATCTCATTGGCTCGAAAAAGCATTTTTGATGCCATTAAAACCCTCCTTATGGAACTCAACGTTACATGTGTATTAAAGAAAAGAAAGTTTATGAGCATTTTTAACTAAATGCCGCTTCTAAATTATAAAACTCTAATCTATATATATATAAGCTACTATTGGACAAGTTAGAAAGGAGGCTGTGTTTGTGGAGTGGTTTTTGATTGCTATAAAACAAATAATTCTAGGTATTAGTCTCGCAGCACCGGTAGGTCCAATTAATATAGAGATGATTAAAAAAGGGCTGACAAAAGGATTTTGGGCTTCTTGGCTAGTTGGTTTAGGGGGCATGACGGCCGACATTTTATTTATGCTCCTCATTTTAATAGGGTTAACGCCTTTTGTGCAGATGCAGGCTGTTACTGTTACCCTGTATGCAACTGGTTTTGTCATGCTCACATTTGTTGGCTTTCAAAGTATGAAACAAGCTGTTTCTCGTTCCTTTTCAATAGATGTAAATAAACCCTCTATTAAAAGAGATAAGTCGTTTTTTACAGGTTTCTTCATTGCTCTTATGAATCCTTTAAATATTGTGTTTTGGTTTGGTGTATTTGGGTCAAGCTTAAGCGAAAGCCTCCAAAGTCAAACGTGGCTATCTGTCTTTTTTCACAGTTTTTTTATTATCTTTGGCATCCTTCTTTGGAATTTAAATATTGCCAGCAGCATTCATTTCACAAGAAAATTTATCACGCCTGAGCTTCTTCGCTTTATTACGTTAGGTGCAGGTTTTTTACTTTTTTTATTTGGCTGCCAATTCGGTTTTAAATGTATATCCTTACTTATAGGCTGAGCTTTTAGCGATGAGTTCAATAAGAGTGTCATTTACTTTCTCACGTTCATCATAAAAAAGACCGTGTCCACTATTTTCAAATGGAAGAAGTGTAGAAAATGAAATATGACGATTCATAACTTTTGCAAGATCAAATGGACAAATTTGATCTTTTTTTCCGTGTAATATATATGTCTCAGTAAAAATTTGACTCAAATCTTCCCGTAAGTCTTCGTCTCGTAAAGACACCGCAGTTTTAATCGTTCCATGACCGGATGCCTCTAAACCTAAATCTTGAAACCATCCTCTAAAGGCTGAGCTGGTAGGCTGATTAAAAAACTTTTTCCCAAACTCTTCAAGCATATTAGGACGATCTCTATACGTATTTTGAATAATTGTATTTACTTCTTCAGAAGGAAGTCCATATGGAAAATCAGTTTTTTGAATAAAGCTTGGAGCCGCTGCCCCTAATAAAATTAACTTCTTCACGCCATATCCTAAATTTCTGCTCATATATCGAATAGCAATGGCTGCCCCCATAGAAAAGCCTACGAGCGTATAATTTTTAAGCTCAAGTCTTTCTACTAACATGCGAATATCATCCGCTAATTGATTATAAGAATAGCCGGTGAAAGGTGCATCTGATTTTCCGAATCCCCGAAGATCAGGAGCGATACATCGAATACCTCGGGCCGGCAACGTTGTAAATTGGTATTCGTACATTTTAGCGTTAACCGGCCACCCGTGAAGGAAAAGAACGGGTTCCCCTTTTCCAATATCTCGAACAAAAAGTTTAGTCTTAGGAGTTACGTGAATAAAGTAGTTCATCTATAACACCTCCTAGTGGGTCTTATATATATATGTGTAGGATAATTGGAACATTCAAAAGTTTCTTAGAGGCTTGTGTAGGAGGTGTATAATGTTTATCTGCAATAAGGAGTAGGGAAATTCTTTTATATTGTTTATTTAGAACATAGTTTAATTTAAAAATATTAGATAAAAAAAGTAGTAAAGCGTTAAAAACTTTACTACTTTTTTGGTTATTTTTCTTCCAGCCACACATCAACTAAATTGCCAGCTTCACTTTGGTCCAATACGAATGAACCGTTGCTGTATCGGTCGCTAGCTCGCATTGTAGACGGATCAACCTGCTCAATTTGACCTTTAGATGATTCCACTATCACGTAATGTTCTTTAGAAATTGCTTTTACTTTTGCAATTTGATGCGGGTTAGATTTTAGTTCTCGGACCATCACTAGCCCTCGTTTTGCTCGTGCTGATTCTTCAAACTCAGTAATTTTTGTCTTTTTCACAGCTCCTCGCTGCGTGGCGATAAATAATTCAGTTGATAGAGCTTCATCTTCATCGAAGATAACGCCGCTTACAACATAATCATCGTCTTTTAAGTTAATTCCTTTCACACCAGAAGCGCGAGTTCCTACAATATTGATTTCTTCTTCCCGGAAACGCAGTCCGTAGCCAGAACGAGTGGCAATAAACACTTGTTTTTTACCATCCGTTTGATATACATCGATTACTTCATCATCGCCTTTTAAATTAACGGCGACAAGAGCTTTGGAGTAGCGCTGTGCTTTATATTGAAGTAATTCTGATTTTTTGACCATACCATTTTTCGTAAAGAAAAGCAGATACTGATTTTCTTTAAATTCTTTCACCGGTATCGCCCGTACAATTTGCTCTTCTTTATCAATTGGAACAATGTTCATGATATGCTGCCCCATGTCTTTCCACCTGATATCAGGAAGTTCGTGCACTGGTATATATAAATAATTTCCTTTGTTTGTGAAGATGAGTAGCGTTTCGGTTGTATTAATTTCATACTTCGCTAAAATTCGGTCCGTATCTTTCATACCGAAGTCTTGCCCGTTAGACGCGGCGTAAGAACGAAGGCTTGTTCGTTTTACGTATCCGTCTTTTGTGACTGTCACTATCACTTCTTCAGATGGAACCATCACTTCTAGATTAATCTTAATTTCTTCGATTTCCGCTTCAATTTTTGAGCGGCGTTCTGTACTGTATTGCTTTTTTACACGGCGTAATTCTTTTTTGATTACATTAAAAAGTTTTTTCTCGCTATGTAAGATTTCTTCTAACTCGTTAATTTTAGCACCTAGCTCTTCGGCTTCCGCTTGTAGAGCTGTGATGTCCGTGTTTGTCAAACGGTATAATTGAAGCGATACAATCGCCTCTGCTTGAGGTTCTGTAAATTCATATTTGGCAATTAAATTATTTTTAGCGTCGCGCTTGTCTTTAGAAGCTCTAATCGTCGCAATAACTTCATCTAAAATCGACAGGGCCTTAATCAATCCCGCTACAATATGTTCACGTTCACGTGCTTTTTGCAGTTCATATTTAGAACGATTTGTTACCACTTCTCTTTGATGATCAATATAAGCATCAAGAATGTTGGCCAAACTCATAAGCTTTGGTCGCTTTTTAGCAATAGCAACCATGTTAAAATTATAAGGTACTTGCAGATCCGTATTTTTATAAAGATAGTGAAGTACTCCTTGAGCATTTGCATCTTTTTTTAATTCTACTACGATGCGCAGACCGGTACGATCCGTTTCATCGCGAACTTCAGCAATGCCTTCCACTTTTTTATCTAAACGAAGCTCATCCATTTTCTTAACAAGGTTGGCTTTGTTTACTTCAAACGGAATTTCCGTAATGACAATTTGCTGTTTTCCGCCGCGAATAGACTCCACTTCCGTTTTTCCGCGAATAATAATTTTCCCTTTACCTGTCTCGTAGGCTTTCTTAATCCCGTCTACCCCTTGAATGATTCCTCCTGTAGGAAAATCAGGACCTTGAATAGCCGTCATCAACTCTTCAATTGTACACGTTGGTTTATCAATTCGCATGATCGTTGCGTCAATTACTTCACCTAAATGATGAGGAGGAAGTTCCGTAGCGTAACCAGCTGAAATACCCGTGGATCCATTCACTAGCAAATTAGGAAACATAGCCGGTAACACAGTTGGTTCGCTGCTTGTATCATCGAAGTTAGACACAAACTCAACCGTTTGTTTATCAATATCTCGTAGAAGTTCTGCAGCAATCGATGAAAGGCGAGCTTCTGTATAACGCATTGCCGCTGGGGGGTCTCCATCAATACTTCCGTTGTTTCCATGCATTTCGATTAATACATTTCTAACTTTCCATTCTTGACTCATTCGAACCATAGCATCATATACAGATGAATCACCATGAGGGTGATAATTACCAATTACGTTCCCTACAGTTTTGGCTGACTTGCGAAAGCCTTTTTCTGCTGTATTCCCATCTACGTGCATTGCATATAAAATACGGCGCTGAACGGGTTTTAACCCGTCTCTTGCATCCGGCAGTGCACGCTCTTGAATAATATATTTACTGTATCGACCAAAACGGTCGCCTAGTACATCCTCAAGAGGTAAATCTAAAAAGCGTTCTGTTTGTGTCATTGTACGTCCTCCTCTGCGACCGTTAATACATTTTCATTATCTAAAATATTTGGATCTTCTTCTAATCCAAACGCTACGTTGCTTTCAATCCATTTTCTGCGAGGTTCTACTTTATCGCCCATCAAAGTGGTCACACGACGATCAGCGCGAGCGGCATCATCAATACGAACACGAATCAGCGTACGCGTCTCTGGGTTCATTGTTGTTTCCCACAGCTGATCTGCGTTCATTTCACCGAGACCTTTATAGCGTTGAATCATATACCCTCTTCCTACCTTATCGATAGCCCCTTGCAATTCTTCGTCACTCCATGAATATTCAACCACTTCTTTTTTACCTGACCCTTTACTTACTTTATAGAGCGGTGGAAGAGCAATAAATACTTTTCCTGCTTCCACAAGCGGTTTCATATAGCGGTAGAAAAATGTTAGCAGAAGCACTTGAATATGAGCGCCATCCGTATCCGCATCGGTCATGATGACTATTTTATCGTAGTTAATATCATCGATGGTGAAATCTGCTCCTACTCCTCCGCCTATCGCGTGGATGATCGTACTAATTTCTTCGTTTTTAAAAATATCTTGAAGCTTGGCTTTTTCGGTATTGATAACCTTCCCTCGCAGTGGCAGCACAGCTTGAAAGCGGCGATCCCTTCCTTGTTTTGCTGAACCTCCGGCGGAATCCCCTTCGACTAAGTACAGTTCGTTTCGCTGAGGATTTCTTGATTGCGCAGGCGTTAACTTTCCACTTAGAACGGTTTCTTGACGCTTTCGTTTCTTCCCGTTTCTTGCATCTTCTCTTGCCTTTCGTGCTGCTTCACGCGCTTGAGCAGCTTTGATTGCTTTTTTTACAAGAAGAGAGCTTACGTCCGGGTTTTCTTCTAAGAAATAGGCAAGTT
Organism: Priestia sp. YIM B13490; assembly: GCF_042787735.1. Classification (NCBI taxonomy): domain Bacteria; kingdom Bacillati; phylum Bacillota; class Bacilli; order Caryophanales; family Bacillaceae; genus Priestia; species Priestia sp. YIM B13490. The sequence continues at coordinate 727,968 of NZ_JBHZOT010000003.1, forward strand.
TTTCAGAAATAACTGAATCTACGGACGAACGAGCTTCACTTGTACCTAACTTTCCTTTTGTTTGTCCTTCAAACTGAAGCAACTCTTCAGGTATTCTAACGGAAACGATGGCTCCCAAGCCTTCTCGTATATCCGTTCCTTCTAAGTTTTTGTCTTTTTCTTTTAGCAGGCTTACTTTACGGGCGTATTCATTAAATGCACGCGTCATAGCGCTTTTTGCACCGGACTCATGCGTTCCACCATCCTTGGTACGAACATTATTAACGAATGATAAAATGGTTTCAGAATAACCATCATTAAATTGAAAGGCAAATTCAACTTCAATATTATGATGAATCCCTTCAAAAAAGACGACTGGATGAAGTGAATCTTTTTCTTCATTTAAATATGAAACGAAGGCTTGAATACCCGTTTCATAATGAAAGATATCGTGACGATCATGTCTTTTATCGATTAACTCTATTTTGAATCCTTTTAACAGGAAAGCCGATTCGCGGAGCCGTTCACACAGCGTATCATAATTATACACAGTTGTTGAAAAGATCGTGGCATCCGGTTTGAAATGAATCGTTGTTCCCGTTTTTTTCGTTTTCCCTATTTTTTCTAGCGTCGTAACCGGCTTTCCTCCATTTTCAAAACGCTGTTCATAAATAAATCCATCTCTATGAATGGTTACCGTCAACCATTCAGACAGCGCATTTACAACAGATGCACCTACTCCATGTAAGCCTCCGCTTGTTTTATATCCACCCTGTCCGAATTTACCTCCTGCATGCAAGATGGTTAAAATAACTTCAGGCGTTGGTTTTCCTAGTTTATGCATGCCCGTTGGCATACCTCGACCTTTATCTTGTACAGAAATTGAATTATCTTTGTGAATGGTTACAATAATTTCTTCTCCGTAGCCTGCTAGAGCTTCATCGACAGAGTTGTCGACGATTTCATATACTAAATGATGCAGACCTCGTGTATCCGTACTTCCAATATACATACCAGGACGTTTACGAACGGCATCTAATCCTTCTAGTACTTGAATTGCGTCTTCATTATAATTAAATTGTTGTTTCCGAGCCATTCATACTACCCCTTTCATCACAACGAACATTACTACATTATGTATGAAACACAAACGTTTGCGCTTCGTGTCTAAGAATAAATGATCATGTATCCTATCTTTTAATTTTATAGTGTTCGCACCAACAGAACGTATGTTTCTATTTTTGCGTACTTACAAGATTTTAGCACAAATTTCCGTATTATAAAAGCAATATCTTGTGTATTCATGGATTATAAGCATTATAAAGCTAGCTGTCTAACGTCTATTGTAGCGGAAACGCTCTTACTATTTCAACGCATGGTGAAACCCATGCAAGCAGTGTGCATGGGTTGGTTGTTCTGCTTATAGATCTTACTTTGTTAAAGCATGCTCAACTTTTATACAACGATCCATAACTACAGTATACCCTTTTTTAGCGAGCAGGTCATATGCTTCTTCATTAATTAAACCAGATTGTGCCCAAAATACGTCTGCGTCTACTTCTAAAAATTCTTCTGCAACTTCAAGCAAATGCTCAGAGCGGCGAAATACATTAACGATATCAATATGTCCTTCAATTTCTTTTAATGAAGATACGGCTTTTACGCCAAGCGCTGAGTTTATTGTCGGGTTCACCGGAATAATCTCGTAACCTTGCTGCTGCATGGCTTCTGAAACCATATAAGATGTTCGATGAGGGTTATCTGATAAACCTACTACAGCAATGCGCTTGCTTTTTTTTAATATTTTACCAAGCTCTTGGCGGGAAGGAATTTTAATGGACATGTCTATTACCTCTCTTAGCTATATAATATGTACTGAACAACATTCGCGATTTACAGTTGATTTCCTGCATATAGTACCCGTTTTCTCTATTTTTGTAAACGTCTTCTTTTTTTAAAATAATTGTCTCTCACCCAAAACTAGCTATGTTTTTTTAAGTATCTCATGGTAAAATAGAAACGATATAGAAATAAAGGAGCTTTCAAACATGAATTATTTATTACCTATTCTTGCCTATATCTTGGGCTCTATTCCTTTTGGACTAGTTGTTGGAAAACTAGGATACGGCATCGATATACGAGAGCATGGAAGCGGCAATTTAGGCGGGACCAACTCCTTTCGTACATTGGGTGTAAAAGCCGGAATTATCGTTACGCTGGGAGACATTCTAAAAGGAACCCTAGCAGCTTCTTTACCGCTTTTATTTAATACGAATCAAAACATTCTCTTCATTGGTTTATTTGCTGTCATTGGTCATATTTTTCCTGTTTTCGCGAAATTTAAAGGCGGGAAAGCTGTTGCCACGTCCGCCGGAGTGATTTTATGTTATGAACCTCTTTTATTTGTTTTCGTACTATTATGTTTTTTTATCTGCTTATACATAACGAAGTATGTATCACTGTCATCAATGGTTACCGGGGTATTAACCTTTATCTACACGCTATTTAAGCAAGACTACATGCTTATTATGATTATTGGTTTAATTGTAGCCTTTGTCATTTACAGACACCGCGCAAACATTACCCGAATTCTCAACAAAACAGAACCGAAAGTCACATTTTTGTCAGGCAAAAAGAAATAAGAGGAGCTTCCTCTTATTTCTTTTTTTATAACCACTTTGTAAGCGAATACATTTCTTATTTATTAGTTATACTGATACTAAAATAAGGAGGTGAATGATGTGAAGAAAAAATGCCCTATTTGCAAACGAAATAAGAAAATGGATTCACAGCTAGAAGGAAGCCGCTACTGCGTTCACTGCTGGGAAACCATTGGAAAACAATATGATTTCAAATGAAAGAATGAAACGATTTAATATAGAAATGAAGCCTTCACCTCTATATTAAATCGTTTTATTTTATTTTATCACATTCCTTCCTAGCTGGATTCGTATATATTGGTAATTTATCTACCTTTCTACTATAATAAATGTATCCGCAGTATTGGAAGGAGCATAATTAATGAAATTAACAGTAACAGAAGCAGCAGCTACGTGGTACAAAGATGAAATGATGCTAGAAGGAAACGAAACAATTCGCTTTTTTGTTCGCTACGGCGGATGCAGCAACGTTCAAAAAGGTTTTTCTTTAGGTGTAAACACAGATTCTCCTAAAAACGTTGGCGTTGAAACAAAAGTTGACGGTTTAACATTCTTCGTAGAAGATGAAGACCTTTGGTACTTTGACGGTCATGATTTGACCGTAAATTATAATGAAGAAACAAAAGAACCTGACTTTCATTACGAAGCGTAAGAAAAAAAGCATCGATTTATCGATGCTTTTTATTCTTGCGCTTAACCTTGCTTTTTGGCATCTTCATAGGCTTTATGCCATTCCGGATAATTACGGCGAATCGAAATAGGCTTAAAGTTTTCTTTTTTCACACATACGTGTGACGATGCTCCTGTTAACGCAAGTTCTTCATTTGAATTAAAAATTTCGTAGCCGTACACAACGCGTAGACCGTCATAGTTCTCAACCCAAGTATGTACTACAGCTGTCTCGCCATAATGAAGCGGCTTTTTATATGAAGCCTGTATATCAATAACTGGCGACAGCACACCGTCTCTTTCCATTTGTGCATAGCTAAAACCTAAATCACTAATAAACTGCGTTCGACCTATTTCCATCCATACTAAATAGTTAGCATGATACACAACGCCCATCTGATCGGTTTCTGCATAGCGCACTTCGATTTCTTTCTTCGACACTAGCATGATTCTACCTCCTCTTGCACTGTTCCTGTTTTATCTTACCATATAAGGAGAATATACTCCTACTAGTTTGGTTGTAACTCAATATGTTGTAAGACTAAGCACATTTTGAATGCGATATATCAGTGTTTCCAGCCGCGTCATCTTATTTTCATACTTTTTATAAGGAAGTGTATATGTGTAGTCGTTATTTGTCCATAAACGGTCAAAATAAGCGTTTAGTTCGGTCATAACCTTTTTGTTAGAAGGTCCTGATACTTTAATATCCGTTTCTAAATTCAAGTCATCTAAATTTCGTTTTGTGAAATTTGCTGCTCCTGCAATAATCGTTGCCTTTCTTTTGTTCCGAATAAATAAAGTTTTAGGATGATATTGCTCTTTTCCCGTATGATACCAGCGAACTTTAATATTGCCTTTAGATTTTTTCACAAGTTCTGCTGCTACTGGACGGTTAGGCAGTCCGAACTTTTTTCTTCCAAACGCATTTTCATTAGGATCTAAAATTAATCGTACGTTTGCGCCTTGTTTGGAAGCTTTCAAAAGCGCCTTTATTACGTCTCGATCTCCAAGATAAAACATGCCAAGCCATACATCGTCTCCTTTTTTAGCATGACGTAAATCATGTAATACGTGCTTATAGATTTTGCTTTCTGTTAACAGCTGAACATAGAGGTCTCCCTTTTCTTTTTCTTTCTTCTTGTACCGAGGTAACTTTCCTCCGTAAGAAAAATCTGACACCGCTTGTTCACTTTTCACCACATCTCCAATGATATTCCCTTTTACTTCAAAGGCCATGTTAGAATTATAAAAACTTGCATCATGAGGATTGGCAGAGGAGATAATAACGCTTTGATCTGTTGCTACTACTTTTCTATGATTAGCTTTTACATTTAACAACTTTAAATAAGCACGGACCGTCGCTTTAGGCGCATTGGTACCAAACGGATTTGTTATCCAGCCGTTTCCTTTTTCACCAAACCACTGAATAAAAGTTCTCCACACTGCAGAATACAGTGGAATGGAGTCTCTGAGCTTAGATAAATTGGTTTGCACCACTTTGATTCCGTTTAGCCGCAGTGAATCTAACCACTTTGAATCATGTGAGCCGTAGGTTGTATTGATTTCATCTGTAATAAAGACGATTTCGATAGTAGGATGTTTTCGTTTCTTTTCAATCAGCTTACTTGCAAGCGTATCACTAAGGTGAGGAAACGTTTCGCCTTGGTTATAGTAGCCGTTAAATAGAAACATATCCATAATAATAAAAGCTTTTGCGTCATCAATCGCATTCGTAACTGCTTGAAAAATATGTTGTTCAGAAACAGATGTCTGCTGGTCTTGATACGTTAGGTCTGATAAAAGAAATACATCTTCTACTTTGTGGGGCTTACTTTCGTATGAAACTCCTTTAGGCAAAGGCTTATGTGTTTGATAAGAGCCCACAATAATCAAGACGACAAGTAAACTGATCAAAATCCTTACTACTTTCCTTTTCACGTGCTTTTTCACCTACATAAACCTCTTCGCTAGTTTGTATTAGTATTGACTTACTAAAAAAATATAGAAAGAAAGCAGCTAAAACCGTTTATTTTTAGCTGCTTATTGTCGTTGCTTTATTTATTAAATCGTACCTTCGTAACCATTTTGACGAGCTTCTGACTCATCTTTTATTTCGCTGCGCATTGCTTCGATACTTACTTCGCGATTGTGATTTTTTTGCTGAATGCGCTGACGCTCTTCTTCATTGCTGCATGCAGCAGCTTCTTCTGCTTCTTCAATGTTTTTCATTGTATTTTGCACCATTGTTTGTAATTTTTCAACGTTATCACTGCGATCGTCTGGATTCGGTTTATTCCATGCCATTGTATCTTCCTCCTCAAAATAACTTTGTTACAATTGTAGTATGCCGGATTTGTTCATCTCTATAAGTGGAAAAAAATGATTTTAGTTTACATAATATAATTATAATCAAGTTAAAATGTATATATAAAACATACATAATATGGTAATATATACATACAAAGGGGGAATCTCTATGACTAAACGAATGATAACATTACTAAGCGTCATCTTTATTGCAGTGCTTGCCGTATTTTTTATGTCGCAAACCTCATTGGCATCAAAATTGACAGCAAGTGCCTTTATGAAGCCTCATCATTACTCAAGACATGAAGAAAAAATGTTAGCTGTGACAAACCTGGACTACAAAAGCAATATCATTGCATACGATGTGAAAGCTCCTAGTGACGCAAAAGAAGCTTATGTAAAAGCTACTTATTACGAAAAGGGAAAAGCAAAAGAACCTTTATTTTCAGGAGGGTTGACTGTTTCAAAAGAATTTGACATGTTTGCTATTACATATAAAATCGATGATAATACTCACAAAATTATGTTTAATGTAGGCAGCAACGATACAAACCTAGGAATAGAAGCGGAAAAGCCAAAAAAAATGAACGGCTATTCCTTTATTGGATTAGAGAAAAAACAAACGGTAAAAATGAATAAAACATATCCAGTTGCTGCTTTATTTGGTGACGATGGCAGTGGCATACGAGTTGCTCCGCTTTCAACCGACGATGAAGAAGTCGTTAAAGAGCTTATTTCGACCAATCCTTACGTTTATTTATTCACGGTAGAATTCAAATAATAAAAAGTCGCTGAATTCAGCGACTTTTTATTCACTCACCTTTGGTTTGAATAACTTGAGGATGCTTGCCGGATTTATCTTGCATTTGTTTTCCGTTATTTCCACCAGCTTCTCTCGGTTGAGTGCCGATGTGATTCGGAACAAAAGGTTTGCTTTGTTTTTTAGGATTTCCCATGCTTATCCCCTCCTCACCGTTACTCTAACCAACTTACTTTAAAGTTATTCAGCTCTTTCAAGCATACGATCTTCTAACCGCTTTTCAATTTCCATTTCAATGCGTTCAATTTCTGACTGATCTTTTAACAGCTGCGTTTTATTTTCTTGCACTAACTCTTCAAATGAACGTTTGCGTAATTTTCTCATGATTACAACACCTACTTTATGTAATTTTTATGAAAAATCTGAAAAATCTAAAGAAACTGATATCATATAACTATCTATATTGTAACCAATTTGTCAGATAAGTAAACATACTTTTTTGAAAAGTTGTAAGAAAGTTTGACATGTTTAATGACTTATCTATATATACGATGATATAGTAAATAAGTTTCATGTTTAATAAAACAAGCAGCGAAGTTAATTCGCTGCTTGTTGAGCAAAGTTTTCCATTTGTTTAAGCGTCATTGGACCATTCACTCTTTGAACAATTTTCCCTTCTTCATCTATAAAGTAAGATGTCGGAATGGTGGAGACTCGATATTTTTTACTTCCTACATTATCTTGGTCGTCCACTAATACACGAAACGTAAACTGTTTTTCTTTAAGAAACTTAGATACTGCCTGTTTACTGCCTTCCGACGAAGTTAAATTAACCGCAAGCAGCTGTACATCGTTTCCATATTTCTCGTAAAACGCTTGCATATCGGGCATTTCTTTTTGACATGGCGGACACCATGTTGCCCAAAAGTTTAAAATGACTTTTTTTCCTTTAAAGTCCGATAATTGAACAGATTTCCCGCTCGTATCTGACAGTGTAAACGGAGGCGCTGTATCTTTTGGTTCCAACCCATAAGCTTGACCCGAAGCCTGACGAGCACTATCGCCTTTTTTGATATTTAAATCCTTGTATTCGCTTAAGTTAGAATTATCGGATGCTTCATTTGGAGAAAGCCCTTGCCAAAGTGCGTAGCTAAGAAAGCCTACTAGAAGCAAGACCGCAATTATTTTTTTAACCATATGATCGGCTCCTTTATTTCTTCTAAAAAGTGATAATCTATGTACTAATAGATATGTGCAATATCTACTAAAATAATCCTTTTATAGGGCATTTTCTTTTATAATATAGCATATTCCCCTCTCACTTTTTGTCGAAAACGGTGCGTTTGCATAAAAAAAGAGCGGCTCACGAGAACCGCTCTTTTTCTTTATAACTTACGCATGTGTTTTAGACTGTAATTTATCACGAAGCACCATTTGAAGGATACCACCGTGGCGATAGTAATCAATTTCAACTTCACTATCGAAACGAACCAGTACTTCAAATTCTTTTTTATTTCCAGCTTCATCAGTTGCTGTTACTTTTATAAAATCACGTGGTTTTACTGTTTCATCAACTGCTACTGCAATTGTTTCTTTTCCAGTTAAACCTAATGTATCCGCGCTTTCACCATCTTTAAATTGAAGAGGTAAAACACCCATTAATACTAGGTTTGAACGGTGAATACGCTCGAAGCTTTCAGCGATTACTGTTTTAATACCTAAAAGATTTGTTCCTTTTGCTGCCCAGTCACGAGAACTTCCCATGCCGTAATCTTTGCCTGCAAGTACAACAAGACCTGTATCTTGCTCTTTGTATTTCATACAAGCATCATAAATGCTCATTACGTCATTTGTTGGCCAGTACGTTGTCCAGCCGCCTTCTGTACCAGGAGCTACTTGGTTTTTAATACGGATGTTTGCAAACGTACCGCGCATCATCACTTCATGGTTACCACGACGAGAACCATATGAGTTAAAGTCTTTTGGCTCTACACCGTTTTCTTGAAGGTAAAGACCTGCAGGTGATGTTTTTGCAATTGAACCCGCTGGTGAAATGTGATCCGTTGTCACTGAGTCACCAAATTTCGCTACTACGCGAAGATCATTTAACGGTTCTACTTCACCTGGTTCTTCTGATAAGCCTTCAAAGAAAGGTGGGTTTTGAATGTACGTTGAATCATTCTCCCACGTATAAAGCGCATCTTCGCTTGTTTTAATTTCATTCCAGCGTTCGTTATCATCGAATACGCGCTCATACTCGTTACGGAATAATTCAGGCGTTACGGTACGGCTAACAACTTCTTTAATTTCATCTTGAGAAGGCCAGATGTCGCTAAAGAATACTTCATTGCCGTCTGTATCAATGCCGATTGGATCTTTTTGTAAATCTACATCTACTGTTCCAGCCAGTGCATATGCTACAACAAGCGGCGGAGAAGCAAGGTAGTTACCTTTTACTAATGGATGAATACGTCCTTCAAAGTTACGGTTTCCTGAAAGAACAGACGTTACAAGCAAGTCGCTATCTGCAATCGCTGCTTCAATTTCAGCTTCTAATGGACCAGAGTTACCGATACAAGTCGTACAGCCATAACCTACGATGTTAAAGCCGATTTTATCTAAGTATGGAAGCAGCCCTGAATTTTGCAGGTAAGCCGTTACTACTTTTGAACCTGGTGCTAAAGAAGTTTTCACGTAAGCTGGAACATCCAATCCTTTTTCTACCGCTTTTTTCGCAACTAAACCAGCTGCTACTAATACGTAAGGATTTGATGTGTTCGTACAGCTTGTGATAGCCGCAATGGCAATGGCACCTGTTTTCATTGTTGTTTCTGAACCGTCTCCAAGCTTAAACGTAATTTCTTTATCCACGTCTTTAGCATCAAGTCCGAAGCTTTGGTTGCTAACAGGAGCTGTTAAAGCCTTCTTGAATTCTGTTTGCATTTGAGAAAGTGGAATTAAATCTTGCGGACGCTTTGGACCAGAAAGATTTGCTTCAATCTCAGCAAGGTTAATCTCAACAACGTCAGTGAAAATTGGATCTTCATTTTCTGGTGTGAAGAATAAACCATTTGCTTTTGTATATTGTTCGACAACCTGAATGTCTTTTTCATCTCTTCCTGTTAAACGCATATATGCTAATGCTTCTGCGTCAACTGGGAAGAATCCACATGTTGCACCGTATTCAGGAGCCATATTAGCGATTGTTGCACGGTCAGCTAATGGAAGTTCTGCTACGCCAGGACCGAAGAATTCCACGAATTTTCCGACTACTCCTTTTTGACGAAGCACTTGCGTAACTTTTAACGCTAAGTCTGTAGCTGTAGTGCCGTTTGGTAATTCACCAACAAGTTTAACACCGATTACTTCAGGAACTGGGAAATAAGAAGGTTGACCAAGCATACCTGCTTCCGCTTCAATACCGCCAACACCCCATCCTAAAACACCGATACCATTAATCATCGTTGTATGAGAGTCAGTACCTACTAGAGAATCAGGGAAAGCTACAAATTCACCATCTTCTTCAACAGCATGAACAACGTTTGCTAAATATTCTAAATTTACTTGGTGCACGATACCTGTAGCTGGTGGCACTGCACGATAGTTATTAAATGATTTTTGAGCCCAGCTTAAGAAATTATAGCGCTCTGTATTACGTTGAAACTCGAGGTCCATATTAATTCGTAATGAGTCAGCTGTACCTGCTTTATCAACTTGTACGGAGTGGTCGACAACGAGGTCTACTGGAATTTCTGGATTGATTTTGTCAGGATCTCCTCCTAAATCAGCCATTGCTTTACGAAGTGACGCTAAGTCTACAACCGCTGGAACTCCAGTGAAATCTTGAAGAATAACACGAGATGGTTTGAAAGGAACATCGATATCTTTAATATCTTTTGTTCCCCATTTTGCAAGGTTTTCGACGTGTTCTTTTGTAATAACACGGCCATCTACCTGACGAAGAACAGATTCTAATAATACTTTAATTGAATACGGCAGCTTAGATACATTACCTAAACCTGCTTCCTCTAAAGCTTGTAAGCGGTAATAATTATATGTGCTGCCATTAAGATCGAATGACGAACGAGCGTTGAAAACGTCTTTTTTAGTCATTGCTTTTACCCCCTTAAAATTCTATGTATAAAGGATTTACTTACCCCATCCTCTATTCCCTTCACCATCTATCTTAATATAATATTATACATAAGTAAATAAAAAGAATGTTATTAATTAACATAAGTTTCACTTATAACCTTTTTCCATTCTCCTTTTATTTTTCTAATAATTCATATTTCATTGATTTTTACGCATGCTAGAAACGGAGGTGATTCAACATGGCTAAACGTAAGTCAAACCACGTCATTCCTGGAGCTAACGCGGCTAGCGCTCAAGGAAAAGGAGCGGGTTATAATGAAGAGTTTTCAAATGAACCATTAACGGAACAACAGAAACAAAATAATAAAAAACGCAAAAAAAATCAATAAAACAATCTCTTATTGGATATACTAATCACTAGTTAGAAAAGCAAAATCGTTTAACTCCATGAAATCTAACGAGAAGGCGTCATTATATATGACGCTTTTTTCCTGTTCCCATTTCCTGTTTTTGTTAAACCTATTTTTAGAAAGGGGAATTTTTCATCGGATAAATTTCCTGTCACTATCCTACCCTAATAAATGAAAGGGAGGCTTTAACTATGAACAAAAACAGCAGCAAAGACATCAGAAGAAATGCGCCAAAAAGCAATTCTGGACAGCCAGAACCGCTAAGCGGATCTCATAAAGTAAAAAACCGTAAGCATTCTCGCCAAAAACACAATAGCGGACATGATATGTAAAACAGCGGCAAGCTCTCTATAGAGCTTGCTTTTTTATGCGTAGAAAAGACAGCTAGTACTTCAAGCTTATTCTTTGCGCAGGAGTTCACTAAGTACATAAACGCGCATATGATAGTAAAGTGAAACAGTTTAAATAATGGAGGAACGCAGAAATGAAAAACAAGCGTCTGCCAGCAGACCAAATGTTTGTAAAAGGCTTTCAAGAGTTGTTAGAAGTCATGCTTTCAAATCCCTTTATGAGTTATTTAGATTATGATTCCGTTCGTATAGATTTATTTGAAACAGAACAATCATTTATTGTCGAAGCTGAATTATTAGGGTATCACCCTAAGGATATTATCGTTCAAATAAAAGCTGACCACTTACAGCTGACAGCCAAAAAATACTGCATTAGAGAATTTCATGATGAAAAGCAAGGAACGCTTGCAAGAGAACAAATGGAAGAAAGCGTTGAACGTACAATCGACTTTCCATTTCCATTGATGAATAAAAAAATTACCGCTACATTTAGTAACGAAATCCTTGAAATTACGATTTCTAAACATGAGACAAATGAATCTAATCAGCAAATAGTCCCTATTGATTTCCAATAAAGCTGCAGATGTTGTCTCTGCAGCTTTATTGGAACTATTTAATTGTTTATTTAGCACATAGTTTTTTAAGAATATTCTTCTTTTCAAAACAATGGGATATCTAATTTATTTTACGGCACACTACTAAAAAAGAGGAAAAGGAGAACGTTTATGCTTCATACTGCCTGGAAAGGTAAAATCAGCTTTGGATTAATTGATATCCCTATTAAACTGCACGGAGCAATTGAAGAAAAAGATGTAAAGCTGCGCACGCTACACTCCGTTTGCCATACACCTATTCATCAAGAAAAACATTGCCAAACGTGTGGACGAGAAGTAGAATCCGATGAACTGGTTAAAGGATACGAAACCGCGACCGGTCAGTTTGTTGTACTTTCACAACAGGAAATCGACAGTGTCAAAGAGCCCTTTACAGCAAACAAAGCCGTTGAATTGTTACACTTTGTTTCGTTAGATGACATTGATCCCCTGTTTTTTGATAAGCCCTACTATATTTCTCCTGGGGAAACAAGCCTAAAAGCTTATTATACTTTATTAAATGCACTTGAAATAACGAATAAAGTCGGTATTGCGGATGTATTTTTATATTCCAAACAGCAAATGGCAATTATTCGTTCCATGGGCGGATCTCTTGTTCTTCACACAATGCATTTTGAAGAAGAGCTTCGTTCAGTCACAGATGTGCCTAACTTATCCAGTACTTCTTCCATTAATGAAAGTGATACACAAGTGACGGTGGAATTAATTGATAAGCTATCTACTTCTTTTAATCCATCTATTTACAAAAACAACTACCGAGACGCCTTACAAAACGTCATTCAACAAAAAATAAATCAAGGCGAAGTTACAAAAGGCAGCGGAAGCGAAGAACGAGATATTCGACATTTAATGGAAATGTTAAAAGTGAGCATAGATCCTTCTACTTTACATCCGACAAAATCAACAGCAGAGAAAAAAACTTCATCCTTAAAAAAGAAAGCATAAAAAAGCTAACGAAGAAATTCGTTAGCTTTCATTTGCAACAGAAGTCTTAGGAACAATAGTTCCATATGACGCCGGTATTTTTAAATATTGCGTTACTTGATTATTTTCTACAAAGACAATAAAGTTATCTTTTTTATCTTTTCCAATACCTTTTGCTTTTGCTTCAGACCACGTGAAGCCCAGCTTTTCATTTACCTCACTGCGAGTCGTTTCCGGTCCAAAAACATATACTTTATCCCATCTAAAATCACATAATTCATTAAAATCAAGGATGGAAGCTTCTTCTTTACTTTGATTTGTTTTTTTAATTTCATTAATTACAGTTTGCTGAAGTTGCGCTTGGTTGCGTTCGCTGTATACCCTGTCAATAAAAAAAGTTGCCAATAGCGCTACTAACGTGAATAGTAGAATCTTTTTCACTTCGTTGTCCTCCTGAAACGTTCTCTGCACATGATACGACTTCTTTTCGATACGGTTTTATTCTCTACTATTCTAGAAAATTCAACAGGAAAATACAACTAAAATCTCGAAATGTCATCAAAACATAAAAAACTTAACACTATGTCAACGCATAAAAAAAGACTTGTTCACTTTCTATCTATTCACCTACTCAGCGCTGAAAAAATGTGGTTCTACCGTACAAATAGCTTCAATAAATTCTTCTACTAACCCTTCTTCTCCCGGCAAAAAAGGCAGCGCACCAACTCCAACACGTTCAATACTTTTATAAAAATGATGCTGCTTATAGCTCTTTGCTTTCCCTGGAAACAGCACAATCGCTGTTTGTACCGGTTTTATTCCATTTTCCTCTACAATAGCGTCTCGGTAACGATGCATGGTATTAATATCTTCTTCTCTAGGTGAAGGCGTATCGTGATTTGGTTTGATACGATACTTAGCGTCAAAAAGATATACACTTTTTTTCTCCCCTTGCTTTACTTCAAGCAGTAAGTCAGGCTTTTGAATAACGGTATGAGTATGATGGTATGCTTTCTGATACCATAGCGTGACTTCTGCTTTCCCCACTTGAAAACGATGATAAGACGGCTGCATCCTGACGTTCAACCCTTGTTCTGTCGTTGTCATGATGTTTTGTTCTATCCGTTTGCCGTAAGTTTGCAACTTCTTTAAAAGACTAACATACGTCCAGTATTCATAGAGAGTTGCGATATCTTTTAATGAAAGGTGGTAAAACTCTCCGTTAAGAGCCAACCCTCGCGTTAAGAACATAAAGTATCTGCTTGCTTCCCGGTAGCGGGGTGCCGTACGCAGTGTAGGAGGAAGAGTTGAAGCTTGTAGGGTCTTCACCCGTTGCCAAAACGCATTATTTAACAGTCTTTTTAATTCGGCATGATTAGTTTCTAGAGCCGATACGGCTTCTTTTTTTACATATCTATCTTCTATCAATTTGTCAATTAGGGCAGTTAGCTTATGATACAGCTGCGTCATCATCCATTTTACACTTTGATTTTCCAGATTATCATAGGTAGACACATGCCTGGTGCCAATCGCTTTTGTGGGTACTACTTTTATATTTCGATTAATTTTAATCCCCCTGCTTGAAGGTGCAAGATAGGTAGGGTGGGTTCGGACAAAAGATATAGCACGGCTATCTTGTTTTTTTATTTGATCGCCTCTCATGAGCTCATGTTCAACTTTTACCGATTGAAACGGCTGATTTTCAATCTGACGCACAGAATGAAGAAAGGGTTTCATATAGTGAGAGAGAACATGATAAAATTCTGTCCATGTTGCTTGCTTAGACCAAACAGATTTGGCTTGAATATATGTTTTACGAAGCATATCGTATGCCAAATCATGAATGTATCCGTTCACTTCATCGACCATGTGTACATAGTCTGTCTTGTAGCTCATCTTTGAAGGGAAAATTTCAAGAGTAAAGGAGAGCTCTTTTTCTCTTTCGCTGTAAACATGAAACGTAGAATACCCTACTTCATTTTGAAAGCTTATATTTCCCGTCAAAATGTAGGGAAATCCTACGCTTTGAAAGCTTTGTTCAACTGCTTTTGAATCGTGGTTAACAAACAGTCTTGTTTGATTTTTAGAAACAACTGTAATTTGATAGGTTTCATTTTCAAAAAATAAAGGCTCAAGCGGCGGTTTTGAAGTCATCATGCCTTTTGTTTGATTTAATACTTTTACATGTGTAATTCCTTTTCCTGTACAAGAAAAAAACATCACTTCTTCTGCAGATTTTATTTTTTTCTTATTTTTCCCTTTTATAACCACCGTACACGTGTCAGTTTCAATTTCAACGTACGGTATTAATCCAAAATGACGTGTATCCGTATACTTCAAAACGTCTCATCATCTCCATTATTTTGCGTGCGCTTTTAGGAAATCTCATTCCATCTGCATTTACGACAGCTGTCTCAAATTCATCATCTAACAGCGTATTTGTACAGTAATAATAAAGGTTTTTTAATAAATCAAATGTGTACCCATCACTTCCTGAAATACGAGGCAAAACTTTTTGCAAAACCTGAAAATCAAACGCCTGATCAAATGTAAACATTCCGCTTTTCACCGCGTAAATTAAATAAAAGCATATTTCGTCGCGTACGCGGTAACCTATTTGTAAATCGACTTCTATAAGCATCTCATTGATGGTTAGCAGTTCATTTGTTACTTCGTGAATGAGCTCAGCATGTTCAACATACGCATCTTTTAAGTGAACATATTGACTTTGAATTTGTACATTTTGAATGCCGTGCTGAGACGGATCTTTATCATCTAAAAAATCAAAAGAATCTAGTTGAATCTTATTTAACTCAATGGTGTTGGTACGATCTAACAACTTTTGACTAAACCCATGAGTTGTTTCATCCATATTAATTGTACCGATAATGAGAAGATTAGATGGCAAATAAATATCTCGGAACATCTTATGTCCCGGGAATAACGGAGCCGTTTTGATTTTCCCTTTTGACCAGCTCCTGCTTTCCATCACGCTTAAAATATCGCTAAAATAATGTTCAACTCGAGCTAAGTTCATTTCATCCAATATGGCAACATATGTGTAAGCTGGATGCTGAATGGCTTGCTGCATAATGGACAGAAACGATCCTCTTCGAAAATCTCCTCTTAAATCAATATATCCTAATAAATCTGAACTATCGTGCCAATCGGGTCGAACCGGAATGAGCACTTGTCTTCCATTTTCAATCGTGGCACCGATACTATCTGCTAAGAGCTGAGCAAGCTTTGTTTTTCCTGTCCCGCTCATTCCGGATAAAACAATAAACGGTTTAGTCTTTAAAGCAAAGTAGGCGTTGGCTATATCATGTCGTTCATATGTAAATCCAGATTTCCTAATATACTCATGAATATGGACGATGGCGTCTTTGTCTCCAATCATCTCTTTGCTCATTCCGTATGTTTTTATATACTGTTCATGCATACTTAGCAGTAAATGCAAGTCCTCTTGCAGCTGATCATTGCTAGGTAAGTCTGCTATATTGTAAGGAAGGTAAAGAGCTACTCTATCCTCAAAGCTTTTCGCTTCCATGCTTGTACCAATGACAATATGATTATCTTTCAATACGCGGGCATGTTCAGGAGTAAAAAATCGAATGTCTTTCAGATCTGTTCCTTCTTCTGAGTCTCCTCTCATCATGACTAAGTAAATACGCTGACCGTCTTCACTGAATAAATACGCGACCATCACGTCACTCTCTATATTCTTATTCGCAAGGGTCACGTAAGGAAATGTTTCAGCGTGGTGTCCCGATATACGCATTTCTTCTCGATTTATATGCTCCAATCGATAAAGAGAAATCGGAAGCCTGCGTGTAAGCATATTTTCTATTTCATGTTTTACAAGTACGTCTCCACCCATTTGTTTATAATGTTCCGCTACATACAGCAGCCGCTCGCGCAAACTCATCGAATTCTCTCCTTTCTGCCTTCACTGCAGTTTGTAAAAATAAAAAGCATCGTCAGCTGACCACGCAAAAGGTTCATTTCTTTTATTATAGACGCTTTCTTCGTATAGTAAGCTATTTTATAACGTTAGGAAACACTACATTATTCTTTTCTCTACATACATGTTTATGTTCATTTTAATGAAACATGACAGAAAAGAAAAGCGTTAGGGGCTTAATGAATGAAGGGGCAATGATATGAACAGAAAAATAAGCAGCTTGTGTGCCCAAGGATAAAACACCCATTATGCTACATGATTATTTAACATCTGATGCTTTTGGCTGAGTAAAGAAAAAGATAAAAATAATAAGCGGCAGGGCGATAAGAAAAATACTCGTCTCTGAAGGTCTTACTGTAGGTATATCCGTTAATGACATTTTAATCAGTCCTTTGTAAATTTTTCAACTAAGTCAGGATTTACATAAAAATGTTTTGATACGGTACGATGAAAAAACTGAGAGGATTGATTCAGTTCACTTAATGCAGGTTCTGTTTTGGGAACGCCAAAAATAGGTCCGCTTACGTTAATGGTAAACCTTCCAGAAGAAATAAAGGCGCCCGACACATTGATCTGGTTATTAAGCAGCAAAGCCGCAAGAAACACATCAATCATATCAATAATAATATTAATTCCCACATTTCCGTCTTTTCCTTCGATGCGACTGGTTCCTGTAATAGGTCCGCCTACTGAAACACGAAAAGCTCCGGGTGTCACAAATACTCCTATAATTGTTATTTGGCCAGTCAATAATAATATGGCTGTTACTACATCAAGATCTCGTTGAATGGCAAAGATAAGTTCCCTTTCTTTGTCAAAGCCGCTTTTCCATTCCACATTCTCCACACCCTTAGCACATACTATTCTAAACACGTGTAAGTGTTATTCTAATTCTGCTTTTTCTTTTCTCACTCGCGCTCAGAAAAGTGTAAAACAGATTTTACTGCGTCTTCAATTTCTTTATACCCTGTACATCTGCATATATTGGAAGCTAACCACTCCTTTATAATATCGTCACTGCCTGAAGGATGGCGTTTGGAAAGCAAATGAGCATTCATAATAAAACCCGATGTACAATAACCGCACTGAAAAGCAAAATGTTCAATAAAAGCTTTTTGCATAGGTGAACTCTTCAGTCCTTCTATAGTCATTATTTCTTTCTCTTCTGCTTCTGCCGCTAACATGAGGCAGGATTTCATTGGCCGCTGATTTATCCCTACTGTACAAGCTCCGCAGTCTCCATTTAAACAGCCTGGTTTTGCTCCGGTAAGGCCCAGCTTTTCTCTTAATACGTAAAGCAGCGTATCTGCTGTTCGGATATCAACCATTTTTTCTTCCCCATTAACCTTTAGCTTAACTGTTATTCTATACCCTTCATCTCTTAGCACATTACGTTCCTCCCAGCTCTTTGAAAATATCAATCAATAA
The DNA here is from genome assembly GCF_042787735.1 of Priestia sp. YIM B13490. Classification (NCBI taxonomy): domain Bacteria; kingdom Bacillati; phylum Bacillota; class Bacilli; order Caryophanales; family Bacillaceae; genus Priestia; species Priestia sp. YIM B13490. The sequence goes on from NZ_JBHZOT010000003.1 coordinate 746,131, forward strand.
ATTTTTAATCACAAATTTGCGATATCGATCCGATCCTTCTCCATCATTTAAAATTGGAGCCGGTATATAATCAAGAGCAGTTTGAAGTCGATCTTCTAATGGAATGTCTTTCTGGTTTAGCACTTCTTCTACTTCAGCTGATCGAAAAGGAAACGAACATACTCCGCTGAAAGCTACTCGAATGTTTTCTTCTGTTTTTAAAGCTGCTACTGTAACTAGTGGATATCCTGTATCCCACTGCTGGCGCTCCTTTATACTCATATATGGGAGGTCAGCATACTTTGTTTCAACAAACACCTGAACAAGCAGCTCTCCTTTTTTCAGCTGCAAACGCCGCTGAAAAAGATCGTGAATCGAATGGAGCTTTATTCCACTGAGATCTGCCACTGCGAGTTGACTATCCGCTAGAAGGAGCGGCAATACGGCTTCTCGATAAAAGATATGCCCACAAATATTTCCTCCCAGCGTTATTTTATTTCGAGCCGTGTGATCAGCCACTTCGCTAGCAGACTTACTTAATAAAGGAAATAAGTTTTTCTCTTCCAGTTCAGTCAACGTTACACCTGCACCAAAAATCATCCAGTCTTCATCGGCTTCTGCTTTTTGAAACTCGGGTATATTTTTTATATCAATGACAGCATGGGTAACAAACAAACCCAACCTGCCCAATGTCAGAATTTCAGTGCCTCCAGCATAATAACGCGGCTGTTTGCCTTGATTCTCTAACTCTTGAAATAAGGCAACTGCTTCTGAAACGGTAGCAGGTTTGTGATATTCAAAGTCAAATGAAATCATCAGCATTCCCTTCTTTCATTCTCCAAATTAATTCTGGAATAAGCGGAAGGTGGTTTAATTCTGTTTCTGCTGCCACCGTTAAGCTGTTTCCTAAAGAAGCCGGCATACCAAGCAGCCCGTGTTCTCCCACTCCTCTAGCTCCGTAGGCCGCATCTAATTGAGGCGTATGAACAAAATCTACTACGTACTCCGGATGCTCTCCGTAGCGAAAAGGACGATATTTCCGAAGCTGAGGGTTTAAAATACGGCCATTTGAATCAAACCAAAATGTTTCTCTTCCGGCAAACGATAGGCCCATACTCATCGCTCCCATGACTTGCCCTCTTGCCATTTTCTCGTTTAACACGGTTCCTATGTCAATAACAGAGACTGCTTTTACAATACGATATCTATACGTTCTAGGGTTATATTCCACTTCAACTCCTTCAGCTGCTACCGTCCATTCAGGACCGGGACGCCCAGCTCCCGTTTCTTTATCCAAGTAGGTCATCCCTCTTAAAATATAATTGCCCCTCCCTATGATTTGCCCTCCAATTGCATTTCCGTTCGGATATTTATAACCATATACAATTTCTTTAAAGGCCAAGGAGGTTTCAGGCTCATCCCGTAAAAAAACTTTTTCATTTTTTATTTCGATATCTTCCTCAGAAGCTCGAAATATACAAGAAGCTATCTTTTTTAATTGGTTAATCACATCTTCAGCCGCTTCTAAAACCGCTCTTCCTGCCATAAAAGTGCCTCTGCTAGCCACCGTTTTCCAATGTTCAGGAGTCGTTTGAGTATCTACTTCCATTCGCACATGAATACGTTCCACGGGCATCTGCAATTTTTCAGCCAGTATTTGCGCGAGCACTGTTTTGGTCCCCGTACCTAATTCAATAACGCCAGACATTAAATTCACGCTTCCATCAGGATTGAATGTGAGAATAACACCTGAACCTGCGTTTGTTTCAATAGTGGAGGTTTTCCAGACGCAGCTAATCCCTTTGGCAGTAATAAGGCCGTTTTCATGAACTATTCTCTGCCCTTCCTCCCATTTCATTAGCTGCTTCAAGCGACGAATACATTCCGGTAAGTTACCAACGCTGCTAGAAGTTAAACGTACTTGCGTAGGCGTAGTATCACCCGGCAGAATAGCGTTTTTTTCTCTAAACTCCAAAGGATCTATACCTGCTTTTTTAGCAAGGATGTCCATCGTGCGCTCAAACGCAAATAATAGTTCCGAATGGCTAAATCCTCGAAAAGGGGAAGCGTAAGGGTGATTTGTATATACACATAATGAATCACAAAAAATATGTTCAAGACGATAAGGTCCCGTACAGTCAGCTGCTGCTGCTTTACTCAAGTCCGTTCCTTTATCTGCGTAAGCACCGCTGTCGAACAAATAAAGAATGTCAGCAGCCTGCAAGAGTCCCTCTTTAGAACAACCTAGCTTGATTTTGGCATCTAGACCTACGTGAGCAGGCGAAGTAAGCATATCTTCTTCTCTTGTGTTCAATATTTTAACCAGCCTTCCACCCACAGCTTTTGAAGCTAGATAAGCAAGCAGCTCTAGCTGAACAGCTGCTTTTCCTCCATACCCTCCTCCTACTAGCGGTGTTTCAACGATCACTTTTCCCGCTTCAATTTCAAAGTACTCACTGATTAATTTTTTGACCATAAAAGGAGCTTGAGAAGAAGTGATAATTTTAACTAATCCATTTGGAAGGATTTCAGCAGCGGCGCTTCTTGTTTCCATTGCCGCGTGATCTGAAGGAGATAGAGAAAATGTTTCTTCGACTATTAACTCACTTTTTTGCCAACCTTCTTCTATATTGCCTTTTCGAATTTTAACTCTGTTTGCTACGTTGGTGCCGGGCTCTGGATACACCGTTTCATCATGCTTGTAGATGTGCATATGTTCATGCACTAAAGGAGAATCAGGCTCAATAGCGGCGCTAGGAGAATGTACGACAGGCAACGGCTCATATTGAATATGAACGGAGCTCGCCGCACGCTCAGCGAGTGCAGGAGTTTCCGCTACTACCAGGACTACGGCTTCTCCGTGATAACGCACTTTTTCAAATGCAAGCGGTCGCCGGTCACGAACTCCTTCCCCGGTTAACGGCAAGTGCTCACCCGTCACAACCGCGTGAACACCGGGAATAGCAATCGCCGCTTGGACGTCTATGGCTTGAATCCTTGCATGAGCGTAAGGGCTGACTACTATTTTGGCATGCAGGGAGCCTTTAAACATGTAATCATTTGTGTATCGAGCCGTACCCGTTACTTTTTCCAATGCATCTTTTCGAATCACGCTTTTTCCAATGATCTCCACTCTTTTCACCTCCATCAATCAAAACAGTCGACGTTTCTCTTTGTATATCTTTTTAATGCGTTCATACCCTTGTTTTGTATCAACATCCATAAAAAGGGAAGCGTCGGTCCATTCGTAAAATATTCCATTTTCAGGTCCGCTTTGTCTTATAATTTTTCTTGCCCCTTGATCTCCTTGCAGCTTATCCAAGCTTGAAAACATTTGTTTTGAAAATAAAACCGGTGCTCTGGAAATTCCTTGATAAAAAGATGAAATAAATGGAACAGAAAAATGTTTTTCAAAAAGAGAAACAAATGTATCTATCAGCACGATGCTTATAAGAGGCTGATCTGCCAACAGCACAATAATAGCATCAGCGTTTAATTCTTTTGCTTTTTTTAATCCGCATTTTAAAGACGCAGACTGATCTTTTAAGGCGCTACTACAAGAAGTATGACTCCACTTCTGCTGATATGCTTCTGAAAAAAGAATAGGGTCAATCCACTCCAGATGATCTCCTTTCTTAGTTACTACTATCGTATGATTTACTTTTGAAGAAACAGCTTTTCGTAAAGCTTTACTTCCCAAACATCCATTCCCTAAAGGCAGCAGCAGTTTATTTCTGCCCATCCTTTTACTAGCTCCTGCGGCAAGATAAACAGCAACAATATTTAACCCGGACATTTTCATCCCTTTTTTTCATCATACATTCGGAGGTTTTGAATTAGTTCAGCAAGAATACTAACAGCAATTTCCTGCGGTCCTACCGCTCCTATAGAAAGTCCTACCGGCGAATGAATGCGTGAAGAAATATCAGTATTCAATAATCGAAGTGTTCGCTTTTTAGATCCTAAAACTCCTATATACTTCACAGGGTTTGATTTTAATAGCGAGAGAATTTCTTGATCGCGATAAAAATTATGCGTCATGATCACAACAAAATCATCGCTTTGTATGGACAGCTGTTCGTCTACTTCCTCGGGAAATCCAATATGTATTTCCTCTGCTAGCGGAAAATGTTCCTTATTACATAAAGCCGGTCTCCAGTCGCATAAGGTAACAGAAAACCCCGTATTGGCAGCAAGTGATACTAAGTATTTTGCATCGGCACCTGCTCCCCAGATAACTAGACGAGGCTTTGGTTTATATAGATGAGCATATGTGAGCAGGGAGCAATTTGAAAGTTGAATACCGCTCTTTCCCTTATTCCAATCATCTGTTGCAAAAGATGATGTGTCGCTATTTCCACCAAATATTTCGCCCGTCTTTTCTACATAAAAAGAGGTTGTTTGAATAAAGTTTTTTTCTAATTTTTTAATATGCAAAACAGGATTTCGGTTATCTAAATGACGTTTTACCCGCAAAAGATTTTGCTTCATCCTCGCAGTTACAGGTTCTAGGAGAATATAGAGAATTCCATTGCAGCCTGCTCCTTGTCCCCATCCTGCATCACCTTCTTCTTTTAAATTGTACGTAACGGTTAATACGTGCTCAGTGTCGAACAACTCTTTTACGCGCTCAGCAATATCTGCTTCTACACAACCAGCGCTTAACATCCCAATGTTCTCTCCATTTTCTTGAAACAGCATGGACGCTCCTTCTTTTAAATATGAGGATCCTTCTACATGAACAATCGTTGCCAACACACTTTTTACTGTTGATGTGTTTACAGCATGTAAAATATCGTGCATTTTTATTATTCCCTCCTTTTCCTCTCGAGGTTTTAAAATCTTTTCACGTTTTACACAGAACTACAATACGCTACAGTAGACCACTTCTACTCTCTGAATGAATCCATGTATTATTCATATTTTCAAAGAAGCTACAATAAGCTTTTAAAGACTTAGAAGAACTGTCGTTTGAAAGGAGAATAATATGCTATTCGACTCAACAAAAATCAACCTAGGAAAATTGAACGTTCGCAGTGCTGATCAAGCAAGCAGTATTTCTATTGGAAATACGTCAAAAGTTACAAGATATGTTACAGCAAAGAAAAATCAGGCCTTCGGACAGCAGCACGCTGATCAATGTTTTACAGCGGGATCTGCTTACAAAACTGTAGATAATGATTATGTAGATGCATTTGCAACAAAAAATGATAAATAAGGAGGAAACCATATGATTTTTTCGCCTATGGTCATTAACTTACAAGCCTTCAAAGTGAACGTTTTGGATAATTCATCTGTTTTAAGCATAGGACCTAATCAGCAGCTTGATGTGTTCGTATCTTATAAACGTAATCAAGGTCTGGGAGAATCAAACGGAGATTTTTCTCCGAACGTAACTCCGTTCTCATGGATTATAGACTCAGATGTAAATGATTCAAACTCAGTTAAAAATAGCGTAATTTAATTTTTTCATCTCCTCTACCTCTACTGCGCACAACTAGCAGCATATCTTCATCTATTCGTCTATTAGCATTCAATCGGAAGCCTAATAAATATAACCTGCATCTGAACTGGCTATATTTATTAGGCTTTTTCTATGAAATGGGCACTTTTTGAAAAGATGATGGGCTGTCAATTTGATCTCGATCATCGACACAGCTTCTCGTTCCTATAAAGCCGCTATCATCACCAAAATTTTGCCCAAATCCCTGTGTTTTTTTATCTGAATTATTCCAGTCTGCTAGTAAATTCTGTCCGATATTTACTGCAGACGCATTTTCAAAGGAATTTATCTTTAGCATTAAAATATTAATATTTATAGATGCACCTGCCATTTAAACCACCCCCTTTTCAAACTATATTCAAATTCCATCTTTTTATGATGTGTGGTAAGGAGGAAACCATATGGACTTTGATAAACTTATGCAGTGGATGGAATTTGCTAAAAAATATCAAACAAATGACTTTTGGAACGGTGTTTTTGATCAAACTGCTTTTAACGAATTTATGAAAGAAAATATGGATATGAATGCTCCTGATTCATATCAGGCACCTCAGGCTTCTAAAAGTACTTTTCCACCTGTTGACATTTACGTTACCCCACATGAAATCATTATTATCGCTGACTTGCCCGGCTATCTAAAAGAAAATTTGCACGTGTCTGTTTCAGGCAGCCGGCTTTTGTTAAAAGGCTCACCGCACCCTCTCATTACAGGACAGCCGGTTGTACAAGAACGACCTTCTGGAGACTTTAACCGAATTATTGAATTGCCAGAGCCTACGGATGCGCATCATCTGCGTGCGAAATTTGAAAATGGACTGCTTATTCTTTCTTATCACAGGCAGTTTTTCCAAGAAGAACGTATTCACATTGAATAAGGCTTAGTAGTTTTATGAATGAAATTCAATAGTTCACATAAGCATTTATAAACGCAAAGAATTTAACGTGAATTTCCAAACTAGACCAATATATATTTATCTAACTGTTATTACATCGGAAATAAGCCCAAGATGAGGAGAAGCGAAATGTCTATGAAAGGATTTTTCAACCCCAAACAGACTAACCAACAGCTTCATACTGAGCTAGCGGACTTCAAACATCAAATCAAGCGCATTAACACGCTTGAAGTTCACATGAACCGTTTTTTAAAACTCGAACCGCAAATTGGTTCTCTCATAATGCTCAAAAAAAAGCTGGAGGCTCAGCCCTCGCACTCCAATGATTCTTCACCTTCACAAAGAAGCACTCATAAAAATGCTGAACAAGCATATGCAAAAGATAAGAAAGAGATTGCTAACCAGCTTCAATTTTTAAAGGAAAAAGTAGCGCAATTGGAACAAGTGATCTCCATGCAACCCCCTCGCGATAAAAAGATAGACGCTGTACCTTATATGGATATAACTCGGTTAGTAGAACAATCTGTAGAAAAACAAATGGCTCCCTATATCGAAAAAATGACCGAACTAGATAACAGAGTTTCAGCATTAGAACGCAGCATGTCGCTTTTAACTGAAGTACAGGTGGACATGCTAAAACGAACGTCTTCCCTTCAAGAAGAAGTGAAATTGATTCACCAAAAAGGCACACTTTTAGAAAATGCTCCTCCGCCTATTCATATTGATAAATTTTTTCTTGATAAATACGAACAAAACAACAATATTGGCCAAGTGGGCATTAAAGAACTCGGCGGTACTTTAAATATCGGAGCTACATACGGAAGCGGAGCTATACCAAAGGATTTCACGGACCAAATCCAAAAAGACATGGAAGAGTTAAAAAACGCTAAATCAGATATTTCTTCTGGTAAAACGAAGCCTGCACAAGAGGAAAAAGAGAATTCTTCTTCCTCTTTCGAAAAAAAAGACACGTATACGGAAGTTCCTATTTTTGATGAAGATGATCCAAAGGAAGAGTCAGTCTAAAAAAGTCATAAAATTATATGTAGTTATGACTAGAATTTTTGCAAGCTATTCTTTACACTATAGGTAATAACTTCAAAAAAGGAGATATGCTGATGCCAAAGCTTTTATGGAGAATAGGTGCTGTCATGTTGCTAATGTGTGGAGGCTTTATCTTTTTATTTATTGCTGCTTCGCAAATGATGGTTCAGCAATACAAACCTTTTTTTAGACGCGAGAGTGCATAACTCTCGCGTTTTTTTATTGAATATTATCCTGTTTATGGTAATATATATATCAAAAAGATATAGGTGAGGAAAATAAATGAAGGAAAATCAAACAACATATGCAATTTTAGGACTGCTTACCACGGAATGCAGAACTGGTTATGAAATTAAGCAGTTAATGGATCGAAGTTTAAATCATTTTTGGAAAATCAGTTATGGCCAAATTTATCCCACTTTACAAAAGCTTGTGAATAATGAACTAGCAACGGTCAATTCCGTTGCTCAAACTGATAAACCAGATAAAAAAGAGTATGTAATAACAACTAAGGGAAAAGAAGTTCTGCAAGATTGGCTGCGTGAACCTATTAAGCAGCTCCCTTCCGAAAGAAATGAAATTTTGTTAAAACTCTTTTTTAGTAGTCAGCAAGAAAAGCAGCTCACAATTTCCCAGTTAAAAAACGCTCAGCAGAAACTAACTGAACGTTATCACATGTATTGCGGAATTGAAGACAGCATTTCTAACAGCCCTTCTCCCGACAGAACGTATTGGCTTATTACCCTAGACTACGGTAAACGAACAACGTGTGCTTCGATAGAATGGTGCAAAGATACGATTAATAAATTATATGATGAGGAGGCGCATAATTTATGATTCATTCCAATCGTATGATGGCTAAGCCCGGTCAGGAGTTGGTCGTCTTTGTTATAGGAATGCGCATTAATAAATGGACAGCCGTACACAAATGGTTCCCTGTATTTAAAGCAATGCCTCCTATGATTCGCGAGTTGTATACAAACAAAAACCTTGGCTTTTTATCTTTGCAAGGAACTTTTAATTTAAGAACCATCACGCTGATTCAATATTGGGAGTCAGTTGAGCAATTGACCTCCTATGCCAAAGGTCCTCAGCACTTAAAAGCTTGGAATTCTTTTTATAAACAGGCTTCAAAAACGAATGCAGTGGGCATTTATCATGAAACGTACGTCATTCCTGCAGGAAATTATGAATCAGTATACGTGAATATGCCTTCGTTCGGTTTAGCTAAAGCGCTTGGATCTGAAACCATAACGAAGCATACTCAAACTGCCAAAAAACGTTTGAATGTTAAAAAGCCGCTTTAACTAAAAGCGGCTTTCGTTATATTTGTTATACATATATTTTCAGCATTTGATTGGCACCTTTTTGAAATTCATACGGGACGTCTGCTATTTCTGTTCCTTTTACTAGAGGCGCAATCTCTTCTAACAGCTGCGGCAAATAGGTAGAAATCTTGCCGCTTAAATTCGTTAAAGGAAACAAACGTACTTCCTCTTTTGTAACGCGTATCAGTTCTTTTAAAGCCTCTAAATGAAACGTATAATCTAACCGGTCGCTGTACATAAATAAAAAGTTTGCACAAAGCGTTAAATCAAACTCCTTCTTTTGAAACGGCAAATTAGGAAGTGCTCCGTACTGATAGGCTTCGGGGTTCTTTTTCATATGAGCAATACAATCTTTTAGTGCTCTTTTTCGATGTTCAGTTAAATCATCAATAGACGAAAAATACTTCCACACATACTGTTCCTGTACGTGCTGCATTTGATTCATCGTATGAATTAAATCCAGGCTTCCTTTCTTTTCAAGCTCTTCTGCCGTAAATTTATAGGCAATATCACAGCTAGTAGCCTCCGTACCTTGCTGCATGGCATGAGCAGTGAAAGAACAGGCCCCGCTAGCACAATCTAACACTTTTTTTCCTTTTAAATACTTTTCATTCAAATTAAACATAGCTCTATACTCTTCAAACGTTCTGCCGATAAAAACAACTCGGTCAATTCCTAACTTTTTCTCTGCTAAACTCAACTCTACTCAGCTCCTATCTTTCACTTAGACTTTTATTTTACAGAAAATTGGATTAAATTCCAATAGTTTATGTAGTAATTAGTTTAACCACTATCTTTTGAAGGCCTAAAAACAGGCCCCAACACATAACTCCTATGGATAAACTCATAAACAAATGAAGAGAGTTTTTTAAGCAAATATAGACGACAGCAAGTAGTAAAATAGTGCCTGGCAGTCCATAAAGAACGCCAAGTGTAAACTGACTGACCACTTCCTTTTTTTCTCCTTGCACTGATAACCATATAATACTTAGTAAGCTCACAATTGGAAGGGCAGCCACAATTCCACCGTATGTCGGAAATCTTTTGGCCATTTCTGTTACCCCTGCAATAATAAGAGCCGACATTAAAATTTTGATGATACTATACATGTTTTGCACGTTCGCTCAATAACTGAAAACCCTGTTGAATCAGCTGTTTTTCAGATGTTGTCATTTCACGTAAAATAGCTGATACTTTTTCTTCATCCAAGCTTGAATTCCGTTTTAATAGGTCTTTTCCTGCTTCTGTTAAATGCAGAATTACTTTTCTTTCATCATGGATATCTCTATTTTTATATACATACCCTTTATCAATATTTCTCTTTACGTGTTCAGATGCCGTATTATGCGAAACGTGTAAATAATCCGCAATTTCTTTTATTCCAACCGAAGCTGATTTATCTATATGCTGTAAAAGACGTATTGTTTGGTGTGTAATTTTCTCTTGATGCGTATAGTGCAAATGATAATAAATAGACGTCCAATAGCTGTTTAACTCCTCTACTTTCATGATCATACTCCTTTATATCGTATTTTTAGTTATTATCGTATTATACGATATATATTACAGGAACGACAGCCAGGTTTCAATACTACCTTCTTTTTTATCTAACACCTCACATAATAATCCGATTTAACAGTTACACTAATCGTACACACAGTGAAAGGCGGTTGTATGACATTGATTCTTCGACTGTTAAAATGGGTTCCGAATCTCTTTACGATTGGAAATTTGCTAAGCGGCGTATTTTCCATAGCTTTTAATATGAATAGCTACGAACGCTTAGCTGCTCTTTTTATTTTTCTAGCCGCTTTTTTCGATTTATTTGACGGCAAAATTGCGAGAAAGCTGAAAGTTAACAGTGAGTTTGGTGTAGAGCTAGATTCTTTGGCTGATATTATAAGCTTTGGCGTAGCGCCTGCAATGCTATTTCATACTCTTTCTCCCCACTCTTGGCTAACCGTACTCGCTTTTATGATTTATCCAAGCATGGGCGCATTAAGATTAGCTAAATTTAGTGCAAATCCAACCATGGGTTATTTTATAGGGCTTCCTATTCCTTTTCCCGCTCTAATTATCGCCCTGCTTGGCATGTTTTATTACGTAAACCCTTACCTTATGATTATTTTAGCTATTTTGATGGTTAGCCCTATTCGAGTGATGAAAATTTAGATGCAATAAAAGACAGACAAAATGCCTGTCTTTTATAGTGCTGTCCATTCTTCGCACAGCATTTTATGCTTGAATTTCAGCTCATGTTCTCTTTTTTCAAGCTGAGCTTGTAAAGAGAGCCACTCGCTATTATCAGGTGCTGAGCATAATTTTTCTTCAAGGGACAGTAAGGAATCCAGTACGTCTTCAAGCTGAGCAGCTACTTCTCTTTGCTGTTTTATGTTCATTTTTTTCAACAGTAGTTTTTCATTTTTCTTCATTTTTTTCACCTCTTTCTTTTCTTTACCCAATGTTGAGTGTTTTAGTATAGAAAGTATATGGTTAAAAATATTTCTACTGTAATAAAGATTCTTTAATAGCTTATTTTATTTTTAATGGTTATTTAGAACATAGTTTAATAAGATTATTACATCTGATACAATTAGTAATACTTTTACAAACCGTGATATACTTAAAAAAAGAAAGGATGATGAATAGAAAATTATGCTGCAAAAATTTGGTTTTTCTCAGTATGAAAGTCAAGTATATGAAGCGCTGCTTGCGAATGATGGCCCGCTGGATGCTAGTTCGATTGTTACGTATTCGCATGTTCCAAAAGCAAAAATTTATGAAGTGCTTAATCGTTTAATTGATAAAGGTATTGTAGTAAATACATTGTCCGGGAAAAAGAAACTTTACTCAGCGGTAGCCCTTCAAACCGTCATTCAAAAACTTACTGCTGATTTTGAAAATGACATTAATGAATTAAAAACATATAAAATTAAAAAAACGTTTACAGATGATCATGTTTGGAGTTTAAAAGATAAATCCTCTATTTCTGCTCACATTGAACAATTGATTGACGAAGCGGAATCTTCTATTATTTTATCCGCATGGAATGATGAGTTAGAACATTACCGCTCATTGCTAGAAGAAAAAGAGAAACAAGGCGTAAACGTCGAGGTCTTAACCATAGGAAACTTGCAGACTGCCCTCAAACATTTACATACATTAAATCCAATAGATGATCATAAAAACCTTGAGCCGTCGCAGTTGATTATTGTTGACGATGCTTATCTTTTATTTGCCGGCATTGAACATGAGACATGGAAAGCAATAAAAACCATGTCGCAGCCGCTTGTAAAAGTTTTTGCTGATTTCTTTTATCATGACGTCGCACTTACCCATATTACAAAGAAATATCAAGAGCAGCTTCTTCAAGATTCTGAGATCATGGAGCTGCTTACTCGACTGCGATATTAAAAAGGTTACTAATTCATTAGTAACCTTTTTAATATTACCTATTGAAATCCTTTCTAAAAAAGGTTACTATTCTAGTTGTAACTTTTTAAAGAGGGGGTTTTTTGATGAATAAAAAAGTTTACATACTTGCGATTGCTTCCTTTGTTGTTGGAACGGTCGAATTAATTCTAGGAGGCATCTTAGACTTAATTGCCGATGCATTTCATGTATCATTAGCAAAAGCAGGTTATTTAATCTCTATTTATTCGTTTGTTTATGCCTTGTCTGCGCCGATTTTACTAAATGTGACGGCTAAGATAGAGCGTAAAAAAGTTTATATGTGGACATTATTTATTTTCTTATTGAGCAATGTATTTTCAGCCTACAGTTCGGGCTATTATATGCTACTGATTGGACGTATTCTTGCTGCTGCGAGCGGTTCTTTTATCATTGTATTATCTACCACAATGGCTTCTAGAATGGTAAAACCTGAATACCAAGGCAGAGCAATTGGCATCGTATTTATGGGAATCAGCGGCTCACTTGTTTTAGGCATTCCTCTTGGTATTTTGATTGGAAATGCGCTTGGCTGGCGTGAAGTATTTGTTATGATTGCAATTTTGACTGCCATTATTATGATTACCGTTTGGTTTACAATGGAGCGTCTAGCTCCTGCTCCAATTGTACCGTTAAAAACTCAGGTAAAAGCTTTACGCAATAAAAAGATGCTCGCTATTCACCTAGCAACATTATTTGTACTTGCGGGCCATTTAACGCTTTATGCGTACTTCACACCATTTTTACAAGAAACGCTAGGATTAAATACAACGATGGTGACCATTATTTATGGTATTTTTGGTCTTGCTGCCGTGGCAGGAGGAGGACTTGGAGGAGCTGTTTCTGATAAATGGAACCCTTCTTCATCTGTTATCACCATGATTGCTCTCTTTTTTGTTAGCATGATTGCTATGCCTTTTGGCGTTCATTTACCATTTATTGTGTTCTTGCTTCTTATGATCATTTGGAGTGCGCTCAGCTGGGCGGTTTCACCAGCTCAAAGCAATTTAATTATCCATAGTGCACGCGACACGTCGGACATTTTAATCAGCACTAATGCAGCGATTTCACACGTAGGAATTGCGATCGGCTCCTATGTTGGAGGAATTGTCGTTAATCAATACTCTGTTATTTATAACGGCTGGGTCGGGTCTATTTTTGTTTTGCTTGGTCTTTTCTGCTCTCTTTATGCGGTAACACGAACAGAAAGCACAGCAGATACGCTTCACAGTAAATAAGCTTTTATAAAAGAAGCGTACACATATAGTGTACGCTTCTTTTGATTATGATGGGTCTCCATGCATTTCAGCTGTAAATTGAGATTCGGACATGACGATAAAACCATGCTTTCTTAGCAATGCAGTCGTTACCCCTTCACCTGCTATTTTAACGTTTGAAAATGCCCCGTTATATATATGTTCACTTCCACATGAAGGGCTGTTTTCTTTTAGTACAATAACAGTAGCTTTTATTTCTTTTGCGATGCTCAGTGCCTTATAGGCCCCGTCTATGTATATGTCTGTCACGTCTTTTCCCGATCGTTCAATAACTCGCGCATTTCCGTTTATTACGTCTATCCCCGTTCCTTTTATAATTTCTGCCGGTTCTCTAGGCGTGTGAAATCCACCTAACAGTTCCGGGCACATCATCACCGCTTCTTTATTTTCAACGAGCGCTTCAATTTCCTCAACTAAGGCACTGCTTCCATTATATCTGCAAGCTTGACCTGCTAGGCAGGAACTAACCAAAATCATAGAATTCTCCCTCCCATAAAAAAACACTTCTCATTCATCATACAAAGAATATATGATGAATGGAAGTGTTTACCTCTTATATTTTATTCAAGATCACTCTTTGACTCCTGCTCTTTGTCTCGATCCGTTTTCGCTTCAAATTCAGAGCGAGTCATTACGTCCTCTACATGCATATTTACTTCTACTACCTCTAATCCCGTCATATCATGAACTGATTTTTTCACATTATTAACAGTTTCAGAGAAAATGGCTGGAACATTTTTTCCATATTCGACAATTACTTTTAAATCAAGGGCAACTCGCTTTTCTCCTACTTCAGCGTTAATCCCTTTTGTGATATCTTCAGTGCTGCGGAAGCGATCTGTTAACCCGCTCATAAATCCGCCGCTCATTGATAAAATTCCTTTAATTTCATTAGCTGCAATTCCAGCAATTTTTTTAATGACTTGATCTTCAAATGTTAATGTATTTTGATGTGTATTTTCCTGAGATTTTACTGCTGTATTTGTTTCATTAACTGCCATAATTAACATCTCCCTTAAAGTGATTTTCTATCTTCCTTTAATAAAGAATCCTACCCAAGCATTTATATCTAAATGACCGTCTCGCCACTTCCCAATTACATAACCAATTCCCATAAAAGCTACAATTAGCAGCGTGGGACCAAAACCAATTGTTAATAGCAAAATTGCCAACACTAAACCTGCCAGAATACCAAGTACTCGGCCACGGTACGCAATCAATTTATCTGGAGTACTCATTATGTCCCTCCTTCATCACACAACACGCTCTTTCTTTCGTGTTTGTGTATCTGTTAAGTCAATACGGACGGAGTGAACGGGAAGCTCCAGTAAGGCCTCCACGGCGCGTTTTGTTTCAAGCTGCATTTCTTTTCCTAGTGTTGGTAGTCCATCTCGTCCAAACAACGAACAGTTGATATACAGACTAACTTTTTCTTTGCGAGAATGAATAGATGCCTGGACTTCAGGAGAGCGTATTCCCTGAAAGCTTCTAATTGCTCGTAAAGCTGTAGATTCGATCGTTGCTTTAGAAATTGTTATTTTGCCTTCACCAGTTACAATTGCTAAATTCTTTTTAGGCGGTCTGCTAAATATGCCTGTTAAAAGAAAAATAATAAAAATAACTGCTAAAAATGCGCTTATTGATAAAATTGTGTAGTAAAACCACTCCTGATGCCGCCACTTTTTTAACCAGTTTGAAAGGTGAGGAACCCTATAAACCATCAGTGCTAACATACCGGAACAAATCAGTCCTGCAATTCCAATAATTGCGATTAAAAACCGATTAAAATTATTCAATTTTCCACCTCATCTCAACGTGAACTCCTACTGCTTTTTTGTTGTGTGTAAAGGGAAGGCAACGAGATATTCAATAGTTACCTGCAATATTTTTTTGATAAACTTTCTAACTGTAAAACTGAATATAAAAAAAACGACTAGGTTTCCCTAGTCATTTTCCGCGTCTCTATACGTTGTCTTGTGAGCTTTGATGAACTTATTACCATTTATTAAACCGCCAATTAATAAAATAGCGGCCGTTAAATAAAACCAGACCATTAAAATGATAATACTTCCAAGCTGACCATAGATTTGCGAGTAGCTTCCAAACTGAACATAGTATCCAAATCCGGTAGATACAACTTGCCATCCTAGCGTGGAGAAAACAGCTCCTGGAAGTACATCTTTCCACGTTACTCTTGCGCTTGGCATCAGTTTGTAAAAAAGAATAAAAAAGCCTAATAAAAATAATGTCCCAATTCCCCATCTAATTGTCGTCCAGCTTTGAAACCATATGTCAGGAACATGGACTTTTGTTAGTACCAGATGTCGAATGACCTCTTCAATAATTGGTACAAATAATGAAATAGCTACCACAACCATAAAACCAAAAGTTAAAATTAAATCATTGATTAAACCGCGCAAAAACGTTTGTTTTCTTTGAATATGATACGCGTCATTTAACGAGCGAACCAAAGATTGTATAGCCATAGATGCGAGCCAAAAAGTCGCCAATAAACTAAAAGATAAAACCTTTTTCCCGCTATTGTTAACTGTTTCAATTGACCGTTCAATTACGTCATAGGCGCTTTTAGGCGTAAATGGTTCAATAAATACCAGCAAATTGTTTGTATCAATTGGAAAGAAACTCAGCAGAGAAAAAAGAAAGATAATAAACGGTACAAAAGATAACAAAAAATAGTAGGCTGTTTGAGCAGCCTGATCAAAGAAACGCTCCGTAAAAAAACGAGCGGCAACGGTCTTAGATGTTTGAATCATAACAGCGTTCTCCTTTACTTTCGCTTCACTCTGTAGTGAAATTCATATTCAATTTTTATGTTCAACATGTATTGGATAAGTTTCGGCTTATAAAGCTTTCCTTTTCCATTATCCACGGTTGACAAAGAATTTAACCTGTAAAATTATACAGCCGGTTCATAAAGAAGATATTATTATAATTACATCTGCCATTACCACCATATTAATAGATCTTCTTTTCCTTTCATAAAACCATAAATTCTTTGGGACTGCTTTCCCTTTTTTCTTACTTCTTAAACTTTTTTACGCTATGTTAAAAAAGTAAAACATAAGAGCACCGATCAGCATCAGCATAATCATTAAAACAAAAATAACCAAAGCGTGAGAAGATTGATACGTTTGGCTGTTAATTTTTTTGCGGGTTGAAAAATAATGATAGGTTGAGAAGAGAAGCAAACCTGCACTTGCAGCTAAAGAAAAGATAATAACAGCAATAATAAGAGTATCGGCTGCTTCACTTAATGTTTTTCCGGAATTGAAATGTAGGCCGCCTGCAACAAAGCCAATGCCGAGTGTGGCAATAGACGTTCGAATCCACGCTAAATACGTTCGTTCATTTGCCAAATGCTGCTGAATATAAATGGATTCATTTTCTTTTTTAGTCATTTACATACCACCGTCTTTTTATATGTCTTCTATTATAAATAAATGCTCAAACGAAAATAAATTGAGGACGCTTCACGCCACATTATACCCGAAAAGAACGAATTATTACCATCTTCAAGCGGCTAAAAAACCCTAACGTAAAACTGTACCCCTTTCTATTTTCACTTCACGTTAATAGTTCACTAAGTGAATCATTTTATTTTTAAATATTTCTGATATATGGTATAATTTAAACTGATAAAAAGATGCTGCATGTATGCTAAAAGAGCAGGCCGTATGGTTTCGCTCTTTTGTTGTTTTCACGCCATGCGGCACAACGAAAGAAGGAAATAGAATGGAATTATGGAAACGAAACTTGTACATTTGCTGGTTCGGTTCTTTTTGCACCACAGCCGGGATGAGTTTAGTTATTCCGTTTTTACCGCTTTATATTGAAAAGCTGGGAGTTCACGATACAAGCTCCATCAGCAGATGGGCTGGTATTGCCTTTGGATCTACCTTTTTAATGGCGGCTATTGTTTCTCCTTTATGGGGGAGCTTAGCCGATAAATATGGGCGAAAGCTTATGCTCCTTCGCGCAAGCTTGGGTATGGCAGTTGTTATGACTTCCATTGGTTTTGTGCAAAATGTCTATCAGCTTGTCGGACTGCGCTTTTTAATGGGGGCCGTTTCCGGCTTCATCTCTGCAGCCATTACGTTAGTAGCGACTCAAACACCTAAAGAGCACAGCGGTAAAGCATTAGGCACGTTGTCTACAGGGGCTGTATCAGGATCTTTATTAGGACCGCTAGTAGGCGGCTACTTAGGAGATACAATCGGGCTACGCCACGTCTTTTTCGTGACGGGTGCATTTATGTTTTTGTCTTTTTTAATTGTAAATTTAATTCAAGAAGACAAAAAAGAGACGGCGAAAACAACGAAAGAATCTAACATTGGGTTACTGTCTCTTAAAAATTCAAAGGCCGTGATTGGTGTATTTGTTACAACTTTTTTACTGCAGCTTGCAGTTATGGCTATTCAGCCAATCGTTACACTGTATGTAAAACAACTGTCTACTCATACCGATCACCTTGCCCTTATTTCAGGCTTTGTCGTAGCGGCAACAGGAATTTCAAATATTTTAGCTGCATCAAAACTTGGCAAAGTCAGCGATCGCGTGGGTCCTCAAAATGTGCTTCAAATATGCCTGCTTATCGTAGCGGTGATTTGCGGCTTACAGGCCTTTGTGCATAGTACTTGGCAGCTATTCTTACTTCGTTTTTTACTCGGTTTTGCAATGGGAGGATTATTACCTTCTATTAATTCTTATTTAAAGAAAATTGTACCGGACTCGATTACAGGCAAAATGTTTGGCTATAATCAAACAGCGCAATATTTTGGGAATTTAGCTGGTCCAGTCATTGGCGGACAAATTGCCGGAGCTAAAGGAATTCCTTACGTATTCTTAACAACCAGTGTTCTTCTACTATTGAATGCTGGGTGGGTGTATTATCAGCGCCATCACGGAGAACAGCTAGACGGTAAAGCCGCATAAAAAAACCTTCCGTTTTAACGGAAGGTTTTTCTATTACCACAAGGGTTCTTCTTCGCTGCTTACTTCATAAGAAAGTGGCATCATAACAACCGCTGCTATGAAGAAAATAAGCTCCGCGACAACAATGGATGGAAAGGAAAAGTCAAATAGTGAGAGAATAAGCCAAATAATAAGGGGTGCAAATGAGTAGATTGATAATCGCTTTTGGGATTTTGCAGAGATATACTGTTGTTTGTCACAGTGTGGGCATTCTAAAACGTTTCTAAATGTTAACAGTTGTTTAAAGGTTGTCCTCCAGTTCCATTTATGATTACAATTTTGACAGGTGGCCATGGGCATCACGCTCCTAAAAAGATTTATGTACATATAAAGTATACGTACAAGTTGGTATAGAGTTTCATTTTTATGATTAAAAACGTTTTTACTATTATAACATAAAACAAAATAAAAGGCTTTTCACAAGAAAAAGCCTTTTATTTCAACGTTTATTTAGATACAGCTTCATTCGTTTGAGAAGTTGTTTTTACTTTTATAACCATAATAACAAAAGCTAGCAACCCAAGAATCGCCGCTACGAGAAAAGGAGCTTGAGGCGCTACGGCATTGCCGATAACTCCTGACAATAAAGGAGCAAACGCTGCGCCTAACCATCTTAAGAAATTATATCCTCCAGATGTAATTCCTCGTTCATAAGGAGATACTTCCATTACATGACTCGTAAATAATGCATTATTAAGTCCTGATACAAGACCTGCTGCCATGATTAAGACAATGCGCAACCATGTTGCATCAAAGGCAAATAAACAAATTAAAATAAGTGAAAAAACAATTAAGCTAACATGTAACACTTGTTTTGGCTGATATCTTTTCTCTAACTGATGTGCTAAAACCGCTGAGCCATAAGCTAAACATAATCCCCATCCAAAGAAAACAAAGCCAATTTGAAGAGCTCCGATCGATAGAATAAGCGGCGTATAAGCTAACACTGTAAAAAACCCGTAGTAATAAAGCATGCCTGATACAGCGCCTTGAGTAAATGGTTTTAATTTATAAAGTTTTACCATGTCTTTAAAACCCGCTGCTTTACGAGGCTTAGTGCTTGCAGGCTGTTTAACAATCGTTAATACTAAAATAAAGGCGATAAAAATTAAAGCACTTGTACCGAAAAACGGCAATCTCCAAGAAGCATTTCCTAACACGCCTCCTACAAGCGGTCCTCCGGCCATTCCCAAACCAATCGCAGCTTCATATAATCCTACTGCTTTTTTCACTTCACCTGATAATGCAATAAGCAGCGTCATAGCTGTTGCAAAGAAAAACGAATTACCAAGTCCCCATCCTGCTCGGAAAATAGAAAGCTGAGGAATATTGTTAGAAAACCCGCATAGTGCTGCAAAAATCGTCACAATGATAAGTCCTGTTACCATCAAACGCTTGTCTCCTACACGTGATGCTAAGATGCCTGCTGGAATCATCATAATCGCCATCATTAACAAATAGGAAGTAAATAACATTTCTACTTGCCAATGAGAAGCTCCAATTTGTTTAGCAATCTCCGGTAAAATCGGATCTACTACCCCGATTCCCATAAATGCTAAAAAAGTAGCTACTACCGTAATAATTTGACCTAATCGGTTATTTGAATGCTGTCCTTCCACTCTTTCATCTCTCCTTTTGTTTTTGTTTTTTCATGTATTTCCATAGCAGATTCTCGCATTTCTTTTAATTCTGTTTTAAATGCCTGCATTTTAACCACTTTAAATTCAATCATCTTGATTTGATTTTCCAGTAAATTTTCTATTTTAGTTATCTCTTTCGCTGATAATCCTTGCTGCTGACTTCTTTCTTCAATCATTCTTTTGAGCGACATAAACTGCTGCAGCTCCTGTAAAGAAAAACCAAGAACTTCTTTTGCTTCTGCTACTTTTCTTAGTTCTTTTACCTCTTCTTCGGAATAAATCCGTGCATTTCCTTTTGTACGCTGCGGGGGCAAAATGAGTCCAATCTCTTCATAATACCGAAGAGCACGCTTGGTCAAACCGGTCATTTTCGTCACGTCATCGATTAAATACATGCTTTCCCCTTCACCTCCCTTTAACATTAACGTTAACGTCAACTCTATATTACTATTATAGATTAACGTTAACGTTAATGTCAATAACAGTAAGACATTTTATGTAAATTTAAAAAATATGTGCACAAAAAAACCTATTGATAAATCAATAGGTTACATCAATAGGTCATATAGCTGCTGTGCTGTTTCTCCTGTTACTTTACCGTATACCCCTCTTCTTTTAGAAGTAAGTTCCGCACTCTCGGCGGTGAATCGTACATTGTATACGACTCCTTCATAAGTAAGCTGTACATCTGGATCAAGAGCGATGCTGTAATCAGCTTTTTTCCATTGAATTTGTTTCATAATTGATTCTACAGCTAAAGCATCTTCTGAACTTAACGTTTTATCTCCTGCTTTTATAGGCTTGCCCTCCCTTTTTTTATTAAGTTTTAGTTCAGAATGAGAAGATGAAAATTCAAGTTGGTTTTTATCATGCGCTATGAAATCTTGGGGTAGTTCTACATAGCAGACAACTTCTCCTTCGTGTACAAACACAAGCATTTGATTAGCAGCAGATATTTTTTTCATAATCTCTTCACTGATCGGTGCGTTTACAAGTTTTTCTACGTCGGCTTTCTTGCTTTTGTTTGTTAATAAATATCCTTTTTCCCATTTAAAATCACTTAACTTCGATACATCCACTGAG
Source organism: Priestia sp. YIM B13490 (assembly GCF_042787735.1). Taxonomy (NCBI): domain Bacteria; kingdom Bacillati; phylum Bacillota; class Bacilli; order Caryophanales; family Bacillaceae; genus Priestia; species Priestia sp. YIM B13490. Next base: position 767,320 of record NZ_JBHZOT010000003.1, read on the forward strand.
CTTACACCTTTTTGTTCAAATGATTGCTGAATATTCTCCCCCATTTTTTTGTCGTTGGTGACTTGGGCATTAGAACTGCACCCTACTAAACAACAAAAAATAAGCCCTATTGCTATAAGAGCCTTCACTTTTGCCTTCCTCCTCTCTACCATTCTTTTAGACAATTCCAACTTTGTACCATTTTAACATATAATTCCCATATTATTCGCTGAAACAGAGAAAGAATACGCTTACATAATTTCACGCATATAAATTTGATTTATTTATAAGTTTTTTCTGAATATTTTAAGGAAATTTTAATATTTTATTTAGTTCGTTTTTAAACTTTATCTTTAGACTAAAAAATAAGTTAAAAATAAATAACGCAGGAGGAAAACAATGACTTGTCTATCTGAAGTTTTAAAGTTTAATGAAAAATTTGTAACAAATAATCAATTCGAGGCTTTTCAAACATCCAAATTTCCTAACAAAAAAATAGTGATCTTAACTTGTATGGATACACGTTTGTTAGAATTACTTCCTAAAGCCATGGGGCTAAAAAATGGAGATGCAAAAATAGTGAAAAATGCCGGAGCTGTTATCTCCCATCCCTTTGGCAGCGTCATGAGAAGTATATTAGTTGCCGTCTACGCTTTGCAAGCTGATGAAGTATGTGTCATCGGTCATCATGAATGTGGAATGACGGGCATGAAAGCTGAAGCTATTTTAGCCTCTGCTGAACAAAGAGGGATCAGCGCGGAACAAATTCGTAATCTAAAATATGCCGGTATTGATTTAGAATCATGGCTGACTGGGTTTGAATGTGTAGAAGATAGTGTCGAAAACAGTGTGGATATGATTCGAAATCACCCTTTATTACCGAAAGACGTGCTTGTTTCTGGAATGGTTATTCATCCTTCAACAGGAAAACTTGACGTCGTTGTCAACGGCTATTCCCAAGACCGAGCTGAAACCGTAAGCTCATGAAGGAGGATTTTATCGAATGCTAAAAGATAACCGATTTCAAGGCTATTCAGCAGGGCATTTACAAAAAGACATTATCGCCGGTTTGGTTGTTGGGGTCGTTGCTATTCCTTTAGCAATGGCCTTTGCCATCGCTTCTGGTGTAAGACCTGAATACGGGATTTATACAACCATTATCGCAGGGATTATGGTTTCAATATTAGGCGGATCGAAATTTCAAATTGCAGGTCCAACAGGTGCATTTGTTCCGGTGCTGCTTGGAGTTGTCATGCAGTATGGTTATGAGAACCTCATTATTGCCGGCTTTATGGCTGGAATTATGATTACGCTTCTCGGAATATTTAAGCTAGGGAAATTTATAAAGTTTATTCCGCGCCCTGTAACGATTGGATTTACAGCAGGAATTGCGATTATTATCTTCTCAGGTCAGATCGCTAATTTTCTAGGATTAAAAGGAATTGCAAAACATGAGGAATTTCATTTAAATATGATTGAAATCCTACGAAAAATTGCAACGATTAACATTTACAGCGTCATCATAGCCGCTATTTGTTTAGCTATCGTGATTACAACGCCAAAGTTTTTACCTAAAATTCCCGGTGCCCTTCTAGGTCTTCTTGTCTCCACACTTGTAGCCATTACACTGTTCCCAGGAAAAGTTGCAACGATTGGCTCTACTTACGGTGCCATTCCGAGCAAACTACCATCTTTTAGCTTCCCAGATTTAACTTGGGATAACATCGTGATGCTATTTCCGGCTGCCTGCGTAATTGCAATGCTTGGAGGTATTGAATCTTTACTATCGGCTGTTGTTGCTGATAATATGGCTAAAACCAAGCATAATAGCAATAAAGAGCTTGTCGGCCAAGGAATTGCTAATATCGCTACCTCGCTATTTGGCGGAATTCCAGCAACTGGTGCCATTGCCAGAACGGCTACTAATATCAAAAACGGCGCAGCTTCTCCGTTATCAGGAGTCATACACGGCTTAGTTGTTTTATTGGTCCTTGTGATGCTGGCTCCTTATGCATCAAACATTCCGCTCGCAAGTATGGCACCTATTTTAATGTTTGTGGCTTGGAATATGAGTGAGCGTAAAGAATTTGCGCATATTTTAAAAACCAAGTCAGCTGATTCATTTGTACTTGTAGCTACGTTTTTATTAACAGTTTCAATCGATTTAACAACAGGTGTAGGCGTGGGTCTACTTTTAGCTATTGTTATGTTCGTGAAACGAATGAGCGGATCACTGAAGATTTCAAAGGTTTTAGCGGAAACACCTGGAAACGCTCACAAATCTGAGTTGATGGAATATACCATGCAAGGATCTCTTTTCTTTGGATCAGCTGAAGTATTAGAAGATTCCTTTGATAAGATCGCTGAAGCGAAACCGAAAGTTTTATTGCTTCGAATGAGCCAAGTATCCTTTATTGATACATCTGGAGAAGCTTTACTATCGAAGGTGGTCGAACGTTTGAAAGATTCGCATAGCCAAGTCGTTATTTCTGGCTTACAGCACCAGCCGAAAGAAATGTTAAAGTCAACCGGTCTATATGATAAAATCGGTGAAAAAAATATATTTTCCTCAGAACCTCCCGTGAGTAAGATTAAAGCTCGTCATAGAATCGTTACTACGTAGTAAAAAAGAGATCCGAACGATTAATCGTTCGGATCTCTTTTTTTAAATATTAAACCGGTACCCTGCTCCCCAAACCGTTTCTAGGTACTGAGGATCTGCTGGGTTTTCTTCTAACTTTTCTCTCAGTTTTCGAATGTGAACTGTTACGGTTGAAATGTCTCCTGAAGAATCAAATCCCCAAATTTTTTCAAATAGATGTTCTTTACTTAATACTTGATTTGGATGAGAAACGATAAACTTCAGCAAATCGAATTCCTTCGCTGTAAAAAACACTTCTTTGTCATTCACAAATACTCTTCTAGCGAGCGTGTCAATCGCTAAACCATGAATACGAATCATACGCTTTTCCTGCTTATCAGAGAGTCTTTCATATCTCGCTAAATGCGCTTTGACTCTTGCAACCAGCTCCCCAGGGCTGAATGGCTTGGTAATATAGTCATCTGCACCTAGCCCGAGCCCTCTAATTTTATCGATTTCTTCTTTTTTAGCTGAAACTAAAATGATTGGTATATCTTTTGCAGCTCGAATTTGCTTGCACACTTCAAATCCGCTCACTTTAGGGAGCATAATATCCAAAATAACCAGATCAAAATGTTCATTTAACGCTTTTTCTAATCCCTTATCACCGCTATATTGAACGTCTATTTCAAAATCGTTAATTTCTAAATAATCTCTTTGCAATTCAGCAATACTTACTTCATCTTCAACTAACAATATCTTCTTCATATGTATCACCATTTTCATTCATTTTTTGCAAAGAAAAGAAAATACTTGTTCCTTCGCCAAGCTTACTTAGTGCCCAGATGTCTCCCCCGTGGCGTTCAACAATTTGTTTTGCAATGGCCAGTCCAAGTCCACTTCCTCCAGTATTGCTGTTGCGGGACTGTTCTGCTCGATAAAACCGGTCAAAAATATGCGCTAATGCTTCCGGTGAAATCCCTGCGCCATTGTCTTTCACTTCAATAATGAGTTCACTTTCGGTAGCAGAAAGAACGATATCGATTCTTTTTCTTTCTTTATCCATAAATTTAATACTATTGGTTGTTAAATTTATTAAAACTCTTCGCAACTGCTCAGCATCTGCCTTTGCATACAGTGTCGTTAGAGAATCATTAGAAAATAAAACATCAATATCATGTTCGCTCATTTCAAACTGAAGCTCTTGCACATAACTTTCCATAAATGCTGAAATATTAAGTTTTTTAAACACAAATGGAATTTCGTGCAAATCCAATTTAGAAAATAAAAACAGCTCATCGATTAACGCATTCATGTCTTTTGCTTTCGTTGAAATCGTTAACAAATATTTAGAAAGCTTATCTGGCGTATTAGCTACTCCATCTTGAATTCCTTCTACATACCCTACAATGGAAGTAATAGGAGTTCGCAGATCGTGTGAAATACTTGAAAGCAGCTGTTTACGGTTATCTTCATACTGAATTTGCAGTTCAACAGAAGATTTTAGTTTTTGCCTCATTTCTTCAAAAGCTTGCGTTAATTCGCCTATTTCATCCTTTGAATTAGCAGAGATTTCAAAGTGAAGATCACCTTGTTTTATTTTTTCAGCCGCTTCTTTTAATTCACGAATGGGTTTAATAATGCTTCTTGAAACAAGATAGTTTATAAATCCAATAATCACAATTACTAAAATTAATAGTAGAAAGATTAAAAAAGGGAAAATTCGATTAATAATGCCTACATAAGGGCTGATTTTTCGCAAAACGTAAATGCTTCCTTTTTCTTGATTCGAGAAAGGAAAATCAAGGTTGATATATGTAAAGTACTGCTTGCCTATGCGCAGCATGTCCTGCTGATACGAATGATTTCCTTTACTTTTTTGATGCTTTGGCAAGTATTTACGAAGGTTTTCTCCTTTAATGGATTCTGAAGCATATACAACCTCTTTGTTTTTTTGAATCACAATATCAATATTTTCAAATTCATATTTTTTAACCGTCTCCGGACGCAGCAGCTGCTCCGGTTTTTCTTCACTCAATAACTTTAAATCCAAGAATGCATTTTCTTCTTCTGGCGTTAACAATTTATACTCATAGGAGTGACTGTACAGTTTTCTTACAAAATCGGCGTCTCCAGTAATGGAGAAGAAAATGAGAAAGCCCGATAAAAAAAGCAAAATAATAAAGACAAACACAATACTGATATACGTTAAAATAAAACGAAGCTGAATTGACATTACTTACCCTATGCCCCTTTGGCTTTAACAAAACTATTTGATAGACTAGTAAAGGTGAATAACAAATAGATCGTTAGACATTATACATATAGCAAAAATTAAAACAACAAAACAAATGTATATTCTCACTTTACCGTGATAGAGTGAGAATGAACACCACCTTTTTTACCATTTTATGAATTACTGGAAAATTATGATCTATTTTTCATAATATTCTTAGGCTGAAAGGTATACTATATGCCTTAATATTTTAAAAAAGGAGATTTTTTAATGAAAATTATTAAAGCTACTTCCTCTCACATCCCTTCTGTTGCCCGTCTGTACGTTGACAGCTGGCGCATTACATACAAAGGATTAGTACCTGATGCTTATTTAAAAAGCTTATCTTATGAACAAAGTAGAGAAAAATGGTCCCTTTTTCTTACCGAGCCTTCTCATTTTATTTTGCTCGCTATCGATGAACGAGAAAAGATTGTCGGCTTTTCAGCAGGTAAGCCTCATTTGTCCCGTGCTGAAATATACGCGCTATACGTTTGCAAGGAAGTGCAAAACCAAGGAATTGGTCACCTTCTATTTTCTCATTCAGTAAAAGAATTTGCTGATCAGCAATATACGTCTATGATTATTTGGGCTATGAAGAAAAATAAGAAAGCCGTTCAGTTTTATAAAAAATCAGGCGGCAAAAAAATCTTGAATCGCACAAGTCAGTTTGGAGAAACTAAAGTTGAAGACGAAGCATACGGTTGGGAACGTCTTCCTTCTATATAAATAAACGAGCACACTAGTGTGCTCGTTTATTTGATAGGAACTCCTGCCGAAGAATTTTCTGGAGCTTGAGTTCGTTTTAGAAAAAAAGATAAGATCAGGACAATCACTTCAACGATAGCAGCAATAAAAAATGCTTGCTGCAATCCGGAAATCAGTCCATTCACTTTTGCTAAAGCTGTATTTGATTCATTTACCCCTTTTACGTACCTCTCTTTTCCAGAAGACATAATACCGACAAATAGCGCAGTTCCAATTGCTCCAGCACTTGTTGTAATGTATTCATTATTGCTGTGCCATAGGGATACAGCTGCTTAGAGAGCTGATATACCCCGGTAGTCTATGCAGGCAGCAACACCATCGAAATACCAATTGCAGCGCAACGACATAAGCTGCACTCGTAGAAGTAGAAAGTTGACTAAAAAGTACAAGAGATAGGATAACGAGCACAAGACCTGGAGTGACTAATGCTTTAGGACCAAACTTATTCACAACTCAGACATTAGACAATTTCTATACAATCATACTCATAACCTTTTAGAATCGCTTCGCTGTTCTAGCTTATAATGACTATACAAAAAGCAGAACGATTATACGCTCTGCTTTTAAGTTCGAGAAGATAATATTATTGAGCGGTCGTCTTTTTGTCCGTTGAATGAACTTTATTACAAAGCTCATTCCAGTGCCAAAAACAATTCCCTTGACTCACTATAAAACAATCCAGCCATTTCTGAAAATTCATATGTAATACATGTGCATCTTGAAACGATGCGTTCCGCTTTTTTACTATTATATATGCAGAGTGCGCTGATTTTTTGGAGTCAATGATAATCTCTTCTTCTCCAACAGACCCAATTGTCATATAGAGACTCTGACTTTTATAAGCTGTTTCTCTTACATCTTCTAAGCTATAAAGATTCCCTGCTATTTTTTTGTCAGCATCAATGAACAAATTACACCCATTTGTTAGCTGCAAAAACTGCTTGTAGTCTTCAGGAAGTGATACATGCATTTCATCTTCAAAAACATTCAGTTGATTCTTGCTTACTCCATCAAAAAAAGTACATGTGGTTCTGTATACTTCTCCTTCATTTTTACACACTTCTATAACATTATTGTTTTCCCACAGCCGCTTTCGAAGTGAATTTATTATTTTTTCAATCATACTCTTCCTCCAAGCGTTGGATTTAAAACGGTTACATTACATTAATTAAACAATAATGTGCTAATTCCTTCTTTCCTACTAAATTATACGACAAACTTTAGAATTTCATGTTCAAATAACATAGAAAAAAGCAGCGAATATCGCTGCTTTACAGGTTATACAGGTGCTTTTTCTTCCTGTTCAGGATGGTGATCGTAATCAATAAGCGCTTTTGGAAGGCCCGTATATTTAGCCCAATAATAAATCCCAAGAGATACGACCGCTATGATAATTAAGTCTACAGGCGTATCGATCAAACCCTTTCCTCCGCCGAACGAACCAATATAAGAAATAAAGAGCATGATGATATAATAAGCAACTAACCACCAAGTTGATTTAATCTGCTGACGAAGACTTACTTCGTTTTTAGGCACATATTTAGCAAAAATCAAATATATAACAAACATAACCAATTGAGAAGTTAACAGCCATGAAATAGTCTTCCATCCTGACCAGTAGACAATAAAGGAAGCAAAAATAAAGGATAATGGACCAATTATACTCATTCCTCTTAATTTAAAAGGCTTTTCCAAATCTTTTGCGTTCACCATAAAGGCCGCTGATGAAATTGGTGCAATCGCGTAAGAAAGAATAAGCGCAACAGAGCATACGTTTACGAGTGCATTCCATGAAGGAAATGGCAGTGTCCAAAAAATCGAAAGTCCTAATGAAAGCCATAGAGATGATCGAGGAATCCCTGTTTTTTTATCCACATGAGCAAACGTTTTAAATAACGTACCGTTACGAGACCAAGCATAGATAAGTCTAGATGTTGTATTCATAAAAATATTACCGTTACCACCCGGTGATAAAATAGCGTCTAAAATAACAAGTGTTGCTAGCCAGCCAAGGCCAAGAACAACAGCGATGTCTTTAAATGGCAGTGAGAATTTATCTTGAATGCCGGACCAACCGCCTTTAATCATGTCAGATGGAATAGCTCCGATAAACAATACTTGTAGAGCAGTATAAATGAGAGCTGCTAGAATGATACAAATCACAAGAGCAATTGGAATATTACGCTGAGGATTTTTTACCTCTCCAGCTACAGATACAATTGGATGAAGGCCTAAGTAGGCAAACATAACCCCGCCTGTGGCAATGGCGGCCTGGATGCCATCAAACCCCCCGGGAGCAAACTCTCCCATCGTAAAGTTTCCTGACTTAAAATAAAATGCCAGCGTTACGATTACTGTAAGCGGTACAAAATATTTAAAAATAGAAATGATAATATTCGATTTTGCAAATGCTTTTACACTCCAGTAATTGAGTAAAAAGAATAAGCAAAGCAACACAAATTGTAGAATCCATCCAGATATCGTCGGTGAATCAGATCCGGATTTTGTTAAACCTGGAAACCAGTAGGCCACATACTGTCTCACAGCTGTTACTTCGATAGCGATTAAGCTAGTGTACGCTACAATAGTAATAAATGAAATCATATAGCCTACAAGATGACCGTGTGAATAAACAGGATACCGAATAATTCCTCCTGTACGAGGCAAGGCAGCCCCTAGCTCAGCGTATACAAGGCCTATTAATAAAATAATAACTCCACCAATAACCCAAGAAAAACTTCCTGCAGGACCGGCTTGCGTAGCCACATTACTAACGGCAAACAGCCAAGCGGAGCCAAAAATAGCCCCCAATCCAATCAATGTTAAATCTAATAGGGATATCGTCTTTTTAAACGGACCTTTATTATCCATAAGCTTCCTCCTTTGGATGAATCATCACTTTTGTTGTTTTTTTTGACAACATTCATATATATTCGATAATATGTGTCAAAATTTTTATTACTATACCCATTCAAAATTACTTTGAATCCCTTTTCTTGATTTCTACAGATTAATTAACAGAAAATTTTAAAAAATAACTCTTATATTCAAGACACACTAAAACTTTTTCTTCTCTTCTTTAATAGGTAAAATACTCAATAAATGAAAGGAGTTAGACAAATGACTTTACCAGAAAATTTGCCTGTTGATTTTACAGCTTACAACCACTTAACATTCCTTCCGCTCGGACGCAAAAATAAATCGATTCGGTCCGTAGGAAGTAAACATACTAAAGGGCTGCTTGGACGTTTAAATGACTACTTTGAGCGAGCAATGAATGAGTTATCTCAAGAAGATATAGTCCTTTTTCAAACGTTCTTATATGGAAGTCATAGGGGCGGTTTTCCTGTCGCAATTGATAAAAATGAAGACGTTTATCCTCACTTTTGGAAACCGACTTCATTTCTATGGAAAGAATATAATAAGAATCGCGGCATTCCTATTCATCATGATGAGTTTTATTCTCAAGATTTTACGGTTTTAACTAAAAATGAGTTGGAAAACTACCTCGGAAGTATTATGAAAGATTACATGTTTTGTACTAGGATACATGATTCTTCCAAAGAAGAATGGATTCAACATATTAATAAGTGTTTCTTCAAACATCCGCTCATTTCCCTTTATCATCGAAATGCAGATGTGATTGAAGCAATTGAACAATCAAAAAAATCACCTTTGCTTTTTATTATGAAAAACCCTGAGCAAATTGCTTTTTGGCGCAATCGGATTGAAATCATTATGAGACCTTTTCGATCTCTTCCTTTCACCGCCTTTGAGAGAGGATTTTCAGATACGGAAGATACGGTATTAACTGTTCACGGAGAAAACGAGATCATTCGCTTAACTTCAGAAAACAGAGGTCTCTCCGTAACATATGATGTTACAAATAATGCTATTTCACTCGATGATGAGTATAATGTAGTGCTAGCAGCGAAACGCTTAGCTACAACTCAGCGGCAGTTCGAAGAGATTATAGATGAAAATGAAGAAGTGATTCAAAAACTACTGGTCTTTTTTAAATGGAAAAGTCTTTTAAAGCATCATGAAGTGCACATCAAAGAAATCCAAGACAAATTGTGCAGCCTAACCACTTATCAACTTAATCAAAGACAAGTTTTACAGGAAAACGAGCCCTTTCTTTCTTTCATTCAAAAGGTATTACAAGTAAAAACACCGAATGCAAATCTCGAAGTTGGTTCCATTCAATGGTTTTCGCAATGGGATTTTCCAGATGTCACCCTGCTGCAGGAAACAAACAAATTTACATGTTATATGGACCCAAACGAAATAGAAAAGAAACTGACAGAAATAGGCGCTAAGATAGAAAATGAACTTCATAAGCAGCGTCAGGACCTGCTTTCGACTCCGCTAGAAATCGGTCAAATAACTTTTGATTCAAACCAAATGCTACGGTTACTAACGCTTATAGATACCTTAAAGAACACGGAAACTCAGCAGAGTTACGTACAAATTTTAGAAGGTGTTTCTACTAACAGTATTCGTCAAAAAGAGCTCGATAAAACACCCGCATTTGGATTATTAAGTTCCGTGAAGCGCAAGCGCATTGTTACGTATTTACAAGAATTACAAAACTATCAGCTGCTTAAAAAAGAGAAAAAAGGATTCAGCCTCACTCCAAAAGGCGAAGCCATCCGACGTCTATTTGAAGAAGAATCACGGAGAATATGAGATTATATCTCGCGTGATTCTTCTTTTTTGATTTTGAAGACTACTTTCTCTATTAAATGCTTATCATAATTAGAAATCTCCATTCATATAATCATTACTAGATTAGCAAAGTCCTTCATACCTATTAGCCTGATGCTGACATAGAGAGGAGATTTCGCCATTGAAATCTAGTAATCGCGCCAATTTTGTAGTGTTAACATATAAGATGGTTCTTGTTATTTTATCCATTGTTTTAATGACATCATCTATCATTGTTCTAGTAAGTTACTCAGCATTTAAAGAACAGTTCAATTCTTCTATTGTCTATCAAACGTTATCGAAGCATAAAGCAGAAAGCCTTTATTATTTGATGAGCCAGGAAAACCACCACTTTTCAACGGCTTTTGATAAAAATTATTCGCCTCCAGGTCTTTCTTCTACACTGCTAGAGTTATCAACAAGTATTCGAGCAGAAGACGCGAGAAGCTTGTTTGGTTCAGAACTGCCTGGATTCAGTATTTACGACTCCAATATTATCATCGCCGGTGAAGGCACAAATTTCACAAACTTCCCTAGAGAATCTGCACCACCGTTAGATGAAACGCTAAAAGAAAGAAATTCTACTACAAAAGTTCAGCAACCTAAAGATAACGATGGTACGAATGCTCCAAATAATAATACAACTGGCGGAAAAAAGGTATTTTATATTTATCATACGCACAGCTGGGAATCTTACTTGCCTCTGTTAGGACTTGAAGGTGATCCAGATGCTAATAAAGCTGTAGATAGTAAAACCAATATTAATATAGTCGCAAATATGCTAGGAAAAGATTTAGAGGCTCAGGGAATTGGGGCAGAAGTGGATCAAACCAATATTGGACAGAAATTAAAAGAAAAAGGCTGGAACACCAACCAATCGTACGCCATGTCTCGCACAGTAATTGAAACGGCGATGACTGAGAATAGAGATTTAACTTACTTTATCGATTTGCACCGAGATTCGCTTCGAAAAGATAATACAACCATTAAGATTAACAATAAATCGTATGCAAAAGTTGTGTTTGTTTTAGGGAAAGCGAATCAAAACTTTGAACAAAACTTAAAAATGGCAAAAGCGCTTCATGAAGGTCTTGAAAAGAAATATCCTGGGTTAAGCCGCGGAGTTATTGGCAAAAACAAATCCAGCGGTAACGGTGTATATAACCAAGATGTTTCTAAAAATGCGATTTTAATTGAAGTGGGCGGAGTTGATAATAACTTTGATGAACTAACCAACACAACAAAAGCACTGTCTGATGTCATTAGCCAATTTTACTGGCAAGCTGAAAAAGTAGATGCCCCTGCTCAATAAAAAAAGCCCTCAGTGAAGAGGGCTTTTTAAAATTCAATTCCTTTTACAGCAGGAATTCCTTCATCATAATAATGTTTATGAGGCTTCATTTCCGTCACAAGATCTGCTGCATCCATCACTTCTTTTTTGGCAGAACGCCCGGTAATGACCAAATGCATATGCTCAGGGCGCTTTTGAATAAGGTCAATTACTTCGTGTAGCGGTAGCACATCATCAATAGGAAATTTCTCGATAGCCAGTGCATTATTTAACTCGTCTAAAATAACTACATCATATTCGTTCGAGAAGACTTTTTCCTTCGTTAGCGCCCAAGCTTTTTGCAAAGCTTCACGATGTTCAGGCGGTGTTTTTGTCCACGTGAAGCCGACTCCTGTTTGAATCATTTCAATTCCTATTCTGTCAAACATCAGCTTTTCGCCATATGTACGTTGAGGAGATTTAATAAATTGAATCATTAATACTTTTTGTCCGCGTCCCGTAGCGCGCAACGCAAGACCTAAAGCAGCGGTTGTTTTTCCTTTACCGTCTCCGGTATAAATTAACGTAAGACCCCGTTTGTCTTTCAATCTAAAAACCTCTTTTTCTTCGAATTTCAGTTTACAGCCATGTTGTTTTTTCTGTAAACGGTGTTCTAGCAGGCTCTTTCATTTTTGTAAGAGACTCTTCATTTGGATAGCCTAGAAATACGTTTCCTACTACGACTTTACCTGAAGGGTTGCCAATAAACTCATGTAATCTCTCGTCTCGAACAAGACCAACGCCTCTTGTTCTCCAAACGAATCCAAGACCTAGTTCTTTAGCCGCTAGCCACATGGAATGAATCGCGCATGAAACCGCATATTTGTTGTCTTCAGTGGCTTCATCGTCTCCTTCAACTGTGTCAGCTGTTACAACGATATGTACAGGCGTATTTTTTACTGCTTTTAACGAACTTTCTACTAAATGAGGCTTTGTAGGAAAGCGCTCCTTTAAATAAGCTTCAGCCAGTTCTTCATACTTCTTTTTTGCTTCTCCTTGAATCACATAAAAGCTCCAAGGCTCTCTCATTCGGTCATTTGGAGCCCACGTCGCTGCTTCAAGCAGCTGTTCGATTTTCTCTTTTTCCACTTCACGCGCTTCATGATCTCGTACCGCTCTTCGTTCTTTTAGCTGTGAAATAATCGTCATATTGTCTCCTCCTTTTAACGTTAAAGCAGAATATTTTCCGCTCTTTCTTCGAACCATTTTATTTTTTCTCTAATTGTCACAACTTCACCTACAAGCACAATGGCAGGATGAGCAATTTCTGCTTTTTTTGCTATTTCTTCGATTGTGGCAAGCGTTCCTGTTACGGTGCGCTGATACTTCGTTGTGCCCCATTGAACAAGCGCTACTGGCGTATGTTTATCTCGTCCATGGTCCATCAACTGCTTGCATATATGAGGTAAATTTCCAACGCCCATATAAAACGCAATTGTATCTATTCCTTGAGCAAGCGCTGACCAATTTAAATAATCTTTTCCTTTTTCTTCTCTTCCATGACCCGTTACAATCGCAAAAGAAGTGGCATGATCTCTATGGGTAACAGGAATTCCTGCATAAGCTGGAGCTGCAATTCCTGACGTTATACCAGGCACGACTTCGTAAGGAATTCCTTGAGTAGCAAGCACTTCCGCTTCCTCTGCTCCGCGGCCAAACACAAAAGGATCGCCTCCTTTTAAGCGCGTCACTACTTTTCCTTGAAGCGCTTTTTCAACAAGCAGTTCGTGAATACGATCTTGGATGACTCCGTGCTTACCCGGTAATTTCCCGCAAAAAATAAGCTCCGCGTCTTTTTTAGCATAGTTTAACAACTGTTCGTTGGCTAAGCGGTCATATAAAATAACATCCGCTTCTTGAATACACTCCATTCCATATACGGTTATTAGCTTCGGATCTCCTGGTCCAGCTCCTACTAAATATACTTTTCCAACTGTCACACGGCATCTCTTCTTTCTTTTTTTACCGCTTTACACTGTTCCACCCAGTTTTCTACCATCTTCATAGAAGAGCCGAAATGAAAGTGCGTATAGCCGGCAATTAAATTATTGTTCATATAGCCTTCTTCTTTCATTCCTCGCATCCCTTTTGTATCATAGGCAGGCGAAAACTCTTTCTCTGAATGAAAGGTTGAATAATGAAATTCATGGCCTTTAGCTTGTATATCGCCTTTAAATAAAAAATTCCCCTGCTTTCCCGTCACTTCTCGGTACCCTAAAGCAGCTAATTTTGTCTGCATTCTTACTTGTCCGGGAATAAGCCCCACCATTTCATGGCATGTATCATCTGTCGTGACAATAGCATCTGTTAAGAACATAAACCCTCCGCACTCAGCAAGCGTAGGAATCCCTTTTTGAATAGCTGCTCGAACAGAATTTTTAACGTCGATTTGCTGAGCCAGCGTTTCAGCAAATTCTTCTGGAAATCCGCCTCCTATATAAAGACCGTCAGCATCTTGTGGAACCACTTCTCCTTTTAAAGGCGAAAATTCTACAAGCTCTGCTCCGTAAGCTTTTAACAATTCGAAATTTTCTTCATAATAAAAGTTAAAAGCGGCATCTCTCGCTACAGCAATTTTCACTTGAGGTACGGACGGCTTTGTAAAGATAGGATCATTAATTTCTATTTTAGGAGCTAAAGCCAGTTCATATACTTTTTCGATATCAATTGTATCATGAACAAGCTTTCCTAACTGTTCAAAAAACGGTGTTAACTCTCCTCGTTCAATCGACGGAATGAGCCCGAGGTGACGTTCAGGAATCGTAAGATCATCGTTTCTTTTCAAGTAGCCTACTACAGGGATATGACATTCCTGCTCAATCGCTGCCTTAACAAGTTTATAATGTCCTTCACTTCCAACCCGGTTAGCAATTACACCAACGATGTTAGCTTCCGGTAAAAATTGCTGAAACCCTTTTACAATCGCCGCTGCACTTCTAGCCATACTAGCACAATTGACAACTAAAAGGACAGGGCTATTGGTGATTAAGCTGATTTCTGCTGTTGTTCCTTCGTTCGTTAACGGGTTTTTCCCATCGAAAAATCCCATAACTCCTTCCATGATGGAAATATCAGCATCTTCACTAGCACGAGCGACAATTTCTCTAACCATATCGTGTTCAAGCATCCAGCTGTCTATATTTCGAGACGTTCGTTCTGTAACAGCCGTATGATACGTTGGATCAATATAATCGGGTCCGCATTTAAACCCTTGAACTCTGTAACCAGCTTGTCTTAATGCTGCCATCAGCCCGATTGTAAGTGTTGTTTTCCCTACGCCACTTCCAGTACCGGCAATGACGAGTCTTCTGTTTGACATGTTGTTCTCTCCTTTAGTCATAGGGAATAAGCGCCACTGAAATGGTGACATTCCCTGACTTTTTCTTCACAAGTTCAAGCTTATCAGCACCGCTGTATAACATAGCAGCAGGTTCACTCACGCCATATGCACCTGTATATTTAAAGACAGTATCTGAAGGCTGTTGGATACTTATGCTGTTTAGCTCTTGGGGCGAATAATAGACAAACTCCCAGCCGTACTTAGACGCCACTTCTAATAGCCCTTCTTCATCTTTCTTTATCTCTATTGTACATAATGCTTTTACACTTTTCATTGAAAACTGAAGTTCAGCAAGCGTTTTTTCAATAACGGTTTCAATTTCCGCTGCACTTGTTCCTCTGTTGCACCCCATCCCAATCGCCAGTACTTTTGGACGGTAAAGAACACCGTTTTCTAAGATTGCTTCTTCCTCTTTTTTTAAATTGCGATGCGTTACGACCAAAGCTGCATGTGGCAATGCTTCAAGAGCTGTCTGAATCGATGAATATGTTTTAATGTTAGCTGGAACAGGGTGCTCATAATGCCACCAGTTCTTTTCACCTGATTCTTGAACCACTGCTATTTCTTCTTCATTCACCACAGAAGCGCTGACAGGCGTTAGTTTTTCTGCTGATTCCCACACCCATCCAAAGCGCTTACCAAATAAATCAACCGGAATTGTTTTTTGCACATCGGATGCTGTTGTAATGACAGGATGAGCTTCAAGAGCTGCCGCAACTTCACGCGTAAGCTCATTTGCTCCTCCGATATGACCCGAAAGCACGCTAATGACATTTTCACCTTTATCATCAATGACAACAACCGCAGGATCCGTTTTCTTATCTTTTAAAATAGGGGCAATCATACGCACAACTGCTCCCAGTGAGATAATAATAATAAGTCCTTTATACGATTCAAAAAGAGAAGGCAAAAGCATCCGAACGCTTCCTGAAAACAGCTGGATGTTCTGCTCTTGTTCGTCTCCTTTTTCAAACTTGCTCATGTAATACACATCAGACTGCTGAAAAGTGCGGCCTAGATTTCTTGCAATTTCTACGCCGTGTTTTGTGATAGCTACAACGGCATAATCTCCGCGCTGTGTAATGAGGGCTTTTTTTCCTTCTTGGAGTTGAATCATTCCGACTTCACTCCTCTTCGAAAGCCATGGGTAAATGTTTTGTCATAAAGTTTTGAACGATAATCTTTGTCATGAATGTGTGGATCAAGTGCCCAGCCTGCCAAAATCATCGCCTGCTTGCGAATGCCGTTTGTTCGCATAGCATCATCTAGGTCTTTTACCGTTGTGCGAACAATTTTTTCATCTGGCCACGTTGCTTTATAGACTACTACAACCGGCGTGTCTTCACTCCAACCCGCGCTTATAAATTCTTTCATTACTTTTTTTGTGAGCGTCGCGCTTAAAAATAACGCAATGGTACATTTATGTTTTGCTAAATCAGTTAATTTTTCAAACTCAGGTACAGGCGTTCTTCCTTCAGCACGAGTTAAAATAACCGTTTGAGTCAAATCTGGAATGGTTAATTCTGCTTCAGCCGCTGCAGCAGCAGCGAATACGGAGCTGACGCCCGGAACGATTTCAATATCAACGCCTTCTCTTTTTAAAAGCACCATTTGTTCCATAATGGCTCCGTACATAGCAGGATCTCCGGTATGTACTCTTACAACCATTTTTCCTTCACGCATGCGTTCAAGCATCGTACCGACCATTTCTTCTAGATGCATACCCGCTGTTTTTAACACTTCAGCTCCTGGTTTAGACTTAGCAACTAGCTCTTGACTTACCAGTGAGTCAGCGTACAAGACAACATCTGCTTGCTGAAGTAATTTTAAGCCTTTTACGGTAATTAAATCTGGATCTCCGGGTCCAGCTCCGATTATGTATAACTTCATTTTCGCACCACCATTAGCGTTAAGTATTGTAAATCGGCTCCTTCTAGTTCTGAAGCTTTCCAGATAATTTCTTCATCTGACGTTACTTTTGTCACCACTGACGCTTTTTCAAGCAGATCAAGCTCTTTTAAAAGACCGACCATAAAATCGATGACTTTGGCCACTTTAATAAAAATGACGCAGTCGTTTTCCATTAATACTTTTTTCATTGTTTCATAATCTTCACGAGCAGGAACAATTGCTACATGTTCATCACCGTCTGCTAACGGAATACCTAAACGAGATGCAGCTCCATTAATGGATGAAATACCAGGAATTACTTGAATCGGAGCTTCAGGGTGACGTTCTTGCATTAGACGCATCATGTGAATAAACGTACTGTAAAGCATAGGGTCTCCCTCTGTGACAAATGCTACATCTTTTCCTTCCTGGAGCTTTTCCCATACTCGTTCTACCGTTTCGGTCCATTTTCTTTCCAAAATAGCAGGATCTTTTGTCATTGGAAACACAAGGCCCAGCATATCTTTTTCATTTGCACTGAAATAGACATCAATAATTTTTTGGGCGTAGCTTTTGCTTCCTTTTTGTTTTTTCGGGTACGCAATAACGGGTGATTCTTTTAATTTACGAAATGCTTTTACTGTAATAAGTTCTGGATCTCCCGGTCCAACTCCAAGTCCGTACAATGTTCCAATCATATTCATTCTCCTCTTTTGGCTGTAATAATATAAATGGGGTTTAAAGCGTCAAATCGCGTTAAATGTAAAATGGGCTTGCTTCTTGAAATTTGTGCAAGGGTAACAGCAGTCTCGAATCCTCGCTCTTTAAAAGCTTTCATTGCTTCTGCTAAATTTTCAATCGTTACGGCATTTAATACGATGCGCCCTCCTGCATTTAACCGGCTGCAGCACACGTCTAAAATGGTTTCCATGCCTCCTGCTGTGCCTCCAATAAACACCGCGTCAGGATCAGCAAACTCACTTAACCCTTCCGGTGCCTTTCCGTGCACAGTGTGGGCGTCTACTCGAAATTTCAATAGATTTTCCCTGCAGTTTTCTAAGTCTGCTTCGTTTTTTTCCACGGCAAAAATTTGTCCTTCACGCGCAATTTTAGCCGCTTCAATTGCGACTGAACCCGTACATGTTCCGATATCCCATACGACGCTGTCTCTCTTTAGCTGCAGGGCGCTAATACTAAGTGTGCGAACTTCTTTTTTAGTAATAAGCCCCTTGTCCGGCTTGCGTTGAATAAATTCATCGTCCTCTATTCCGAGAGGCCAGACTGGGGTTTTTTCTACCTGTTTTAATATCACGACATTAAGCGGAGAAAACAGTTGATTCGCCGCTTCTTCCAGCGAAAGCAGCTGACAGCGCTCCGTTTCTCCTCCTAAATTCTCTGCTACAAACATCTTGTATTCCTTCATGCCGAATGATAATAAGTAGTTTGCCAGAGCACTAGGAGAATTTTGCTCATCGGTTAAAATCGCCACTGTTTTATAGCCGTCAATGCGCTGAGCCAGCCCTTTTATGCTCCTGCCGTGCACGCTTGTAAAATAAGCGTCTTGCCATCGCTCTTTTAAACGTGAGAATGCAAGCTGAATAGAACTTAAATAAGGATATATTTCAACGTCTAGCTTCGTAGAAAGATAGCTTCCTATTCCGTAAAATAACGGGTCGCCTGACGCTAACACAACCACATTTCCTTCTTCGTTTTTTAAACGTTCAACAAGAGGAGAAAGACCCCCTTCAATCGCTACCTTTTCTCCTTCGAAATCTTGAAAAAAATCCAGGTGACGCTTTCCTCCAATTAGCACATCACTTTCATACACCCACTGTTCATACATAGGAAGCAAGCTTAACTTCCCATCGTCACCAATTCCAATAATTTTAATTGCCATGTTGCACCGCCTGTCCTAAAAAATCTCCTTTTAATGTGTAAAGAGACGTATCGACATCGATTCCGTCCCCTACTTCCTTTAATGCTGATAAACAGCAGTACTCGCACAGTTTTTCAAAAAACTTATGATGACCGCTTTGCGTCATTAAATCCCCCACTTGAGAAGCTGTGTTTGCACCTTTTATTTCCTCTACCAGTTCAGCAGAAGCGCCTGACTCAGAAGCTGCTTTTGCTAAAAAATTAAAATCAATGGGTGCACTTTTTGAATGAACCATCATAACGCCTTGCGCGACTTTTGAAAACTTTCCCATCATGCCTACGAGCGATACTTTTTTCATTCCTTGCTTTTTACATTGTTTTAACGTAAATCCAACAAAATCTCCCATTTCGATAAATGCTTCTTCCGGAAGTTCAGGGAACTGTTTCATTCCATACTTTTCGCTTCGGCCCCCTGTCGTAATGACAACGTGCTCACAATTACTCGCTTTAGCAACGCTGATTGCCTGCACGATACTTGCTTTATAAGCAGCTGTTGAGAACGGAACGACAATTCCCCGCGTCCCCAGTATCGAAATGCCTCCTAAAATACCTAGACGCGCATTTAATGTCTTTTTCGCCATTTCTTCTCCTTCAGGAACCGAGATGACAATCTTAACGCCTTTTTGTATATTGTATTCAGCTAGAAGCTGTTCAGCCGTTTCTTTCAGCATCTTTCTTGGAACAGGGTTAATGGCTGCTTCACCGACAGGAACCGGGAGGCCGGGCTTTGTTACACGCCCTACTCCCACTCCTCCATCAATGATAATACCTGCACCATTACACCACGAAACTTCAGAAATAATCAGCGCTCCGTGCGTGGCATCGGGATCATCTCCAGCATCTTTAATGATGCTAGCTACAGCGCTGCTTGTGCGATACTCGCATTCTTCAAGATGAAACGTAGCAAAGCGGCCGACAGGTAGGTAAATCGTTGACTCATCTTGCACTTCTCCTGAAATTAGCGTAAGCAGAGCTGCTCTCGTAGCTGCCGTGGCACAAGCGCCCGTCGTATAGCCTTCTCTGAGTTTCTTAGGTTCTTTTGGTACTTCCTTCATGCGTTACACCTGATCTGCAAGAATTGAAATTGCATTTAATGCAGCAACCGTTACCGTACTGCCGCCTTTTCGCCCGATGTTTGTAATAAACGGCACGTCAAGTTTTGCAAGTTCTTCTTTAGATTCAGCTGCTGAAACAAATCCTACCGGCAGACCAATAACAAGCCCAGGCTTCGCTTCTCCTTCTTTAATCAAACGAATTAATTCAAGTAAAGCTGTGGGTGCGTTCCCAATTGCAAAAATTCCACCGTCTGCTTCTTTGATGGCTTTTCGCATAGAAATAATTGCACGCGTTGTATTTAAGCGCTTTGCTTCTTCCATTACGTCCGGATCCGAAATATAAACTTTGATTTCACCGCCGTGTTTTTCAATTCGCTGCTTGTTTGTTCCTACTTGCACCATTTGTACATCTGCAACCACTTGCTTGCCGCTGCGAATAGCTTTAATTCCTGCTTGAATCGCATCCGGATGAAACAGCATGCTGCGTCCAAGCTCAAAGTCTGCAGACGCATGAATTACGCGCTGAACAATTGGGTACTGTTCGTCTGTAAACGGATGAGGCCCAAGCTCTTCTGTAATCATCTCAAAACTTTTTCCTTCTATTTGCTGAGGCTGAACAGTTAACGGTTTAAATTCTGTACGAAAATCCATCTCAATCAACTCCTATTTTGGTTTACTAAAGCATGAACCACTTCTTCAAAAGTGGAATACACGGTTCCATACTCAATTTTCGGTCGCCCAATCATAATAATATCTAAGCCTAACTCTTTAGCTGCTTCCACTTTTTCATCCACAGATCCAACTTTTCCGCTTTCTTTTGTGACCATGACCGTCACTCCGTATTGCTTATACAGCGCTCGATCAAACTCTTTTGTAAACGGCCCTTGAATAGCAATAATATTTTTTTGCGAAAATCCCAATTGCTGGCACTTTTCCATATTATCCAGCCTTGGAAGCATACGAGCAACAAGCCGTACATCTGAAAGAGGAAGCAGCTTTTCTGTAAAAACCTGCAGCGTTTTGCTGCCTGTTGTCAGCATAATAACTCCTTTTTTCTCAGCTGCTACTTCTGCTGCTTCTTCATACGTAGAAACCATTGTCATATTATCATAGGTAAAAGCCTGCGAAGCCCGCTCATAGCGTATGTAAGGAATCGCTGTTTCAGCAGCCGCGCCGATAGCATTTTTAGATGCTTCTTCTGCAAAAGGATGACTTGCATCCACAATAGCTTTTACACGATGTTCGTTTACAAAATCCATCATATCTTCTTTTGTGAGACGTCCAATTTTCACTTTCACTTCTGCACGCTGTAATTCGATAGCTGCGTTTTCGGTTACAACCGTTGCCGTAACCTCATGACCTGCTTTTTTCACTTGCACGGCTAATGCACGTGCATCGCTAGTTCCGGCTAACAATAAAATCATTTTAGCTCGCCGACCTTATCTTCATGATGATCGTGGTCATGATGGTGATCGTGGTGATGGTGTCCGTGATCATGGTCATGATCGTGATGATGATGGTGATCAATATGCTCCATAATGCCAAGGCGATATTGACACGTATCGCAGTTCATTTTCACTTCACCTTCTAATCCTTCTTCAGCACGTTCTTTTAAAATTGTCTGCAGTTTTGGGTGAAAACCGAAATAGCCGGCGAGCTTAAACTCAATGTTTTCATGCTGCATTTTATACTGCTTCACCATTTCTTCTAATCGCTTAATTAATACTCCTGTAAATAAGAAATACGGGAGAATAACCACTTTTTTAGCGCCCAATTTCAAACATCGCTCCACGCCTTCATCAATCAGTGGAGCGGTCACGCCCATAAAAGAAGTTTCAACGATTTTATAATTTGTTTTTTCCCAAAGAAGGCGCGTAATTTTATATAAATCACTGTTTGCATCAGGATCACTTCCCCCTCGCCCTAAGACGATAACAGCCGTGTCTTCAGCTGGAGTTTCTAAATTCTCTCCTGATTCTTGTAATCTCGTTTTTAAAATTTCAAGGGCTTCTTCATGAACGCCAATGGGACGTCCGTATACGAAGTTTACGTGTGGATATTTTTCCTTAGCTTCATCTATAGCCGCCGGAATATGTATTTTAGAGTGGCCAGCAGGCAAGAGCATAATTGGAATTACAACTACATCTTTTGCTCCTTTTGCCACACATGTATCAATGCCTTGACTTACATTTGGGCGTTCAAATTCTAGAAAACACGTTTCTATTAAGATAGATGCGTCCCAATCATGCTTCATAGTCGAAATAAATTCGCGAATTTGATCGTTCCCTTCAGGATCTCTGCTTCCATGACCGACAAATAAAACTGATTTCATATAATGCCCTCCCATTTTTTAATCTCCACACGGAGCTGGTTCTACTTTTATTTTTGGTGTTATATCTTGATAGTCGAATCCATAAACGTTCTTCACACGCTTAAAGAATTTATGAAATCGCTCATTAGGATGACCTTTTTCTTTATATTCATGGACAATGTTCTCCACTATTTCAACAATGTCATCGGGTGCTATGCCTTCCGCCACAATTTGACCTGAATGCGCATTTCGTCCAACCGTTTTAGCTCCTAAAAATAAATCAAACGCACCTTTTCTATAGACAATGCCGATATCTTCTTGAACTGCGCCATAACAGGCCATACCGCATCCATTAATACCAAGCTTCAGCTCTTTTGGCATGTCCATTCCCCCGAGGCGTTTTTGTAATTCTTCCGTATGTGGAATAGCATCGCTTTTTTCTCCATCACAAAAATCACACGCTTTAATTGTGAACACGTCTCCGACCGGAGATAGTAAAAAGGAAGCTGCTTGGAGCTTTTTAATAATCACATCTGGCTGGGCTGTTGGAATTTGAAGTTTGATTTGATGGTCAGGTGTATACTCCATCGTACCTTTTTCACCAACAACTTCTGCTAGTGTTGTCATTTGAACAGGCGTGAATTTCTTATTGGCAAGTCCTGGACTAACCGCGACTTCGAAAATTGACTGTATTGGCTGGTGTACGACCCCAGAAGTGGTTTCACCTAAAATTGCTTGAAGCGCTTCTTCTGCAAGAGCTCGTGAAGTTGCTGTTTCTTCTGGTTTGGTCTGAACTGCTTCAATTGCTGAAGCTGTTTGCTCTACAGTCTCTTCTTGATCGAGAGCCCATGGTTCTGCTTCTTTTCGAAGTCGCTGATGCGGTCTTAGCGGCTGCTCCGTTTGGTTGAGGGTATATTTCCGCTGATACCCGCGCGGTGTAATCATTAAATCGTCGTAAAAGAACGTAGATGAATTTCCGACAACAACGGTAGTCAGCATGCCTATTTCATGGTTTAACATGTCTTTTAAGTTAGTCATTACGACTTCTTCACGGTCACGATAAGCGCTTTTCACAAGACCAACAGGCGTATCAGGAGAACGGTACTTTAATAGAATCCTTTGCGCTTCAACAATTTGTCTTGTTCGTCTTCCGCTCTTTGGGTTGTAAAAAGCCACTACAAAATCTGCTTGTGCAGCTGCTTCAATTCTTTTTTCGATTAGATCCCACGGCGTAAGGTGGTCACTTAAACTAATCGTACAAGCATCGTGCATCACGGGCGCTCCAAGGAGAGATGCGCATGAATTGATAGCCGAAATGCCAGGAATTACTTCCAGCTCTACGCCCGTTTCTTTTTTCCAGCCTTTTTCAATCAACACTTCATATACAAGGCCTGCCATTCCGTATACTCCTGCATCTCCGCTCGAAATGACAGCTACGGTTTTTCCTGCTTCGGCTTGCTTTACAGCTTCCTGTGCACGGCTTACTTCTTCGGTCATTCCCGTACTAATAATTTGCTGATTCGTTAACAGTCCTTGAATTAATTCCACATAGGTTTTGTAACCGATGATCATATCACTTTCTTGAATGGCTTCTCTTGCTCGCTGTGTAATATGTTCAAAGCTCCCCGGCCCAAATCCAATAACTAACAGTTTACCTTTCATGCTAGCTCCTCCTTTATGCGTTACTTTTTACTTTGTCAATTCCTTCTATGGAGTCACTGTTTTCCGGAGAAACGAAACCATTTTGATCATATTCATAAATAAGCGATTCCTTTACACTGCAGCCTCCTGCTAAATGCTCTTCGACAATCCGGTGAGCCACGGTTTCAGTGACCTGCTTGTACCAATCTCCTGAAGGATAGACGATAGCTACAGGAGCATCTTTGCATCGTCCGTTACAGCGCGTACGCGTTGTATGAACCGTTTCATCCAAATCCAGTTCCGTCACTTTATTTCGAATAGCTTGTGTGGCTTCTTCTCCACCTTTTCTCATACAGCTGCTTCCATTACAAATCAATACGTGATGTTTTGTTCCGTTTAAGTTCCACGTCGTCACACTCATTCGCTCCTTTACTAAAAAAAGCGCCTCTATCAATGATAGAGGCGCAGAAAATTCAAACTAAGTTTTTGCACTTCCACCTATATCCCGTAGGGTAAGCTTCGCATTAGAAAAAGGCTGGTTTCCTGACTTCGATTCATCACTTGATTGCGCCTTCCCAAATACAGTGGCATATGCAATCAGCTCCTCTTCACAGTGGCGGGTACCGCGCTGGCTTCACACCAGACTTCCCATTTAACGCAATGTGAACATTGCGCACCTTTTTTGCACGATATGTAGTTTTTCGATACGAGAAAAACCCGCTTCGCTAATATGCGAGCGGGTAAAACGTCAGAATAAGAGTGTACACGAATGCCACTTTAAGCCAACGTTTCCCTTCCCGCTCCCCGGAGAAATAGAAACTTCACAATAAAGACAGGTCTCCTGACTTGTGTATCATTCTACTTGAGAACCTTCCCGTGATTTTTTCACAGTGGTTATACTCGTTCGTCCACACTTACAGTTGCGGGGGCAGTACTGGTCTTTCACCAGTTTCCCTATTAAGCCTTCTTGGCATCTTTACTGTTGCTGTTTGATATATATGAACCTTTTAAACTATCAGAATAATAGAAGTAACTACCATATCATAGCGTACATTTTTTTTTATTTCAACTCTATTCTTTTCGGAAGATACAAGCACCTATAAAAAAACAAGAGCATAAAGTCAGCTCTTGTTTTTTCATTATATAGCTACTAATGTTAAATGAGGATCATTATAATACACCACTTCTGAAAGAACTTTACAGCCATTTGTTTTGGCAAAAGCTTCTCTCGCCTGCTTTTCAGTTTCAAATTCAAACATTTTCATTTCTTTTCCAGCATATACCGTCAGTACCCACATGAAAAGATTCGCCTCCGATTATTGTAGTGATCGCTATATCCACATTATGCCGAAACCATTTCCTTTTGAAAACCCATTCTACAAAACTTGTCACAAGAAACTTTTAAAAATTTAAAAACATTTTAACTTCTGTAAATGAACAAAATGTACAAAAGGTTTAAGCAATATTATACCTCTTTAAAAAGGTGCTTTTTTAACCAACTGTTGCTTCACCAGTAAAAAATATATAGTATTTATTAAAAAAAGAAGCCGGACAGCCGGCTTCTTTTTTAGGAAAGGAAAGTACAGACATCACAATCCCGTCCTGCTCTTTATTTTGCATAAAAATACACTAATTAAATATTGCTTTCTTAAAGCAGAACCATGTTCGACTGCACATAGTGATAAAGAAGCTTATACGTATGGTTTAATGAATCTTGATGCGTTCTCTCAAACGCATGAGAAGAATCAATTCCTGGACCAATTAAGCCGTGTACGATATCGTGTCCGGCACGAATAGCAGCAGAAGCATCTGATCCGTAAAACGGATAAATATCTAATTTGTACTGAATATCATGCTGCTTAGCTAGCTCCACCAAATGCTTTCTCAAACCGTAATGATATGGGCCGCTTGAATCTTTTACACAAATAGACACGGTGTATTCATCGGTAGATTGTCCATCTCCCATAGCACCCATATCAACCGCTAAGTATTCTACTGTTTGAGGCGTAATGTTCGAATTCCCTCCGTATCCAATTTCTTCATTATTTGAAATGAGAAAATGCGTAGTGTATGGCAGTTCGATCTGTTCTTCTTGAATTGTTTTTATGAGCTGGAGCAATAAA
Source organism: Priestia sp. YIM B13490 (assembly GCF_042787735.1). Lineage (NCBI taxonomy): Bacteria > Bacillati > Bacillota > Bacilli > Caryophanales > Bacillaceae > Priestia > Priestia sp. YIM B13490. Next base: position 793,255 of record NZ_JBHZOT010000003.1, read on the forward strand.
GCTACGCTTGCTTTATCATCGAGATGACGAGATTTAATAAAACCGCTTTTTGTTATTTCTACACGAGGATCAAACGAAACAAAGTCGCCTACTTCAATTCCAAGGCTGCGAACATCTTCTGCGCTATGTACTTTTTCATCCAGTCGAATTTCTATATTTTCTTGATTTCGCTCAGCTTTCCCTGCATCTTTATACACATGAACAGATGTTTGATGCATAAGGATGGTTCCTGTAAATACTTCTCCTGATGAAGTTTCAATTTCACAATATTCTCCTTCAATAGAATTGTAGCGAAACCCTCCAATCAAGTCGATTTTCAGACGTCCACTCGGTTTGATTTCTTTTACCATAGCACCTAATGTATCGACATGAGCCGTCAGCATGCGGTGGTGATCTGTATCTTTACCGGGAATAGTAGCGACTAAGCCTCCTTTTCGATTGCGGTACGTTTGAATATTTAGCTCTTTTATATAGTCTTCGACAAATGAAATTACCTTTTCTGTATTTCCAGAAGGACTGGGAATCGAAACAAGCTTTTTAATTAACTGAACAGTTTCCGTCATTATGACACTTCCTTTGTCTCTCATTTCTTTTATTTTACCATATGTTTCAAAAAAGATAACAGTCAGCTCCAAACAAAACAAGCCGGGCAGCTGCCCGGCTTGTTTTGTTTTAAGCTATGTTTGATTTCTTTAATTCATTTGTATAATTTAATGATTTTTGCTTATCAAATTCGCCTTCAGACTTTGACATCACAATTGCAGCTAAAGCATTTCCTACTACGTTAACTGTGGTACGCATCATATCAAGAATGCGGTCAATTCCTGCAATAAATGCCATGCCTTCAAGAGGGAAGCCCATAGATTCAAGTGTAGCAAGTACAACTACAAACGATGCTCCCGGTACACCAGCCATTCCTTTTGAGGTTAACATTAGCACAAGAAGGAGCTGAATTTGATCCATAATGGAAAGGTCGATGCCGTACATTTGAGCAATAAACAGCGATGCCAGCGCCTGATAAATGGTTGAACCATCTAAGTTAAACGTGTAGCCTGTTGGAATAACAAACGATGTAACCGATTTAGAACAACCGAAGTCTTCCATCTTTTTGATAAGAGATGGTAAAACGGCTTCTGAACTTGCCGTTGTAAAAGCAAGAAGCAGCTCGTCTTTTAACACTTTTATCAGCGTAAACATGCTTGTTCCAGCCATTTTAGCAATAATTCCAAGAACCACAAGCACAAAGAAAATCATGGTGAAGTAAACGGCGAACACTAATTTTCCTAATGGAATAAGTGATCCGACACCAAACTTTATAATATTAACACCAATAAGTGCAAATACACCTACTGGAGCAAATTTCATCACCAAATTAGTTACCCAAAACATTGCATCCAAGACGCCTTCAAAAAAGGCTAAAACAGGTTTTCCTCTCTCTCCAATCGAAGCTACGCCTACACCAAACAGTACGGAAAATAAAATGATTGGTAAAAGATCGCCCTCTGCTACCGATTGAAAGACGTTTGTTGGAACAATATGAAGAAGCTCTTGAGCAATGCCAGTACTTTCAGACGTTTTTGCCGTTGCCTCATATTGAGAAATATCGCTTTTTTCAATATGTCCCATATCAACCCCTGCACCAGGGTGGAATAAGTTCGCGGCAATAATCCCCACTACAATAGCAATGGTTGTAACAATTTCAAAATAAAGAATTGTTTTTCCGCCAAGCTTACCTAATTTTTTGATATCGCCTACTCCTGCGACCGCTACGATTAATGCTGAAATCACAATCGGTACGACAATCATCTTAATTAAATGAATAAATATGTCTCCAACCGGCTGTAAAATAGAAATGGCTGTATCGCTTCCATAAAAAATAGCACCTACAGCTACGCCTAAAATCAGTCCAATTAGAATCTGAGTTGCTAGACCTAACCTTTTCACTTTCTTGCTCCTTTCGCACAGTTGACTTTCATCCATCGAGCATATGCGGTTCCGCGAACCGTGTATAAATATACATCCTTACAGCACCTTATGTAAACAGTTCTTTACTAAAAGGATGTAAGGCCGCACATGCGAATTTTTAAAAGCCACGGTTCTGTTTTATCATATCAAATAATTGTTGTATATTGAGATTTTTTTGCTAAGTATTTTTCTATTTTTGCTATTTCAGCGAATAAATTAAAAAAATAAAATTTTATATTGAAATATGCATTTTAGGTTAGTATAATACGATACATGTTTATTTTTATTATTCGAATATAAAATTCTGAAAATTTTAATTATTCAACACGATAATAAAAAGCATTTATAATTTTGGAGGTTTTAACGTGTCAAACAAAGTTCCTTTTTCATTTATAGTGGTTATTGGCTTTATGCTTTTTGCCCTATTCTTCGGCGCAGGTAATTTAATCTTTCCTGCAATGTTAGGTCAGTCTGCTGGAAGCAATATTTGGTCAGCAAACGCTGGATTTTTAGTAACGGGTGTAGGTCTGCCTCTTCTAGGCGTTCTCGCATTTGGTTTTTCCGGAAAAGAGGATTTGCAGTCTTTAGCTAGTCGCGTACACCCAGCTTTCGGTATTATCTTTACTACGATTTTATACTTGGCAATCGGACCGCTTTTTGCGATGCCAAGAACGGGAAGCGTTTCGTTCGAAATTGGCGTTAAGCCTTTTTTATCAGAAAATCCAGGGCATCTTCCCCTTATCATTTTCACGGTAATTTTCTTTACTATTACCTGCTTTTTTTCGCTAAATCCTGCGAAAATTGTCGATTTAGTAGGAAAAGTTTTAACACCTATTAAATTAACGTTTATTGGAATATTGGTAGTTGTAGCCGTTGTGAACCCAATTGGAAAATTTGAAGCACCAAGCGAAGCTTATACAACACACTCATTTTTTAAAGGCTTCCAAGAAGGCTACTTAACAATGGATACACTAGCATCATTTGTTTTTGGAATTATTATTATTAATGCAATTAAAGAAAAAGGAGCAAAAACCAACCGACAAATCATCACAATTTGTGCAAAAGCTACGGCTATCGCTGCCGTTATTTTAGCTCTTATTTATAGTGCATTGTCTTATATGGGTGCTTCAAGCGTATCAGAGCTTGGACGTCTTGATAACGGAGGTACGGTTTTGGCTGAAGTATCAAATTACTACTTCGGCTCTTACGGAGGAATTCTTTTAGGTCTGATGATTACCGTTGCTTGTTTAACAACAAGTGTAGGCCTTGTAACATCTTGTTCATCTTTCTTCCATAAGCTGTTTCCAAGGGTTTCTTATAAGTTGATTGCTGTCATTTTATCAGCATTCAGCGCCGTTGTAGCAAACTTTGGTTTAACGGAATTAATCGCTATTTCGGTTCCCGTCTTAACAGCTATTTATCCGTTAGCTATTGTGTTAATTGCTTTAACATTCTTACATCCTTTATTTAAAGGACGTTCTGAAGTTTACCAAGTAAGCCTTCTGTTCACGTTTATCGTTAGTTTATTTGATGGCTTAAATGCTGCTGGATTCAAAATTGCGGCAGTAAACGATCTGTTTACATCCATTCTACCTATGTATGGAGTGGGTCTCGGCTGGGTAGTTCCTGCTATCGTAGGAGGATTAATCGGTCTTGGCATTACCTTCCTTCGTACAAATGATAATACGAACAGAAACACTTCAAGAAAATTGATTAAATAAAAAGAGGATGCGAGTGCATCCTCTTTTTATTATGGGGTCTTATGAATAAGGAGTTTTTTTCTCCATTAACTTTACTTCTTCTTTTAACACATGTTTTTCGTATAGATATTTATCCGTTCGTTGAAAATGATATTTATCAGCTTTTTCTTTTTCAGATGTGGTCAAAAGCACTCGACGATCAGAAGCATCTGACACACCAAACGTTTCATTTTGATAAGTAGCATACGGAGCTACAAAAAACACTTCTTCAACAGCATCACGAGGAACTTCTTTTGTGAAAGTAGTGTCATTGTATGGAATGAATCCATTTGCTACATCGCCTTTATCATAGCTAATCAGCTTTACACACCCGTTTTCCGTTTCATAACATTCGTAATCTCGTTCATTATATGCTGCATACAAACCTTTTCGAATCACAAAAAACCAGTCCTTTACATTGGATTAGCAACCGCTGGCACAAATCGTTTTTCTTCTACCACATAGGTAGCTAAAAGTACTTCTTCCCCATTTACCACTTGGTATAGTTCCGCTCCGTTTGCTGGTGGATAATAGTTATCAAATTTGAACTCTGGAACGGTTTCCCCGTTTCGAGATCCTGTAAACCCATTAAGCGTACATGGAGGTCCGTCTGTTGTTTTTCCTCCGAACACAGTCCCGTAGGGAATATCAACATGGCTTACCGCTTGCGATTTGAATTTGATTACGCCGTATGTCGATCCTTCTTCAGGAAACGGCCTTTTGCCTGAACCATCGGTGTAATCTAAACGTAAGCTTTCAACAAATTCTTTGTACGAAGTAATATCATGAACATCTTCAGCTTTAGCTACATATCCTCCCACTGCTGTATAAGATCCATCTACATACTTTTCAATATCTTTAGCAGGGATCGTTTTTTGCAGCAGCGTATCTTTTGTAAGGGGTGAAACAGAGTCACGTATAGCCTTCATTACTTCTATTTCATGAGAAGTTAATGTTTTAACATCCTTTAATTTTAGTTCATTAAACTCCTTTTTTGTAAGATTAACGCGCTTCAGCACTTCATTAATTTTTTGATCAAAATCTTCTAAGCTTTCTAAATCTGAAGCTGTATAATGAGCATCAACTGTCCTTACATCTTTATGTACTTTTTTAACTTCATTTAATTCATACTGTTCTACTTCATCAGCCGTTTTAAACGTTTCAACGCTTGAAATGGTTTCGCCATTCGTATCAGCTACAACGTAACCGTCTTCAGCTTTGATCACATATCCGACTTCTCCGTTACCTAACGCAATTAAGTCTGACTGTTGAAAAGCGGCTTTCTCTTTTTCTTTTTGAAATTCCTTATCTGTCATTCCCTTAGTAACGAGAGCTTTAAGTTCTGATGTGTCTTTACTGTCTTTTTGATTTGCTTCTACTTTCTCAGCTGTAACTGATGAAGTTTCTGTATTAGATGGAGAATGAGTGACCGTCCCAATGACAAAAATAAGACCAAATACAATCCCTATGCCATACAAAAATTTGCTTGTTTTATGAGCTCTAAATAAAATTCCTAACACAATGCAAACAATACCCGCAATCAAGCTATCTACTAATAATAGATGTCCCAACCAAACCCCTCCTCTTTAATTCTTGTTTATGTTAAAAAAATCCATAAAAGAAGTCAATACAATTAATGTAAATAAAGTTTTAAATAGGAATATATTCATAATTATTACTAATTAATCCCTTTTAGTAGGTCTCAAAAATAAAACACACCACCTAAAAATAGATGGTGTGTGAAGTATAGTAAGTAATTAAGAAATTTGTTTAAGTTCTGATGAGAGTTTCAAAAACTCTTCTTTATTTTTCATCAATAGCGTGCGGTCGATTTCTTCTTTTAGCTGTGCTTTACGAAATTCTGCAATCGCCTTGTCTAAAATCATCTCAGCGAATAATGCATCAAGCACCTTTCCGTTGGATTTTTGCGGTGAATTAAGTAAATTCTTTTTCATAAGAAATCAACTCCTTGGCTTTTTTATAATATAACACAAATATTCTGACTTTTCAATCATTTAAACCAAGTATTTTAAATCTATTTTTTTCATATAAAAAGGCCGCCCTTTTGTTATAAAGCGCGGCCTTTTATTACGAATCTGCGGCTTTTTCTTTTACTTCCGCATAGTAGTTTTCATATTCAATAAATTCAGGAGCCTGATGAGCTGCCATGATACCGTGGTAGCTGATATCTAAGCCCACTTCTTCTTCTTCTTCCGTAGATCGAAGCGGAACCACCAAGGAAATAACCTTTAACCCTATCCACGTCGTAACAAATCCCCAAGCGCATAGAGCGATTAACCCAAGAAGTTGAACGCCAAGTAACGTCCAGCTCCCTCCGGTAAACACACCGCCGTCTGTAGAAAACAAGCCTACAGCCAACGTACCCCATATTCCCGAAGCAGCGTGTACAGGAAAAGCTCCTACAGGATCGTCGATTTGACGTGCTTCGAGCCAGTTTGTAGCTGCCATCATTAATAAGCCAGATACAGCTCCAATAAAAATAGCAGATGGTGTGTTAACAAAAGCGCACCCGGCCGTAATGCCAACCAGTCCGGCAAGCGATCCATTTATTACAGAAGGTGCATCTGAACGGTTGTAGCGAAATAAAGTATAAAATAAAGTAGCTGCTCCGCCTGCTGCTGCTGATAACATTGTGACAATAGCAATGTGACCAATTCTAACGTCAGTGGCACTTAGCGTACTTCCTGCATTAAACCCGAACCATCCAAACCATAATAAAAAAGCACCCACTGATGCAAGCGGCAAATTGCTTGGAAGAGAAACAGAACTGATTCCATTTTTCGTGAACTTCCCTTTCCTCGGTCCAATCATTATTGCAGCTGCTAAAGCTGAAAAACCGCCAAGAGCATGGATAACTGCCGAACCGGCAAAATCAAGCATCCCTAACTTACTAATCCATCCGCCTCCCCAAATCCAGTGGCCGGCTATAGGATAAATAAATGTAGTCATCAAAATCGCATATAAAAGATATGCGCGGAAATTAATTCGTTCTGCTACCGCTCCAGAAACGATAGAAATGACCGCAATAACAAACGCACATTGAAACAGCCAAAACGTTTCAAGTCCAATTGGAATGTCAAGGTGCGATAAATTACCCGAGAGCGCAAAACCGCTTTTACCAACAACTCCACCTAAATCATCACCGTACATTAATCCAAAACCAATTAAATAGAAACAAAGCGTTCCTATTGTAATATCAGCGAATACTTTCATAATAATATTCACGCTATTTTTATAGCGGACAAAACCTGCCTCTAACAAGGCAAAGCCGCCTTCCATTAACAAAATCATCGCCGCTGTTAACACGACCCACGTTGTATTTATCCCTAAACTTAGTTCATTAACACTCATATCCCAACGCCTCCACTGCTTTTTAATCGTTTTATTTCTTGTACAATAGCAGGCGAAAGCGTAATTTCACTTGTTTCTTCATTTTCCGCTTTTATTAATTCAAGAACTTCATGAAGTTCTCGCATTTGTGCTTTAAGGTGATCAATTTTTTTAAAGCGTTCCTTTACGTATACCATATACTCGACCGCTTGATGCTGACTTAAAGGACGCCCGGTAAAAAATTTACGAAACGGTGATAGTGATTGATACCAAGCTTCTTCAGCACGTTTCTTCTCTTCGTATTTACTAATTTTCGTTTTTATATCTTCTATTTCTTGTGCTTTAGCTTCTTTTAACTTCATTATAAATTCAATTAATTTTAATTGAGGCAATGTAATGATCACATTATGATAAAGTTCATCCACTATAACCATGTTATATCTCCTTACATAAGATGTTATATTCTGATTATATGTAGAACGCTATAGTAAGTCAATGTAATTTTTTGAAAACTCTTTAAATAGTAAATGCGCCCTATCTTTTTACTACTTATAGAATATTAAGTTCGTATGTGTTGAAATATGACGTTATTTGTTTTATCGTAGGAAGAGGAATCATGTTAGTTCCCTATTTTAATTTTATTTACCTAGGCAATTATTGGCTTTATTTCTTATAAACTTTTATTAAACAAAGGGTTACGAGGTTCTTCACTTATTTTTTCAACGAAATGAGTTGATTTTATCTCGTATTAAAATTAAAATAGAATTATGTGCAAGATTTCACAACTTCACAATGTAGTTTGAAAGTCTAGCAGATAACTAGGAACTACATATGCAACAGTATCCAGCAAAGGAGGACTTTTCATGTCTCAATCAACTATTCAAAAATCAGCTGCAGAGGAAAATGCTGCTGTACAAACAGAAGCGGCAGTTAACAAAGGTCAAGCGGATGTGTTAGATCAATTGTTAAAGCCTGAAGTACAAGAAGCTCTTACTGTTCTTGTAGATAATTTACCAAAATTATCTGAAATGGTAACGGTGCTTACAAAAACTTACGACGTTGCGCAATCATTATTAACTGACGACGTATTAAAAGAAGATCTACTTGGTGGAGTAAAAGAATTTATCGAGCCGGTAGAAGGAACAGTAAAAGGTCTTGCAGCTACTGCAATCGAAGCAAACGATCGTGCAGAAGCAAATGCTTCTAATTCAATCGGTTTATTCGGTTTATTACGCATGCTTAAAGATCCACAAGCTCAAAAACTATTCCGCTTTGCACAAGCGTATTTAGACATTACAAACGAAAAACAAAAATAATTTTCATTAAAAAGTGTGGACGGAGGATCGACTATGTCAAAACATATTTTAATTTTAGGCGGCGGTTACGGTGGTTTATTAACTGCAATGACAGCTCGCCAACACCTAAGTGCGGATGAAGCAAAAATTACAGTAGTGAACCGTTTTGCTACTCACCAAATCATTACAGAATTACACCGTCTAGCTGTAGGCGGCGTTTCTGAACAAGCGGTAGCTTTACCACTTGATAAATTACTTAAAAACTACAACGTTGATTTAAAAATTGCAACGGTAAAAGAAATCTCACCAGATCAACGTGAAGTATCTCTTGAAGATGGTACAAAATTAAGCTACGACTACCTTGTTACAGCTTTAGGTAGTGAAACTGCTTACTTCGGTATCCCTGGTTTAGAAGAGCACAGCTTCGTTCTTAAATCAGTAAATGATGCAAACCGTTTACGTGCACACGTAGAAGCTTGTATCGCTGAATACAGCAAAACAAAAAATAAAGCTGACGGTACAATCGTAGTTGGCGGTGGCGGATTAACAGGTATCGAACTTGTTGGTGAATACGCTGACTTAATGCCAAGCCTATGTCTAAAACACGGTGTTGATCCGAAAGAAATTTCTCTATACTGTGTAGAAGCAGCTCCTACAGTTCTTCCAGGCTTCCCTGCTGAATTAGTAGAGCGCGCTCAATCAAGCTTAACAAAACGTGGCGTTACATTTGTTACTGGTACACCTGTAACAAAAATGGATGCTACAACTGTTGAACTTAAAGACGGCAGCAAAATTGAAACAAAAACAATGGTATGGACTGGCGGAGTTCAAGGTAACTCTGTAGTTGCTAACTCAGGTATCGAAGTAAACCGCGGTCGTGCACTTGTAAATGAATTCTTACAATCTACATCTCATAAAGATGTATTCCTTGCTGGTGACTCAGCGGTTGTAATGGGTCCAGAAGGTCGCCCTTACCCACCTACTGCTCAATTAGCTTGGCAAATGGGTGAAGTTGTAGGCGTGAACTTAGCAGTAGCTATTCGCGGCGGAGCAATGGAATCATTCGTTCCTGTCTTCTCTGGTACACTAGGAAGTCTTGGACGCAAAGATGCAATTGGTACAATCGGCGGAAACAAAACGCAATTAAAAGGTTTACCAGCATCACTTATGAAAGAAGCAAGTAACGTTCGTTACTTATCTCATATCAAAGGATTATTTGCATTAGCTTATTAATCCGTCTTAAAACGAAAGAGGAATTCTCCTCTTTCGTTTTTTTATTTACATAAGCCAAGAAATAAGAAGCGGCAGCGTAATCAACGATAAAATAGCACTAATGACAAAAGCAGACGCCGTTTCATTTTCCAAGCTTTCAAACCGCAAAGCAATCATCGCAGCTACAGCAGACCCAGGAAAAGCTACCAGCAAAATAGCTTTTGTCACTTCATCTGAAGATAATCCTATCCATACTGCAATTCCGAGCATAACGATGGGTTGAACCGCTACTTTTAAGACAGCGATCCCAAGCGCACCTTTACTGAAGTTAATTTTTCCAATTCCAATCGTTACTCCTACCGCAAACAAAGCTGCTCCCGATGTGATACTTCCGATTTGATCAAGCATATCCTGTAAAAGTTTAGGTGACTGAAAGCCGCAAAGCGTTAAAATCACTCCAATTAACGGTACACATGCCAAAGGCTCAGATAAACCATGCAAAATGGAATGAACCGTTACTTTGAATAAACTTGTTTTCTCTTCCCCTTCTTTTCGCCCCCGTTGTCCAACGGTTCCTAAAATCGTTGCCAGCGGATCTAAAATCGCGTTTACTACGATGCCTGTTATGGCAATTGGAATCGCTACGGCGCCTGCACCGAACAATCCTCCGAGTACTGGAATGCCCATAAAAGCAAACGTTGGCTGAGCTGAGTTTAGGGCAAACATAGAAGAAGAAGTTAACGTATGCTTCCCTGCATACTTCACGACGAGCAATATAATGAGGTAAAACCCGACGATTCCTAAAATCAGCGTTACTAAAAACGGCCATTCGTCTATGAGTGTTTTTCTTGGGGTTGTCGTTACACCTACAAATAAGTGTGCAGGAAGCGCAAACTTCGTTACTAATGTGTTGAGCCCCTTAGACGTTTGCTTATCAAATTTTTTAAAGTGCCCTGCTAAATAACCAAGCAAAATGACAAAAAAGATAGGCGCGAGAATGAGAAAAATTTGACCTATGCTCATTTATCATCACCTCATTCATTTTTTGCCTTAACCGGTTTATAAGCAGGCTGCCATACCGCTGCTTCTACAAGTTTATTTACATTTTGCTCCGTAACAGTTGCTACGTTATCTTTTACAGCAGCATCAGCAACTGCTACAGCAACCGCCTTTGATACTTTTTGAAGATCTTTAATGTTGGGAAGAAGCGTATCTCCTTTTGTATCTGTTTCTGCTATACGCGCTACTGCATTGGCTGCTTCTGCAAACATAGATTCAGTAAACTTTTGAGCGCGAACGACAATTGCACCTAAACCAAGACCCGGAAACACAAACGCATTATTAGCCTGTCCGATTTCATAAGTGTGCCCGTTATATTCAACGGGTTCAAATGGACTTCCCGTTGCAATAAGGGCTTTTCCTTCCGTCCATTTTATAATATTTTCCGGAACAGCTTCAGCAAGTTTAGTTGGGTTTGAAAGCGGCATAATCACCGGGCGCTCTACATGCTTTGCCATTTCTTTAATAATTTTTTCAGTAAAAGCATCCGTGACGCCTGACGTTCCAATTAAAATCGTTGGCTTCACTTGCTTAACAAGCTCCAACAGTGAAATTTTATTTTCATCGTCTTTTTCCCATTCTTTAATCTCTTCATTTTGGCGAACATACGGCTGTTGAAAAGGAGCTAAATCTTCCATATCTTCGGTTAACAGACCTCTGTAATCATATGCCCAAAAACGATCATATGCTTCTTCTTCAGACAGCCCTTCAAGCATCATCGAACTATGAATACGATCAGCATTCCCGATTCCAGCAGATCCCGGTCCAAATACAACAACCCTCTGATCTTTTAGGGGCGTTCCTGTAATGCGCACCGCTGTTAAAACGGCTGCAAGAGTAATTACTCCGGTTCCTTGAATATCATCATTAAACGTTAAAATTTTATCGCCGTATTCTTTCATAATGTGACGCGCGTTAATATTCCCAAGATCCTCCCAATGAAGAAGCGCTTTAGGAAACTTGGTCGTTATTTCTTTTACAAATTGAGCAATAAAACGATTATAGTCTTCTCCTTTTACTCGTTCATGACGATTTCCTAAATACAAAGGATCTTCAAGAAGCTTTTTGTTATTGGTTCCCATGTCAAGAACAATAGGCAGTACGCGGCTTGGGTCAATTCCCGCTGCAGCTGTGTAGACCGCTAACTTTCCAACGGCAATATTTATTCCTCCTACACCCCAGTCCCCAATTCCTAAAATACTTTCTGAATCCGTTACAACAAGCAAATCAATATCTTCGCCGTCGAGTCCTAAGTTTTCAATCGCATCACTTAATCGATCCGCTTCATTTACGGATAAATATAGTCCGTCAGGTCGATGGTATTCATGGCTGTATTCTTGGATGGATTGACCTACAGTAGGCGTGTAAATAATGGGAAGCATTTCACTTAAATGATCGGTTAATAAACGATAAAATAAGACAACGTTCCGGTTATGTAGATCATTCAACGAATTATTTTTTTGAAGATCATTCGGTGCTTTTTTGAACTGTTCATATGCTCTTTTTGCCTGTTCTTCTAACGTTAAAACCGTTGGAGGGAGAAGTCCCTGCAGATGAAGCTCTTCTCTTTCTTCTTCAGTAAAAGCAGAACCTTTATTTAAATAAGAAGTAGATAAAACTGATTTTCCTTTTAGTGAAGTTGAAATTGACCCATCTTTTTCTACTTTATATGCTCTCATGTTTTTACCTCTTTTCTTGAACAATTAGATAGGGTTAGGTTCAGCAAAGAGATATATTTTTAACCATTTATTTTTAATGAAAACAAAAAAGAGATTGAGCCATAACTACATCAATCCAATCTAAAGACGAACAAACGGGATAAATGAAACCTGTGTTCAACCTAACAATAAAAAATCCGAACGATTCATCGTTCGGATCTTCCTTACACGAAAATACGTTTTTCCCCGCTTCGTTTTTTATACTACGCTATAGTCTTCTTGCTCACTTTCTGAGTAATTAGGCGGCTGTATATGAGAAGGCACAAGACATTCATAGCTTTCCCCTTCTAGTCTATCCTCCAGCTCTTGTTTGGCTTGACTAATCAGCTCTTGATTTTCTATCATTTCAATCGCCGTAGCCGCGATGGCTTTTCCAGCCAATAACATCGCATCGTGGGCATACTCCGTTTTCCCTTGAGCAACAGCTTGCCATGTATGAAACGGCGTAGCATAAGCCCACGTTGCGGTCACGCACTGTGCAGTTGGAACATTCCAGCTAACGTCTGCGACATCAGTTGATCCTGTCATGAAGGAAACATTTTTAGACATAGGAGCAATTTGATTGAAGACTGGATGATCCGCTAAAGCTTTGTCTAGCAGTGAACCCACTTGTTTTTTTGCTGCTTCTTTATCTTCAGCGGATGTAGACTCGTAAATAGCTTTGGCAAAAGCTATTTCTTCATGTTTCACCTCAGCCAAATTTATCTGCATCATTTGTTTATGCATCAGCTGCTCCATTGTTTGATTTGGAATTAGATTAGCACAGGCTCCTTGAATTTCCTGTTCCATTTGTGTTTCAGTCATTAAAGCTGCTCCATTTGCAATTTTCACAACGCGTTTAAAAAGTTCTTTTACTTGAGATGGCTTCGGAGCACGAATTAAGTACATGACTTCCGCTTCTGCTTGAACAACATTAGGAGAGATGCCTCCGCTGTTTGTAATCGCATAGTGTACGCGCGCTTCATCAATCATATGTTCACGCATATAATTTACACCAATGTTCATCAACTCTACAGCGTCTAAAGCGCTTCTGCCAAGATGAGGACTAGCAGCTGCATGACTGCTTCTTCCTTTAAATTTAAAAGCTGCTTGCATAACCGCATTTGATGACGTATGCATAACACCATTAACGGTAGCGGGATGCCATGACAACGCGACGTCTACATCGTGAAAAATTCCTTCTCGTACCATATACGTCTTTCCGTAACCACTTTCTTCCGCTGGACATCCATAGTATCGAACGGTCCCCGGAACATTTTTTTCTTTTAAATATTCTTTGACAGCAAGCGCAGCTGCTAGTGAGCCTACGCCAAGTAGGTTATGTCCACACCCATGGCCATTTCCGTTTTTTTTGACCGGATCTGCTACTGCGCACTTATCTTTTTGACTCAGCCCCGTAAGCGCATCGTATTCACCGAGAATAGCGATGATCGGATAACCGTTCCCGTAACTTCCAATAAAACCTGTTTCAAGGTTAGCGATATGTGTACGAAGCGTAAACTCTTCTTTTTCTAACATGTCGCAAATTAGCTGTGCCGACTTATACTCTTCAAACTTCGTTTCTGCATATTCCCATATTTGATCACTGATTTGAGTTAGCTCGTTTCGCTTTTTTTCAATAAGTTGTTCGACTTCTTTAATAATATCCATGAGACACTCTCCTTTTTCCTCATTATTTAACAGCATTTTGTGCGTCCACTACCACTTTTGCAGGTCGAATCGAAAATAACGAAATAGCACAGACAAGAGCGCAGATAATTAATAAAGCAAACGCTGCATTATACGACCCGCCAAACGACTGTACTAAAAAACCAATAAGCATCGGGGTTAATACGCCGGCTGCTTGAGCCCCTGTATTAATAAAACCATTTGCTGAACCGACCACTGATTCAGGCAGCATTTTTAAAGGAGCTGAAGCGATTAAAATCACATTAAACGAAAACAGTAAGGTGACGGCACTTTGAAAAACGATAAACATGCCTACGCTAGGTGAAATGGCCATAAAGCAAAGAAAAATACCCATCAGTAAACCAAACACCGCCGCTATCGTCTTGTCTTTTCCGTCCGGAAGCTTGTCTAAAACAAAGCCGCTAACAAACATTCCTATAATGCCTACAAATGCTGGGATAGCGGAAAGAAAACCGATGTCCGTTAAATTCAGATGTCTTACTTCGGCTAAATATGTAGGCATCCACGACATGAGCCCCCAGTTAATGGCGTAGATACTGAAGTATGCAATAAATAAATTCCAAATCATCGGAGTTTTGATAATTTCTTTTAATGTCATCTGCTTAGCAGGAATAGCAGAAATCTCTGTTTTTTCTCTCTGCTGCTTTTCTTTCAGTAAAAAAACAAACAGAACTGTAATAACGAGTCCGATGGCTCCTATGATATAAAAGATACTTCTCCAGCTTATCGTTTGCATCAGCTGCGTCGCTAGAATTGGTGTAACCACGCCCATAATCGTACCTGACGATAACAAAAAGGACATGGCTCTACTGCGTTCTTGCTGAGGAAACCACCCTGCGATTCCTTTTGATGCAGATGGAAAATAACTTCCTTCCCCTAAACCAAATAAAAAGCGAATGATAATAATAGAAGCAAAAGACCAGGCCATTCCGGTAAAAACCGTAAACAAAGACCATAAAAGAACGGCGATTGTAATGACTTTTTTAAATCCAAAGCGGTCTGCTAGCCACCCCCCAGGTATTTGCATCAGTGCGTATCCTGCAAAAAAGCTGCTTAAGATGATGCCTGTAGAAGAAGCATTCAGATGTAGATCTTTCGAAATATCTAAAATAGCGTAATTAATAATAAAACGATCTAAGTTTCCAAGCGACCAGCCTAAAAATAATAAAAATAAAATGACGTATTTCCAGTTCGACCTTACTAACATAAATGCACTCATCTCCTTTTTATTCCATTTAATGTAATGTTTTGTAACAAATCAATTCGTTATATAAATATTAAAAAATTCTGACTATTTTTTCAATGTGTATTTCTATATAATAAGAACTATAACTATGTATTTTTTTACATTAAGTAGTCTATAAGGGGTTGTTAACATGAGTGATTTATTAGCTAATATGAAAGGTTATCTTACATCTATTATCAAAAATAGTCCTTATCAGATTTGGGCAAGTATTGATTCTGCAAATTTTAACGTGATTTTTTCCAGTTCTTCATGCTCATCCCTGACTTACACTCCTCCCACTAGCCTACATAACGGCAGTGATTCCTTTCAAAAGCATACGGCATATGAAGAGTTCGAGGAAATTTATTTATCCTTTCCAAATCGCTATGCGTTTGTTGTTCGCATACTTGCTAAGCATGACTGGACACCCCCACAAATAAAACAGCTATCAGCTACCTTTTCTCCTTATATGCTGCAAAAAAAGCTAGAGCGGCATGAGCACATTTTAAACGTGCTTATGAAAAGCATTAAGGAAATCTCACTTTTACAAGACTCAGATTTTCTATTAACAAGAATTCTTGAAAATGCTCTTTCAGTTATTTCTGTTGCGGATATGGGCGTGCTGTGGATGTTTGATTCTTCCACTCAATTTCTTTTGCCTCGCGCCTGGTCCGGGGGGCCAAACAATGAAATTCAAAACATGAAAATGAAAGTTGGCGAAGGAATTATCGGAAAGACATTTCAGCATAATAAAAGCTATATGTATACAAACTTAAAGGCTATATTACGCGATTCTTCTACTATGACTGACGACAATATTCATTATCTTAATCAGTCCTATACGTTTACAAACATTCAATCTATTATTTCTGTCCCAATTTGTATGGAAGAACAAACGGTATGCGTACTCATTATTTATCAAAACGGTACAGCCCCTCTTTTAAATGAAGAGGATAAAGAATTGTTAGAAAGCTTTTCCGATCAAGTATCGATTGCTCTCTTAAACTCAGCGCTTTTTGAAGATGTAAAAAACCAAAATGAACTTTTAATACGCCGCGATCAAATTCATCGTACATTCATGAATGTTTCACTTCAAAGTAAAGGAATTGAACCGATACTTACCGAATTGCGCCGAATGGTTACATCTCCTGTCACCATTGTAGATTTTGTTGATAATAAGACCTATGGCTTTTTAAAATTCTTTGATATAGACACAAAAGCAGCTGAATTTCACACGCATTTTCTTTTACATACAAAGCCTTGTTTTTATACTATTGAGGCAAACAATGAGGCACACAGTGTGTACATTCACCCCATACACGGCATTGACACGCTCTTAGGGTTACTTATTATGCAAGGAAATCTTTCCTCTCTAGATCAAGTGGCACTCGAACAAAGCAGCTCTGTTATTGCATTAGAAATGCTGAAAAAACAAACGTTAGTTGATTTATTTTACAAGCGAACACATGAATTATTTAGTGAATACTTATCGTGTTATGACACCACTTTGCTGTATCAAAAAGCGGCTGAGTTAAACATTGATACAAAAAAGCATATTCTGGTCGCTCTCATTACCATTCGTTCACAAGCGGACCTGCAGCTCTTAAACTTACACCTTCATCGCCTTGTATCTGACATCAAATCGGTTTTCAGCTCAAAAGCACCGGTCGTATACGGATTCGACACCAAAGTAACCATTGTATTTACGCTTGACCCTTATGAAAAACATCATGCTATTATCAAACAATTAGAAGATTTACTCTCAAAATGGCGTTACTACAATGAATGTCGTGTAAAAACAGGGATTGGAAGTCGGTATTCCCACTTTACTCAAATAGGAAAAAGTTATAGTGAAGCTGAAAAAGCTGTCTCTTACCTTTTGTCTCAGCAGCAAGATGGATGCATGTTGTATGAGGAAATAGGAATTAACCGGCTATTTATTAATCAATCGAAAGAAGAAGTCAAAACCTTTATTGATGAAGTATTTCTCCCTCTTAAGAACAATCATTCAAACGATGAACCTTTAGAGCAAACGCTAGAAGCGTATTTAGATAATAACCGCTCTGCTTCACTTACAGCTAAGCAGCTTCATATTCATGTTAATACACTCTATCAGCGGTTGAAAAAAATTGAAGAAAAAATGAACATATCACTTACAAACAGTGAACACCTATTAAAAGTTCAGCTAGCATGCTATTTAAAAAAATTTCACTACAGCTAAAAAACCGATTCTTATTTTTAAGAATCGGTTTTTTCAGTAGAAAGAACAGCCTCAATTGATTGCTTCCAGCGGCTCAGTACCTCTTTGGAATCATGAAGCTGAAATTGAATTCCTGATGTTAAAACTGCATATTTTGCGTAATCTTCTTTAACAGCGGCTACTTCTCCCGTAAATAGCTCATAGCCTGATAACACAGAAGCTTCTTTTTTTAGCCAAAATTTAATGTAATAAGCTTTTCCTTCAACAACTAATGTAACGGTTGTCTTATGATTCTGTATCATGTTTGTTGAAGACGTTGTATCTTTCCATACTAACAGCTTGACGCGTGAAGAGCTAATAGCTACCAGCTCTCCTGCGCTAATCATGGCTACATGAGGAAAACCCTCGGATGTCACTGTAGATAGCAGCATTGCATCATGCTGCTTTCTTTCTAAGTCTTTTCCATTTAAAAATACGCGCACGGCTTTTGGCAGCTCTGCTTTATTCATTTTACTTACCACCTTTGCTGATTAAGATCGGGGTGGCACAGGAGGCACGTGCGTTGCCAGCGGTACGTCTTTTGGATTGACTTTAAATGGTCGAGGGTATTTTTCAGGATTGGTGATGGTCTCAGGTTCAGAAGAACGCCAGGTAAACAAACACACGCTGCATAAGTAAATCTCCCAGGCTCCTTCAACTGGTGATTTAGATACTAAGTTCGCTTGTTTGGCTTCACATCTTGGACAAGTATGCATGTCGATTCCTCCTTGTTTATTTTTGCATCATATTCGTTAAGATTTTTTCCCATTTCTCAGTTTCAAGTGGTGTATCTAAAGGCTGAGAATAGTGGCCTCTTGTTTCCGGTGCAACCGGTGTTGTAGCATCCAAAATCATTTTATCTGTAATACCAGCCGGCTCAGACCCTGGATCAAGTGGCAGAACTGAAAGATTAGGCACTGTTATAACATCGTGTTTTGGGTGCATTTTTGTCGATAGCGCCCACATGACTTGCGGTAAATTAAACGGATCCACATCTTCGTCTACTAAAATAACTAGCTTGCAATATCCTAATCCATGCGGCGTAGTCAATGCCCTCATACCAACCGCCTTAGCAAATCCTCCGTATCGGCTTTTTGTTGAAACGATAGCAACGAGACCATGAGTATACATCGCGTTCACAGCTTCAATCTCTTCAGGATATGCTTCTTTTAGCTGCTGATATAAAGGAACGCTTGTATTAATTCCAATTAAATAATCTGTTTCTGTCCAAGGCATACCGATATATAAACTTTCAAAAATAGGATCTTTGCGATGGTATACACGATTTATTTTGATAACAGGCATGCTTCTGCCGCCGGAGTAATGACCTGTAAATTCGCCAAAAGGACCTTCATATTCACGTTCACCAGCTAAAATTTCTCCCTCTAAAATCACTTCTGCTCCCCAAGGTACATCTAAATCAGAAAGCTGAGACTTCACAATTCTGTATGGCTCACCTTGAATAGCTCCTGCCATTTCATACTCTGATTGATCGTAATGAAGCGGCGTAGCGGCTGCTGTGACAATCGCAGGCTCACATCCTAAAGCAATTGATACAGGGAGGTTTTCACCTTTTTCTTCGGCTTGTTTCAAGTGAATGGCAATATCATGCTGCGGCACAGGTTGAATGCCTAGACGGTCTTTCCCTTTGACCTGCATACGATATATACCTACGTTTTGCTTGCCAAAGTTCTCTTTATCATGCTGATCACGAGAAATAACGCACGCTTTATCTAGATAGTAGCCTCCGTCTCCTTGATTCAAGCGAAACAACGGCAAAAGGTCGAATAAGTTAATATCATCTTTAATCTCACACTCATGAAATGGCGACGTTTCTTCTCTTTTTACTTTGACAGGAAATTTTTCATATCTCCGAGCAAACTCAAAGAACTGTTCTTTTACAGGAGTTGATTTAGGCATTCCCATCATTAACGCGTGATTTGACCAGGAACCCATTACGTTTAGGGCTACCTTTGCGTTGTTGTACCCATAAATATTGGTAAATAATAATCCCGGCGTTTGATCTCCTAAATTACTGATGGCTTGACCTGCTGAACCTAAATCTGGATCAGGCTGCACTTCATCTGTAATCGTCAGTAGCTGCCCTTCTTTATGTAGCGTATTAAGGAAATCTCTAAAGTCTTTATAAGCCATGTTTATTTTCCTCCTTGTGATAAATGTTTAATTCCATTCCATCTTTTTGCCTCAGGAAGCTCAATTCCTAATTGATCTAACGTTCGAACAGCAATATGAGTGACAATATCATCAATCGTTTCAGGCTTGTTATAAAATGCCGGCATAGGAGGCACAAGGATAGCGCCCATTTTTGAAAGATCCAGCATGTTTTCTAAGTGAATCGTATTCAAAGGCGTTTCTCGAGGAAGTAACACAAGTGGCTTTCTTTCTTTTAACATCACATCTGCCGTTCTCGCTATTAAGTTATCTGCTAGTCCCATTCGAATAGATGCTAATGTTTTCATACTGCAAGGACTAACAATCATTCCATCTATACGAAAAGAACCGCTCGAAATTTTCGCTGCTTGGTCTTGATATGAATAACAATAATCTGCTAGTGCTTCTACTTGCTGAACGCTATACGGTGTTTCTAACTTAATTGTGGCATGAGCCCAAGTCGACATGACTAAATGCGTTTCAACAGAAGACTTCTTCAAAAGCTCTAAAATTCGAATACCTAGAATAGCTCCCGTGGCTCCTGTGATTCCTACAGCTATTTTCATTTCTCTTCCTCCTCTCTGCGTTGGTTACACATTTAACTTTACACTCATTTTCCATACAATTAAAATATTGATAAAATATATAATAATACCTTTAAAGTATGGAGTTGAATACAGTGGAATTAAGACAGCTGCATTATTTTATTGTCATAGCTGAAGAATTAAATGTGACCAAAGCAGCAAAGCGCCTGCATATGGCTCAGCCTCCTTTAAGCAGGCAGCTAAAACAGCTCGAAAATGAGCTAGGGCTTTTGCTTTTTGAACGAAATAATAACAAGCGCTTATTGTTAACGGTAGAAGGAGAGCTTTTTTTAAAACGAGCGAAAGAAATTGTGCAAAGGGTCGAAAAATCAGTATTGGAAGTACAGGAATGTAAAAACGTAACAAATGAAAAGCTTGAAATTGGATGCACAATCTACTGTGCATCAACGGTTCTCGATAAGCTAACTATTATTCAAAAACAGTACCCAAACAGCACCTTTAACATCTATGAAAACGAACCAGCTCACTTAAACGAATTATTAACAGAAGGAAAAATCGATGTAGCAGTCACTACTACTGACTTACCTTATAAACATGTCAAAACAAAAACACTTGCACCAGATGTTTTTGTTGTAGCTGTTCCTAAAGAAAGTGGTTATGCAACAGAAAAGATTTCAGTCGTCGAAATTGCTTCTCTCCCTCTTATTCTTCTTCGCTCAAACCGGGAAATAAGCATATATAATCGCATTGTGAAGGAATTTAAAAAGATGGATATAACACCTAATATTTTATGCGAATGCCATGACTCAGCGATGCTTCTTAATTTAGTATGTCGTGGCCTTGGTGCTGCCATTGTTCCTTATTCAATGCTTTCCTCTTTTTCACTAGAACGTATTAAAATTTTAAACATAGAAGATAATCCATTTGTAATTGAGCCTTTAGTTACGTGGCGTACCGACAGTTATCTTCCCAAAATCGCTCAAGAATTTTTAAAGCTTTTTTAAGTATAGATATACAAAAAAAGACTTTGCTAAAATAGCAAAGCCTTTTTTGTTCTATATCCATGCATGTGATTACATTAACCAAGAAATTAACAATGGTAATGTAACAAGTGACATAATGGCACTAAGTACGAATGCTGAAGCTGTTTCACCAGCTAGGCTGTCAAAGCGAACTGAAATCATCGCTGCTACAGCTGAACCTGGGAACGCTACTAATAATACTAATTTTACGATATCAGCTGATGATAGACCCATTGCTGTTGCAATTCCTAACATTACAAGCGGCTGAATAGCCACTTTCAAAATTGCAATACCAAATGCCGATGGGCTAAATTGAATTTTACGAATACCAATTGTTACCCCAACTGCGAATAGAGCCGCACCTGATGTAATTGAGCCAATTTGATTTAAACTGCTTGATAATAAATCTGGAGATTGGAATCCACATAATACTAATACTACTGCGATTAACGGAACACAAGCTAACGGCTCAGAAAGACCGTGTAAGATTGATTTAATGGTTACTTTAAATAAGCTTTCTTCTGAATCCCCTTCACTTCTTTCGCGTTGTCCAACCGTACCAATAATAGTTGCTAAAGGATCAAGCATCGCATTTACTACGATACCAGTAATGGCGATTGGAATTGCTACTACATCCGCGCCAAACAAGCTACCTAATACGGGAATACCCATAAACGCAAACGTTGGCTGCGTAGAGTTTAAAGAGAACATAGACGCGCCTGTTAGTGAGTATTTGAATACATATTTTGCCACAAGTAAGAAAAGAACATAAAATCCAATAATACCAAGAACTAATGCTAGTAAAAACGGCCATTTTTCAATAAGCGTTTGTTTTGATGTTGTTGTAATACCAACGAATAGATGTGCAGGTAACGCAAATTTTGTTACAAGCGTATTTAACCCTTTAGATGTTGTTGCATCAAACTTTTTAAAGTACCCTGCTAAATAACCTAGCAAAATAACGAAAAAGATTGGGGTTAAAATAATAAAGATTTGACTAATTTCCATTTTTGAACACTCCATTGTTTAGATTAGAATCAATCATATAAATTTGCTTTCTTAGAAAGATAATTATCTTCTAAGGCTTGTCTATGGATATTGTTTACGTCAGGCCATTCATCTCCCTTTTTGCTAAACATCTCTACAAATATGAAGTAACGTATAATGGTTCATGAAAACGCATGGACTTTGTTTTTCTGCAATCATTTATTTACTTCGAAGCTGTTCATTTAGTTAAATCAAATCACACAAAACTTGTCATACAATACAGTAACTCTACAACCTTAGCAAAAACTTGTCATACAATCATGTTGTTGGCTTACTTAAGCTGAAAAAAAACACCTTCAAATGAAAGATGCTTAATCTTGGAACGAAAGAAAGCGACTTCTGATTGATGAGGAAGAATCTCTAAGAGTTTGAAACTCTCAGTTAAAAAGTTCCATAATTTCACAAAGTTTTTACAAACAATCTTACTTATTTGTATACTGCTTTCTGTGACGAATTTATGAACATGTTTTAACTTAACATTTGTAGGGCAATTATTCAATTACATTGCTTAAAATTTTAATGAAAAAAATATTTTAATCCTGTTTTTTTTACATAAAACGGATTAAAATAGTTATAAAGACCTATATATTATCGCTTAAAAAGAAGATGATTCATCTATCACCTTCTTTTGCTCACTTTATTTAATAATTACATTTCGATCATAACGTTACTTTATTTTAGCATCAATAATGGAAAAATTGTGTTCTTCTGAAAACCACGCTTTAATTTTTTCTTTTGCTTTCAGTTTAACACCTTCATCAATGTACATGGCAACTTGAATCAATGCAAGCCCGAGAGCTCCTAAATCATCTGTAAATCCAACTCCTGCTGCAAAGTCCGGAATTAAATCTAAAGGAAGAATAAAATAACCTAACGCTCCTATAATGACTGCTTTTGCTTTTGGGGGAATATCAGGTTTTTGTAGCGTGTAGTATAAAAGCAATACGGCATAAACAACGTTTGCTCCCGCTTTTTTACCAAACTTTTTAAGCTTGTCCCAAAATTTTTCTTCCGAATAATATTTGGCTGTTTCCTCTGTACGAACGGGTACAATTTCTTGTTTTTCTTCCATATCGATCACCCTTTCATCACCATATGTACTTATTATAAACGATTATCTCTACCGAATTCCATTGAGAGCTTAAACTCCATAAACCTGCACAAAGCAGGCTTATGAATTTTTTAATGAGTAATGCTTCATAACGATGGTAACTAAGTCATTCAGCGCTGTTTCACTTTTAGAATGATTTTCAAACTGCTGAATGAGATCCATATGTTCAAGCAGCACTTCGTAATTCCCTGTCATCTTTCTCAGAACTTCATATGCGGAACTATTCAAATCCACTTGTATTTTCAAATCCTCCAGCTGTACTAGATACTCATTCCAGCGCTGGTCTTGTTCTAGCAGCAGCCATACAATTTCTTTTATTGCCTTCCGCACATTGGACTCCATCTTTTCATCTCCTTTGATACACAGATATAACAAAGTCTATGAAAAAAACGAGCTTTTTCATTCCCGTATTAAACAAAAAGAGTTTCTTTTATTTTATAACAAGCCCGCTTAAGAGCTCTTCCCATACTGTATCATCGCGCAGCACGTTCATTGAAAAAATAGGTGCATGTAAGACACATGTATAAGACAAGTCCCAGTTAGCTTCTGACAAAAGTTTTTTTTCACTGTTTGTCAGCAGCAGTATATAGAAATCGTTTTTGACCATTCCCTTTAAAATATGCTCTAATTCTTTCGCTTCTTCATACGTTCCGCCCATGCGAATAAACAATATACAAGAACTGGTCTCCATCGACGTTAAAAATCGCTCCGTTCTCCGTTCATATTTTTCTTTGACTTCATTATATGAAAGCCAGTTAGTATCCGTATTAATAGACGACGGAAAATCATGAGCAGAATCAATTTGATACACCTTATCACGCAGTCTAAGCGTGGAACCATCTCCGAAAGAACTGATATAGGTTAAGTGTTCATATACAAATAAGTCTTTACAGCGATTTTTCAACAGCTGATTGACGTGAGAAAGAGAAATGCTAATACACCAATCAATCACGCCGGCTTGTTTTCGCAAAGAATATTTTTTCATGTATATCCCTGGAAAACAGTTATAGCCTAAACTGTATATCATATCGTACTGCTTGCTTTTTAGTTCATTTAAAGTAACCATATTCATCCTCCCTTCTACTATAAAATATGACAGCTTTTTATAGAAAGAGGCGGCTTCTGCCTTATACCGTACAAGCTTTTTGTTTCTCAAAAGCTTGTATAAATAAAGAACAATAACGTAAAGGAAAATAACCGAAGCAAAATATTTTGGAACTCGAAAGATTATTGTTAAAATACTTGTATTCCATTGAAATAACAAGGCCTATGAAGTCTTTAAAGAAAGAAGATGAAATTGATGAGTAAAGCATTAAAAGATATTCCGATTTCCGTATTGGATCTTTCTCCTGTAGTTGAAGGAGGAACTGTATCTGACTCACTTAGAAATACATTAGATTTAGCTCAGCACGCTGAAAAATGGGGGTATAACCGCTACTGGCTAGCTGAACATCATAATATGACAGGTATCGCAAGCTCCGCTACATCCGTTGTAATTGGTCATGTAGCTGCAGGCACGTCACGCATTCGCGTAGGCTCTGGAGGTATTATGCTTCCTAACCATTCTCCGCTTGTTATTGCTGAGCATTTTGGCACGCTTGAATCACTATTTCCAGGACGTATTGATTTAGGCTTAGGAAGAGCGCCAGGGACAGATCAGCTGACAGCACAAGCTCTGCGACGCGATCGCAGAAGCGACGGCAGTGACTTCCCAGAACAGCTGGCTGAACTGCAAGAATACTTTAAACCGGCTTCAGAAAGTCAGATGCGCGTTAAAGCTGTTCCCGGTCAAGGTTTAAATATTCCGATTTGGCTGCTTGGCTCAAGCGGTTTTAGCGCACAGCTTTCTGCACAGCTAGGCTTGCCATTTTCATTTGCAAGTCACTTTTCGCCTAATAATACAATGACAGCTCTTAACATGTATCGCCGTTATTTTAAGCCGTCCGACGTGTTAGACAAACCATATGCAATGTTAGGTGTAAACGTAATCGCTGCTGATACAGATAGAGAAGCTGAACGTTTGGCTACTTCTATGCAGCAGCAGTTTCTAAATTTAATTCGAAACACACCGGGTAAACTCAAAGCTCCTGTGGATAATATGGATGAACTATGGACTGACTTTGAAAAAGCTTCTCTTCAACAGCAGCTGGGCTCTTCTATTGTCGGAAGTCCTGAGACGATTAAAGTCAAGCTGGAACAGTTTATTGAAGAAACAGAAGCAGATGAACTGATGATTAACGCTCAAATTTACGATCACAAAGCTCGCCTTCGTTCGTACGAAATTGTTTCTCAGCTGTTCAAATAATAAAAAAGGCCGGACGCGTCCGGCCTTTTTATTTGCTTTCTACTGCTTCAAGAAGTAAATCTGCAAGATGAACGGCCCTTACACTTTCTTCTACTCCTTCTCTGACTACCCCTAGCTTCATTTGAATGAGACAGCCCGGGTTTGCTGTTACAATCGTATGGGCATGGGCTTCTTTCACTTTTTCCATTTTATAATCTAAAATTTGCATAGACATCTCTTGTTCCGTTAGATTATAAATACCAGCTGAGCCACAGCAATGATCCGCATTTTCCATTTCATTAAACACCGTTCCGTTAATCGCTTGGATCAGTTTTCTCGGTGCGCTGGACGTTTTCATCACGTTTCTTAAATGACACGAGTCTTGATACGTAATAATTTGACTTGGCAGCGATAACTTTTGTTTTTCCACAAACTGTTGCTGCACTAGAATCTCTGAAAAATCTTTCACTTTTGCAGAAAAGGCCTCTGCTCTTTCTTTCCATTCCGGTTCCTCTTTTAATAAATGATCGTATTCTACCAACAGCGCACCGCAGCCTCCTGCATTAAGAACAATATC
This sequence comes from Priestia sp. YIM B13490, assembly GCF_042787735.1. Taxonomy (NCBI): domain Bacteria; kingdom Bacillati; phylum Bacillota; class Bacilli; order Caryophanales; family Bacillaceae; genus Priestia; species Priestia sp. YIM B13490. Next base: position 819,505 of record NZ_JBHZOT010000003.1, read on the forward strand.
ATCCGCTTGAATGGATTCAAACGCCATGATATTTTGCTTCGCTAACTTCTTTGCCTGATCTTTTTCTCCTCCATGCGCATGCAGTGCGCCGCAGCACGTCTGCACTTCTGGTATAACGACCTTACACCCCGCTTTTTGTAAAAGTGCAATCGTCGCGTTGTTTGTTTCCATAAACATCGTATCCATTAAACACCCTGTAAAAAAAGCAACCGTACGCTCTCTTGTTCCTTCTGCTTCAAATAAAAACGGCCGTTTCTTCATTTCTTTTTTGGTTGGCACAAGCGGAAGCGTTTTTTCCATTTGTGCTAGATTACCAGGAAGGACGTTTAGTACGTTTGTTTTTTGAACAGCTTTTTGCAAGCCGCTTCTTTGATAGAAAGCAAGCAGAGAATGTACATTTTTTAATCGTTCTTTATGAGGAAAAAGCTGTTCAAACACCATATTCCTGAGCGCTTTTACCGGCCATTTATGCCTTTTTTTCTGCTGAATAATATCACGCGCTTCTTCTAATAAGTGTCCGTACTTCACACCCGAAGGACAAACAGGCTCACACGCTCGGCAGCCAAGACAAAGATTCAATTGCTTTTCAACAGATTCATCAGGTTCAATAAGTCCGTCTACAACTCCTTTCATCAAAGCAATTCTTCCGCGCGGTGACGCTGCTTCATATTGATTCGTTTGTCCATACGTCGGACAGCTTGGCAAACAAAAACCGCATCTCATACAATTCATTAACTCGTCATAATCTAACCGTTCTTTGAATGCTTGCTGAATGTCTTTTGTTGCCGTCATGAACGAACCACCACTCTTTTTCTCGTGTCTTTAGCAAAAATTTTCCCTGGATTCATAATTCCTTGCGGGTCCAAAGCATACTTAATTGCTTTCATCGCAGCTACTCCTTCTCCGCCCATCTTCAATGCCAAATACGGTGCTTTCATTTCTCCTACTCCGTGTTCACCTGTAATCGTTCCTCCAAGCTCAATGGCTTTATGAAAAATCGCTTCAAAAGCTTGTTCGACGCGGTGAAGCTCTTCTTTGTCGCGCGCATCTGTTAAACAAGTCGGATGCAGATTTCCGTCTCCTGCATGACCAAACGTACAGATCTTAACGTTATATGTTACAGCAATTTCATTAATCGCCTTGACCATTTCGCTAATTTTAGACCGCGGGACGGTTGCGTCTTCTAAAATCGTCGTTGGCTTCATCCGTGCTAAAGCAGAAAGAGCTGATCTTCTTGCTGTACTTAACGCTTCTGCTTCTGCTTGCGAAGCCGCTACTTTTACAGATACAGCATTTCCTTCGCTGCAGATGCGTGAGATCATTTCAATATCCCGACTCACCACTTCCGGGGGACCGTCTTGTTCAATCAATAAGACAGCGTTTACATCTGTTGGTAGACCAACTTGCGCAAAATCTTCTACTACTTCGCACGTCGGCTGATCTAAAAATTCAAGCGTGGCTGGAATAATCTTATTGGCGATAATTGCTGAAACCGTCTTAGCAGCTGCGTCCATGTCTTCAAACAGCGCGAGCAGAGTTTGTTTTGTTTCAGGTATTGGAATGAGCTTTAAAATGGCTTCTGTCACGACGCCAAGCGTTCCTTCAGAACCGACAAACAAGTTCGTTAAATCGTAGCCAGCTACATCTTTAGCCAGCTTGCCTCCTGTCTTAATGCAGTCTCCGTTTGCAAGAACTACTTCAAGACCAAGAACGTAATCTTTTGTTACGCCGTATTTTAAGCCTCGTAATCCTCCTGAGCACTCATTGATGTTCCCTCCGATGGTTGATATTTTCATAGAGCTTGGATCAGGAGGATAAAATAAACCTTTTGCCTCTACGGCGTTAATTAAGTCTAACGTGATAACACCCGGCTGCACGGTAGCGGTTAAATTTTCTTCATCAATTTCCAAAATGTTATTCATTCGGTTAAATGTAAGAACAATTCCGCCTTGCGTTGGACACGTTCCTGCGCTTAAATTTGTACCTGAACCTCTTGGCACAATAGGAACATGATCTTCGTTGCATATCGTTAAAATTCTTTTCACTTGATCTTTGTTTTCAGGCATAATAACCGCATCAGGAAGCGACTGAAAGTTAGGTGTTGCGTCATAAGAGTACACGAGTCTTGCTTCACTGCTATCTTGAAAATTGGCTGATCCTACAACTTCAATGAGCTTTGCTTTTGTTCGTTCATTAAGCATAACGTTCCTCCTTATATATCTCTTAATCTTATTATAGTTGCAGAAGCCACGAGGGACTATGGATAAAAAACTAAAAAAAAGCGCTTTAAAAACTCATTTTTTGTATGTTTATCTAATGAAGGGCGCACTTACTCCAATAGAGACAGCGCAAGGTAAAAAAGCGTGATACCCTTTACGCTTTTTGGATCAATGTCTGTTAGTTCTTTCATTTGCTTCAAGCGGTAATGAAGCGTATTAATATGAATATGTAAATCAAACGCCGTTTTTTTCAACGATTGATCGTTGGCTAAATAGCATTTCAGCGTTTCGAGAAGCTCTTTTTCTTTTTGAATGGAAGAAAGCACTCGACTCAAGAATTCCTTTTTTACAGGTTCAGAAACGTCTTCTAACATCATGTCCATCAGCAGCTCCTCATAAAAAACAACGGTTTGACGTTTTGAAGCCACTTTAAGCGCTTTTTTCGCTTCTTCATATGAAGCATGCAAATTAAATTCCTCCGCTGGCTTTCCTATACCAATAGCGATCATAACTTGGTTGTTTGCTTGAATATACTGCTGACATTTTATTAATTCTTCTTTAAATCCTTGCCTTGCCTTTTCACCTACAGCCTCTTTAAGTAAAAGCAAGCGATCGTATCCCCAATTTGCGATATAATCTCCTTGACCTTTATGACTTTCAAACCAGTAGCGAATCATTTCTTGTACCTGCTGCTGCTTCTTTTTCGAAAGAGATGAATCAATTTGAAACAGCGTGCAGCAATAAGAGCTTTCTACTTGTACTCCTAAAATATGGCCTCGTTCAATAAATTCTGCATCTACCTGCTGGCTATAAATCCATTCACGAAAAAAAGCTTCTACTCCTTTATTTTCCCATTCCTTTGTTTCTATGTAATATGCCTCGCGAATAATTAGCTCTGTTAATCTTCGAATAATGTCTGCAAAAGGCTCAACAGCTTCTGGAGTGCCTGTAATGCCAATAACGCCAATAATGTCTCCTTGATAACTGATAGGCAAATTAATTCCTGGCTTAACTCCTTTTAAATCTGCTGCTTCTTTTTTGGAGATATATAGTTTTTTCTTTTTTTGCATCACGTTCCACGCGCCTTCATGAAAAAAACCAACCCGCTTTTCTTCTGTAGACGCAATAATAATTCCGCGTGTATCCGTTACAATTACATGTTCTTTCATCACAAGCTGTACTTCTTTTATAATTTTCTTCGACAGTTCAGACACTAGCTGCACGTTGTTTACACCTCACCTATCATCAATTAAAAGAGCTGAAAGAATGGTTTTCTCTCAGCCCGCTCTTTTTATTATGCGTTCACTTTTTCAGCTTTTTTTAGCACGTTAAAAAACTCTTTCATAAATTTAGGTAAATCCGGCCATGCTTGTCCGGTTACTAGGTTTCTGTCTACATGAAGCGTCTGTTCCACAAATACAGCACCCGCCGCTTCTACTTCCGGTCGGCAAGCAGGATACGCTGTCACTTCTCTGTCCTGCAGATACTTTCTAACCGTCGTTAACACGAGCTGACCATGACAAATAACGCCTAAAGGTTTATTTTCTTTTAAAAAATGCGCAGCAATTTCCTGAACTTTTGTGTTCATTCGAATGTATTCAGGCGCCCGTCCTCCAGGAATAATAAGACCATCATAATCGGCAGGATCCACTTCATCAACAGAAGCGTGAGAATCAATTTTATATCCCGTTTTCTCAGTGAATGTTTCCATTTCTGGAAGGAAATCATGAACAACCGTTTGAAGCTTCTTTTTCACGGGAGAAGCAATGGTACACTGAATATCTTCTTCTAAACAGCGATAATACGGATAAAAAACTTCTAAAGCCTCCACGGCATCTCCTGTTAAAATCAAGACACGTTTACTCATCTTTTATCACCTTTTCTTTCTTAATATTGTCACTTACTTCTTCTCGCAAGCTGCTTTCCATTCCTGCTTTTCCCCTATGAATAATAAAAAAAGCAGGGCCTTCATTCCTTATCAGGAATGTCAGCCTTGCTTTTTATCTTGTAATCTTTTTAATTCAGCTGTTAATTCACTAAACCAAGCCTTGTCTTTCGTTAGCAGCGCAAGATCAATCAATGAAAGAATCTGCTCTTCGTGCGCTGTTTTTTGAAGGGGCAGCTTCTCTATTTTTTCATCCATCATGCCAATGGTTGTGCCGACCATTTTTTCATCATCACTTTTTACAACGTTGATTAGTGCTGCTTTTTTAGATGGATTAATCGTTTTAATATATCCGTATATAAGTTCACCGTCGCGAGACTTTCCTTTGACCCAATCGCCTACTTTTAAATTTCCTTCAAATAGCTTCACAGTCATTCTCCTTTCTTCATAAACATGCTAAGAATTAATGTAACGGCATATAGTACTGCAGAAAGTAGTGTAATCATAATACTTACAGTTTAGAAAGTCAAAGAATCTGTTTTAGAGCCAAAAGCTTGATATACAACTAAATCACTGCAACCTATAGACAAACAAAGGAGATAAAGATTCCTTGTGAAACCGCTACTGATTTCCGTGCAAGGCTCCGCTCCAATCAACCGCTAAAAGCACCTATATACATGAAATCTATGTTCACCACAACAATAAAAAAATCCGAACGATTCATCGTTCGGATTTTTCTTTAACTAAACTCAGCCTCTTTATTTGTTAGACGAGTCCAGTTAAGCTGTAGATTCCAATAATTAAGAAACATGCAAGCGTTTTTATAACAGTGATGGCAAAAATATCTCGGTAAGACTGCTTGTGGGTTAACCCGGTAATAGCAAGTAGGGTAATAACAGCTCCGTTATGAGGAAGCGTATCCATACCGCCTGATGCCATCGCTACAACTCTGTGCATAACTTCAGGAGGAATGTTGTACTGATTAATAGCTTCTACATACTTATCTCCCATCGCACTAAGCGCAATTCCCATACCTCCAGAAGCAGAGCCTGTAATACCGGCTAAAATGTTTGTCGTAACGGCTCCATTGACAAGCGGATTTGTAAAGGTATGTGAAATACCATCACGAACGGTTGCAAAGCCAGGAAGAGATGAAATGACGCCTCCAAAGCCATACTCAGCTCCCGTGTTCATCGCAGCGAGAAGCGCTCCGCCAATACTTGCGTTAAGACCAGCTTGGAAACCGGTGGTCACTCTCTTCCAGTCATACGCAATCGTTGTGATAATTCCAATAACAAGTGCCAATTCCACTGACCAAATACCAACAACTGCGGTTAAATCTACTTTTCCGAACGCTTCAAGACCAATTTTGGCAAAATCAAAACCGTCTGGGTACCACTTTGGAATAGAAACAGTAAAAAATTTGTTTGCCACCCCTACAAGCACGAGCGGAACAAATGCAAGAATCTGTCTTGCTACGCTAGGTTCATATTTAGGTTCTGTAGAAGGTACAGACTCTTTTTCTAGCTCTGCAGCAGCCGCTAGTTCATTATTAAACCCGTAGTAGCCTTCTCCAGCTTTTCTTGCTTTTTTGCTTCGGCTTTCTAAATACCAAAGACCTAAGCTAAAGACAATCACCGATCCGATAATCCCCAGTGTCGGAGCAGCATAGATGTCTGTTTTAAAAAAAGTCGTTGGAATAACGTTTTGAATTTGCGGTGTACCCGGAAGTGCATCCATGGTGAACGAAATAGCTCCTAATGCAATCGTTCCCGGTACTAATCGTTTTGGAATATTCGCTTCGCGGAATAAGTTAGCCGCAAACGGATAAACTGCAAACGCAACAACGAATAAACTTACCCCGCTGTAAGTTAAGATTGCTCCCATTAAAACAATAGCCAAGATGGCGCGTTTAGCCCCTACTACTTTAACAATTGTTTTCGCAATCGATTCAGCGACTCCAGACATTTCTACCATTTTCCCGAAGACTGCTCCTAATAGAAAGACAGGGAAGTAGTTTTTAATAAACCCAACCATTTTCTCCATAAAAACGTTTGAGAAAAACGGGAGTGCATAGCTTGGTTCCGTTAAAATAACAGCTAGCAGCGCACACAATGGAGCAAACAAAATAACTGAAAATCCGCGGTAAGCAACCAGCATTAAAAGCCCCAGAGACAGCAAAATAATCAGCAAATCCATAACGTTTCCCCTTTCATCCCTCATTCAATTTGTTTTGAATTTATCTTATTTTTTATAAAGTGCAGACTCAAACTCATATTCATAGCACGTGTAATACAGCTGGATAATTTCTTCTGCCGTCGGTACAACCGGATGGTTAGCAGGACTTCCGCTTTGAATCGCATCCGCTGCCATTTTCTCAACCGCCGCGTAAAATAGCTGGCGATCAATGCCCCACGATTGAAGATTAGGAATCTCTAAGTCGATACAAAGCTGCTTGATGGCTTCAATTAACACATCTGCTCCCTCTTTTTTTGTATATGATACGTTCGGAAAAAGAGCTTGTCCTATTTCACCTAAACGATCGATTGAAGCCTCTTTTGTATAGTCCAAAACCGCAGGCAGGAGCATCGCATTAGAAATACCGTGCGGCACATGGAATAACGCACCAATAGGTCTTGACATACCGTGCACTAGAGCAACAGATGAATTTGAAAACGCCATTCCTGCCAGCATAGATGCATAGGCCATTTCGTTTCTTGCTTGAACATTTTCTCCATTTCTATACACAAGACGGATATTTTTCATAATTAACTCAATTGCTTGAAGCGCAAGTGAATCTGTAAAAGGATGTGCTTTTTTAGACAAATACGCTTCCACTGCATGACTGAGTGCATCAATTCCTGTAGCTGCCGTTACGTGTTTCGGACATGATAGCGTTAATAACGGATCAACAATGGCTGTATCAGGCAATAATTGAGGCCTTGCGAGCATCATTTTTACATCATACGCCGTGTCTGTAATAACCGTCGCTTTCGTCACTTCTGAGCCTGTTCCAGCAGTCGTAGGCACGGCAACCAAAGGAAGAGGACTATCTTGAAACTCTTGTTGATTTTGAAAATACGTTCGTAGATGCCCTTCATTTGTCATCATAATGGCAACCGCTTTTCCAGTATCGATACAGCTGCCTCCCCCTAAGGCAATAACCACATCGCACTGCTCCGTTTTACATATAACAAGCGCTTCATCTAGATGAATATCTGTCGGCTCTGAATTTACGCCTGTATACACGGCACAGTCCATGCCAGCCTCTGCTAAGTAACGACGGCCAGTTTCTACATTGCCTGCTTTCACCATAACGTCATCACTTATAAGCAATGCCTTTGTCCCAAGCAGTGCAGCCTGTTCTCCAATTTTAGAAAATGATCCTTCTCCATATAAAACCGTGCGTGGTACAAGTAGTTCATAAATTCCCATTGTTTTTCCCCCTTTGTTATCTCGCTGACAATCTCTCCTTCCGTACTTTCATGCTGACTTATGTAAGCGATTTCATTTATTTGTGCAAAAAACCAACATGAACTTCGTTTTTCTCCCCTATTTATTCTCTTTTTGTATACCCCTTTCCTCTTTCATTCTAAAATTTCATCTTATATTTTTCAATCTTTTTTTGTAACTTTTTAAAAATTACAAAAAAAGCCAGAGGTATTCTCTGACTTTACCATTTAAATAAACTTTTGAACAGTATTATTTCGATTTAATTTATAAATAGACAGCAGGAAAAAAACAAGTGCAAAAGCTAGTAAAATGCTGATATTTAACCATAGGCTGCTTAAATCAGCTCCTTGTTGAACACTTTTTAACGTACTTAATACCCACGTTTGAGGAAGAAAGTCGGCTATTTTCTGCATCACATCCGGCATAAATTCAGGCGGAAAAAAGCAGCCGGACAGTAAACAAGTTGGCGTGATGATAAGCGTCTGAAGACCATTCGCTGCTTTTGAACTTTCTGTAAAAGCGATAATTACAAGAGACAAGCCGATGGCTACTAGACCAAACAAAACTAAAATGAAAAACAGCTGCCATACGGGAATGTTCATATCTACGTGAAAAAGAGTCGTAATCCAAACAAGTGTAATCATTACTTGCAGAGTTAATAAAATCATATTTGTAATAACATTGGATATCACGTATTGCCTTGCGCTCACTGGCGAAGCTAACAGTCTAAAATACGTTCGCTGCTCTTTTTCTTTTGTGATAAGAGCCGATAAATTCACCGCAGAAAAAAGCATAAACATGATTAAATATCCAATTGTCTGCTTGACAATGTTTTGATCGGTTCCTTTGTCTTCAAGAGCATGCGTCGAGACGTGGAATGGCGCTTTTTGATAATTCTCATACATTTGTTTAAACGCCGCATCGTCGCCTTCAGCAGCTTGATTCAGCGAAGAAATATTGTCAATATATTGATACAAATAAGACTTAATAAAGCTCGTTACTTCTGCTCCTTTTATTGAAGTGATTGTAATATGATCTGGTTTGTTCGCTTTGACGCTGTCAGAAAACCCTTTTTCAAAGGTAATAACCGCATCAACTTTCTTTGACGTAATCTCATGATCCACTTCTTTGTCCGTAAGCATTTTAACATTTGTTTTATGCAGCCCTTTTAAAAACTGAACGGTATCTTTTGTAATATCCGTTGAATCGTGATTGACAACTCCGATATTCACCGAAGTCCCTCCTGCATTTCCATAAATAAGAACGGACATTAAAACCCCTGCAATAGGCAAACCAATAACAAACACAAGCGTCCTTTTGTTTCTAAGCAGCATATTTCTTAGCATATTTGTGACAAGCCACATGATATTTTTCATGTTATAACCCCTCTCTTTTTCTCAAAAGCACAATTGCTATGCCCAGGAATAAAATAGAGAAGCCTACATTCAACCCGATAACTGAAAGAGAAGCGCCGATATCATTTGTATAAATCAATTTAATAAGTCCATTATTCATCCAGGTTAAAGGTGATACATTGACGAATCCCTCTCCAGATCCATTTTGAAAATAGGTTCCTCCCACAATACACGACACTTGAATAACAACCATAATAATTGCTCTTGACGCCGCTTCCGTCTTCGTAAGGTAGCTCACTCCTAATCCAAAGCTAATGGCAAAAAGAATCTGAGATACTAACATTACAAGTACTAAGAGTAAATGATCTCCCCAATTGGCATCAAAAAAATATTTAGTCGACATAATGACGACTAACACACAAATGGCGTGAACCAAAACAGTACCTAAAATTTTTCCGACAAAAATTTCAGCGGTTTTAACCGGAGCGGCTACTAATCGACTAGCTGTATTTCGCATACGCTCTCCTCTAATTAAATAACTCGCTGAGATAGATCCGTACAAAACAATCATAGTTGTCATTGAAATGGCGTAGTAGTCTATTGAATTTGGCTGTTTTTGAGAATGAAGAGATGTTTCTTGAATATAGTCATGCTTAGACGCACGGAGCAGATTATCCACTTGCTGAGGGTTTACTTTAGCCACTTCCATAGCCACATTGTACTTATCCACAAAAGTGCTTAACATACCTTGGACCATGTTGAATTCAATGCTGTTTTCTTCATTTCCGTAGAGATGAATGTCTCCGTCTTTCATTTCTACATAAGCTGTATAGCGCTGCTCTTTTACTTCTTTTTTTCCATTCTGATCTTTTTTCAGCGCTTTAAAGTGAATGCCCGATTTTTCTGCATGGGCAGCAAACTGCTTAAAAGCAGCAGATTCTTCATTACTTGTGTCGATTTTATAGAGAACATAACTGTCGTCTATCTTCATATCGTTATTAAAGGCTTGAGACAAAGCTGTTCCTAAAATAAGGACAAGAGCCAGTGGAAAGAGAATCATAAAGATAAATGCACGCTTATCTCGCAGATCACTTTTCATTTCTTTCAAAGCAATTGCAATAATATTCATTCGTTATTCCTCCTTTCTTTTATAGATCTCTTAAACTGCGCCCCGTCAGCGTGAGAAAGACCGTCTCTAAATTAGGGGCTTGTTCTTTAACTGCTTTAATTTCGATATGATGCGTCATTAAATAATGAATGACTTTGTTCAAGTTATTCACTTCGGCGCTTGAATTAATTTTAATGATTCCATCTTCATACGTAACGGCTGTTACGCCTGGAATTTCTTTTAGACCGCTGCAATCTATATCGTCCGCTTCTTTTACTTCAATCCAAATATCTTTTGTATCAGTGATAATAGCTTTCAGCTGCTCTTTTGTTCCTTCAGCAATAATCTTGCCATGATCAATAATCGCAATTTTTGTACATACCTCTTCTACTTCTTCCATATAGTGACTGGTATAAATGATTGTGCTTCCCATTTCATTTAGCTTTTTTACAGATGTTAAAATATAATTTCGCGACTGAGGATCAATGCCAACCGTCGGTTCATCCATAATGATAAGCTTCGGGCGATGAGCAATTGCGCATGCGATATTTAACCTTCTTTTCATTCCTCCTGAAAAGCTTTTCGGATACGCCTTTTGTTTATCTAAAAGCCCTACAAACGCTAAAGCTTCTTCGACTCGTTCGTTAAGAAGTGACCCTCTTAATCCGTAGAGCCCTGCAAAAAACTTCACATTTTCATAGGCTGTCAAATCTTCATAAATCGCTAAGTCCTGCGGAACAATTCCAATGTTCATCTTTGCGAAATTTCGGTGTTTCTTTATATTTTTCCCAAGTACTTCAATATCGCCGCTGTTGCTTTGAAGCAGACTAGCTACCATATGAATCGTTGTGCTTTTTCCTGCTCCGTTTGTTCCTAAAAAGCCGAATATATCTCCTTCTTCTACTTGTAAAGACAAATTATCTACCGCAATAAAATCTCCAAATTTCTTTGTTAATTTTTGAATTGATAATACGTTCATCATTTCACCTCTAGTGTGTTGGTATATCCTTATTTTATGAAAAAAAGGCAAACTTACGTCAGTGCATAAGTTCACCTTTTCTCCATGAGAAATCTCATTATTTATGTATGAAGTTTCTCACCTATCGGCAGCAGCGTGGTAACAGAAAACCCGTTTGCCCCGTCAACGATCACCGTTCCGTTAATGGAAGCAGCTCGCTCTTCCATTCCTGCAATGCCAAGGCCTTTTTGAAACAAGTGAGCCCCTTTTCCATTGTCTTTGACTTCTACTTTAACCATTTTATTTAGTACATGAAGCTCAATAGAAATCATCGTTGCTTCTGCATATTTTAAGGCATTCGTAATAGCTTCCGTTATATTTTCATGGATAATTTTCCACTGAAGAGGGGTGATAAGATCCAAATTACCTTTGTATACAAGAGGCATTGCGATACTATGTTTAGCCTCAAATTCACCAATAAATAATTTAAGCCTGCTGATTCCTATTTGCTCAGCGGGAGGCTTTATACTTTTTAACGTTAACCTGATTTCTTCAATGCCTTCTTTCGAAATTGTAATTGCATTTTGAAGAAGAGACAGCGCTTTTTCTTCATCTTGCTTCATTACATGCTTTGCTGCCTCCATTTGAATAAGCGCTCCTGTCATTGAATGACCAATCTTATCGTGAATTTCCTGCGATAATCGATTTCGCTCTTCTAATTTTGAAGCATATTGAGACTGTCTCATATACTCTTTATTTTCATTCACATGCTTTTGCAGCTTTTGCATACTTACTCTCATTTCATCAAGCTTTTGTTCATAATTGATTGTCCTCTTTTGATAGCGAGCTGCTCCTGTATAAATAAAGAAAGTAAGCGCAGCGACTAACACATACAGCGCGCTAATGTCAGAGGGAACAAGCAGCATTGGAAGCAAAACAATCAGCAGCACCATCCATTTTTTCACGACTGATTCTCCAATAAGCTCACAAAAGTTTAGCGGCAAAAGAAGAAAAAACAAAGGATGAAGTTTATACGCACAATATAGAATAAGGACAATTGAACTAACAATAAACATACGCTTGAACACGCTCTTTTTCACAATGGACGCTGCAATGTTAACACAGCTGTAAAGAAGCAGTGCTAACACAATAGCTGAAATCGAGTGTACATAATTAAACTGAATGTACGTAATAGCCAAAAACAGTATAAGGATGAGCTTAGTCATCATTAATCCGACTTCCATAGCCCTACTTCCCTTTACCGGTTAAATAGTAAATAGCAATTTGAGTACGGTGCTCAAGTCCCGTTTTACTTAAAATCGAACTAATATAGTTTGCTACGGTACCCTCTGAAATAAAAAGTGTTTTAGAAATTTCTTTATTTGAAAGCCCCTTGGCAATCAGCGTCATAATGCTCGTTTCACGCTCTGTAAACTGTGTCATATCCGCTTTTGACTCGCGCTCAGTTACAGCGTTTAAACTTGATTTAATCTTATCTAGCACAACATCTTGAAGAACCGTATGTCCGTTAAACACGCTTTTGATTGCGTCTCGAATGCGCTCTGGCTCTGTATTTTTTAACAAGTAGCCTTTAGCTCCGTTTTTTACGGCATCAATAATATATTCATCGTCATCAAACGTAGTTAAAATAAGCGGCTTTGCTTTGGTTGACTCTGAAATAAGCTTTGTAGCCTCTACACCGTCCATAACAGGCATTCTTACATCTAACAATGCAATATCAACGGAATGATTCTTGCAATATTGAACGGCTTCCTGACCATCTTTTAAAGTAGCAACAACGTCGAATTCCTCGTATGTATTTAATATAATTTTCATTCCTTCTCGAATAAATGAATTATCATCTGCAATAATAATAGTAATTTTCATTTCTGTAAGTGAGAAGACCTCACTTTTTTCACATCCTTTTTTCACATCCATCCCGATGCTTCTCATTTATTGTAGCCATAATAAACCAAAAGTTCAATGCGATAGTTCACAGTCTTTCTAAGCACTAAAAAAGAGCAAACCTCCGCAGGTTTACTCTTTTATCTCATTACTTCTGAGCTAACTTAATCACTGTTTCTAAAAGTACGTTTACACCTTTTTCACATTCTTCCCAAGGAGTGAACTCTTCCTCACAATGACTTTTTCCGTTTACGCTCGGTATAAAAATCATAGCCGTCGGAATATAGCTAGCTAAAAACTGTGCGTCATGTCCAGCTCCGCTTACCATTCGCTTGTAGGAATAGCCAAGGGAACGAACCGACTCTTCCACTTCATCGCAAACCGTTTTATCAAACCACACGGTATCGCGACCCCAAAGCTTGGTCACCCGCACTTCGCAGCCTTCTAACAGCTCCGCTTGATCAGGCAGTGATTGAATAATTTTTTCCACAGATGCAATGACATCTTCATCCGTATGTCTCGCTTCAAGCGAAAAAATAACTTTATTTGGAATAACGGTATGAATATTAGGCAGTACGTTCATACGACCCATTGTATAGACTAAATTTGAATCTAATCTGCCGAGCTCATGACGAGCTTCAGCAATTAAATTATTAGTTGCAAAAAGCGCGTCTTTCCGCATGTCCATCGGCGTCGTCCCGGCGTGATCTGACTCCCCGGTAACTTCAATTTCATAGCATACCATTCCGAGCACGCACTCGACTACACCGATTGATTTGGCTTCTCGTTCTAGAATAGGCCCTTGCTCAATATGTAATTCTACAAATGCCGATGCTTCAGTAAGACGGTTACTCGTATCGCCTTCATATCCGCATGATTGAAGGGCTTGCTTAAACGTCACGCCGTCAACATCTGTCTTCTTCATCATAACGTCTTTTTGAAACTTGCCCGATAAAATACCTGAAGCCATCATAGAAGGCTCAAAACGCGCTCCTTCTTCATTCGTAAAGTTAACAATGGTAATCGGCACCTTCGGCTTAATATTATGTTCAACCAGCGTCCTTACTAACTCTAACCCTGCAACTACACCGAGGATTCCATCAAACCTTCCGCCTTTTTTTACGCTGTCCATGTGTGAGCCAATCACAACAGGCGGCTTATCTTCTAGTCCTTCAAGCGTGGCATAAATACATCCAAGATCGTCGATTTTAATATCCATTCCAAGATCCCGGCAGCATGAGCAAAAATAATCTCGTGCTAAACGGTCTTCTTCTGACAGCGCTAGGCGGGTTACACCGTTATTAGGTGTTCGTCCATAATCGGCAAATCGTTCAAGCGTATTTTTTAACCTTTCTCCATTCACTGCTACTTTTTGTCGTTGCAACTCAACCACTCTCCTCATTATTTGGTTATAAAGTGCGTCTAAGATGCTGTGTTAATGAATATCATTCATTATGACATAAAATAGGCGATATCACTTGAAGTCTGTTAGAACCCCTTCCATTATTTTTATAATGAAAGTGCGCAGTTTGCCTTATGTATCTATTAGCTTCAAAACGTAAATTTCCTGCTTTTTTCTATGAATAATGCACGCGTTATTTATGCATTTTTATTATAAAAATAGCGATAGGTTTTTTTCAAAAAAAAGAGAATTAGTTATTATACTAACTCTCCTCTACATACTTACTTTTTATTTGCTTTCTTCGCAATCGCAATCATTGTAGCTAAAACACCGACTGTAATAATCACAATAGCAATTACAGCAGTGGTAATAATAATTCCTGATGTTACTTCTGAAACACCCATTAGTCTACGTTCTCCTTTTGTGCCTGACCTATTTACCTACATCAGCATACTGGTCGGTTTATTCCTATTATATACGAACTTGTAAAGCGACGAAATATGTGACACATAATTGACATACTGTTTATATGTTTTCTTTTAATTCTACGTTTTATTTAAGAAAATACGGGAATAATTCAAACATATATAAGAAATACTCTTTATTTCTTTAAAGAAGTATTGTAATATAAATGTAACAATTGTAATATTAACAGCATGAATGTTACATATATTTCAATGAATGAGTAGGAGGGAAATGGAAATGAAAAAATTTGGAATAATCTTAGCATCACTTGCTCTTTTCTTTTCACTAAGCACAGGAGTTACAGCTCAAGCAGCATCACAAAATCTATCAACGACTAATGCGGTAAAAATTGCAGCAAACGCAAGCAACCATTTCTGGAATGCACTTCATGGATCTAAAGGTAATTTATGTACTCAAAAAACATTTAATTATAAAGGCACTCAGTACTCATATCTTTGTCAAGATTTTAATACAAAAAGCAAACTAGTAAGCTACTTATCTGAAACTTTTACAAACAGTGCTATTCAAAAAGGATTAACAAATTATCGCTACATCACATATAACGGAAAGCTTGCTCGTCCTGTCGGTGACGGATTCAGCATGCTAGAGTGGAACAAAGCAAAAGCAAAACTAACTTATCAACGTGCCGATGTTCGCTCTTATCAATTTACGGTTCCAACAGTTGACGGAGGAAGTGTAAAACGCACCGTTACATTTTATAAATCTGGTTCACAGTGGAAAGTAAATAAGTTTGATGCTGTACTATAAGCAATATAAAAAACAAGGTCTTCTAAGGCCTTGTTTTTTTATGCTCTCTCTTCCGCTCTTTATTAAAGAAGTTTCACTTTATTTTCACCAACTCCCCTTATAGTATGGAGACACACTACTACTTATTCGATACATTGTCATCGGAGGATTTTATATGAACATACTACAAAAAAGAACGGCTTTTATCGTAATGGCTGCTTTTCTTTTAGCATTTGTTTTCAGTATCGTTTCACTATCACACTATAAAGGAGAAGAACATTTATTTTCGATTCAAGAAAGTCATCAGTTAAAAAAGATTACGAATGGTATATCTGCTCCTGATAATAATTCGAGGGATCATCGTCTTCCTTCAGGAAACGGTTCCGCTTCGTCTAGCAATTCCGGAGAACACGTAACGCCTTTTCATAATCTATCTATGGATAACGGTGCCGCAGGTCAAGGAGCTAATAAAGACTATGAAACGCCGCTCGCTCTTTATACAGTGGGCTTTTTTATAGCAGCAGCTTTCGTTTACGGATTATTAAAGAAAAAGAAATGGCATTATTCAATAGGGCATTCTCGCGTTATTTTATGGTCATTACTTGGCACTGGACTATTTATCCGGATTGCGCTGATTCCGTGGGTAGGCTCTCATATGGATGCATCTCTTTTCAAAAACTGGGCATCGGTTGCGGCTAATCATTTTTCAAATTTCTATGCTAAAAGCGGAAGCGATTATCCGCCGTTTTATATTTATATCTTGTTTATCGTTGGGAAAGTTGGCAGTTTACCGGATTTTCAGCAGTATTTTTCGCTGTTGATTAAAATCCCGCCTATTTTAGCAGATGTCGTCACATCTTATTTACTCTATCGTTTAGCTCGTAAATACTTGGCACCTTCTTTTGCCTATCTGTTAGCAATTGGGTATTTATTTAATCCGGCCATTTTAGTTAATTCAACGTTTTGGGGACAAGTCGATTCATTTTTCACTTTGCTTATTGTCCTAGCAATTGTAATGATTACGGAAAAAAGAATTTACGCGTCGGCCGTTATTTTTACAGCAGCGGTCTTAATGAAGCCGCAGGCGATTATTATCCTGCCTATTTTGTTTTTCGAGCTCATTCGCCTGAAGCAAGTGAAACATTTCTTCGGCATTGCTTTCACTGCTGCTTTCACTGCTGCTGTGATTTTATTGCCTTTTTCAGCTGGAAAAAGTCCTGCGTGGATTATTAATTTATTTTCATCCACCATTGGAGAGTACCCGTATGCCTCTGTTAACGCCTATAACTTTTTTAGTTTAATAGGCGCAAACTATAAAGACAGCTCTGCAACGCTGCTGTTTTTCAGCTATCATACGTGGGGGCTTATTTTTATCGTCGCGACGACTATTTTTTCTTGGCTTATTTATATAAAAGGACGCAGCTTTAAATACGCCGCTCTTGCAGCACTTATTCAAATTTCCGGAGTATTTACGTTTTCTTCAAGCATGCATGAACGCTACTTGTTTCCAGCAGCAGCTCTTGCTTTGCTTGCTTATATTTATTTGAAAGACAAAAACTTGCTTTATTTATCCCTTGGATTTAGCATCAGTATTTTTATGAACACTTTTTTTGTTTTATACGGTGACAGCAATATGCAAAACAGTACGTCCTATCCGTTTTCTATGTTTGCTACATCTATGCTAAACGTTTTGCTTGTTATTTATTTAGTAAAAGTTGCTTGGAATTTAGTTCAAAAAAGTACGGTTTTAAAAACTGCATAATACAAAAAGCTCAGTGAGTATGACTGATCACTGAGCTTTTTTATATAACAAGCGACATGCCTGGCGCGTCTTCTTCTCTTTCTTGAAACCCTAATTTTTTATAAAAATGATGCTTTCCTTTTGCTGCAAACAGCTGAATCGATTCAATTCCGCTTTCTTCGCATTTCGTCAACAGCTCTTGAATAATTTGCTTTCCAAGCCCTTTGTTTTGGTATGTGGGATCTACCATCACGTCGCAAATAAGCGCTTGGTAAATTCCGTCTGAAATCATACGGCCAAATGCAATTAATTGTTCATTGTCATAAATACCGACTCTAAACCAGCTGTTGGCTGCGGCTTCAAACAGCTGTTCTTTTGTATAATTGCCTTTTTTACTTTTATGTAATCCGCTCGCTTCATGCAGAGCTGCAAACTGCTCAAATGACGGAACCTCTTTTTTTATTACGTAAGACACGTTCATTCTCCTTTCAATACCGTTGTTTCTATATTATATTTATACATCAAACAGAATAATAATTCAACATTTTTATCTAGTTATCTTGTTACCCTTTCTCCAAATAAAAAAACTGCCAAACGGCAGTTTTTTAGGCTTGTACTGATTTTTTTCGTTTTTTAAGATCAATTCCTGCGATTATAAGCAAAATGACTCCAAGAACAATAATGATTTTACTCACCGTTTCTAGCCACTCCGGTGCGCTTCCAGCAAGTAAAAGTGAAAACCCAATGATATAAACCGGGAACCCCGCAAGAGCCCAAGGGGATTTCACCTTCTTTTTCTTCATATGTAGGATCTCCTCCTTCTTTACAGATTCTATATAGACTGTATATGATGAGTTTATCAGAAAAAATTGGAAACAACAAAGGAGACAAACGCATGCATACGTTGCCTCAAACGTTTTGTGATACGATTACTCACCTTCACTCTCATAAAGGTCAAAAGTGGTTAACTGACTTTCCTCAGCTGATTCGCTACTGTGAAGAGCGCTGGCGCATCAACATTCACAGTCACTTTCCCCTTTCTTACCACTTTGTTGCTCCTGCGCGCAAAGCAGATGGAAGTGAACTAGTTGTCAAACTTTTTGTAGAGCCTTCAGAGCTGCTTCATGAGCAAGAAGCACTGACAGCACTAGCTGGTGAGAGCACGGTAAAGGTCGTGGACAGCGATGCTGAAAAAGGCATTTTACTGCTTGAAAAGCTGTCTCCCGGATGCCCGCTTTCCTCTTTATCAACTAAAGACGAAGCTGCGTTAACCGCTGCTAGGCTTATGAAATCTCTATGGCGCATGCCTCACTCGGACTCCACTATCGAAACAGCCATTAAAAGAGAGAAGCAGCTTCGAGAGTATACACAAATGTATCCAAACGGTATTGATTTTCTTTCTTCTGAAACTCTTCAACACGCACTATCCGTTTTCTCTGAATTAAACCGGACTTCTCAGCAGCTTTTTTTGCTTCACGGTGATTTGCATCATGATAACATCTTACAGTCTGGTGAGGCGTGGAAAATAATTGATCCAAAAGGGTTAATTGGAGAAAAAGAGTACGAAATTATCCCTTTTCTTTTAAATCATCTGCCTAAAACAAACGTGGCAGAGACAATTGACCATCGAATCAATATATTTGTAAAAGAACTGAACGTAAATAAAAAACGCATTTTACTGTGGGGATACGCTCATTCTGTACTAGCCACGTGCTGGTTAATAGAAGACCGCCAAGACGCCGCTTCTTTTTCACGTGCTATAGAAGCATTTCAGCACTTATTTGAGTACTATTACGGGCATAAAAAATAAGAGCCGACATTTGGCTCTTATTTTTTGCATTTCTCTGCGACAAGCTCATATGATTTTAATCGGTCAGCCGGATCGTGTGTAATGGTGACAAGCATGAGTTCATCCGCTCCGTAGCGTGCTTGAACTTCTTGAAGACGGACGTGTACTTCTTCTGGGTCTCCGATAATCATGGCTTCTTTCATCTTCTTCATTTTTTTCTCTTCTTCTTCTGTCAGCGGATAGCTGGCCGCTTCTTCAATAGAAGGCACGCCTTTTGCTTCCATTTTATCCTGCTGAATTTTCCATACGAGTGAGCTCGTTGCGATGCGATGGGCTTGCTCCGTTGTTTCAGCGCAAATGACCGATACAGTGACAATCGCATAGGGCTGATCACCGGTCCGTCTTGGCTGAAATGCCTGTTTGTACTGATCAATAATAGCTGAACCATCTTGTTCACTCATAAACTGTCCAAACGTATAGGCCATTCCGTTTCTAGCGGCGAGCTCGGCACTTTTTTTACTTGTGCCAAGCAGCCAAGGTTCCGGAGAGACAGGAGGCAGCGGCGAAGCTGAAAGCTTTGCGTATTCATGTTCAGCCGGAAATTTATCGTCTAAAAACTGCAGAAGCTCTTCAACAAGTTCAGGCATTTTAAATACTTGCTGCAAGAAGTTATCCGACAGCGCATTTGTTGCTTCAGCCGATCCACCCGGCGCGCGTCCAATTCCTAAATCAATTCGCCCTTGAAACAGCGTTGCGAGCATGTTATACGTTTCCGCTACTTTATACGGCTTGTAGTGAGGTAGCAGCACCGCTCCCGATCCAATTCGAATTCTATTAGTCTGTGCGCCGATATAGCCAAGCATCACTTCAGGAGCCGAACAGGCAAGTCCAGACAAATCATGATGCTCTGCAATCCAGTAGCGCTCATAGCCAAGCTTGTCACCCGCTTTGGCCAGCTGCATCGATGCTTCTAACGCTTCTGCCGGGGTCTGATGGGATGAAACGGGCGATTGGTCGAGTATACTTACTTTCATCACGCATCTGCTCCTTATTCGTTCACTTCAATTAAACTTAATGAAAAATCCCCTACCTGGCCTTTTTCATATAAATTGGTAAAAGACGTAGAGTACTGATGAATCGTTCCTTGGAAATCCAGATCTTCTTCCGGGACATTTACATGAAAAGTACCTTTATATAAAAGTGTAGTAATATCATGATATTCCTCACTTGTTACTTTGAAATCAACTGAAACTTTTGTTTTGCCTTTTACAATTTCTTGTTCATAGCTGTAAATTTGAATAGGCGTATCATTTAATACAATTTCTTGTACCACGTTAAATCGTCTCCTTTTTTAGTGCGTATGAAAAATAATAGCACTTGAAGAAGTCATGAGCAAATAAAAGAGCTTCTGGTTGCCCATGCAAAAAAAGCATGGCTTTTTTGCCATGCTTTTAGTCCAAAAACGATCTTATACGCGCTTTGCACGCGTGCGTTTGAATACGAAATAAAGAACAATAATAACAAATGCCGCAACCACAAACGGAAGCGTATATTTGCTTGCTACGTCTTCAATGTTCGCCCAGTTCTCGCCTAGCTTTCCGCCTAAGTAAATAAATAAAATCGACCAAGGAATCATCGCTAACACGGTTAAAGACGTAAACTTCCAAAACGGCATTTTAGCAATACCTGCAGGAATCGAAATCGCATGTCGAACAACCGGGACAAAACGAGCGGAGAAAACAACGCCCGCGCCGTATTTATTAAACCAGTTTTCAGCAAGATCAATATGCTTATCATGAATAAATAAGTACTTGCCGTATTTTTGAAGAAACGGACGTCCTCCGTAGGCTCCAATCCAATATAAAAACCACTGTGCAATCGTTCCGCCAATAATTCCGGCAATGACTGCTCCAGGAAAACTAATCATACCTTGAGAAATCATATACCCTCCGTAAGCTAGTACAATTTCACTTGGAATGATTTCAATCATTAAGCCGAGCGCAATACCTAAATAGCCAAGGCTCGTTAAAAAATCCAAAATACTCGCAACAAATGAACTCACCTTTAATCACCTTACTCATTCTTTAATAATTTTACACTACTACTATATTCCAACCATCAGTATAAAAGGAAACTATGAACTCACTATGAACAGCTTACTTCCCTGTTGACTGCCGGTACCTTTTCCGCAGCTCATGCGTATGCAGATCTGCTAGGCGGACCGGAATCGGAAGCTTACTTTCTTTTGAAATAAAATGCATCATAAGCTGATACGACATGTCCAAATCAATATAGTTTCCGCACGACAGAAAAATAGGCTTTACCCCTTTGGCTGTCCTTACTACTCTACCATAAACTTCATCATCAATCACAATATCTTCATAAGCGCCCTCTGTATCTTCAGGCATAACGTAATCATGTCCCTTGATCTTTAAATAGCTTTTCCCAATTCCAACGGTAGGTTTATTGAGAAAAAACGAAGCATGTGTGGCTACTCCCATGTGCTCGTAGTGCAAATATCCGTTGCCATCAAATAAAAACACGTCGGGCTCTATTTGAAGTTTTTTAGCCGCTTCAAGAATTAAAGGCAGCTCTCGAAAAGCTAGGAATCCAGGAAGATAAGGAACAGTTACTTCTCCTACACTGTGCACTTTTTCTACAACGTTTTTCGTCTGATAATCAACCACTACAATGCTGCAAGCTCCGTAAGATATGCCGTTTTCTTCCCAATACGCAACATCAACACCAGCACAGTTATGTATATGCGTCATTTTGACGCCTGATGTTAAATCAATTTGTGCTTTTAGCTTTTGCTGAAGCGTCCGGCACTCCTCTTTTGTTTGCATCGTAAACGTATGTATGTACTGAATATCCATGTTCCATTCCTTTCATTGACTGACTCACCTATTATACAACTATTTTCTAAGAAATTCCTATTCTTTTTTTCACACCTTTTATTATAGCGCTGTTTCCTTAACGTTTGATTAAAATTCCTATTCGTTTACGCATTTTTTGTAAACATCACCATGAAAAAATCCCTATTTTTCTTTACGAAATGTCAACGCTTTCTACACACTTTCTCTATATCAGCATCACATTTTTTCGTTATGCTGTTTCTATACCAACGCATAGGAGAGAAACGTGATGAAAAAATATTTAGCTGTTCTAAGCGCCGTCGCCTTATTATGCTGTTCGATTGCTTCTTCTGCTTTTGCACGCACGGAAGAAAAACTCACAAATATCGCGCACCGAGGAGCCTCTGCTTACGCACCTGAAAATACAATGGCTGCTTTTCACCAAGCGCTAGAAATGAATGCGGATTACATTGAACTTGACGTGCAGCAAAGCAAAGACGGTGTACTCGTTATTATGCATGACCGTACCGTAGACCGAACAACAAACGGAAGCGGACACATTCGAGAGTTAACGTACGCGGAGCTTCAGCGCTTGGATGCAGGAAGCTGGAAAGACAATTCATTTGCGAATGAAAAAATTCCAACTCTTTCACAAGTGTTAGATGAATTTCAAGGAAAAATCGGTATATTAATAGAGTTAAAAGCGCCGGAACTTTATCCTGGAATTGAAAAAAAAGTAGCTTTTGAAATCAACAAGCGACAGCTCGATCACGTTATCATTCAGTCTTTTAACGTTTCATCCATGAGAAAAATGCATGAGCTTCTCCCAAACGTTCCTATAGGCATACTAACTTCTTCAGAGCGAGATACAAACCCAAACTCAATCCGGCAATTTGCTGACTTTGCCACTTACTTTAACCCTTCCTATGATATCCTAACGCCTGCTCTTATCCACCAAGTCCATTCTGCCGGAATGAAAATATCACCGTGGTCTGGAACCAAGCGGCTTCCGGCTTCATTTTTGTGGAAAACAAAAAGTGACGGAGTGATTACGAATTATCCTGATGAAGTGAATTGGGTGCAAACATCAAGTACTATCGGACAACAGCTCGAAAAAGGCAGCGCCCGCCGAGTAATTACACTTGCCGTCACAATGTGGCCATAGTTCCTGTAATCTTTTACTAGTAACCTCGTCTTCCTTACTGCCTTTTTAACGCTTCAATACGTTTAATTTCATTGAAATACTGAAAGTTCCCTTTAAAACATCTCTCCATCGTTTTAAAAAACTGCTCCGCTCCTCCTAACACCATCATAAAAAAGTCTTGTTTCGGAAGCACTGCTTTTACGGGAGGAGATGTATGCAAGGTATACAGTATAAACTGTTCAGAAGCCGATTTTAAGGTTAATGCTAACGCTTGATCTGGAAAATTCATCTCTCCATACCCGGTCTCTTTTAAACTCTCCATTGCATTCAACAAATAAAGCCACATCCCATCTATAACGTCCCATGCAGATGCATCAAGAAGCGGCTCACCGTAGTATTCGAGCTTAATAGCTCCTTCAAGGCAAGTAAAATCAAGCTGATTACCGTAACGAATGAGTTCTGCTTCATTTGATATCTCGATAAAATAGGTAGATTCCTTTTCATATAGAGATGATAAATCGGTAATCAAAATATCTGGACGCTTAATGAATGTTTGAACACGAAACAACGTTATCCCTCCATGCTCTGTTTACTTTCACAGCTCAAATAAATTTTCTCCGTCCTTATTTACCCAATACTTTTCTATTTCTGGAATCAAACCTGTAAAGTCTTCATACGTTCCTTCCCAATCGCTTGGAACATATTCTTCAAATGAAGCCGGTTCAGGAAACATGGAATAGAACGCCTTTTGATCAAAATCCACTAAAAACGAAGGGCTAAAGTCTAATACGTCTTCTTCACCTTTGCTTTCTATTTTATTTTCAAACAGCTTTAAAAGAGTAGCTCCATCTGCTTTATATGACTCTATACGTTTTAAAAAAAGCTCAGCATTTTCACTGCTGAGAACCTCGATTCCTTTTCGTTCAGGTTCAATATATTCAGCAACCGCTGAATCACCTTCATTTTCAAAAGCTTGTGTAAACTTTACATAATCCAGATACCATAGCTCTCGATCGGTTACATACCATTGAAACTGCTTTTTATATACCACTCCGACAATTACGTTTTCAGCATATATAGGTTCTAGCATGAGATGGACCTCCTTGCTTTTATTAGCTTTGTGACCTGCTATATACGATTTTATTAGTCTTCAAGCACTCTCTTTTGTACTTTTTCATTCAGCTTTTGCTTTAGATATTCAGCAATTTCTATTTGTCCTCGTTCAATCGCAAATTCATAGGCATCCATATCTTTCATCGTATCTCCCGTATACTTTACAGTAATATCAATACCACTCTGAACAAGGTATTTTACAATATTAAGGTGACCGCCATAAATCGCTGAAAATAAAGGATTTCTACTCGAATCGCTTACATCTAATATTGCACCTCTATCGTATAAGTACTGAACTATGCTAAATTCACCTACACTCGCTGCATGTGCAATTGGCGCTGACTTTGGTACACCTTCATTTGTGTTAATATCCATCCCGTATTCAACTAGGAACTTTATCATATCAAGGCTACCAGCTCTAACAGCCACGTGTAGCCACGTTCCAAAAGGAGTTATAAATTCAAGCAACCTTTTATCTGCAATCAGAATCTCTTTTGCTTGTTCTGTATCACCGTTCTTAATGAAATCATAGGTTTTAACTGCTTTTTCCTTATTATCCATAGAAACCTCCTAAGATATTTTTGTTCATACGGCTTCTTCACCAGTTTATAGTATCAGAGAGATTTCTTTAGCCTTCTGAAACCCCTTCTAGAATTCTTCTAATGATTTAAATAGGATTATGTGGATATTCTTTTAAATAGTGCTCTATTAAACTCTTACTCTATTTCAGCATATTGGTTCACACGCCCTACTCATATGCAGTAAAACCAAAAATCCTCAATAGCCTGCTCTACTGAGGGTTTCACTCTTCACTTAAACTATATTTTTTCTCTATTTAAATTAACTCTATAATAAGTTTAAAGTATTTATCATCTTCCTGAAAAAAGATTTTATAATCTTCAATTTGATAAGCCTTGTACAAATACGCTTTTGCTTTTTCGAACTCTCCAAGCTCATAAAAACTTTCCCCTAACCGCAACAACAGAAAAGGATTTTCATTTCCGTCCGGACACTTCAAGGCATATTCCAAGCTGCGTATAGCATCTTCATAGTTTTGTATTGAAAAGTATGTATCACCTAAAGTGCCGTAAATCCACGTAGCCGCTGACCATTTTTCCTTTGGCTCTGGAACTAATTCAAGTGCTCGTTGATAAAAAGCAAGCGCTTCACTCATTTGTTGCAGTTCAGCAAATTGATCACCTTCTTCACATAACTTGACAATTTGCTGGTGAAGTTGCTCGTTCATTTCCATTACAGCATCTCCCTACTGAAATAATAAGGTTTCATCTTCATGATCCTTTTAGCAGCTTTATATATTTGACATCTTGCCCTTCGAACGATCTTCCTTCTGACTTTTTATTACCAATATCAAAAAATTCTTTTGCGACATTTAATTCGCCCAACTCATAATAAATACTTCCTGATAAAAATTCACGCTCTCCGTCATCTATTCTTTCAAAATCCGATGTATATAAATGATTTAACCACTGCTTAGCGCTTTTGTAATTCTTTATCACTATAAATGTATCAATAATATCCCGTACAATATTGTAAGTGTCAGGATATAAACCTTTAGGCTGTGGAATTTCACCCCAAGCTTGTACCAATAAATCTATAGATGTTTCGTAATCATTATTTTCAAAGCATTCATCGCTTTTGGTCTTATATTTCTCAATTCTCACTTGCTTTTCAGGTTCAATTTGTATCATTTCTTCCTCCACTCAAAATATCTTCATCTCTTTCATTTAATACTGCCTTCACTTGATCTCTTTCAAAAATCACCATATATTCGTATGGTAAAGCTAAAACTTGAATAAGGGATGGACGAATCTTTAATAATTGATAAACATAAAAAGCCTCAAGCTCTTCTGTATCATCTTCTTCATTTACCGGCCCTATGTACCAGCCAGAATCTCCTCGTTCAGCTCCGCCGCTTCTTTGTAAGTAAATACTATCTACTTCTAGTATATTTTTAGCTATCACGACTTTATCACTAAAACTTACATCTTCACCGTTTTTCATGTTTAACTTGCGCAAAAAGTGAACTTGTTCCAACTGCACCCATAGAGCAAGCGTTAAATCTTCTGTATAATCCTCAAAGGGATTCCCTGAATAGTCCGGTGAAAGAATGTAATACTCTTGACCCTTTACAGAAACAATAAAGTTCGACCACCCTATTTGTATCGAAAAGCCGTCAGTCCATTTTTCTCTTTCTATCGTTTCAAAGATACGAAATAGACTCTCAACCTGCATTTTTAATTCATGTTCTGCTTGAACTACGACTACTTTATCCCCTATATTTTTAATGAATTTTTTCAATTATTCTTCCCTTTCTTTTTTCACTAATTTTGTTGCCAAATATATTGCGTTTGGACAGTACGTAAGGTTGCTTTCTATAGCTTATACCCATAAAAATACTTTTGTCCTTTTTCCCAGTTTTTAATGGAAAGATTATTAATATACTCCATCATTTTTTTATAATGGCTTGCATTCATAATTGTGCGGCAATCTCCAGGCACTTTTTCCCCAGTTAAAATGGATAATAAAGATGGAATCAACTCCATTTTTAATGGTTCTTCGTTATGTGCTGCAATCACCGCTCTTTGGACTAATTTTTTTGCTAAGTCGCCGGGAAAAGCTAAATTTTGTTGAAAGTAATAACTTTCTGTATCATTCTCATTGCAATACTCAACATAATAGTCTCCTATTTCCTCGGCAGTCGCCTCTTCTCCAATTTTCGCTTCATAGTCAAGGAAAAAATCAAGCGATTCCCTTATGATAATAGCCGTATCGTCAATTTCGTTCCAGTCTTCAAGTAAAGCCAATAAATATGGAACTACTTCAAGAGAAAGTGATGTTATCGCTGCTGATGCAAACGTATCAATTGTTTCTTCAGTACCTTTACTAAGAAATCGCAGGTTGTTTGAATCTCTTAAGTCGTCATGTGTTGCGATAGCGAAAAAGACCCTTATACACAAATTCAAAACCGCTTCATCTTTAGTCCGGTTCATCAATTGAATTAATGACGGCTTTTGAGTAAAATCCCTTATTTTATATAACTCGATTAAATTAAATAAAATGTCCCTTTCTGTATGGTTTTTTAATAGATGTTCTTTTATTTCAGCTTGAAATAAAGTGATTTTTTCACCAAACCATATACTATTCATAAGGTTTCTTGAGCCTACCATCATTACACCTGCTTTCGCTAAGTAAATTATCTATTTCAACTTTCCCTTTAAATATTCAGCAATTTCTATTTGTCCTCGTTCAATCGCAAATTCATAGGCATCCATCTCTTTCATATTTTCACCAGAGTATGTAATCGATATATTAATATGATTCTCGACTAACAGTTTAACCATCTCAAAATGACCGTTATATATGGCAGCAAACAGCGGATTTCTATCTGGTTCACTAATATCAAGTTCAATATTATGGTTAATAAGATACTTAGCAATATCTATATGTCCTTTTGCAGCCGCTCTTTCTAAGGCATTGGTAGAAAAAGTTCCTCCTTGTGCATTCACATCTATTCCAGCACGAATAAGGTATTGTACAATTTCTAAATGACCATGAGCTGTCGCTACATGTAGCCATGTGCCAAAAGGTGTGACCAATGTTAACATTTCTGGATTTTTCTCAAATAAGTCTCTTACTTTATTTAAGTGACGACCTTTTATAGCACCTCTAATAGCTTTTGCTATGTGAGTTGTTTCCATTTTTCGTTTTCCCTCTACTTTCTACCTTGTAGAATCCTCTCCAAAATATATCGTCTCTCTGCTTGGTGTGATGCGCTGTAGTGTGGGGAGCTTATTGTCTATAGCAAGACTCGATTCGTTGCTTCTTCATATACTCCTACTAGTCTTCATTACTATAATTTTGTTTGATTTTATGTAAAAGAGCCATCACTTTTTCTTTATCATGGGCATGATCTTCAATATATACGCGGCAGATTTTGTGCAAGTAAGTTAAAAACGTTTCATAATCGACAATAACACTTTTGTCAGTGTCACCCGTACCGTCTAGAAATTCAATTCCGTTTTCAACATAACCCTCTTCCCACGGCTCTAAGTCACCTGAAAATGTACAAATGTGGTACTCATTTCCATAACCAGTTTCCTCTGAAAAATAGTGTAAGACTTTTAAAAATTTTTGATCTGATAAAGCGCTATAAAAACTTATCATGGGAGACAATGTACAATCTATATCATGAAATAATTCTACGATCTTCTTCATTCGTATCCCCTTTTTATAATTAATTGAATCAACATTTACTATTTGATCACGCCTACTTCTAGGAGAGCCTCAAAAAATCCACAATTATTTTCATGCCCTACTTTAGCTGCGGATTAATGAAGCATAGCTAAAAATTCTTTGAATGTATCTGCAACAGGGTACGTGTTCGGCTCAAGCTCAGCAGAATTTTCATGATCCCATACACAAACGCTAGGGTTATCTCTTGAATTTCTATAATCTAAACACACAAAATCTCCTGCAAATAAAGTCGCGATTGGTAATAAAGCTACTCCCAATAAATCTCCATCATCTGTAAGCCGATCCTCTAATTGAGTCCATGTTACATCAATATCAAACGTACCGGCTTCATTGTTCTCTGGGGCTTCAAGAATACATAAAAACCTTATTAATACATAGCTATGACTCTTCACTTTAAAAGCTTTTGCTTCTGGAGAAGCCCCGTTATTTCTTTTTATCATTTGTTTATAGTCTGGAGGTAATTTCACTCTCCAAAACGCTTCCTTTTCAGCTAGTAAATTATCCGATGGTAATGGATAAATGATTGAATCTTTTTTTATTTCCATTGAATGTACTCCTTCTCTGTAGTATTCTTTCATTCCCTATTGAAATATGTATATTTAACATAATGAATTACACTATAAGCTGTTCATTTTTTATCTATCTTTTACAGCCTCGAGATATCTCTTTAGATGCTTTTGTCCTAGCTTACTTTTTGGCAAGATACCAAGGTATTCATATTTCCATATTGTCTTCCTAGCATGGGAATCTGCGGCTGAAAGATCATCATAATTAAATTGAATCGTAAACGTTTCTTTGTGATTAAAAATTAAAGTGAAGCTGGTCCATGGCTCTTGGTTCTCACTTCCGGTAAACACTTTCCACAATTCTTGGATGCAGTCTAATAATTTGTTCCATTGTTTAACATAGTCTTCTTCACTTACAGCAAAAATTTCAGGAATGTCATGACTGTATATAATTTCATCACTGTTATTAGGATAATAATAGAAGTACGCTGTTTGGGCACCATCAACAACTTCACCATAAAGATAAACTTTAGAACACGCTTCCGGAATGGTCTCTATTACGATATTGCCCATGTCTTGATATAGCTTATTCACTTTTTCTTCGTTCATCTAACATTCCTCCTGCTGCCTTGTTAAATTGCCTAAGAAGCCCTAGCAAAATATTAAAGTCTATTACCTTTCACCTTTTCAAACCACTCATTAGCATTATAACTAGCGGTTTTAACATCATCATTTGTATAAACCATCTCGTAATTGTATTCCGCTGTAAAGTGGCCGCTCTTCACATCATAAATTAATTTCATCTCCGTTGGCATGTCTCTGTTATTTTCTTTACACAGCGCTTCAATTTTTTCAATATCTTCATTTAAAATATCTAATACCATAAATCCTCTTTTCGGAGATGTATCATATCTTTCATCCTCATCCTCTAAGGCGTCGTTCACTTGATGAGATTTTACATATTGATTGTTAATAAGGTAAAAAAACTTACTGGCGATAATGTTTCCTTCACACGAAGCATAGATATACACTTTGTCGGCTCTATCGTTAATATATTCCATACAAATTGATATCATATCGGCTTGGAGTTCACTAAATCGTTCTTCAAATTCTTTCATATGATGGTGCACCTCGCTTATAGACTTTTAATTCTACGCTTGTAAAATGTTCTCTTGATGCAATTCTTTAGGGTTAATTTAGTATCTTCATGAGATGGGAATTTAAGCACAAATACTGGATTTATGCTAAATTGGATTATTGGCATACTCATTTAAATACTTATTAATTAACGCCTTGCTTTCGCTATCATCTGGTTCTGCTTCTAAATATTTATATTCCCAAATCACTAACTGGTCATCAAAGCTGTAATCTGTGTCAAACCAATTTGTATAATCATAATGCACCTTTAATTTGCCATCGCTATCAACAGATAGCGTAAAAGAGTACCAAAGTTCTTGCTGATTATCTTTAAAAACGTTTCTTAATCTATTACTTAACTCAAGTAAAGTTAGGTCCTTCACTTTATAGAATTCTTTATCAATGTCGTATTCATAAGGAATTTCTAAACTATATTTATAGTTCTTTTCATTCTCAAGGGTATTATAAAAAAAGTAAGTTCCTCCTCCAGTTTCTGATATTTGAGCATGAAAATAAAACTTTCCCCATTCTTCTGGTATCATTTTATTCACTGTTTCAGCTATTTCTTTATGTAATTTCTTCATTTCATTTTCCACTTTTAGCAACCTCCGATACATTTGACCTTAATGAAACACCAACAAAAACGGTCTCACCTGCCACTCTTTTCATGACTTCAGTTCGTTCAAATTCTATACCTACCATTCTTCCAGATTTAGCTGCTTGATATTGATATTTAGCTTCCTTTATGTATTTTAGACTTACACCTAACTCTTTTTATAATGCATCAATTAATCTAAGGTTAGTTAGTTAGTTAGTTACTAATTCATTATATTTTAAAAATATCAACCACATCTCCTGGAGATTTATTAATAAGGAGTTCAGGAATGTTTGGATTGCTCTTCTTTAATTTATATTTTTGAATATTTGTTAATGCAGGATTGAAAGAGATATCCTGAGATGTAAACTCTAAGTTTATGAGTTTATTGTAAACTTCCCCTAAAAATTTTTTCCAATTTTTCAAGGGGGAATTTGAAACTTCACCAGGATCTTCTAACATACGATACCCGTCTGCATAATGAAACATCAGTAAACCTGTTCCAAAATCACAAGCTGCATTTTCTAGAATAACTGTTGGCACTTTAAATCCACTATTCCAGTTATAATTCGCAGCAGAGTAATGAAGCAATAGAGAGTTATTAGTATTCAATAAATAACTTATTATGTAATCCTTATCTGTCCTATTAAGTAACTGTTGAAGAAAATGAATATCGTCCTTATCCATAAGTTCTTGCCTCCTTTAAAAAACACTCAAATGCTATAACTTATTGATTATTGCTGTTAAAATTTTCTTCATATCTTTTCATTTTCATCATTTGTTCTTTATCTTTTTCATCCGCTAATTCTCTACTTAAATATTTGTACTCGAAAATCCCGCATCTTCACTTTGTGCTTACTGCTTCCTTTATTTGTATAGCCTTAATAATTATTTAAATAGGATTATTTGGATATTCTTTTAAATACTGATCTATTAAACTTTTAGTTTTTTCATCCGCCGGTGCTTCATCTAAATATTTATACTTCCAAATCTTTTTCTGTGCTACAAATCCGTAATCTGTATTCAACCAATCTGTATAATCAAATGATACAGAGAACTTCCCTGTTTGCTCTAACATTAGCGTAAAAGAATACCATAGTTCCTGGTTATTTTCTTTAAAGATTTCCCTGAGCTGTTCACTAAGATCAAAAAGCTTATCTTCTTCATTATTAAATTCTAGTTCCGATATGTTAAATTGTTTTGGTATATCTAGACTATACGTGTAGCTATTATCTCTAATTGATTTATAAAAAAAGTAAACTCGCCCCCCTGATTCATCAATCTGTGCATAAAAATAAAATCTTTTCCATTCTTCTGGAATCATATTATTAACCGTTTCTGCTATTTCTTGATACAATTCCTG
The DNA here is from genome assembly GCF_042787735.1 of Priestia sp. YIM B13490. Taxonomy (NCBI): domain Bacteria; kingdom Bacillati; phylum Bacillota; class Bacilli; order Caryophanales; family Bacillaceae; genus Priestia; species Priestia sp. YIM B13490. Next base: position 851,520 of record NZ_JBHZOT010000003.1, read on the forward strand.
TAACTGGCTTTCCATTTGCATAAAATTTATCCTCCTGACTGGTTTTCAAGTGTTACTATCCCTAGTTCTTCACCTTCAATTTGATACTCTATTCTAAATTTGATAGGGCGTATCGAATGCCCTCTTTAACAGGAAAATCTTTTTACCGATACTTTTTTAGAAAAGCTTCCTTCAAAGCATTTGCCCAACCTTTATCTTTCTCCATATAAACCAAATTCCATTAGAACAATTGTTATCTATTTTACCTGCACTAATGTTGTTCCTCAACACATCGCGTCTGGTTATGTATTCTTCCAAGCCATTTATGATGACAATATCGTAGATGCCTTTTTCGGCTTGCTCCAAGACTTTGAAGGATTTGGAAGATTCAATATTGATTAAAGTAAAAAACCTTGAAAGGCTTTAGCCAATCAAGGTCTAATTTACAAATGACTTTCTTTTACTTCTTCGAACCAACAATCAAAAATATCATCTGGCAATAGTTCGTCATCATTTGTATAAATTAAGTCATATCTATAGTTTGCTTTTAAACTATTTTTCTTAACATCATAAAAAAGTTTCATTTCGGTCGGCATATCCCTATCGAATTCTTCACATTTCTTATGAATAAGTTTCAAGTCATCATTACCAATTTTCAAAGCCGCCTTCTGTCTTTCTCTTGAAACGTCATAAACTAGATTGTCTTGACCATCTAATTTGGCTGTAGCCTCATTTAGTTGATGTTTATGGACTAGCTTTCCATTAATTCTAAAGAAAAAGTCAAAAACATACATTTTAGACTCATGTGAACAATAGATATAAATTTCATCTGCTTTATTTTCAACATACTCTAAACAAATAGCCACCATGTCTGTTTGTAACTCTGAAAAATAATCTTCAAATACCTTCATATAATATAACCACCTCTAATTTTCTATACTTGTAAAACTCATACGTCCCTGTATTTCATATTCTATATCAAAGCTACTTGGTCTTACATTATTACCCTCGTAATTTATTTTAACGTTAACTGAAACATGTTTTCCTTTTTCTATTGCTTTAGCCCATTTATTCTCTAACTTCTTGTATTTACTTAAATTCACATCACTTGCTTGCGATACGAGGTTATCTAGATCTGGCGAGCCTCCAAATCTATCACCAGCTAAATGTCCAGCATGGTCACCTGTTTCTTTTCCTGGCGTGTTTGATTTATGTGGTAATCTACTATCTCTCTCTGTTAATCTTAAGTCTCCTGCGTCAAACTCTTTGAGTCTTCCCGTGTTGTCTGTCTCATATAAATACTCATATTCTCCTGTTTTATACTTAACATTTGGTTTTAAAGCACCTTCCGTAGTCATATGACTTCCATCTCTAATAATACCTTCTGCAACATTAGCTGTTTTATTAGCCGTACCTTTTTGAAATTCCCGTTCACTCACACTCTCTACTTTTGCAGGCTTATCAACCCTCCGAACTGTCTCTACCTTAACCGAATCACCCAACTTCTCCACATCACGCTTGGACATAAATCTTCCGCCAGCTCCGCGATAGCGATTATGAACTGGATCATATTTCACCTTCGTTACCATCTGCATCGTCTGCTGCTTCACATTCTGCAAGGTCTCCCTCACGGTCTGCTGGGCAAGTGCTGGACCAGCCGGCACAAGATCTGGCATGAGTCTTGGCATACTGCTGTCTAGGATGTTGTTATACGTTTTATGTAGCGACTGTGTCCAAGAGGCCGGTGCATTTTTGACGCTTTGGTAGGCTTGCTTTGTGACGTTGGCAACGGCGCTTGTGCGAAGCGTGTTGCGCATGTTGTTAAGCTTTTCGGTTCCTTTGGTCGCAAGGCTTAGGCCTTTAGCTAATCAGACTAAGCTTCAATTGAAACAATTAAAAATGAAAACCCTTTGAAATTATATACCCTCAGATAAAAGAAAGCACTTGTTGCCTAAAGTAGACAATCAAGTGCTTTAAGTTCGTTTATTTTGTAGTAACGGTATGAAATCTTATATATGTTCTGACAATTTCTATGTCAACACTTACAAGTTTTTTTATTGTCATCCTTTTATTCATCGCCTAATAAATTTCATCTCTCTTAAGCTCGTGCTTTGCTTCTAGTCCTATTATCGCGCGTAATAGTCTATGATGAGACAACCAACAGGAGTTTTGAATGTCAAGTAAGTATTTTTTCATCTAGACACAAATACTTTATAAGACAACAAGAGCAAGTGTTATTTAAAACGCTATTAAGTGCTCTTTCAATACATAATAGCGTTTTCTATAATTCTAAACTGCAAACATTCTTCTCCAATTTGATAATTATCATTCTAAAAAATTCATAAAATGATAGTGTGAAAATTAACTTTGTATTTGTAATTCCTTTAAAACTTCTGTCCGCAAATCACTCGCTATATCCCTATTCTTATGGTCATCCAATAAAGAATTTATTCTCTGGATATAACTATCTGAATTCTCTATACACATTTCAAAACAATCCATAAAATGGTCTACCAATGTCTCATCAACTAAAGCGATTGGTTCTGGATAATATTTAACTCCTTCTCTTTCAAACGCTTTTCTGCTAGTATAAGCAACTGCATCAATAACACAGTTCCAAGCTATTACATCCGTTTCATTATCCGACATCTCTTGCACTATTGTTATACCGTTTTCCTCATTGTCTAATAATTCATAAAGAATATCTCCTATATTTTCTTTATTCTCTAGCCACTCCCAGCATTTATATAGAACTTCTTGAGCTAAAATTTGATCTTCTTTTTGAGAAAAGACCGACAAAGCTTTTTCTGAAAGTCCCAGAAAAAATATCACTTTACCGTCTTCTGTTAAATTATTAAATTCAGTATTAGCCATAATTAACCTCCAACTAATCAATATACTTTCCATTTTTAATCATTAGATTAAGCCTACCAGTTACTTTAATGCTTTCATTAATTTCCGATGTTACTTCGATTTTTAAATTAGGATATTTTAAACTTAATTGCTTTAACACACCCGGCGGTACTTTATCGTTTGCTAACCCTTGATAACACTTCCTACATACACCTGAAGGATTCGATTGATGTAGTTTTAATGTTCCTGCTACATCTTCTGGTTTTATACCTGCCTTTATTACTGCTGAATCTAATTCATTTAGAACTCCTTCCTCTGCATGTCTAGTGAACAATGGGTTATTTCCTGGAGCTTTAATATTTCTGTTAGGCATTATTTCATCTAAATCAGGTAACCCAGCTTCTTTGCGTACTTTCGGTGATCCGCCTTCAAAAGTTAAATTTTCTAATCCTTTTACATCCGTTTTTCCAACTGCAACTGTTTCAGTTTCTGGAACATTCCATTTTTCCCTTAGTTCATCTATATCGGTTTTACCAATATCAATCTTACTTTTATTAGCCGCACCCTTGTAAGCAACCGAAACTTTCTCAGCTTTCTGCATGACATAATTTTTTGAGTTCTGCAACGTCTCTCGAACCGTTCTTTGGCCCAAGTCTGGACCTAGAGGCGCTAATTCTGGCATGAGTCTCGGCATATTCGAATCTAGAATATTGTTATACGTTTTCTTTAAGGATTGAGTCCACGATGGAGAGCTTTTTTGAACGCTTTGGTACGCACTGCGGGCTCTGTTCGTAATAACTTCAGTACGAAGTGAATTACGCATATCACTAAGCTTCTTCGCTCCGTTTGCCACGGCATTAGCGCCTGCTTTCGCTGTTTTCCCCGCTACCTTCGTAGAAAGCGCCCCAGCTCCAGCAATTCCTAAGGCTTGCAGAAGACTTGCTTTACGCTGCTCTTCACTGATTTTATTCCCGAACATGTCGCGTCCGGTCATGTATTCTCCTAAGCCGTTTGCAGCCACAAGACCGTAGAGGCCTTTTTCGGTTTGCTCCAGGACTTTGAAGGATTTGGCGGATTTGTAGGCGTCTAGGGCGTGATCCGCTGCGCTTAGGCCTTTAGCCGTTTTGTAGATGGCTTTTCCGCCTTTTGCGGCTCTTCCTACCCAGCCGACAACCGGAATGAAGCCGGCTGCTGCCATGGCTCCCGCTGCGACGCGCTGTGAGGTGGAAAGTTTTTCACCCGTAACAGGGTCCACGCCTTCTGCTGCTCGTTTATAATCATAATATCCGCTGACCTCTCCTGTAAAGGTAGAAACCGCGTCCCACGTTTTTTCATACCACGGCTTGTTTGCTTCTTCTTCTTGCTTTTTTTCCAGCTCGTATACTTCTTCTTGCTGCTTGTTGTAGTCAACATATGAAGTTGCATAGTCGTTTAGCTTAGTTTGAACTTTATACAGCTCGCTGTCGTGATAGGCTTTTTCGTCAAAGGCAAGCTGATAGACACTTCCTCCTTGACTCGTAGCAAGCTCTAAGCCGCTTACCAGCATATCCACTACCGCATAGAAATCGTCCATTTCGCTGTATTCTTTTGACCATTCAGCGTCAAGCTGGTTCACTGCTTCAATTGTATCGGTGCGTTTTTTCTCTGCTTCTTCTATTTTATCGTTAAACTCACTCGTTGAAAACGCTGAAATAGAGACGATATCATCGATGCCGTTTAAAATACTCTGCAGATCGTCGTGCTGCTGCGCAACCATTTCTTTAGCATTGCTGTTGGCGTTTTTTAGCTCCGTTTCTAAAAATGATTCAGTTACAATCGTGCTTCCTGATAGCTTTGCTTTTTCAGCTTTAACGTGAAGCGTTGAAAAATAGCTTTGCTGCATTTTAATTAAGTTTTCCCACTGTCCGGCCGTATCGGCGTGCTGCTTATAAAAAGATTTTATATTATCAGCGCCTTTTCCTTCTAAGCTGCCATCTAAGTCCGCTACGCCCTGCAGCGCTTTTTTCAGTTCACCCAGCTGGCTGAGTAACTCATCGTAGGCTTTTTCCCTGTCTTTTGCTACATCAAACAGTGCTTTTGCATCGTATACCTTTCCCACAGTCATCCCCCTTTGCTGCTACGAATGGATAATAGATTCGTCTTGTTCTTTTAGTAAGTCTACATTAGATTTTGTATCTTTTACGTTTTTGTTTAGTGCTTTTATATAAGTAGAAATAAGCGTTTGAATTTCTTCTTCGCGCGCTTCCCATTTCTCTGTAGTATCAAGGCTGTTTTTTCCAAGGTCAGGCATTTTGCTAATGGATAAATTTCCAATCGCTGTGCTGACTGCTTCAAGCTTTTTGATAACGTCAGCGTGATCAAGCTTAATTGTCATGAAAACAGCCCCCTTCTAATTTCACTAATCTTGTTTTCTACTGCGTCATAGGCTTCTTCACCTTTAGCTAATAAAGAATCCGCTTCTCCAATAACGGCGTTCAAGCCGCTCAAAGCTCCTTTTTCAGCTTCTAGCGCCCATATCTTTGTTTCAATTTCACGAATGTATCCATCGTAATCACCGTCTAAAATGCCTTTTATGTTGTCGTAGGCTGCCGTACGTTTTTCGTCAAAATCATCCGATAACGTACCCGTCCATTTGTCTCCCAGCTCAGGCTTTTTGATGTGTTCAATTTCTTTTAACGAAACAGCTTGTTCATGCTCAATTTTACTTTTAGCCGTTCTTAGCTTAGAAATTTTCCCTTCTACATCTGAGACTCTTCCAGATACTTCACCCAGCAGTCCGTCTAATACGCTTCCTAACCCCATATCGTTCCTCCTGTTCCGCACATTTCGAGTTTAATCCAATAATTATAAGTATAAAATTTGTCTCATTATAGCTAAATAGGAAAAAACTCTCTTTTTTATGCTTCTAGTTTCATGAATTGAGATAAAAATGAAAAATAAGAGAAAAAAGACTCATGTCTAAATACGTTATCCAACCATATACCGTTATCTAAAACAAAGAATAAGTAGAATAAAACCATTCCTTTGTACCCATACCCGTTTTTTCCCACAAATTAAAGCTTTTTGCATAAAAAGACCAGCTTCACTTCGTTTTTTCACACAGCAAAAAACCTCTGCACATCCTGCAGAGGTTTTGTTTTATACTTGAACCGGCGTTGGTTCTTCAGCTGTTTGTTCGTGCTGTATAAGTCCGTAGTTTTCCCATGCTCGGCTTTTCCAGCGGAAAAACATAATAACTGCGCGCGTCCATTCATCGGCTGCGATGGCAAGCCAAATGCCAGCGAGCCCCATGTCTAAATGGAAAACGAAGAAATAACCGAGCGGCAAGCTCATCATGACCATCGACATGGCACCAATTAACACCGGATATTTGGCATCTCCCGCTGCCCGCAGCGAGTTAATCAGCACAATGTTCATCGTTCTTCCCGTTTCAAGCACAATGCTCAGAAGCAGCACCGTCGCCCCAAGCTCAATGATATGCGGATTGTCTGTAAACACACTGATCAGCTGTGTTCTGAATGTCATCACAAGAACAACCATCATCATCGTTACGGCACTGGCCCATTTGACGCTTTTCCATACGCGATGGTACGCTTCATCTTTTTCGTTTCCGCCTACTAAACGGCCGACAATAATCGCTGTACCCATTCCAATTGCAATGGCAAATAAGTAAATGAACATTGAAATATTCATCGCGTACTGTCTCGCAGCAAGTGATTCTGCTCCTAGGTAGGTTGCATAGTATAAAAAGACAATTTGACAGCCTTGATACATCACTTGTTCAAAAGCCGACGGAATACCGATTTTCAAAATTTTACCGATATATTCTTTTGAAAGCGTAATGTAGTACTGAAATTTCACTCTATATTCCATCACTTGATACAGCAGCCAAAAGAACACAATAAGGGCAACGAATCGGCTGAACGCAGATGAAATTGCTGCTCCTTGAACGCCCATTTCCGGAAAGCCGAACTTCCCGAAGATTAAAGCATAGTTTCCTGCAATATGAAAAATGTTCATTCCAAGTGAAACAAACATTGCCTGCTTCGTAAAGCCATGTACGCGAATAATCGCTGCAAGAGAGTTAATAATCGCTTGAAGAAAAATAGCTCCTCCAACGATGGATAAATAGCTTTGTGCATACATCAGTACGTCACCTTGTAAGTTCATCGCTTCCATCATATGTCTTGAAAACAAAAGAAAACCCGCGCTAATGACTAGCCCGACTCCTAAATTTAACGTAACGGCCAAAGCAGAAATCTTTGACGCTTCCATATACCGTTTTGATCCTAAATACTGAGAGACAACAATTGCCGCCCCGTTACCAATGACCTCTAACACCAAAATCGCAATGTGAAGGTATTGATTGGCTGCTCCGACTCCTGATACAGCATCATCTGACAGCGCACTTAGCATAAAGGTATCAGCAATCCCCATTAACATAAAAAGAAACACTTCTAAAAAGATCGGCCACGTTAAGAAAAACAAATTCAGCTTTTCTTTTGGCCCTTTTTTTGTTTCGACCGCGGTCATCCCATCACCTTCTTTACCGATATCCAATTTCAAACAAGAAGTATCTTACCACACATTTCCTTTGTATACATCCCCTTTTTAGCACATTTTTTATTTTATTTGTTTAGGCATAAAAAAAGCCGCTCCCTTAGAGGAAGCAGCTTTTTTTCCGTTATTAAATTGAAATTTTCACTTCTGCGTTCATACCTGGAAGAACTTTATCTGATGCATCATCAATTGAAATTTTCACCGGTACTTTTTGCGTTACTTTTGTATAGTTTCCTGTATTTTGAGCAGGAAGCATAGAAGACACTGAGTTTGTTGCGCGGCCGATTGCTTCAACGTGGCCTTTGAAAACTTTACCTGAGTCTCCGTCCACTGTAATGTCGACGCTGTCTCCTTCTTCTAAGTCACCTAGGTCTGTTTCCTTAATGTTTGCATTGATGTAGATTTTAGATAAATCAGCTGTTTGTGCTAACACATCGCCAGCTTTTACTAATTGATTTTGAGATGCGTTGTTTTTAATAATTGTTCCGTCAATCATAGACGTTACGTCTGTTGATTTTTCGCCTTCTTTTAAGCTTCCAACAGAATCACCTTGTGAAACGCTATCTCCTTCTTTTACATTCCATTCGCTTAACTGACCGTTAGCTGAAGCGATGACTTGTGAAAGCGGTGCTTCTACCTGCGCTTCATCTGTTTTAACGTAATTTGCTTTTTCGTAGAAATAATATCCACCAAAGCCTACTAGTAATAAAATCACAATGATTCCAACAATGTTAGTAACCAATAAACGACTTTTACTCATCGGAATTCCTTCTTTCTATAGTTAGTATATTATACAGATGTTTCTTCTGTTTGAGGTGCCGGCAGCATTTTTCTTTCTTCTT